>NZ_JBXAWN010000009.1:0-328959 GCF_057291835.1 Pseudomonas sp. 1L-B-1-E-C1 | reverse complement strand
AGCAAGCTCGCTCCCACAATGGAAGGGTGTTACGCCCCACATCACATACGCCGCCGTCCCCCTGTGGGAGTGAGCTTGCTCGCGAAGAGGTTGTGTCAGTCAATACATTCGCGACTGACAGACTGCTTCGCGAGCAAGCTCGCTCCCACAGGTTTCAGGGCGTCTGGCTTATTTGCGATCCAGCCACACGGTCTGGGCGTTGCAGAATTCCCGTACGCCGAAGTGCGACAGCTCACGACCGAAGCCGCTCTTCTTCACGCCACCGAAGGTCACGCGCGGGTCGCTGGCGGAGTAGCCGTTGATGAACACGCCGCCGGTTTCCAGTTCGCTGGTCAGTTGCTCGGCCAGCGCGACGTTGGCGGTGTAGATCGTGGCGGTCAGGCCGAAATCGCTGTCGTTGGCCAAGGCGACGGCGTGCGCGCAATCGCGGGCGGTGATGATCGAGGCGACCGGGCCGAACAGCTCCTGCTTGAACGAGGTCATGCGGTCGGTCACGTCGGCCAGCACGGTCGGTTCGTAGTAGTTGCCAGCGCCCTCGGCTTTGCTGCCACCGAGCAACAGGGTCGCGCCTTCTTCAAGGGTGTCGCGCACTTGTTGATCGAGTTCGTCGCGCAGATCGAAACGCGCCATCGGCCCGATGTAAGTGTCGGCGTTCAGCGGATCACCCATTTTCAACTGGCGTGTCGCTTCAACGAACTTGCGGGTAAATTCCTCGACCACACCTTGTTCGATGATCAGCCGCTTGGCAGCCGCGCAGACCTGCCCGGAGTTCTGATAGCGACCGACCACCGCCGCATGCACGGCTTCATCCAGATCGGCGTCATCAAGCACAATGAATGGATCGGAGCCGCCCAGTTCCAGCACGCACTTCTTCAACGCCGCACCGGCCTGAGCGCCGATGGCCATGCCGGCGCGGACGCTGCCGGTCAGGGTCACAGCGGCGATGCGCGGATCGGCGATGGCGGTGGAAACGCCCTCTGGGGTGACGTTGATCACCTCAAACACGCCCTCGGGGAAACCGGCGCGGACGAACGCATCGCGCAACAGATAAGCGCTGCCCATCACGTTCGGCGCATGCTTGAGCACGTAAGTGTTGCCGGCAAGCAGCGTTGGCACCGCGCCGCGCAGTACCTGCCAGATCGGGAAGTTCCACGGCATCACCGCCAGAATCGGCCCCAGCGGGCGGTATTCGATGCGTGCCTTGCCGCCTTCAACCCGCGTGGCTTCAGCGTCGAGCATGGCCGGGCCGTGTTCGGCGTACCACTCGCAGAGCTTGGCGCATTTCTCGATTTCGCCACGGGCCTGGGCGATCGGTTTGCCCATTTCCTCGGTGATCATGGTTGCCATGGCTTCGGCGGTTTCACGCAGCGCGCCGGCGAGGGCGGTCAAAAGGCGCGAACGATCCTGCAGCGGCTTGCGCTTCCACTTGCCGAAAGCGAATGCAGCGCGAGTCAGTGCCGCATCGAGGGCAGTGGCGGATTCAAATGCGTAGTGACCGATCCGCTCACCAGTGGCGGGGTTGATCGAGATGGCGTGGGTCTGGCTGGAGATCTGGCTCATGACGTTGTCCTGTAGGTTCGTCGAATGGGCCTAGAGTAGGGTGGCTTTAGTTTTCTGGAAACTGAATAATAAAGATCGTTTCCTTCACGTTTGGAGAATGACTGTGGATCTGGTGCAACTGGAGATCTTCAAGGCCGTGGCCGAGCACGGCAGCATCAGCGCGGCCGCCACGCAGATCCATCGCGTGCCGTCGAACCTGACCACTCGGATCAAACAGCTGGAGCAGGATCTCGGCGTCGATCTGTTCATCCGCGAGAAAAGCCGTCTGCGCCTGTCACCGGCCGGGTGGAGTTTTCTCGAGTACACGCGGCGCATTCTCGATCTGGTGCAGGAAGCCCGCGCTACGGTGGCAGGTGAGGAACCCCAGGGCGCGTTCCCTTTGGGTTCGCTGGAAAGTACCGCGGCAGTGCGCATTCCGGAACTGCTGGCGGCGTACAACCAGCAGCACCCGAAGGTCGATCTCGACCTCTCGACCGGACCCTCGGGGACGATGATCGACGGCGTGCTGGCCGGGCGTCTCGCCGCTGCATTTGTCGACGGCCCGGTACTGCATCCGGCCCTGGAAGGCGTGCCGGCGTTCGAGGAGGAAATGGTCATCATCGCGCCGCTCAACCATTCACCGGTCGAGCGTGCGGCAGACGTGAATGGCGAAAATATCTACGCTTTTCGTTCCAACTGTTCCTACCGTCACCATTTCGAAAAATGGTTCAGCACTGACGCCGCCGTGCCCGGCAAGATTTTTGAAATGGAGTCCTACCACGGCATGCTCGCCTGCGTCAGCGCCGGTGCCGGCCTGGCGCTGATGCCGCGCAAAATGCTGCAAAGCATGCCCGGCAGCGCGACGGTGAGCGTCTGGCCGCTGACGGCGGATTTTCGTTATCTGACCACATGGCTGGTCTGGCGCCGGGGCACCGTGTCGCGCAGTCTGAGCATGTTCGTGCGTTTGCTTGAAGAGCGTGGCGTGGTGCGTGAGCAAGCCTGATCGAGCGTGTCTTTATGGCGTGCCGTTGCGCCCGTACAAACGATAACCGTCGCGCTGATTCAAGCGATCGTAATAGGCGCGCACCGCAGCCAGGTCCCCGTGATCGAGCGGCGTTTCGAACCAGCGATTCACTGACAGCCCGAGCGGAATATCCGCCAGGGAAAACTGCTCGCCGCTGACGTAAGCGCCGGTCTTCTGCAGTTGGCGATCGAGGATTTCCATGTTCCGCGTCCAGTCTCGGCAGCCAGCAGCCAAGGCGTCGGGGTCCTGATAATCCGGCGACTTGCGCACCAGCGCCATCAGCGGGTATGACCACGAGCGATTCAGCTCCGAAGCCTGCCAGTCGATCCATTGATCAACCCGCGCTCGGGCGATCGGCTCAGCCGGATACAAATGAGCGCCGCCGTAACGTGTCGCCAGATAACGGATGATCGTGTTGGATTCCCACAGCGTGAAATCGCCATCCTGAATCACCGGCACCATGGCGCAGGGGTTGAGCGCGAGAAACTCCGGTGTGTTCGGCGACTTGAAACCCGATCCCCAGTCCTCGCGCTCGAACGGGATGTCCAGTTCGGCACAGGTCCACAGCACTTTGCGCACATTGATCGATGAGGCTTTGCCGAGAATTCGCAGCATGGGATTTCCTTCTCCTGATGTCGGATGCTGAAAAATACCATAGCGCAAAACACAAGGCCCTCATTGCGCGGGCCTTGGTGGATCAGCATTTACCGGCCGCTTGTGCCAAGCGGAATTCAGCGATTGAGGAACGCCAGCAGATCCTCATTCAATGCCTGCGCATGAGTCACGGCAAACCCGTGCGGCGCACCTGCGTACACCTTCAACTCAGCGCCCTTGATTTGCGCGGCGGCCTGCTTGCCGGTGGTTTCGAATGGCACGATCTGGTCGCCGTCGCCATGGATCACCAGTGTCGGCACGTCGATCTTGGCCATGTCCGGGCGGAAGTCGGTTTCAGAGAACGCGGTTACGCAGTCGACGGTGCCTTTGAGCGACGCCAGCAGCGCGATGTTCAGGGTTTGCGTGAGCACGCCGTCAGAGACTTTCTGGCCCTGATTGATGCCGTAAAACGGCGCGTTGAAGTCAGCGATGAACTGCGCGCGATCCTTCAGCAGGCCGGCCTTGATGCCGTCGAATACCGACTTGTCGACGCCGTCGGCGAAGTCGGCTTTCTTGCCGAACAGCGGCGTAACCGCGCCGAGCAATACCAGGCCGGCAACGCGCTCGCTGCCGTGGCGGGCGATGTAGCGGCTGACGTCGCCGCCACCCATGGAAAAGCCGACCAGGGTCACGTCGCGCAGATCCAGATGGTTGATCAGGCCGGCGATGTCATCAGCGAAGGTGTCGTAGTCGTAGCCAGTCCACGGCTGATCCGAGCGACCGAAACCACGCCGGTCGAACGCGATAGTGCGGTAGCCGCGGCTGCTCAGGTATTCCATCTGGTATTCCCACATGTCGGCATCCAGCGGCCAGCCGTGGCTGAACAGCACGGGCTTGCCGCTGCCCCAGTCCTTGTAATAGATCTCGGTGCCGTCTTGGGTCTTGAAGGTGCTCATGCAAACTCCTTGTGATGGTGTGTGGCAAGAATAGATGCCGAATGGGCAACGGCAACTATCCGCGCAAAACGCGCCGGCCACTTGTACGCAGGTGCTGGTTTCACCCGTATGAAGGCGCGGCAAACATCGATGAACGGTGCAAACATAAGTTTGACGTCAAAATGATGGCCATCTAATATCGCGCCACTATTTTGATGTCACTTTTTCTGTCGAGGGATCGAAGATGTTTTCACCCGCCTTCACGGCGCGGTTGTGCTTGGCTTTGCTCTGCCTTTCTCCGCTTGAATCCGCTTGGGCTGCGCCCACCCCCGGCGAAACCGACCTGATCCGCGAACGTCAGAACCGTTTGCTCGAAGAGCAGCAGCGGCGCCTTGAAGAACTCAAGGACCTGCCCGGCAAAGACGCCAAGCCTGCGCAACCGACGGCGCCCGTCGATAGTCGCTGTTTCACCATCAAGGACATCGAGCTCAAGGGCGCCGACAGCCTGTCGGAGCGCGAAAAGGCGGGTTTGCTCAAACCCTATATCGGCGAATGCCTCGGCGTGCCGCAGCTCAACGAGCTGCTTAAAGTCATTACCGACCTTTACATCGAAAAAGGTCTGGTCACCAGCCGCGCATACTTGCCACAGCAGGATCTGTCCGCCGGGCACCTGAAAGTGCTGGTGGTCGAAGGCAGACTCGAAGGCTTGAAAGGCGCGGAAAACAGCCGGCTCTCGGATCGCGAACTGGCCATGGCCTTTCCCGGCAAGAGCGGTGAGCTGGTCAACCTGCGCGAGATCGAGCAAATGGTCGACCAGCTCAATCGCCTGCCGTCCAATCAGGCCAAAATGGAGCTGGCGCCGGGGCAGAATGTCGGCGGCAGTGAAGTGCGGGTCACCAATACGCCGCAGACGCCATGGCGCGCCGGCCTGTCCCGCAGCAACGATGGCCAGCGCAGCACCGGCGAGCAGCAGTGGGGCACGTCATTCGACTGGGACAGCCCGCTGGGCCTCGCCGACCAACTGAGCCTGCGCGGCGGTCACGATGCGATGACCGATCACCAGCACACTTCCAACAACGCCATGCTCAATTACAGCCTGCCGTGGGGCTGGTGGACGTTCAGTTACACCTACAGTCAGAGCGAATACCGTTCGCAGATCGCCGCCAACGGCTACAACTTCAAGCAGACCGGCGACAGCGAAACCCATCAGCTGCGCGCCGAGCGCGTGATCCATCGCGACTCGGTGAGCAAGACCTCCCTCAGTGCGGGACTTTCGTACCTGCGCAGCAACAACTTCATCGAAGACAGCAAGCTCAAACTGAGCAGCAATCGCATCAGCGAAGCGCAGTTCGGTTTCAACCATGGCCGTCGTGTCGGCAGCGCGTTCGTCAACTTCGATGCCGGCGTGCAGGAGGGCATCGGTGCTTTCGATGCGCAGGGCAGTCACGATCCCGGCCCCGGTGAACCGGACGCACGCTACCGCAAATACACCGCAACCCTGAGCTATTTGCAGCCGTTCAAATTGCTCGGCGAATCCTTCAGCTTCAGCAGCCTGATGACCGGCCAGCGCAGCGAAGATGTGCTGTTCAGCCCGCAGCGCACCAGCCTTGGCGGCTCGGCGTCGATCCGTGGCTACAAGGATCAATCGCTGTCCGGCGACAGCGGTGGCTACTGGCGCAACGACCTGCGCTGGAGTCGTCCGGTAACGGCCGAATGGCTGCAACCGGTGTTCGCCGAATACGGTACCAGCCTCGGTTATGACCAGGGCGTGATTCGTGGCGATCGCTACAACGGCGATCAGCACGGGCGCATGTCGAGCAACTCGCTGGAGCTGTTCGCCCGCGGCCAGCACGTGGCGGCAAGCGTGACCTTTGCCCATTCCCTGGAACGACCGGACGCGCTGACCGAGCGCGAAGCGCCGATCTATTTCCGCCTCGACTTTTTCATCTGATAACGACTTTTTAGAGAACCGCCCACATGGACGTTCGTGACCACACCTCGCTCGCCAATCAGCCCCGCGCGGCCGTAGAAAAACAGGATACTTTTCTGGGCATGCCCAAGCGCGGCCTGGCCTTCCTGCTGGCGAACGTCATGTTCTGGCAACCAATGTGGGCGCAGGCCGATGGCATCGTCGTTGCCAACCCCAATACCTCGCTGGACCGCGCCGGCAACGGTGTGCCGATCATCAACATCGCCACGCCCAATGGCAGTGGTCTGTCGCATAACCAGTTCCATGATTACAACGTCGGTGCGCAGGGCGTCATCCTCAACAACGGCGCGGCGCAAACGTCAAACACGCAACTGGGCGGGCACGTCATCGGCAACCCGAACCTGAAAAACAGCGGTCCGGCCCAGGCGATTCTCAACGAAGTCATCAGCGGTAACCCGAGCCAGTTGCGCGGTTACACCGAAGTGGCTGGGCAGTCGGCGCGGGTGATTGTCGCCAACGCGTATGGCATCACTTGCAACGGATGCGGTTTCATCAACTCGCCGCGCGTCACACTGACCACTGGCAAACCGGTGATCGAAAACGGCCGGCTGGATCGCTTTCAGGTCGATCAGGGTTCGGTGGCCATCGAAGGCGCGGGCATCAACGCGACCAACGTCGATCGCTTCGAAATCATCACCCGCAGCGCGAAAATCAATGCGCAGATTCAGGCACAGAACCTGACCATCGTCGCCGGTCGCAACGACGTCAATGCCGACAGCCTGAATGCCACGGCCCGCGCCGATGACGGCAGCGCCAAACCGCAACTGGCAATCGACTCCTCGGCGCTCGGTGGCATGTACGCCGGGGCGATCAGACTCGTCGGCACCGAGGCCGGCGTCGGGGTGAAGCTCGACGGCAAACTGATCGCCAGTGGCGGCGATATTCAGCTCGATGCCAATGGCCAATTGAGTCTGGCCGACACCTCGGCCACCGGCGCGGTCAACGTCAAAGCCGCCAGCCTCGACGCGCAAGGACCGGTCTACGCCGGTACCGCGCTCACCGTGCAGGCCCAAGGCAACCTGACCAACCGCCAGACCCTCGCCGCCCGTAACAGCATCAACCTCAGCGCTGGCGGGCAGTTGACCAACGCCGGCGCCATCGAAGCCGGCGTGAATGCTGACGGCAGCCGTAATGTCAGCGGCGATCTGAACCTGAGCGCACAGACCCTCAATAACAGCGGTAAAAGCCTGACTGCCAGCCGCAATCTGACAATCAACGCTGTGCAAACCCTGAACAACCAGAACGGCACGCTCAACGCGCAGAACATCGCCATCATCGGCGGCATGCTCGATAACCGCAGCGGGCAGATTCTCGGTGACATGGGGCTTAATATCGATCTGAGCGGGGCGCTGGACAACCGTGACGGCGTAATGGGTTCGGCACGCACAGTGTTTCTGAAGGCGGCCAGTCTGGACAACCGCGAGGCCGGCGCGCTGGTCAGCGATGGCAACCTGACGGGGCGCATCAGCAGCACGCTCGACAACCGCAACAAGGGCGACATTTCGGCCAAAGGCGCCATCGATCTGCAGGCCGGCACATTGCTCAACAGCGACGGCAAAGTCATCGGCAAGAGTACGCTGGCCGTGCGCGGCGACATGGCTGACAACCGGGGCGGGGTGATCCAGGCCGACCAGCAACTGAACTTGAATATCGCGCAGCTGAATAACCGCGACAAGGGCGTGGTCAGCGGCAAGGCTGGCCTGACCTACGTCGGCACCCGGCTGGATAACAGCGGCGGCCTGCTCAGTGCAGTCGGCCCGGTGAACCTTACGGCTGCGGAGATTCAAAACGCAGCGGGACGGATTTCCAGCCAGGGCGATCTGTTGGCGACCATCGGCCTGCTGCAACAGCAGGGCGGCGCGCTGGTTGCACAAGGCAATCTCAACCTTAGCGGCAAAACCCTCGATAACCGCAACGGCGGTCTGGTCGGCACTACTAAAGCGCTGACACTGACGGTCGATGACATCGACAACCGCAGCGGCGAAATCTCCAGCAGCGTGTTGATGAACGTCAAAGGCCTGCGTCTGGACAACAGCGACGGCGGCAAGATTCTATCCGGCAGCGATCTGGGTTTGAGCGTCGCCAGATTGATCAACCAGAACAAAGGTTTGATCTCCGCCGTCAAGGGCGCGGCGACCCTCAACGGTACAACGCTGGACAACAGCGGCGGCACGCTCAATAGCCTCAATGGCCTGGTGATTACGCTGGACGATGCGCTGATCAATGCCGGGGTCATCAGCACGGAAGGCGTGCTGACCGTCAATGCCGCGCGCATCGACAATGGCAAAGGCAGCCTCGGCAGTGCCGGTAACCTGCAGTTGACCAGCACCGGCGCGTTGCTCAATCAGGGCGGTTCGATCAGCACTGACTCGGCGCTGACCCTCACCAGCGCCAGCCTGGATAACAGTCACAAGGGCGTGATCTTCGGCCAGGGCGTTAGCCGCGTCGAGACCGGCGCGTTCGACAACAGCGATGGCGGCAAACTCACCAGCGGTGCGGCGCTGACGCTCAAGGCCGGGCAGGTCAACAACGCCGCTGGCCGCATCGCCAGCCAGCAGGCGCTGGACGTTTCGCTCAGCGGGCTCGATCAGCAGGGCGGTGAACTGTTCAGCAAGTCCGACCTGACGCTCGATCTGAACCATGGCCAATTGAACAACCAGAACGGTTTGATCAACGCGCCGGGCACGCTGCTGCTGAAAAACCTCAATGGGGTTAACAACCAGAGTGGCGAGATTTCCAGTCAGCAATCCTTTGCGCTTGCCGCGCACAGCCTCGATAACAGCAACGGCAAACTGCTCAGCCAGCAGGGCCTGACGTTGCGCATCGCAGCGGCATTGAACAACCTCAAAGGCGTCATCTCCGGTGTCTCGCTGGACAGCCACAGCGCCAGCCTCGACAACCGTGAAGGCCTGATCAGCAGTCGCGGCCAATTGTTGCTGAGCGCTGACAAGACGCTGGATAACCAGCTCGGCACGGTCATCGCAGACGGCCAACTCACCGTCACCGCTGATGAACTGGTCAACCGCGCAGGCAATATCGCCGGCAAGGCCGATGCCAGCGTGCAGGCAAAAACCGTCAACAATCAGAAGGGGCAGTTGATCGCCACCGGCGTGCTCAAACTGCAGGCCGATCAACTCGATAATCAGCAGAACGGTTTGCTCGGATCGAGCAAGGACATGACCCTGGCCGTCGCTGACCTGGACAACCGTGGCGGCGAAATCAGCAGCAACGGCGATTTGCTGGTCACTGGCAAAAAACTCGACAACAGCGACGGCGGCAAGATCTTCACCGGTAAAGGCCTGACGCTCACCGTCGACGAGGTGCTCAACCGCAGCAAAGGCCTGATCGATGCGGGCGCCCAGTTCACTCTGCAGGGGCGCTCGCTGGCCAACAACGGCGGACAGTTGCTCAGCCAGCAAGGCATGTCGCTGAACCTCACCGGCACCGTTGACAACAGCTCGGGCAAGGTCAGCAGCGAAGGCACACTGACGGTCGACACCGCGAAACTGACCAACGTTGGCGGGAGCCTGTCCAGCGCGGCGGATCTCAAGCTGGACAGCGACGGCAGCGTCGATAACCAGGCTGGCCAGATCGTCACCGATGGCGCGCTGCTGCTGGCCAGCGCCAGCCTCGACAACCGCCAACAGGGCACGCTCAGCGGTAAAGGCGCGGTCACCGTGACCACCGGCGCCTTCGATAACAGCAACGGTCGACTCAGCAGCGCCGACACCCTGAACCTCACCGCCGGCCAGGTCACCAACGGCGGCGACGGCAGTATTGGCAGTCAATACGCACTGACGGCTTGGGTCAGTGGCTTCGATCAGCAGGGCGGCAAGCTGTTCAGCAACACGCAACTGAGCCTGGACTTGAACCATGGCCAGTTGAACAACATCGGCGGTTTGATCAACGCTCCGGGCGCGCTGCTGCTCAAGCAGCTCAACGGCGTCAACAACCAGGGCGGCACGATTTCCAGCGCTGAGGCGTTTACCTTCACTGCGCAAAATCTGGATAACAGCAACGGCAAGCTGTTGAGCAATCAGGGCCTGACCCTGCGCATCGCGGCAGCACTGGACAACGTCAAAGGCATGATCGGCGCAGCGGCCATCGACGCGCACGCGGCAAGCCTGAACAACAGCGGCGGCAACCTGGTCAGCCGTGGCGACCTCGATCTGACCGTGGACGGTTTGCTGCGCAACGATGCCAAGGGCTTGATCAGCGCGGCGCAGTCTCTGGAGATCAGCAGTGGCGAGTTGAATAACCGCGACAGTGGTTTGATCAACAGCCAAGGCAACCTGACGCTGACCGCCACTGGGCTGGATTCCAGCGACGGCGGCGAAGTCTCCGCCAGCGGTGACATGGATCTGAAACTGACGTCCCTGACCCAGCGTGGCGGTCGCCTGCTGGGCGACAAAGCTATCACTCTCGACCTGGCCAATGGTGATTTCGACAACCAGCGTGGCTTGTTGACTGCCCAGGGACCGTTGACGCTCAAACGCCTGCGTGACGTGAACAACCAGAGCGGTGAGATCTCCAGCAACCTCGGTTTCGATCTCATCGTCCGAGCGCTCAACAACACGTCCGGCAAGATCATCAGCGGCGAAAAACTGCTGTTGCGTGGCACCGGGCTGATCAACCAGAAAGGCCTGATCTCCGGCTGGCAGGGCCTCACGGTCAATGCTGACAGCCTCGACAACCGCAACAGCGGCACGCTCTCCAGCAAGTTCGCCGATGTCTCGGTCGACCTCAAGGACGCGTTGCTCAACAGCGACAGCGGCGCGGTGGTCGCCCAAGGCGAGCTGACCGTCAAGGCAGGCAGCGTCGACAACAGCAACAAGGGCAACCTCAGCAGCGGCGCAGGGCAGACCCTGACGCTGGGCGGTGCGCTCAATAACAATCAAGGCCTGATTTTCAGTGGTGCGGCACTGGATGTCGTCAGCACGGCGTTCACCAATGCCGGCGGCTCAGTCAATGCCGAACAGGCTTTCACCGCAACCGCCTCGCGTCTGGACAACAGTGGTGGACAGATCGCCAGCAACGACGCAATCACTCTCGGCCTGAGCGGCGAGCTGAACAACAACGCCGGCAAGCTGGCGAGCAGCGGCGCGATGTCGATCAAGGGCGTGACCGACCTGCGCAACCAGAACGGCCAGATCGCCAGCCAGAAATCCCTCGAGGTGCGCACCGGTTCGCTGGACAACAGCAACAAGGGGACGGTCGCGGCCAACGATCAGTTGCAGATCACCGCAACGGGCGACGTCAACAACAGCGCCGATGGTCTGATCTACAGCCAGAACGCCGGCGTGGAACTGAGCGCCGCCAGCCTGGGCAACGGCAAGGGTTCGATCCAGAGCGAAGGCGCGTTGAGCCTTGAAGTCAGCGGCGATTTCGACAACCAGAGCGGCAAGGTCATCGCGCAAAACGGCAAGGTTTTTGTCAAAGCGGCCAACATCGACAACCGTGGCGGCACACTGTCGAGCATCAAAGGCGCACTGGAAGCACGCACGGTCGGCGTGCTGCGCAACGGTTTTGACCTGAACAACAATCGCCAGGGCGGCATCATTCAGGCGCAGGGCCTGACACTCACTGCCCTGGCTGGCCTGAGCAACAATGGCGGGCGCATTTCGGCGCAGTCGGCTGACAGCAGCATCACCACCACCGCGCTGGATAACAGCAGCGGCGTTCTGTACGCAAAAGGGTTACTCGGCGTAACCGGCTCGAATCTGGAAAACGCCAGCGGCCAGATCGCCGCGAATCGCATTGACTTCGGCCTGACCGGTGCGTTGCGCAACGGCGCGGGCGTCATCGAAAGCGAAACCCAACTGAACGTAAAAGCGGCCAGCGTCGACAACCAGAACGGTCGTCTGCGTTCGCTGGGCAACACGGGCAAGACCCTGTTCCAGATCGGCGGTCTGCTCGACAACCGCAACGGCGTACTGGAAACCGCCAACGTTGACATGACCCTGGCTGTCGGCAGCTTTCTCAATGGCGGCGGGCAACTCAACCACGTCGGGCGCGGCAAATTCGATATCTCCACCGCCAATGTCATCGGCGCCGGCGGCAGCATCGTCACCGGCGGATTGCTGGAACTCAACGCTGACAGCTGGAGTAACTCCAATGTCATTCAGGCTGGGCGCCTGAACGTCAATGTCGGGCAATTCAGCCAGACCGCGAGCGGCAAACTGCTGGCTTCGGATTCGCTGCAGATCCGTGGCGGTAACTGGAACAACGACGGGCTGATCGCCAGTGATGGCATCCTTGATCTGCAAATCGGCGGGACCTACGGCGGCAGCGGCCGCTTGACCAGTCAGCGCGGCGCTTACGTTTCTGCCGCGCAGATGAACGTCGCGGCGGGCGGTAGCTTTGCGGTAGGCGCAACGTCGACCGTCAATATCGGCGGACAGCTCACCAATGCCGGACGCATGACCTCCAGCGAAGACCTGACCATCAATGCGGGCGGTGTTGCCAACTACGGCACCCTCGGTGCGGCACAGAACCTCATCATCAACACGCCTTCGCTGCTCAATGATCGTGGGCTGATTTTCAGCGGCAACAACATGACGCTTGGTGTCGGTACGTTGACCAACCAGCACGGTGATTTCTACGGCCTGGGCGATGTGGTAATGGGCGGCTATGGCGGCGCGGCTCGGGCGGCGGGGGTGTACAACATTTCCGGCTCGATGGAGAGCGGGCGCGGCTTTACGATGAATGCGGATGTGTTCGAGAACCGTACGGAAGGCGCGGTGATGTCGGGCGACCGGAAGCTGACTTCAGGCTATATCGCTAATGTCTGCGGTGACTGTATAGGTGGCACTTACACCTTCAAACTGATAGCCCGTGAGTTTTTTCAGAGTACTGACACAGACAGCAGTGCCTCGGCAGTACTCAATGTCGGCAAGGATTTTGTTTTCCGGGGCGGTACGTTTCTCAACAGCAAAAGTACAGTTTCTGCGGGTGGCGACATTAACATCACCGCTGACAGTCTAAAAAATGTCGGCGCTAAAAGCGGCACAATCGAGCGTTCGAGTACTTACATACTGTCCATGGGGGGCGGCACTACGACGAAATTTCTCGAAGACGTCGTAATGCCCTACAACCAGCGCAACAACCCAGACTTCCCGTATGTGTACTACATCGATTCGACAGGCGCCATCCGAAAAGCCATTCCAAGTTCCGGCCGCGTCAGAGAGGGGAATCGTGACGGTGAGTGGTATAACGTTGTGTCGCTTAAGGATAGTGAGACGGGCGCAATTGTTAGCGCGTTGCGTGGATACGGCATCGCATTGCCCGCCCTGAATTACGGCTTCGAAACCACCACACCGTCTCTTTATGATCCGCATAACCTGGTTGACTTGCCTAGTCAGTTAACCCAGTACACTCCCGAATCTGTAACAGAAGTTGCCGTGGACAGCACCGGTGCCGTTGCGACAAACACCGGCCGCAACGCAGTCATTCAGGCGGGCGGCAATGTTTCCATTACCGCTGCCAAGGAACTCGAAAATAGCGTTATCCACCAGGATTACGGTTCGACCGGCGGCACCAACAAAGTCGCCGATACCCAAGTTGGAAGCAACGGTTCTGTTGTCATTCGCATCAATAGCCAACTGCCTCCAGATCTCGCGCAACAGCAGGTAAATCCGCTGAGCCTGCCAGGCTTCTCCCTGCCGACGGGTGAGAACGGCCTGTTCCGCCTGAGCGGGCAGGGCTCCAGCAGTACCGCAGCCAGCAATACCGGACCAGCACCAACGTGGACGGTCGGTAATGTTGCGGTAAATGCCCAGGACCATCTGGTCGCCGCCAGCAGCGGCGGGCCGCGCAACCTGTTCATCGATGCCCCGGCACCGGTGTCTGACAGCACGCGCGCCGTTGACACCTTCCACCGCACCCCAAGCATGGTTCAGGCGGTTGCAAGTACGGTCGACGTCAAGGTGCCCGAGGGCAGTGCCGGATCGGGCATGCCGAGTCGCGGCAACGACATGAAGGAATCGATCGACACCCGACCAGTCACTCGTGTCACCGGCCTGCCCGACACCACGGCACCGTCCAATCCGCACAAATACCTGATCGAAACCAACCCGGTGCTGACCGAGCTCAAGTCGTTCATGAGCTCCGATTACCTGTTGGAAAAACTCGGCTTCGACCCAGACCAAAGCGCCAAGCGTCTGGGCGACGGCCTTTACGAACAACGCCTGATCCAGCAAGCCGTCACCGCACGCACAGGCCAGGCTTTCCTCGACGGCCAGACCTCCAACGAGGGCATGTTCAAGTACCTGATGAACAACGCCATCGCCAGCAAGGACGCGCTCAACCTTTCCGTCGGCGTCGGCCTCACCTCACAGCAAGTCGCCGCGCTTACCCACGACATCGTCTGGCTCGAAGAACACGAAGTGAATGGCGAGAAAGTGCTGGTGCCAGTGGTGTATCTGGCGCAAGCCAATGGCCGCCTGGGTCCAACCGGGGCGCTGATTGCCGGTAACGATGTGACGCTGATTGCTGGGGAGAATCTCGATAACGTTGGTACGTTGAAGGCGACCAATAACCTGTCGGCCACCGCAGGCAAGGATCTGGTCAACAGCGGCTCGATTGAGGCTGGAAATCGTCTGGATTTGTTGGCCGGCGACAATATCGTCAATAAATCTGGAGGAATTATCTCCGGACGTGACGTCAGTATGGTGGCGCTTACAGGTGACATCATCAACGAGCGTACAGTGACCAGTGCTGACTTTAGTAAAAACGGTCAAACCCGATATCACGAGTATCTGGACAATGCTGCACGTATTGAAGCGGCCAATGATCTGACCATTAGTGCAGCACGGGATGTAACCAGCAGTGGTAGCGTTATCTCTAGCGGTCGGGATACCAAGATCGAGGCAGGTCGCGACGTAAGTATTGTTTCTACACAGCAGGTGCAAGTTGAGTCCGGGGCACGAAATCAAAGTTCCATTACTCAATTCAGTTCCAGCTTAAACGCCGGGCGCGATGTAGCCATCAGTGCGGGGCGTGACTTCAGCGCCATCGCGAGCGGAATCGATGCCAAGCGAAATGCTGTGATTCTCGCTGAAGGTGATTTAACGGTTACCTCCGCTGCCGATGAAAGTCACTCATACTCCAAAAGCAAGAAGCTCACTACCCAAGAGGATCATGTCAAGCAGATAGCCAGCAGTATAACTGCAGGCGGTAATGTGGCGATGCGAGCGGGTAATGACCTTGCATTGATTTCAAGTCGGATCACTGCAGGTGATGAAGCCTATTTAGTCGCTGGAAATAATCTCGACGTACTCGCGGCCCAAGACAGCGACTATTCGTTGTACGACAAAAAGAAGAAAGGCAGTTTCGGTAAAAAACAAACTCGACGCGACGAAGTTACCAAAGTTACTCATGTCGGCAGCGAGATTAGCACTGGAGGCGATCTGGTATTGGCCAGTGGTGGTGATCAGCGTTATCAGGTTGCGAAGCTGAACAGCGGTAAAGATCTGGTTCTTCAAAGCGGCGGTTCAATCACCTTTGAGGGAGTTAAAGACCTCGATCAGGAAAGTCATCAGAAAAGTAGTACCAGCATGGCCTGGAACTCCATGAAGGGTAAGGGGCACACCAACGAAACCCTGCGCCAGAGCGAACTGGTTGCACAAGGGAATCTGGTGATCAAAGCCGTTGATGGTCTGCATATCGACGTCAAAGACATCAACAAAAAAACAGTCAGCGAAAGTATTGATGCAATGGTTAAGGCTGATCCTCAGCTGGCTTGGCTGAAAGAGGCCGAGAAGCGTGGCGATGTCGACTGGAACTTGATTAAGGAGACTCACGAGTCTTTCAAATACAGCAGCTCGAGCCTGGGTCAAGGCGCAATGCTCGCAATCATCATAGTTGTAACGGTGCTCACGGCAGGCGCTGCAAGCGCTGCTGTGGGTAGCGTTGCGGGTGCTGGCGTCGGAAGCGGGTCGGCAATGGCAGCGGCTGGTAGCACCGCTATGGTTGAGGCAGGGACCGCGGTGGGGACCGCAGCAGCCGGTTGGGGCAACGTGATGGTTTCCAGCGTACTCACTTCGATGGCCGGTTCGGCCGCTGTGAGCACGATCAACAACCGGGGGAATGTTGGTGCAGTACTCAAAGACATCACTTCCGAAGACAACTTAAAAAACTATGCTGTCGGGGCTGCTACCGCCGGATTTACCAGCGGTTACCTGGATGATGCGTTTGGTGTGACCAGCGATAACGTCAACAAGGTTACTCACGGTTTTGATCTGAGCAGCCTTGAAGGTATTGGTAAATTCAGTGCTTATTCTGGGGCGCAAGGATTGTTCCAGGCGGGTGTCAGTACGGCGATAAATGGTGGAAGTTTCACAGACAATCTTGGTTCGTCAATGACTGCTCAGGCGCAAGCCGTTTTACAGGCCGTGGCCTTCAACGCAGTTGGCGATTATGCGAAGAAACAGAAATGGCCTGATGGCAGTCTCCAGAAAACAATTTTGCATGCCGTCGTCGGCGGGCTCCTGAGTGAAGCGGCAGGCAAGGGGTTCGCCACGGGTGCAGCGGCAGCAGGCGCCAACGAAGCGTTGAGCAATAGCTTGGCCGCAATTGTCAAAAACAATCCGAAGTTTCAGCTCACGGCATCTCAGTTGGTGGGCTTGACGGCTGCGGGGTTGGTAGGTGGAGACCTGCAAACAGGTATCGACATTGCCAAGAACGCAACCTCATTCAACCGGCAATTACATCCGGATGAGATCAAATTTGCTTCTGATGATGAACGGGTTAATCGATACGCTGCAGAAAGGGGAATTAGTGAAGATCAAGCCCGGACTGAGTTGCTGCGTACGGCCGCAGCAATGGTGGACAAGGGCTGGAATGCGACCTTCAGTGAAAGCGATGGTAAGACCAATGCAGCGGCGAATTTCCTTCGTACGGAAGTTTCACAGTCGCAGAATACTGGGTTGTTTCGGGTCACTCTAGCTGACTACAACGACGAAAGGCTGGGCTTGAAGGAGCTGCTCAAAGACCGAGATTCAGTCAAAGCTCTGCTCGACCACATTGCTTTGGTCGATCCATACAAGTACCGGCACGATCCGAAGTACCAAGCAGAAATCCTCAATGCAAAGGGAATCGGTAGCGCTGAAGGCTTCGCGGCCGTCATGGAGGGACTTGTCAGTTCCAGCTCGAAATCAGCCTTGTGGGTGATGGGAGCCGTCAATTGCCCTAGCTGCGCTGCTACCGATCTGGAGGCAGCTTTTGACTCGGTCATGAATTGGCCGGAGGAGGTTCGGCTCAAGGGGTATCTGGATGTCTTGCACACCATGCAAGACAACGGAATTGATGTCGTCAGGGCGAATGCAGCAGTGGCTACGGCCACGGGTGTCGGACTTGGGCTGGTGTTGGATGGGGGATTGTCCTGGGGCGTGAAAGACACCGTGCCCACGATTTCAACGGTGAAGCCGGATCCTTTGATTTATTTGTCCAACTCAACGGCTCCGGAAGTTCGTACAGGCCTTATAAACGCCCTTCAAGAAATACGCAGGGAGCTTCCTGCGCAGGGCAACGCTGCATTTGCAGAAATAAAGATTGACTCGCTATCTGCCGAGCCCATGGTGTTCAAGGCATACAGTAAATACAATGATCGTGAAGGATCCTATTTGCCGAAACCGCCAGGTGATGTGGATACATGGGTCTTGAAGCCAAAGGTCGCATCGAGTAAATATGTAAATTCACCTGAAGGGTACATGCGAGATATGGATACGGAATTCAAGATTCTTGAAACAGTGGCGCAACGGCTCGGTGATAACAAGGAGGCAGTTGGGAGAATAGACTTGATCTCCGAGAAGGCTGTCTGTCCTAGCTGTACCGATGTGATCACTCAGTTCCGTGACCGCTATCCAAAGATTCAATTGAATGTATTTACGGTGGAAAATTGAATATGCGAGTCGATAGTATGTTTAATCAGGCCAAGGCTATGGTTGCAGGGAACTATAGTTACGCGATTGATGAACTTTGTTTTCGTCCGGAACAAGCGTTTGCGTATACTCAGGACGAATTGGAGCGTCTTATGCGAAAGGATGCTCCTGGCGCAAACGCAGTTCTTCAGACTGCTATTTACATGGAAGGCATTCGTCGAGGGCTAAGGCTGTCAAAGGAAAGTCAATACGCGATTGATATGTTGGAGGTTTTGGCAGATACGTACGAAAAGTGCAGTGTTGAGAGTCTTATAGAAATCGGCGTTGATGATAAAGAATTAGAAATTATCCAGTCTGATATGGACACTGTTAGAAAAGTGTTTTTGTGATGAAAATTATAAGGCCGGGCTTTAACTGCTTTTTGAAGGGTAAATGGGGATAGATCACGTTTAATTCAATTAGCTGAAGCACCGGTACCGTTCATACCTTGTTGAAAGCATTTTTTAGGGGTTGTCCCTTTTTATTCAATTTAGCGTTAGCGAAGTGTCAGAGTAGTGAGAGGTATGTTGGATAAATATTTAGATGAAGTTGTGCGCATTCTGATGAGGGCTGCCGCTAATAAGGTGTGAATCAAAATAAGGGCAGGTTGTCGGCTGAAATATCTGGAGCTTAAAGCACCCAAGGATCAACCATTGAGCAATGTTGAAGCACTGAATGGCTTTCTGCGTGAATACGTTCATGTGGAAAGTCTTCGCCTGGATTCCGAAGATGGACTTACCGGTTACAACCTGTTGATGACGCTGGCGAAGTCTTCGGATCCTGGAGCAGTGACTATCGCGGTCATATTTTTTAACGTGGGCGGTCTGAACGTGCGGGGATTTGGTGGTGGCCTGACACAGTTCATGGATCTTTGCGTGTCGAGGGTTGAAGGCGGACTGGATCGTATACGGTATGAGCTGGTTGATGAGGAAGAAGAAAAAATAGCCTTCAACTTCCACTCCTTCAAAGTGCTCAGCGAGGATGTCAGCGGCGAATAGGCTGCGAAAGCCAGGTTGCACGAGTTGGTGCCTGTTTCCAAAAAAACGCCCCGTCTGAAGCGGGGCGTTTTTTTGGTTTAACCTGCGAAACCTTTAGCGAAACGCCGGCACCACATGCTTGATAAACAACTCCAGCGACTTCTTCTTCTCCTCATGCGGCAAGCTGTTGTCACACCAGAAACTGAACTCATCCACGCCCAGTTCCTGGTAGTACTTGATCCGCGGAATGATCTCTTCCGGCGTGCCGATCATTGCGGTCTTGTGCAGGCTCTCCAGCTCAAACTCCGGACGTCCGGCAAACTTCTCTTCCGGGCTCGGCGCGAGGAAGCCATTGACTGGTGTTTGCTTGTTGCCAAACCACGCATCAAAAGTGCGGTAAAAACGTGAGATGGCTTTGGCGCCGACTTTCCAGCCATCCGGGTTATCAGCGGTGTGCACGTGGGTGTGGCGCAACACCATCAATTGTGGGCGCGGTACGTCTGGGTTGTTGTCCAGTGCGGTCTGGAATTTGTTCTTCAGGTCGAGGACTTCTTCGTCGCCTTTCATCAATGGCGTGACCATCACGTTGCAGCCGTTGGCCACGGCGAAGTTGTGCGAGTCGGGGTCGCGGAAAATAAATGGGGACAGACCACGTTTAGAAAACATTACGAAAACGTGGTCTGTCCCCTTTTCATACAGGTACCACGGCGCAATTCATGGCCAACGTGATCATGCCGTACAACCAGCGCAACAATCCTGATTTTCCGTTCGTCTATTACGTTATCGCGCCCGAGGGTTTGATCCGTAAAGCGATCGCCAAAACCGTCGGCAATGGCATCGTCATCGTTGACGCCGAGACAGGCGAGAACGTCGGCAGTCGCAAATACGGTAGGGCGATGTCCGGATACAGCGCGGGCTTTGAGACTTCAACGCCGTCGTTGTACGACCCGAATAATCTGATGGCGATACCGAGTGAGCTGGCGCCTTACCAACAAGGCGTCGCTGTCGAGAAGCCCGTAAACAGTACCGGTGCTACCGACGTCACGAGCTCTCGCAATGCCGTGATTCAGGCCGGTGGAAACGTCTCGATAACCGCCACCCAGGAAATCGCCAACAGCGTCATTCATCAGGACTACAGCGCTAACGGTGGCACCAATAAAGTCGCCAATACCAATGTCGGCAACAGCGGCACTGTTGTCGTGCGCATCAACAGCCAACTGCCGCCGGACCTTGCACAACAGCAAGTCAATCCGCTGAGCCTGCCTGGCTTCTCCCTGCCAACCGGTGAAAACGGTTTGTTCCGCCTGAGCGGGCAGGGCTCCAGCAGCACCGCAGCCGGCAATACCGGGCCAGCTCCGACCTGGACGGTTGGCAGTGAGTCGGTGAATGCCCAGGACCATATGGTCGCCGCCAGCAGCGGCGGGCCGCGCAACCTGTTCATCGATGCCCCTGCAGCGGTGTCTGACAGCACGCGCGCCGTTGACACCTTCCACCGCAACCCAAGCATGGTTCAGGCCGTCGCCAGTACGGTCGATGTCAAGGTGCCCGAGGGCAGCGCCGGATCGGGCATGCCGAGTCGCGGCAACGACATGAAGGAGTCGATCGACACCCGTCCGGTCACTCGTGTCACCGGCCTGCCAAACACCACGGCACCGTCCAATCCGCACAGATACCTGATCGAAACCAACCCGGTACTCACCGACCTCAAGTCGTTCATGAGCTCCGATTACCTGTTGGAAAAACTCGGCTTCGACCCAGACCAAAGCGCCAAGCGCCTCGGCGACGGCCTATACGAACAACGCCTGATCCAGCAAGCCGTCACCGCACGCACAGGCCAGGCTTTCCTCGACGGCCAGACCTCCAACGAGGGCATGTTCAAGTATCTGATGAACAACGCCATCGCCAGCAAGGACGCGCTCAACCTGTCGGTCGGCGTCGGCCTCACCTCGCAGCAAGTCGCCGCGCTGACGCACGACATCGTCTGGCTGGAAGAGCATGAAGTGAATGGTGAAAAAGTGTTGGTGCCGGTGGTGTATCTGGCCCAGGCCAATGGCCGTTTGGGCCCGACCGGGGCGTTGATTGCCGGGAGTGATGTGACGCTGATTGCCGGTGAAAACCTGGATAACGTCGGGACGTTGAAGGCCACGAATAATCTGTCGGCGACGGCGGGCAAGGATCTGGTCAATAGTGGTTCGATCGAGGCGGGTAACCGTCTGGATCTGTTGGCAACCAATAACATCGTCAACAAGGCCGGCGGCATCATTGCCGGCAAGGACGTCAGCCTGACCACCCGCACGGGCGATGTGATCAACGAGCGGACCATCACCTCGATGGACGACAAGTACGGCTCCGTCACTCGTCATGAGGATTTTGCCGATAACGCAGCGCGGATCGAGGCGGCCAACGACCTGACCGTCAAAGCGGCCAACGACATCAACGTCATCGGCGGCGTCCTGAAAAGTGGTCAGGACATGTCGTTGAACGCAGGGCGTGATGTCAACGTGGCCTCCGTGCAGGTTAACGACAGCGCGTCGCTGGGCTGGAGAGGAGCTGTTAGCAGCGTCACGCAACTGGGCGCCGATATCGATGCCGGGCGTGATTTCAAGGCGGATGCCAAGCGTGACATCAGTGTTATTGCCAGTGACATTGAGGCCAAGCGTGATGTGTCGATGAAGGCCACCGACAACGTAGTCATAACCTCGGCGGCGGACGAGGAACATTCGCGCTCCAAAAACAAGAACATGACTCGTCAGGAGGATCATGTCACTCAAGTCATGTCAGGTATCACTGCTGGGGGCGACGTCAAACTGGATGCGGGCAAAGACCTGAGTGTGATTTCCAGCCGCGTTACAGCGGGTGATGAAGCGTATCTGGTGGCCGGCGATAACTTGCAGCTCCTGGCCCTGCAAGACACCGATTACTCCCTTTACGACATGAAGAAAAAGGGCAGCTTCGGCAAGCTGAAAATGCAGCACGATGAGGTGACCGACATTAAGCACGTCGGCTCTGAAATCAAGGCCGGTGGCAACCTGACGCTGTCGAGTAAGGGTGATCAGCTGTATCAGGTTGCCAAACTGGAAAGTGGCAACAACATCACGCTGGACAGTAGTGGGGTGATTACTTTTCAGGGGGTCAAAGACCTCCATGACGAAAACCATACCAAGACCAACAACAGCGCTGGCTGGGTGTCCTCCAAAGGTCGCGGCAATACCGACGAGACCTTGCGCCAAACCCAGATGATCGCTAAGGGCAATATCGTTATCAAGGCAGTCGATGGCCTGAAAATCGACATCAAGGATGTGAATCAGCAATCTGTCAGCCAGACCATCGACGCTATGGTCAAGGCTGATCCGCAGTTGGCCTGGTTGAAAGATGCCGAAGCCCGAGGGGACGTGGATTGGCAGCGAGTGAAGGAGATTCACGAGTCTTTCAAGTATGAGAATTCGGGGGTTGGACCGGCGGCACAAATCGCTATTGCGATCATGATGTCGTTCGTAATGGGGCCGGGTGGATTGGCTCTTGTCAGTGGAGGCTTCGGTGGCGTCATTGCTACCAGTCTGGCAACGACGGCTGTAACCAGCACCATCAGTAACAAGGGCAATCTCGGTGCTGCCTTCAAGGAAACTTTCAGTGCCGACAGCCTGAAGAATGCAGCCATCGCTGGATTCACGGCGGGCATGCTCGATTATGCGGACGCCAATTGGTTCGCGGCTGGAAACAGCAAAACGGCGAGCATTTTATCCAGCAACAACTTTACCGAAGTAGCGATCCGCACAACTGGGCGGGCCGTCATTTCCAGCGGGATCTCTACGACTATCGGTGGCGGCAGCTTTGCTGACAACTTCGGTTCCGCTTTGATTGGAGAGGCGGGCAACGTCGCCATGGCCACTGGGTTCAATTGGGTTGGCGACAACACAATTAGGTTCCCGGATGGCAGCGTTGAGAAGGTTATTGCGCACGCGCTGATGGGGGGATTGATTTCCCAGGTCATTGGCGGGGATTTTGCTACCGGTGCAGCGGCTGCTGGATTGAACGAAGCTGCGATAAATGCACTCATCGATTTCGCTGGCGGCAATGACCAGCTGCAGGTGATGTTGTCCCAGCTGACGGGTGTACTTGCAGCGACTCTCGTTGATGGCAATTCACAGATAGGAGCCAGCATAGCCGGGAGTGCCACGACCTATAACTATCTCTATCACCGGGAGGTGAAAGAAATGCTGGCCGAAATGGACAGCAAAGCCACGGATAAGGAAAAGCTTGCTGTCAGGGATAAATATGAAGCGCTAGACAAAATTCGAGAAATGGAACGCGACGGGGTTTGTGAAAAAACACCTGATACCTGTCGCCAGATCGCCCATCAATTAGCCGACGACGATACGAAATTCTCAGAGCTGGTCAAGAAATTAAGGGTTGAAGGACGGGGCGGAGAGGCCGCTTGGGTAGGAACTGTCCAAGCGGGTAATTTATCCTCCACCGCAGGTATGGCGGGTGTAGTGAATTCTGAGGGCGGCGGGTTCTTTGAGAAACTGGCCAATGAGTTGGTCTTGATGGGGGCTGGAATTCTGCCTCTAAGGAGTACGGGCAAAGGCACCTCTCCTGTAAAGAGTCCAGACGAAAAGGGTACAATTCCTGAAAATATGAGTCCACCTGGGTCTGGTCGAGGTGGCGCATTTAATGAAGCGAAACGGCAGGCCGGGATTCCGACCAGTCAGCAGCCTAGCCGAGTAATCCAAAGTGTCGACAAACGGGGCAACCCTCAGACCGGAGCCATTTATGAGTTTGAAGTGCCCGCTGCAGGTGGCGGTACGCGCACAGTGAGAATTCGTGCCGATGCAGCGGGACATGATTACGGCGATGGTGATCCTCAAAATCGGGGGCCGCACTTTAACGACGAAGCGGGAAATCATTATGATTACTGAAATCAAAATTTTGAGAGAAAATGATTTGTCGGTTCCCAATCAAATACTCAATCTAAATGGGGATGACGAAAACTGCAGATTAAAATTATCGACAGCTAAGTTTATTGCGTCAGCGAAGCCTTATGAGGCATTGAGAGCAGTATTCGATTTCATACATCAACGCGTTGTCGAAAACATGCCGGGATATGCAGCCTGGTTGCTTTTGAGTAATTCGGCTTGGCAGCCAGACACGAGGATCGTCAAATATCTAGGGCTATGGGGTGGGTTAAAGTCACAGGGAATTGAAGTTCCCCAAGGTCATTCGATAATGCATACCATAGAGCGCGATGGGAAGTTAAAGTTTTTTGGAGGTGTTCGCGTATCGGATCTGTCAGACGGCACTATCTTGGAGGCGTTTTTATCTGAGCGATGTTCTTATGTAGCCATTGTGCCTATGGATTTAGATATGAAACAAGCCTTGTTCAATGGGTGGTCTGGAAAGCTCTGGGAAGATCTCATGCTGTGCGAGTATGTGGCGGAAGGAAACGGATTATTAATGGCGAGGGTTGGTGAGTTTGATGATCTTTATAATGGTGTCGTCGGTGTCGGAGAAAGGCACATGCTGGACAAACTTTTGTTAGCCCTAGATCATCCGTAAAATGGGATTCCCTCTTTCTTCTCCTCTGACATCTGGGCAGGTCGCTGTTCGGGGTTAATGGGAAAGAATAAATGGGGACAGACCACGTTTAGAAAGCACTCCAAAAACGTGGTTTGTCCCCGTTTCCCCGCCAAAAAATCAAACCTCATTAGACAGAGCAGAGACAGATTTGGCAAACGCTGCGAGGGATGGGGAATGTTTGATCAAAGGTTGTGTTCCGGCTGACTACATTAAACCGGTGAAAAAATAGGTGAAGGCGATGGATCCCAAAACATACGAACTGCTCAATGGTATTCCGGAACACGCCGATTACGCTGTGGAGGCGGGTGACCTAGACCGAGAAGACATTTCAGAAGAAAGAATGGCCGCAGTGAGGCAACTGCTCAACAGTGGGAATGAAATGGAGCGTTTTCAGGCTTCTAAACTTCTCACCAGCTGGGGCGTTCATAACGGATTGATAGTGCTGGAAGAATATATGCGGCGCCCAGAGATTATTGAGGGTATTTACACCCATAGACTCCATGGGTACGATGATACATATCGGCATATATTGATGGCAGTGACGATGTATTTCGCAAATGCCGCTGAGGTCAGTGGAAAGGAATTAGTGAGGCGTCAGGTATATGATGTGCTTTCAAAAATAATCGCTCTGGCCAACGAGAGGCCTTTTGAAATATCGGAAATATATTCTTTCGTGCATCGTGAAAAGTATTCAGAGTACCTACCGCTGCTGAAGCAGCATTTGATCGCAATGGTTGAACATCCGGAACTTCACCGGTGGAAAATCAAGGATGCCATTGGTTTGATAATGGAATTTGACGCTGATTTTGTCAGAGCCTTATTTTCTGAGAAAAATAAAATTCTGGAAAATTTTGTGAAAGAATAAAAAAATCAAATTTTCTGTGAAAAAGAATAGGTGGGGGTAGGCTACGTTTAGAAAGCACTCTAAAAACTTGGTGTGTCCCCATTTCCCACTATTGAAGGCGGGTCTGGCATATATAATCATTTTCTTGGGGGGGTAGCCCGTCTAATTACAACCCGGTGAAGGACGCATTTTCCCACATTCCCGGAGGGTATGGCCCTGCAGTATATAGTGGCGGGGATCTTGTGTTTTCAGCTGGCGCAGGTTTTGTAAAAGTACCTTTGAAAGTCATCGCTGCGGATGGCCTCAGGTGAACTTCCATGTTTGGTGGGACTGTGGTGCGAAATAAAAAATATCGTGCTTAAACTGATTATGCACTTAAGTCTGGCAGGGTTCGTTTGGACTGACGATTACTTTAGTTATGGCTTTCTTGTTGATGGCTGTTATGTATTTGTTTTTTGAGCCGGATTTTGAAGTGGTGTTTAAATGGTTGTGCCTGCCGTTGTCTATTTTCATGTCTGTATGTTGGATTTCCAACAAGTTTTCAAATATCAAAAATTATGTTGAAGGGGCGTAAAGGGGGCGGAACAAGAGGCTGATCGAGCATTGGTGAGCTCGCTCCCTGGTTACTTGTCTCGATGACTTACGTTAGATAAAATTATTGATGATTTTCATGAGTGCCTTTAAGACTTAGAGTCAGAAGTGGTTGACCAGATTTGTGCCGCGACCAATGTAAATAATGATTTGGCGGCTCAAAGTTTGCTGTTGAAGTCGAGGCAATGATCGGTCGTCGTGTGCAGCGAGGGAGCCCGGGACGGCCGAAAAAATCGACCATTTAGTAAAAGGTGGGCTGTCCCCCTTTTTTTTCAAGAAGAATTTTTAGAGTTTAAGAAATGAATATTCATCAAGACGTTTTTGATGACCTGTGGGACGGCGAAAAAAGCATCGGTTTTTTTGTTCAGTCAGCTCAGTGTTACTGGGTTGTTGATGAAAAATGTAATTTTACTCTTGACGTTGACAAGAGTCTTAGAGCGTCATTGAGTAACGGAGGTATCACGCAAGAGCAATACGAACGATCCTGCCTGAAATTCAGGAATGGAATCTTGAAGATGACAGACGAGAACTTTCCTTCCTATCTTCATGGGCCGAGTGTAAAGATTTTGTTGTCTTCCGAATTGCAAGGCTTTATTGGGGCTGAGCCAGATGTTTTTGAAAGAATTGAAAACTACTATCTCACAGGCGAAGGTCTGGATTCGGAATTGTTCAAAAATGCAAATGTCATACGCTCGCGGCTTCCTCTGTTTTACGTGAATTTTGATCGAAAGATTTTCATGCATATGGATGACGGTCGATTTCATGAGGAGTATGTGCATCCGGGTTGGATTGCTGAATCTGGCGATTTCAGCTACTTGATTCCGTCACGAGAAAAGTATTGGGTGGATGCATGTAAAGATTTTTGGAAAGTCCGTTTTTTATAAACTAAATGCTGATCTTTAATATATTGGGGGGTAAATGGGGGCAGACCACCTTTGAACCACCTTTCAATTCGTGTCGAACGTAAAAAAAGCGCACAAAAGGGGACTGTCCCCTTTTGTCAGATATTGGTTTTGCCAGAGAGTTGATTGGAGATATCGAAAGTGCGCTCCTCAAGTAGTGATTTTATAGGTTTTTTTTCTTGGCTAAAATCCTCGCCATATTTTTCGAATCATGATATGGAGCAATTGTTGGCCTCCCTGGGAGGGAGCAGTGGGATAATTGAGAACGCTTTGTACATTTCCGCTTATGAACTGCTAGGCCGCGCTTTAGCCGAGGAAAATTCGCTCGATGTTATAAGAGAATTCTTAGTGGTTAATGAAGGGCTGCTCGGCGAAAATCCCGAGCAACTCTATTATTTTGTAGAGTCGATAATTGATCACTCTATTGTCCGGGGGGCGAGCCCTGAGTCGCTGATTGCAATTGCGCCTTCAAGTTACAAGCCGTTCTTACGCCAAAGATTTATACCAAGATAGGCCTCTGCGCATGAGTTAGGCTTGTCGTAACGCTTATTGAACTGGTTGAGGTTGTTGGGGTGATTGTGGGTATTTCCCTTTTAAGCTGAGGGGACAAGGTGCTGTCCCTTTTCATTGCAGGTATCAACAAAGCGATTGTTAGAATCCGATTCGAGAGTGAATGAATGAGCCTCACCAAACTTGAACATCAAGAACTGCGTCAGATAACCGCGATGTTATCAAGTCGTCTTGAACTGAATAAAGATTTGCCCGAGATGGTTTTTCGAAATCCAGGATTAGAGTTTTATTTTTTTGAGAGGCCTCTTTTGAGTAATGCTGATCTACTCGATGACTTACTCTGCTCTAGCTTTAAAGTTTTTTCGACGCGCGCGTTTGCCCTGTTCAGTGCACCGTTGACCAGCACTTGTTATGTTTTTGATGGGGAAAATATTCAAGAGAATGTCGACGAATTAAGCGTGGGGTTTCGAGATTTTTTCAAGGGTACAGTAAATTATCCGGTTATCATGGGTAATGTGAGTTTTGATTGGCTATTGTTTGAAAGTGCTTACGAAGAGTACGGTGTACTGGCTTTCGATTCACAGCAGGCTTCTAATGAGTTTTCTGAGTTTTTAAGCTGCAACTTGATCAGTTCTCCAGTGTTTCAGAGTCTCAAAGGTCACGATAAAGCCCTGGATAAAATAATTGCAGCGTTTCACACCTATTTTGAAAGGATATAGGTCTGACTATTTCGGGCCGGGCAAGGTTGACAATGGACAGCATGGGAGGATCAATCATTGAAACAAACGCCCCGTCTGAAGCGGGGCGTTTGTTTTGGTTTAACCTCCAAAATCTTTAGCGAAACGCCGGCACCACATGCTTGATAAACAACTCCAGCGACTTCTTCTTCTCTTCATGCGGCAGGCTGTTATCACACCAGAAGCTGAACTCATCCACCCCCAGTTCCTGATAGTACTTGATCCGCGGAATGATCTCTTCCGGCGTGCCGATCATCGCGGTCTTGTGCAGGCTTTCCAGTTCAAACTCCGGACGCCCGGCGAACTTCTCTTCCGGACTCGGCGCTAGGAAGCCATTGACTGGCGTTTGCTTGTTGCCAAACCACGCATCGAAGGTGCGATAGAAACGTGAGATGGCTTTTGCGCCGACTTTCCAGCCGTCCGGGTTATCAGACGTGTGCACGTGGGTGTGACGCAGCACCATCAATTGTGGCCGCGGCACGTCTGGGTTGTTGTCCAGGGCAGTCTGGAATTTGTTTTTCAGGTCGAGGACTTCTTCGTCGCCTTTCATCAATGGCGTGACCATGACGTTGCAGCCGTTGGCCACGGCGAAGTTGTGCGAGTCGGGGTCGCGGGCGGCGATCCACATTGGCGGGTTGGGCTTCTGGATTGGCTTCGGCACGCTGGTGGAGGTAGGGAATTTCCAGATGTCGCCGTCGTGGGCGTAGTCGCCTTGCCACAGGGCGCGGACCACCGGGACCATTTCGCGCAGGGCCTGGCCGCCGCTGGAGGCGGGCATGCCGCCGGCCATGCGGTCGAATTCAACCTGATAGGCGCCACGGGCGAGACCGACTTCCATGCGGCCGTTGCTGATCACGTCGAGCAGGGCGCATTCACCGGCGACACGCAGTGGGTGCCAGAACGGCGCGATGATGGTGCCGGCGCCGAGGTGGATGGTGGTGGTTTTCGCTGCGAGGTAGGCCAGCAGCGGCATCGGGCTTGGGGAGATGGTGTATTCCATGGCGTGGTGTTCGCCGATCCACACGGTGCTGAAACCGCCGGCCTCGGCCATCAGGGTCAGTTCGGTCAGGTCTTCGAACAGTTGGCGGTGGCTGACGCTTTCGTCCCAGCGTTCCATGTGTACGAACAGGGAAAATTTCATGACGCTACCTCGAGTCTTTTGTAATTGGCCGGTCGTGTGCGGGCCTGTCGAACTGACGTGAACGCGTTGCGCTCGCGAGTCTTCTCACCATTCAAGCACGCCTTCGAGGACGGCTGTTCGGTTGATTGAATATTGGTATACCATAATACGGAATATCCGCAAAATATTTCTGACCGACACTTCGAACAAGGAAGGCGCAAGCAATGAACATAAAACAAAAACTGACTCTGGCGTTTGCGGTAATCGCCAGCCTGCCGGTGTTACTGGTGGCAGCGCTGATCATCGTCAACGTGCGCGAGGGTGCGCGTGACACCTTTACCGACAGCACCGGGCGCGAAGTGCGTCAGGTGGAAAACGCGATGCAGCTGTTTTTCGAGGGCATCAGCCAGAACGTCGCTTACCTGGCCGAGCACCCGCAGTTGCAAAGCATCGACACCAGCCTCAAACGCTACTTGAGCAGCGACGCCGCGCAAGTGCCGATGGGGCCGCAGGATCAACAGCTGTTCAAACTGTTCGATGGCCTGGCCAAAGCGCATCCGGCCTATACCTATCTGTCCGTCGGCACCGAGCAGGGCGGTTATCTGTTCTGGCCGGGCGATGCGCAATTGGCCAACTACGATCCGCGCATCCGTCCCTGGTACAAAACGGCGATGGCCAACCCCGGCAAGACCCTGCGCACCGAGGCCTATTACTGGGCGGCGGATGACGTGGTGCTGGTGAGCACCGTACGCAGTTTCAACAACCAGTTGGGAAGCAATGCCGGCGTGGTCAACATCGACGTGTCGCTCAAGCAATTGACCGATCTGGTCAAGCAGATCCGCCTCGGTGAAAGCGGTTATCTGATGTTGATGGAAGCCAATAACACGGTGCTGGTCGATCCGAGCGACCCAGCGCACAACTTCAAGAAACTCAGCGATCTCGGCGACGGTTATCAGCAACTGGCCGAGGCGGGCAAAGGCCTGGTCCAGGTGCAATTGGCCGGCGAGGATTACATGGCCCTGGTCTGGCCGTCTCAGTCGTTAGGCTGGCGGTTTGTGGGGCTGGTGAAGGCCAGTGAAGTGATGGCGGGGGCGACTCGTTTGACCTGGCTGATCGGCGCTATCGCAGTGGTCTGCGCGTTGCTGTTTGCGATGGCCGGTGCGTGGTTCGCCGGGTTGATGGTCAAGCCGATTCGCGGTGTCGCCAGTGGTCTCGAAGGCATTGCTCAAGGCGAGGGCGATCTGACTGCGCGACTGGAAGTACGCGGGCAGGACGAAACCGCGCAATTGGCTGGATGGTTCAACCAGTTTCTCGAGGCGATCCGTACGCTGATCCAGCGCATCGGCCAGGCAGCGGGGCAGATTCACAGCAGCTCCGGCAGCGCCACCGAAGTCTCGGCGGAAATGGCCGACGTGGCTTCGCGTCAGCGCGAGGCGGTGGACATGGTGTCGACCGCATTTCACGAAATGGTCGCCACCTCCAACGAGGTCGCGCGCTCGTGCAGTCAGGCCGCCGACTCGGCAGACAACGGTCAGCGTCAGGCACACACCGGGCAGCAACAGATCGACGCGGCGGTGAGCAACGTTGGGCGTTTGAGCCAGGAGATCGGTCACAGTGCCGAGTCGATGCAGCAACTGGAACAGGACAGCAACGATATCCAGTCGATCCTCGGCACGATCCGCTCGATCGCCGAGCAGACCAATCTGCTTGCGCTCAACGCCGCCATCGAAGCCGCTCGTGCCGGTGAGCAGGGCAGGGGCTTTGCAGTTGTCGCCGATGAAGTTCGCGCGCTGGCCAAACGCACCTCGGATTCCACTGGTGAGATTGACGCACTGCTCGGCAATCTGGCGCGGCGCACCCATCAGATGGGCAAGCAGATGCACGCCAGCCTTGAGGTGTCGCGGGAAACCGTGGTGTCGATCAACGAGGCGCGGGCGAGTTTTGAATTGATCCGGGAATCGGTCGACGTGATTCGCGACATGAACACGCAGATCGCCACAGCGGCGGAGGAACAGCATCAAGTGGCGGAGGACATCAATCGGCACATCAGCCAGATTCATGGCGATGCGCAGTTGGTGGCGAGCCTTGCGGACTCGACTCGCCAGGATGCGCAGAACCTGACGGCGCTGTCGCAGACGTTGAATCAGCTGGTGAGCCGGTTCCGTACCTGACACGGTCGCCCAGGCAACACCAAAACCTGTGGGAGCGAGCCTGCTCGCGAAGGCGTCGGGTCAGTCAAAAATGTAACAACTGACCCATTCCATTCGCGAGCAGGCTCGCTCCCACATGGCTTTCGGCGGATTTGAAAAATCACGCCACAACCGGCAACGCGCCCATCTTGCCATGGCAATACACCAGCGGCCCGGCGACCTGCTCGGGAACGATCAGGTTCTTCACTGCGCCGACCATGATCGCGTGGTCGCCACCTTCATATTCACGCCACAACTCGCATTCGATCACCGCCGTCGCATTGGCGAGGATCGGGTTGCCCAGTTCGCTCAGTGTCCACTCGATGCCCTGCGCCTTGTCCTTGCCTTTGCGGGCAAAGGCATAGGCTTCGCTTTGCTGCACGCTGGACAGCAGGTGAATCGCAAAGCGTTTGTTCTTGATCAGCACGGGATAGGAATCGGAGCTGTAGTTGGGGCAAAACAGCACCAGCGCCGGGTCCATCGACAGCGAGCTGAACGCGCTGGCGGTCAGGCCGACGATCTGGCCGTCGTCGTCCAGGGTGGTGATGACGGTGACGCCGGACGGGAACGAGCCCATGACTTGTTTGTAAATGGCAGCATCGATCATTGGGTGGTCCTCGGGTGTGTGACGCGGTTTTTATGATTTGTAGGCCTGATGGTATACCGTAATACATATCTTGCAAGGGCTTTTCTGATGAAACGATAAACGTACGGCTTTCGTCGGAAACTCAGTGTTTACGGGGCTTTCAGCTAGCGAGACTGGGGCGGGATCAGCGAGGATAGCGGATCAGAGAGCGACAGATTCAGCAGATCAGGCTTGTGCAAAGCTTGGAATACCATAATATGGTCTGCATCTGAGGGGCGACCCAAGAGTCCTCCCGGTTTGGCTTCATACAAAGATAAAAACAGACAAACTCGAGTTCACGCATATGTCCCAGATGTCCCGGCAAGATCCGTTGATCGAGAATCATACGGTCGATTACGTCCCACTCGCGGAACGCCACGGGAAGGCCCGCGACCTGTTCACTCTGTGGTTCAGCACCAACATCGCGCCACTGCCTATTGTCACCGGCGCCATGGTGGTTCAGGTGTTCCATCTCAATCTGTTGTGGGGGCTGCTAGCGATTGCGTTGGGGCATATGATCGGCGGCGTGGTGATTGCGCTGGCCTCGGCCCAGGGCCCACGCATGGGCATTCCGCAAATGGTCCAGAGTCGCGGCCAGTTCGGCCGATATGGCGCGCTGCTGATCGTGTTCTTCGCGGCGCTCATCTACATCGGTTTCTTCATTTCCAACATCGTGCTGGCCGGCAAATCGATCGTCGGCATTGCGCCGTCGGTGCCGGCACCGCTGAGCATTCTGATCGGCGCGCTGGCCGCCACCGCGATCGGTGTGATCGGCTACAACTTCATCCACACGCTCAATCGCATTGGTACTTGGGTGATGGGCGGTGCGTTGTTGGCCGGGTTCATCTACATCTTCGCCCATGACTTGCCGGCGGACTTCCTGACGCGCGGCAGTTTCAACCTCTCGGGCTGGCTGGCGACGGTGTCGCTGGGGATCATCTGGCAGATCAGCTTTTCACCCTACGTGTCCGACTACTCGCGTTATCTGCCAGCGGATATCGGCATTGCCAAACCGTTCTGGGCGACTTATCTGGGCGCGACGCTGGGCACGATTCTGTCGTTCAGCTTTGGCGCGGTAGCGGTGCTGGCGACGCCGGAAGGCACTGAAGCGATGGCGGCGGTCAAGCAATCCACCGGTTGGCTGGGGCCGATTCTGATGGTGCTTTTTCTGCTCAATATCATCAGCCACAACGCGCTGAATCTGTATGGCGCGGTGTTGTCGATCATCACCTCCATCCAGACCTTCGCCAGCCAATGGACGCCGAGCATCAAGGTGCGCGTGGTGTTGTCGAGCGTGATCCTGGCCGGTTGCTGCGTGGTCGCCCTCGGTGCGTCGGCGGATTTCATTTCCGAATTCATCGGGCTGATTCTGGCGTTGTTGCTGGTGCTGGTGCCGTGGGCCTCGATCAACCTGATCGACTTCTATCTGATCAAGCGCGGCAACTACGACATCACCTCGATCTTCCGCGCTGACGGCGGGATCTACGGGCGCTTCAACCTGCACGCGATCATTGCCTACTTCATCGGCATCATCGTGCAACTGCCTTTTGCCAACACCTCGATGTACGTCGGGCCGTACGCCAATCTGGTGGAAGGTGCGGATCTGTCATGGCTGGTTGGCCTGGTAGTCACTGTGCCGCTGTATTACTGCCTGGCAACTCGCGGGAAGGTGCAGCAGAGCAGGGCGGCCAGACTCGGCTATACCGACTGACTGCAATCGCAATCCAGCAATGCCCGGCCCAGAGCCGGGCATTTTTGTTTGCGCATTTCCGCGGTCACGGACATTGGCCATATCGATCCCCTTTTGGCCCGCCGTCTACTGTCATCCGGCTGCGCTGTCAGCAAGAATCAAAGCCATAACAAACGCGCTTTACCCTTTTTGCCCTCGGCTATCGTTACAGCCACTGCCGTGTAAAGAACATAAAAACCATCGATCTCACGTCGCATTCGGGGAAACAACCATGGTCACGATCCAACGCATTCTGGGCGCCACTGTATGTGGGCTGACGCTGCTGGCCAGCGCCGTCCAGGCCGAGCAGCGCGAACTGCGGGTGTACAACTGGGCGGATTACGTCCTGCCGTCAGTGCCCAAGGATTTCGCTGAGCAAAGCAAGATCAAAGTGACCTGGGACACCTTCGACACCAATGAATCGCTGGAAGCCAAACTGCTGACAGGCAACTCCGGTTACGACCTGGTGGTGCCGTCCAACCAGTTCCTCGACACCCAGATCAAGGCCGGCGTGTTCCAGAAACTCGACAAGTCGAAACTGCCGAACTGGCAGCATCAGGATCCGGCGTTGCTCAAGTTGCTCGATGCCAACGACCCCGGCAACCAATACGGCGTGCCGTACATGTACGGCACGGTGTTGATCGGTTTCAACCCGGCCAAGGTCAAGGCTGCCCTGGGCGACAATGCGCCGGTAGACAGCTGGGATCTGGTGTTCAAGCCCGAGAACATGGAAAAGCTCAAGGCCTGCGGCGTAGCGATGCTCGATTCGCCGTCGGAGATCCTGCCGCTGGCCCTGCATTATCTCGGCCTGGATCCGAACAGCCAGAACCCGGCGGACTACGAAAAGGCCAAGGCCTTGATGCTGAAAATCCGTCCCTACGTGACCTACTTCCACTCGGCCAAGTACATGACCGACATCGCCAATGGCGACATCTGTGTGGCGATCGGTTACTCCGGCAGTTTTTATCAGTTCGGTAATCGCGCCAAAGAAGCGGGAAATGGCGTGGTGGTCGACTGGCGTTTGCCAAAGGAGGGCGCACCGATCTGGTTCGATACGTTCGCCATTCCGAAGAGCGCGAAGAACGTTGCCGAGGCCCACGAATTCCTCAACCACTTGCTCGATCCGAAAGTGATCGCACCGATCAGCGATTTCCTCGGCTATCCGAACGCCAACAAGGACTCGATGCCACTGGTCAACAAGGACATTACCGACAACCCCAACCTGACCCCGACCAGCGAAGCGTTGAAAACCCTGTACGTGGTGCAACCGTTGCCGCAGAAAATGGAGCGCGTGCGCACGCGGGTGTGGACCAGTATCAAATCCGATAAATAAGAGCACCGCACTTCAAATGTGGGAGCGAGCCTGCTCGCGAAAGCGGGGTGTCATTCAACTCAGATGTTGAATGATCCGGCGCATTCGCGAGCAGGCTCGCTCCCACAAGTGGGGTTGGGTGCTGTCATTCCGTGCGGCGTTCAGCTTCGCGGGAAGTCACCAGGCTCAACAGCACCGACCCGAGAATCACCGACCCGACTATTGCCAGCGACCATTCCACCGGCATGTGGAACCACGGCATCAGCACCATCTTGCCGCCGATGAACACCAGCACGACCGCCAACCCATACTTGAGCAAATGAAAACGATCAGCCATGTCCGCCAGCAGGAAGTACAACGCGCGCAGGCCCATGATCGCGAAGATGTTCGAGGTGAACACAATGAACGGGTCGGTGGTGACGGCGAAGATCGCCGGGATGCTGTCGACCGCGAACATCAGGTCGCTGGCCTCGATCAGCACCAGCACGAGGAACATCGGAGTCGCCCAGCGCACGCCGTTCTGCAGGATGAAAAACCGCTCGCCATGAAAGCCACTGGTGATGCGCATATGCCCGCGAACCCAGCGCAGTATCGGATTCTTTTCCAGATCCGGTTGATGATCAGCGAACACCAGCATCTTGATCCCGGTGATGATCAGGAACACACCGAAGGCATATAGCAGCCATTCGAACTGCGACACCAGCCACACACCGGCGAAAATCATGATCGCGCGCATGACAATCGCGCCCAGCACGCCGTACAGCAGCACTCGTCGTTGCAATTCCGGTGGCACCGCGAAGTAGCTGAAGATCATCACGAAGATGAACATGTTGTCGATCGACAGGGACTGCTCGATCAGATAGCCGGTGAGAAATTCCAGGGTTTTCTGCCGAGCGATCTCACCGCCGAATTCGCCGTGCAGGTACCACCAGAGCAGACCGGCAAAACTCAGCGCCAACAGGCACCAGGCAACCACCCAGGCCAGTGCTTCCCGCACCGACACCCGGTGCGCCTTGCGCCCGCCGAAGACAAACAAGTCCAGGGCCAGCATGGCCAGAACGAAAACGATGAAGGCGCCCCACATCCAGGGTTCGCCGATATTGATGTTCGTGGCAGGCATGGCACGCTCTCCTGTCTTTTATTTGCTCAGGGTCAGACAGGGCCATGCTAGCGACTGATTTGTGGCAAAGAAAAATCGTTTATTTCTGCGTAACAGTTCGTTAAAAACGAAGCATCCGAACGCTTGGCGGCGGCGTCACGTGCTGGCGCTGAGGTACCTGCACAACATGCCTTGCTCATAGAGGCCCTGTTGCCAGCAGGAACAGTTTTCCGCTTTCCACTCTGTAGATTTGTCTCTTGTATAGAAATTCATAGTCGAATGTCGCCTTGATTGACTGGCGAGTTTTATCTTGTTCAATGGTGACGGTGCCATTCCTGCCAGAGTAACCAATGTTTCCTGCGATCACAGTGCAACTCACTCCGCCATTGCCCGATTCGACAACATCATATCTGCCGTTTTTAACGTCGCGAGGCATGACAATGGAAAGCTGATAAAAATCATTGGCAGAATCATGGGTCCCGAGGACGCTGATGCTATTTTCAGTCAGAGAGGCATAAACGTATTTGTTAGGCTTGAATTCTTCGATCAGAGGGAATGTGGGTAAGAAAACGACTTTGTAATACTCTGCTTCCGTGAATTCTTTACTGTGACGGGAAAGAGGCGTTTTAGCTCTGTCAAGTCCATGTTCAGCGAGTTCGATCTCAGTCATTGATAGCTCCTTAGTCTTCAGTGTGTGGAGCGGAATAACAGCAAGCGCTCCTGTCAAACGCTAGGCTTTATGGATTGCGCTGACAACTGTCAGACTTGTCAGTTGTGGCGTTTCTGGAGTTGTGCTATTCGCTCCCTTGCCGAACTGTCACATCAATTGATTCTCAACGAAAAAACTCCCCCGGCGTCTCACCAAACTGCTGACGAAACGCGGCGATGAACGCCGAGGTGGAGTCGTATCCGCAGGCCAGCGCAACATCAGTTACACGCTCACCTTTTTCCAAAGGCGTCAGCGCCCCGAGCAGGCGCAGGCGTTGGCGCCAGGCGCGGAAGGTCAGGCCGGTGTCGCGCTGAAACAGCCGCGTCAGAGTCTTTTCGGTGACGCCGAATTTTTCGCTCCAGTGGCTCAGGGTGGTCTGCTGTTCCGGGTGTTGCTCCAGGCTCTGGTAGATCTGCTTCAGGCGCGCGTCTTGCGGCAGCGGCAGCATCAGGTCGATGGTCGGCGCGTCCGCGAGTTGGTCGAGGATGACCTGGGCCAGGCGTCCGTCAGGGCCGCTCTCGTCATATTCCACCGGGACCAGACTGAAAGCGCGGATCAACTCCCTGAGCAGATCGCTGACGCCGAGTACATGGCAATGTTCGGCCGCCCAACCGGTGACGCGGCTGTCGATGTAGAGGCTGCGCATTTCAGTGTGTGGCGCGCTGAACACCCGGTGCGGCACGCCGGCCGGAATCCACACTGCACGCTCCGGCGGCGCGACGAAACGCCCGGCGCTGGTCTGCACTTCGAGCACGCCTTGAATCGCGTAGGACAACTGCACCCACGGATGGCTATGACGGCGGGTGAGGGCGCGATTGGGCAGTGATTCGGTACGTCCATACACAGGACGCGGCAGGCTGGGCAACCCGGGAACACTGCGGCGAACGCTCTTGGCATGTCCTTTAGGCGGCATCTTGTGGCTCTTCGGCGTTAGTCGGTAATGGCCAGTCACGTTAGAGTCGTCGGCACGCACTGGCAACCCCCGGATGAACCTCATGACGCGCCCCCGTTTTCTGCCCGATAACTTCACCCTGACTTTGATCGCTGTTGTCGTGCTGGCGAGCTTTCTGCCCGCCAGCGGCCAGGTCGCGGTCGGCTTCGGCTGGCTCACGAACATCGCCATCGCCCTGCTGTTTTTCCTGCACGGCGCCAAGCTGTCGCGCGAATCGATCATTGCCGGCGCAGGCCACTGGCGTCTGCATCTGCTGGTGTTCGGTCTGACCTTCGTGTTGTTTCCGATACTCGGTCTGGCGCTGAAGCCATTGCTGTCACCGCTGATCGGCGATCAGCTGTACATGGGCATGCTCTACCTCTGCGCATTGCCAGCCACGGTGCAGTCGGCCATCGCGTTCACTTCGCTGGCGCGGGGCAATATTCCGGCAGCCATCTGCAGCGCGGCGGCGTCCAGCCTGTTCGGGATTTTTCTCACGCCACTGCTGGTGACGTTGCTGCTCAACGTCCACGGCGACGGCGGTTCGACCCTCGAAGCGATCGTGAAAATCAGCGTGCAGTTGCTGCTGCCATTTATCGCCGGGCAGATCGCCCGCCGCTGGATCGGCGCGTGGGTAGGGCGCAACAAGAACTGGCTGAAATTCGTTGATCAGGGTTCGATTCTGCTGGTGGTTTACGGCGCATTCAGCGAAGCGGTCAACGAAGGCATCTGGCAGCAGATTCCGTTGTTCGAGTTGCTCGGGCTGGTGGCGGTCTGCTGCATTCTGCTGGCGCTGGTGCTGGTGGCCTCGACGCTGTTGGGCAAGGCATTCGGTTTCAACCAGGAAGACCGCATCACCATTCTGTTCTGCGGCTCGAAAAAGAGCCTGGCCACCGGTGTGCCGATGGCGCAGGTACTGTTTGCAGGTAGCACCATCGGCGTGCTGATTCTGCCGCTGATGCTGTTCCATCAGATTCAGCTGATGGTCTGCGCGGTATTGGCCCAGCGCTATGCCAAGCGCCCGGAGTCGGTGCCGGATCTGATGGCGCAGGTCGACCCGTAAAACCCTTCACAGCCCCGAGTACTTGACCGCCGCTGCGGCTCGCGTCGGCACGTCCAGCGTGCGCAACAACGAAGACACATGGATGCGCACCGTGAACGGCGAAATGTCCAGTTCACGGGCGATTTCCTTGTTGGTCTTGCCTTGCGCGATCAACCGCAGCACGTCCTGTTGACGCGGCGTCAGCGTCGTTGCGGTTTCCAGCGGCAACAAGCCGGACGGCGCCGACTTCACCAGCACCTCGCCTTCACGGATTGCCAGAATCGCCTGACCGATTTCATCTGGCGCAATGTTCTTGCCGATGAAGCCGTCAATGCCCGCCGCCATGACCTCACTGATCAGCGTCTGGTCATCGACCATCGACACCACGATCAACGTGGTGCGCGGCAATCGTTGGCGCAAGTCGGCGAGCTGGCTTATGCAGGTCAGCCCGGGAAAACGCAGATCGAGCATCAGCGTATCGGGTTCGGTGCCCACTGCCAGCAGCGCGAGCACGGCGTCGAAGTCGCCGGCCTCTTCGACAATTGCGTCGGGCAGCAGACGCAGGACCGTGCGCAACATCGCCTCGCGAAACAGTGGGTGATCGTCGGCTATGATGATCCGGCATGTCATGACGTGACCCTCCCTGGGTCAGGCGTGATTCAAGGCCTGCACCTTAGCATCGGACGCGAAGGTTGCCTGTAGGCTGCTTCCGAAACTGACGATCGCTGCACAAGGACGTTTACCATGAAGTTTGAGAAAAACACCGAACTCGACCAGGCCAACCTACGCATCATCATCGCCGCCATTGCGGTGGTGTACATGGTGGTGCTGGGTTTTCTGCCGGGGCATCGATTCGATACGTACCTGCCGGTCATCACTTACATTGTCCTGTTTCTGCTCGCCTCGATCGTGTTCCGCCAGGCCATTGCGCGCTGGCCGGGGCATTATCCGGCGCGACGGATTTTCGCCATGGTCCACGATTACACCGGCACCTGTTTTGGTCTGGTGATTGGCGGCGAGGCGGCGCTGCCTCTGTACGCGGTGATGGTCTGGGTCAATCTCGGCAACGGCATGCGCTACGGCTCGCGCTATCTGGCGATTGCCACCGGCCTTGCATTGCTGGCGCTGCTGGTGGTCTATCGCCTGACGCCCTATTGGCAGGCGCAGCCGTTCATGGTTTTGATGCTGCTGATCACCAGCACGGTGATCCCGTTTTATGCGCACTTGCTATTGGAGCGCACGCGCAAGGCGTCGGAAGAAGCGGTGGCGGCGAATCTGGAGAAATCGCGCTTCCTCGCGCAGGCCAGCCACGATTTGCGTCAGCCGATTCATTCCATCGGCTTGTTCACTGCCTGTCTTCGCGAGTCGCGTTTGGGCGATGACGAGCGGCGGCTGGTCGATAACATCGACCGCTCGCTGCTTAACGTCTCGCAGTTGTTCCGTTCGATTCTCGATCTTTATACGCTGGATAACGGCCGGGTCGAGGCGAAATGGCAAACGCTGAATCTCGGCGAATGGCTCGCGGACCTGATCCGCCAACATCAGGAAGCGGCGCGTTGGGCGGGTGTCGAGCTGCGGCTGCGACCGTGCAACTACTGGGTCAGAACCGACCCGGCGCTGCTGGCGACCATGGTGCAGAACGTGCTCTCCAACTGCTTCAAATACGGCGCGCAGCGGCCAGTGTTGATCGGCGTGCGTAAACGCGGGGCAGGGCTGGCCATTGTTGTTTATGACTGCGGCAATGGTATTGCCCAAGAGCATCTGCACAAGGTCTTCGAGGAGTTTTATAGGGTTCGGCAAGTGCGGGACAAAGACGTTGAAGGCGTAGGGCTGGGCCTGTCGATCATCAAGCGTCTTGGTGAACTGATCGATGTGCAAGTTGCTCTGCGTTCACAGTTGGGGCGCGGCACTGCTGTGACCCTTGCGGGTGTGCCGATCGTGGCGGCGCCGCAGTCACTGGTCGTTCGCGGTGAAGCGCGGCAGGTCGGATTGTTGACAGGGCTGAAGGTGTGCCTGGTGGAGGATGACCGCAACGTGCTGCTGGCGACTTCGGCGTTGCTCGAGCGCTGGGGCTGTGTGGTGCAGGCCGAGTGGTCGGCGGAGAATCTGGTGACTGACTGCGACATCATCGTCGCCGACTATGACCTCGGTACTCACGCTACCGGCATCGAGTGCATCGATGAGGTGCGCAGGCAGCGCGGTTGGGCAGTGCCGGCAATGATCATCACCGGCCACGACGTCGAAAGGATTCAGGCTGCCCTGCACGATCGGCAGATTGCCATTCTGTCGAAACCGGTACGCCCGGCCGAGTTGCGCGCGACATTACGCGGCCTGCGTGATCGACAAGGCGAAGCGGTCGAGAATGCCCTGTAAACCTCTCTAAGCACCAAGCCCGCGTCATGCGGGCCTGGTGGTTTTTGGGGTTCTAGATTTTCGCCAGTGCGTGCGCCAGGTCAGCGCGCAAATCTTCGACGTCTTCAACCCCGACCGACAGCCGCACCAGCCCATTGCCAATCCCCAGCTTCGCGCGGGTTTCCGGTGGAATCGTCGCATGCGTCATGATCGCCGGATGTTCGATCAGGCTTTCCACACCGCCCAGACTTTCCGCCAACGCAAAGATCTTCACGTTCTCGAGAAAGCGCCGTGCGCCGGCGAGATCGCTGTTCAGGTCGACGGAAATCATTCCGCCGAAACCGCGCATCTGCCGCTTGGCCAGTTCATGCTGCGGATGCGACGTCAGGCCCGGATAGTAGACGCGCTTGACCTGCGGTTGCTGCTCGAGCCACTGCGCCAGATCCAGGGCGTTGCTGCAATGGCGCTCCATGCGCAGCGCCAGGGTTTTCACCCCGCGCAAGGTCAGGAACGCATCGAACGGTCCGGAAATCGCGCCGACGGCGTTTTGCAGGAAACCGAGTTTTTCCGCCAGTTCGGCGTTCTGCCCGACCACGGCGATGCCACCAATCACGTCGGAGTGGCCGTTGAGGTATTTGGTGGTCGAGTGCAGGACGATGTCGAAACCCAACTCGAGCGGACGCTGGATGTACGGGCTGGCGAAGGTGTTGTCGGCGACGCAGATGATCCCGCGAGCGCGGCAGATGCGCGCGATTCCGGCCAGGTCCGACAGACTCAGCAGCGGATTGGTCGGGGTTTCGACCATGACCATGCGCGTGTCGTCCTGCAGCGAGGCTTCGAACGCCGACAGGTCGGCCAGATCGACGAAGCTGAAGCGATGCCCGGCGCTGCGCTGGCGGACCTTGTCGAACAGGCGGAACGTGCCGCCGTACAAGTCGTTACCGGAGACGATGTGCGAGCCGGCATCGAGTAATTCCAGCACCGTGGAAATCGCCGCCAGCCCTGAGGCGAAGGCGAATGCGCGGGTGCCGCCTTCGAGGTCGGCGACACAGCGTTCCAGGGCGAAGCGCGTCGGGTTGTGCGAGCGGCCGTAGTCGAAACCCTTGTGCACGCCGGGGCTGTCTTGCAGGTAGGTGGAGTTAGCGTAGATCGGCGGCATCAGCGCGCCGGTGGTCGGGTCCGGCTCCTGCCCGGCGTGGATCACCCGGGTGGCGAAGCCTTGGGATTTATCGTCGTGCTGACTCATGCAAGGGATCTCCGTAATTGGTTGAGCATGTCGGTGCGGGTGATCAGGCCATGGAAGCCGGAGGCGTCGGCGATGATCGCAACGAGGCCGCGGCTGAGCACCGCTTCCAGCTCGGCCAGGGTCGCAGCCGGGGCGAGGGTTTGCAGTTTGTCGGTCATCACGCTGGACACCGACTGGCTGAAGCGGGCGGCGTCTTCATGCACGCCGAGCAGGATGTCGGACTCGTCGATCACGCCCACCAGTTGCTTGCCTTCGATCAGCACCGGCAGTTGCGAAACATCCGCCAGACGCATGCGCTGGAACGCGGTGAGCAGGGTGTCGTCAGGGCCGACGCTGATCACCCGGCCGTCCTCGAAACGCCGGGCGATCAAGTCGCGCAAATCGCCGTAGCCCTTGCGTTGCAACAGGCCTTGATCGGTCATCCACTGGTCGTTGTAGACCTTCGACAGGTAACGCGTGCCGGTGTCGCAGACAAAACTGACCACGCGTTTCGGCTCGGTCTGTTCACGGCAATAACGCAGCGCGGCAGCGAACAGGGTGCCGGTCGATGAGCCACCGAGAATGCCCTCGGCCTTGAGCAACTGGCGGGCGTGATCGAAGCTTTCTGCATCGCTGATCGAATAGGCGTGACGCACGCTGGACAGGTCGGTAATCGACGGAATGAAGTCTTCGCCGATACCCTCGACCGCCCACGAACCGGGCGTCGGCAAGGTGCCGTCGCGGCTGTATTGCGCCATCACCGAGCCTATCGGATCGGCGAGGACCATTTCCAGATCCGGTTGCACGCGCTTGAAGAAACGACTCAGCCCGGTAAGCGTCCCGGCCGAACCGACACCGACGACGATGGCGTCCAGATCATGTTCGGTCTGCGCCCAGATCTCCGGCGCGGTGCTGCATTCATGGGCCAGCGGGTTGGCGGGATTATTGAACTGATCGGCGAAAAACGCCCCGGGAATATCCTTGGCCAAACGCGCGGCGACGTCCTGGTAATACTCGGGATGACCCTTGCCGACATCGGAGCGGGTGATGTGCACTTCGGCGCCCATGGCCTTCAAGTGCAGGACTTTCTCGGTGGACATCTTGTCCGGCACCACCAGCACCACGCGATAGCCTTTGGCACGGCCGACCAGTGCCAGACCCAGGCCAGTGTTGCCGGCGGTGGCCTCGACAATCGTGCCGCCCGGTTGCAGGCGGCCGTCACGTTCAGCGGCGTCGATCATCGCCAGACCGATGCGGTCCTTGATCGAGCCGCCGGGATTCTGCGATTCGAGTTTGAGAAACAGCGTGCACGGTCCGGTATCAAAACGGGTGACCTGAACCAGCGGAGTATTGCCTATCAGCCCAAGCACGGCAGGGCGTGATTCCTTCGACATTTCTTCACCTCTTTATGGTGTTGATCGCGTTCCGATCGCGGGGAAAAGACTCGCGTGCAACTTAGGCGCAGACATCTTCCCTCGCAACCTTTAATCCCTCAGAAATCCAGCCATTTGGATCTAACGATAGAACGAATTTGCCAAGCTGCCGGAACAGTTCGAACGTGTTTACAGCGAGGCGTCATCGAGTATTCAAAGGGCGTCTTCGCCGCGACAAAAGCTTGATCTGGGCGTGGCAGTTATGATCGTTCCCACGCTCTGCGTGGGAATGCCGCCGGGGACGCTCTGCGTCCCGCAGCCTGAAGATCGCAGCCTTCGGCGGCACCTGCGCGCGGAATCTTGCATGAGTAGAACTTGTGATGATCAAGAATAGATTGAGTTTGTTTCATCAAGCGCCGTTCCCGACAATGGCCGCCATCGAATAAGCACCTGGAGTTGTTCTCATGGCACTGGCCCATTCCCTTGGATTTCCGCGCATCGGTCGCGACCGCGAACTGAAGAAAGCGCAAGAGGCGTTCTGGAAAGGAGAACTGAACGAAGCGGGCCTGCGTGAGGTCGGGCGTGAGCTGCGCAAGGCCCATTGGGATCTGCAGAAAAACGCCGGCATCGACTTGCTGCCGGTCGGCGATTTCGCCTGGTACGACCAGGTGCTGACCCACTCGCTGATGTTCGGCGTGATCCCCGAGCGCTTCCGCCCGCACCACGGCAAAGCTACGCTGCAAACCCTGTTCAGCATGGCCCGGGGTGTCAGCACCGCTTGCTGCGGCGGCGCTCCCGCTCAGGAGATGACCAAGTGGTTCGACACCAACTATCACTACCTCGTGCCGGAATTCAGCGCTGATCAACAGTTCCAGCTGGGTTGGGAGCAGTTGTTTGAAGAAACCGAAGAAGCCCGTGCGCTGGGGCACAACGTCAAACCGGTGATCATCGGCCCGTTGACCTATCTGTGGCTGGGCAAAACCAAAGGCGCCGATTTCGACAAGCTCGATTTGCTCGATCGCCTGCTGCCGCTGTACGGGCAGATCTTTGCGCGGCTGGCGGCACTGGGCGTGGAGTGGGTGCAGATCGATGAGCCGATCCTGGTGCTCGATCTGCCGCAGGACTGGAAGAATGCCTTCGAGCGCGCCTACAACCAGATCCAGCGCGATCCGCTGAAAAAACTGCTCGCCACCTACTTTGGTGGCCTGGAAGAAAACCTCGGCCTGGCAGCGAACCTGCCGGTCGATGGCCTGCACATCGATCTGGTGCGCGCCCCGGATCAGTACCCGACCATTCTGGATCGCCTGCCGGCCTACAAAGTGCTGTCCCTCGGTGTGGTCAACGGTCGTAACGTCTGGCGCTGCGATCTGCAGAACGCGCTGGCGACGCTGCGTCATGCCCATGAGCGTCTGGGTGATCGTTTGTGGGTGGCGCCGTCCTGTTCGTTGCTGCACAGCCCGGTGGACCTGAGTCGTGAAGACCAGCTCGATGCCGAACTGAAAAGCTGGCTGGCGTTTGCCGTGCAGAAGTGCGAAGAGGTCGCCGTGCTCGCCCAGGCGGTCAGCGAGCCGGAAGCGCCGCAGGTGCTGCGCGCATTGGCGCAGAGCCGTGCGGTGCAGACCAGTCGCGCCGCCTCGCCGCGCATTCACAAACCGGCGGTGCAAGCACGGGTAGCGGCGATCACGGCCTACGATGCGCAACGTCAATCGCCGTTTGCCCAGCGCATTGCCAAACAGCGACGCAAGCTTGATCTGCCGCTGTTCCCGACCACCACCATTGGCTCGTTTCCGCAAACGGCGGCGATTCGTCTGGCGCGTCAGGCCTACAAGCAGGGCAAGCTCAGCGCGGCAGATTACACCGACGCCATGCACAGCGAAATCCGCCACGCGGTGGAAATTCAGGAGCGCCTCGGGCTGGATGTGCTGGTGCACGGTGAGGCTGAGCGTAACGACATGGTCGAGTATTTCGCCGAACAACTCGATGGCTACGCTTTTACCCGCTTCGGCTGGGTGCAGAGCTACGGTTCGCGTTGCGTGAAACCGGCGGTGATTTTCGGCGACCTGAGCCGCCCGCAAGCAATGACGGTCGAGTGGATCCGCTACGCCCAAAGCCTGACCGACAAGATCATGAAAGGCATGCTGACCGGTCCGGTGACCATGCTCATGTGGTCGTTCCCTCGCGAAGACGTCAGCCGTGAGGTCCAGGCACGACAACTGGCGCTGGCGATCCGTGATGAAGTCAATGATCTGGAAGCCGCCGGAATCAACATCGTGCAGATCGACGAAGCGGCGTTCCGTGAGGGCTTGCCGTTACGCCGGGCGCAGTGGCCGGCGTATCTGCACTGGGCGAGCGAAGCGTTCCGCCTGTGCGCCTCCGGCGTGCGCGACGAGACGCAGATCCATACGCACATGTGCTACAGCGAGTTCAACGATGTGATCGAGTCGATCGCGGCGATGGACGCCGATGTCATCACCATCGAAACCTCACGGTCGGACATGGAACTGCTCGAGGCATTTGAAGCGTTCGCCTACCCGAACGACATCGGCCCGGGCGTGTACGACATTCACTCGCCACGCATTCCAGATGTGGCGGAGATGGTCGGGCTGCTGCGCAAAGCTGCCCGGCGCATTCCGGCTGAGCGTCTGTGGGTCAATCCGGATTGCGGCCTGAAAACCCGTGCCTGGCCAGAAACCGAAGCGGCGTTGGTGCACATGGTCACAGCCGCGCGGCAACTGCGCAAAGAGTGGGCCTGATTTTACGGTCTTGAAATACATAACCCCTGTGGGAGCGAGCCTGCTCGCGAAAGCGGTGTGTCAATCGACATCAATGTCGAATGACCTGACGCCTTCGCGAGCAGGCTCGCTCCCACAGGTTCTTGTACATGATTCGAGGGCAGGTTTGCCCATGGCATCTTGAAAGGGCAATTGTTACCGTGACCCACCGCAACCCAGGTACCTCCCGCACCCATGGACCCGCAGCCAGTCATTCAAGCCGCCTCTGAAGCCGACATCCCGGCCATCCTCGATTTCACCCTCAAGGCCCGCGCCGAGCTGTTTCCCAAACTCAGCGCCTCCGGCACGCCTGACGATCTGGCGCGTTTCGCCGAGGTTTATCTGCACGGCGCAGGCTGCTTTCTGATCGCTCGTCATGCAGGGCAGATCGTCGCCTCGATCGGTTATTTGCCCTACGACCGACGCTTCCCGGAACTCGCCTATCCCACCCTGAAAGTGGTGGAAGTCGTGCGCCTGTTCGTCCTGCCTTCTCAGCGCCGCTCGGGTCTTGCAGGCGCGCTGTATCGAGCGTTGAAGGAACACGCGCTGGCCAACGGCGTGGAGCTGATCTACCTGCACACCCATCCGTTTCTGCCGGGCGCCATCGAGTTCTGGCAGCGCCAGGGTTTCGCCATTGTTCAGGTCGATAAGGACCCGGTCTGGCAGACCACGCACATGCAATCGTTCATGAATGAAAACGCAATATCTGCGCACCATCGAACGGATCCGTCAGATAGTGCGCCCTGACCCCGAAGGTCGTTTGTAAGCGCTCCGGCGTCAGCACTTGCAGCGGCTCGCCCAATGCCACCAGCCGCCCGCGTTCCAGCACCGCCAGGCGATCGCACTTGAGTGCCTGATTGAGGTCGTGCAGGGCGATCAGCGTAGTCACCGGCAGTGCGCGCACCACTTGCAGAATGCTCAATTGATGCTGGATGTCGAGGTGGTTGGCCGGTTCGTCGAGCAGCAGAATCTGCGGGCGCTGCGCCAAGGCGCGGGCGATGTGCACGCGCTGGCGTTCACCGCCGGAGAGGCTGCGCCAGAGGCGGTTGCGCAGATGCACGGCGTCGACGTCGACCAGCGCTTGCTCGACGATGGCGTCATCGGCCGGCGACCACGGTTGCAGCGCCGACAACCACGGCGTGCGCCCGAGCGCCACGGCGTCGAACACGCGGATGCCATCGTCGGTATCGGCCTGCTGTTCAACCACGGCGAGCGTTTGCGCGATGCTGCGCCGGGACAATTTGCAAAGCGCCTGGCCGTCGAGCTGCACTTGGCCTGTGCTCGGTTCACGCAGGCCGGCGAGCAGTTTCAGCAAAGTGGATTTGCCGGAGCCGTTCGGGCCAACGATACCGAGGGTTTCGCCGCGCTGCACATCGAGACTGACATCATTGAGCAACTCGGCACCACGCACCTTGAAGCCCACACCAGCACAACTCAGAACCGGGTTCATCGCGCCGATCTCCGACCCACCAGAATCAGCGCGAACACCGGTGCGCCGACCAGCGCGGTGATCACGCCGACCGGAATCACCTGACCCTTGATCAGGGTGCGCGACAGCACATCGGCGGCAATCAGAAACACCGCGCCGCCCAGCGCACTGGCCGGCAGCAGGCGCGCATGACCTGTGCCGAGCAACAACCGCGCGGCGTGAGGAATCACCAGGCCGACGAAACCGATCGAGCCGACGATCGACACCATCACCGCCGTGACCAGCGCGGCGCAGCCAATCAATAGAATCTGCACACGGCGTACCGGAATGCCGAGAGAGGCCGCCGAATCCGCGCCAAAGGTGAACGCATCCAGCGCCCGGCGATGCCACAGGCACACCACCAGACCCAGCAGCGCTACCGGCACCGCCAGCCACACCGACGGCCAGCGCACACCACCGAGATTGCCCAACAGCCAGAACATGATGCCGCGCGCCTGTTCCGAACTGGCCGAGCGGGTGATCAGAAAAGCGGTGAGGGCGTTGAACAGCTGCGAGCCGGCGATCCCGGCAAGAATGATCTGCCCGGTGCCGCTCGCCGAGCCGCTGACCCGCGCCAACAGAATCACCAGTACGAATGCAGTCACCGCACCGGCAAAGGCACCGGCCGACAGCGAGATCGCTCCGGCGCCGACGCCGAGCAGGGCGACCATCACCGCGCCGGTCGAGGCTCCCGCGGAAATCCCCAGCAGATACGGATCGGCCAACGGATTGCGCAGCAGCGATTGCAGGATTACCCCGCACGTCGCCAAGCCGGCACCACAGGCCGCCGCGACCAGCGCGCGGGTCAGGCGATAGTTCCAGACGATGCCTTCGTCGATCGGGTCGAGCACATAACCGCCACCCCAGAGCTTGTTCGCCAGCACCTGCAACACCACGCTCGGCTCGATTGAAGTCTCACCAATGGCCACGCCGCCGAGCAGCGCGGCCGACAGCGTCAACAGAACCAGCAGGGCACGGATCAGGCGTCTGCTCATTGCGACAGGTCGTAGCCGTTGATGGCGCTAGCCAGTTGCGCGAGGCCATCGAAGGTGCGCAGGCTGGCCTGCATGGCCATGGCGTCGAGGATGATGATGCGGTTGTGCTTGACCGCGTCCATGTTGCGCGTCACCGGATCACTGCGCAGGAATGCGAGTTTCTTCTGATAATCGTCCGCCGGGAAACGCCGGCGATCCATGCGCGCGATGACCAGGAACGTCGGGTTGGCCTTGGCGATGGTTTCCCAACCAACGGTCGGCCATTCTTCATCCGACTCGACGATGTTGCGCACGCCGAGGGTGCTGAGCATGAAATCGGGAACACCTTTGTGCCCGGCCACGAACGGCTCGATGTCCATCTCGGCGCTGGAGAACCACACCAGGGCGCTGACGTCTTTGCGCTGCTGGTTTTTCGCGGTGGCGATCGATTGCGCGAGGCTGGCCTTGAGCTGCTCATTGAGCTGTTCGCCACGCACCTGCACGTCGAAAATCGCCGCCAGTTGGCTTACGCCTTTGTAGATGCTGTCGATGCGAAACGGCGCCAGCCGCGTGCCGTCCGCACCGACGAGGTTATCCTTGGCTTCGCAATCGGAGGGCAGCAGGTAGGTCGGAATCTTCAGTTCATGGAACTGCTCGCGGGTGCCGACCGCGCCTTGCGGGCCGACCATCCATTCCAGCTCGACGGCAACCAGCTCCGGGCGTTTGCCGATCACCGCTTCGAAACTCGGCTCGTTATCGGCGAGGCGCTCGATCGTATTGTTTTGCGCTTTGTATGTGCCCAGCACGTCGTTGAACCACAGCGAAGTGCCGACGACCTTGTCGCCCAGACCCAAGGCGTAGAGCATCTCGGTGCCGGCCTGGCCGATAGTTACCGTGCGAGTGGGTGCGTGTTGAAAGGTCAGGCTGCTGCCGCAGTTTTCCACGGTGAGCGGATACGCGGTCGGCGCCGCTTGCGCGAGGGCGCAAAGGCTCAGACCGGTGAGCAGGGTGGCAACGCGGGGCAGCAGCATGGGGCAGTCTCCAGGGGAACCGTACGGGAGCGGGCGGGTACGGTCTGGAAACACACCTCGGGCGCGGTCGTGGAAATTGCGCAAGGCCGGCACGGGGAAAATGCGCACGGCACGATGTCCTTCCCGGACACCCCGCCGGTTAGTCAGTCACTGTGCCGGCAGGTCTCCTGACTGATGCGTCATCGCCATGCTCCAGCCTTCCCGGGGTTAACCAGTGGCAGTCGAGGAGCAGGCTCGGCACCTACAGTTGCGGGGGCAGTTCCGATTGATGCTGTGCAAGCATTTCGGATTCCCTGTTAATTCCGTGTGGAAACCGGCGCGGGCATGTTAGTCGATCAGGCCGCTGAAGGGGAGCCGAATCTGCCGTGTTTCCATGGCGGAGCGTTTGCAATCGTGGGCAATGTTTGGCTAGTATACGAACCATATACATATCGTATTGGATTCATATATGGGCATCGTAAAGATTTCAGAGGACATGCACGAAAATCTGCGCATCTCCAGCAACGCACTCAGTCGCTCGATCAACGCGCAGGCCGAGCACTGGATGCGCATCGGCATGCTCGCCGAACTGCACCCCAACCTCGACCACAGCGCCATTTGCCGCCTGCTGATCCGCGCCGAACAGAACGGCGGACTGGATCTGCATCAACTGACCCAGGAAGCCGTCAGCGCATGAGAAACCAGATCAGGATCAACACCCCGGCCGACATCGAAAAATCCCGCGCCGCCGGCAAACTGGCTGCCGAAGTGCTGGCAATGCTGGTGCCGCATGTGAAGGCTGGCGTGACCACCGATGAGCTCGACCGACTATGCAACGATTACATCGTCAATGTGCAGAAGGCGGTGCCGGCCAACGTCGGTTATCACGGTTTCCCGAAAACCGTCTGTGCATCGGTCAACGATGTGGTGTGTCACGGGATTCCGTCGGGCTCGCCGTTGAAGGACGGCGACATCGTCAACCTCGACATCGCCGTGATCAAGGACGGCTGGTTCGGTGATACCAGCCGTATGTACGTGGTGGGTGAGGCGACCGCCGAAGCGCAGCACCTGATCAAGACCACCTACGAGGCGATGTGCGCGGGGATTCGTGCGGTGAAACCGGGCGCGACGCTGGGCGATATCGGTCACGCGATCCAGCGCCTGGCGGAGGCGGAGGGCTTCAGCGTGGTCCGCGAGTATTGCGGTCACGGCATCGGCAAGGTCTATCACGATGAACCGCAAATCCTGCATTACGGCTTTCCCGGTCAGGGACTGAAGCTCAAGGCCGGGATGATTTTCACCGTGGAACCGATGCTCAATGCCGGCAAGCGCCATGTGAAGAACATGCCGGATGGCTGGACCGTGCTGACCAAGGACGGCTCATTGTCGGCGCAGTGGGAGCATATGGTCGCGGTGACGGAGAGCGGGTTTGAAGTGCTGACGGCTTGGCCGGATGAGATTGAAGGGTATTCCCCGATCAATTGAACAATCCCGAACCTGTGGGAGCGAGCCTGCTCGCGAATGCGGTGTGTCAGTCACCATTAATGTTGAATGACACACCGCATTCGCGAGCAGGCTCGCTCCCACAGGGGAATTTCAGTGGATTGAAAATTTTAGTGAGCCCCGGCAGCCTTGTTCAAATCGCTCTCAGCCCACTCGGTATAAACACAGGCATCCGCCGTCGCCCAGCGCACTCGCACCGGTTCGCCAGCCTTGAGCGGCATGCCCGCTGCCGACAGGGCTTTCACCGTCATCGACGTCCCGCCCGCCGTCACCACGCTGCACGTCTGGCTCTCACCGAGAAACAGCACCTCTACAACGTTCGCCGAAACCTCATTCCAGCCTGCCGCCAGCGGCTCATCCAGCGCTTGCTGCGTGCTCAGCGCCAAGGCCTTTTCCGGCCGCACCATCAGCAGCACATCCTGATCAGTGTGCAACCCGGACGTCAGCCGAATCGACAATGATTGCCCCTCGAAACTCGCTGCCGCATTACCTTGGGCCTTGAGCTTGAGGAAGTTCGAATTGCCCAGAAACGACGCGACAAACGCATTCGGCGGATTCTGATAGAGGTCATAACCACTGCCCAGACCGACGATCTTGCCGTGGCTGAAAATCGCAATGCGCTGCGACAGACGCATGGCTTCTTCCTGGTCGTGGGTCACGTAAACGATGGTGATGCCCAGGCGCCGGTGCAATTGGCGCAATTCATCCTGCAAGTCCTCGCGCAGCTTCTTGTCCAGCGCGCCCAACGGTTCATCCATCAGCAGAATGCGCGGCTCGTACACCAGCGCCCGGGCGATGGCGACACGCTGTTGCTGACCACCGGACAGTTGCGAAGGGCGGCGATGGGCGAACTGTTCGAGCTGCACCAGTTTCAACATTGCATCGACGCGTTTTTCGCGCTCGGCCGCAGCCAGTTTGCGAATCGCCAAAGGGAAGGCGATGTTGTCGCGCACCGACAGATGCGGGAACAGTGAATAGCGCTGGAAGACCATGCCGATGTCGCGCTTGTGCGGCGGCACATTGACCAACGACTGGCCATTGACGAGGATCTCGCCGCTGCTCGGTGTTTCAAAGCCGGCGAGCATCGACAGCGTCGTGCTTTTTCCCGAGCCGCTGGAGCCGAGGAAGGTGAGGAATTCACCGTCCTTGATGTCCAGCGAGATATTGTCGACGGCCGCAAAATCGCCGTAGTGCTTGTTCAGGTTGCGCAGGCTGACCAGGGGTTTGTCGTTCTGCTGGGATGCGTTTTTGATCACGGCACTCATGTCGTACTCCTGGGCGCTCAGGCGCTGATTTCGTTGCGCCGGCGCAGGGCGGCGGCGATCACCATGACCAATACCGACAGGCCGATCAGCAGCGTCGAAGCGACGGCGATCACCGGGGTCAGGTCCTGGCGCAGGGTGGTCCACATTTTCACGGGAAGGGTTTGCAGGGTCGGGCTGGCCATCATCACGCTGAGCACCACTTCGTCCCACGAAACGAGAAAGGCGAAGAGGGCGCCGGCGACCATGCCCGGGCGAATCGCCGGGAACGTCACCTTGAACACCGCCTGCAAGCGCGAGGCACCGCAAATCACCGCGGCGTCTTCAATCGACTGATCGAACAGCTTCAGCGAGTTGATGATCGAAATGATGGTGAACGGCAGCGCGACGATCACATGGCTGACGACGAAAGCGAACATGGTCCCGGTGTAGCCGAGCTTGAGAAACAGCGCGTACACCGCCACAGCAATGATCACCAGTGGCACGATCATCGGCAGGGTGAACAGGCCGTAGAGCATCTCGCGGCCGGGGAAGCGTCCGCGCACCAGCGCAAACGCCGTCGGCAAACCCAGGGCCACGGCACAAATGGTGGTCAGCACGGCAACCTTGAGGCTGGCGGCAGCGGCGTTCATCCAGTCGGGGTTGGAGAAGAACTGGCCGTACCATTTCAGTGTCCAGCCCGGCGGCGGGAACACCAGCCACTGCGAGGAGCCGAACGACAGCAGCACGATGAACACGATCGGCAGCAGCAGGAACAGACCGATCAGCCCGGTGGTTGCATACAAGCCGAAGCGCATGCGCCGGCTCATGGCATTGGGAGTCAGGAGCATGTCGGCTTACCTCGCGTTACTGGCGCCAACCGGAGATTCCGGCTGAAGCTTCAGGTAGAAGTAGAACAGCACCAGGGTGATGGCGATCAGCAACGCAGCGCCGGCACTGGCCAGGCCCCAGTTGAGGAAAGATTGCACCTGCTGAATGATGAACTCCGGCAGCATCATGTTCTGCGCCCCGCCGAGCAGCGCCGGGGTGACGTAGTAACCGAGCGACATCACGAACACCATCAAACCGCCGGACGCCAGACCCGGCCGGCACAGCGGCAGGAACACCCGGAAGAAGTTGGTCCACGGACTGGCGCCGCAGATAGAGCCGGCCTGCAGGATCATCGGGTCGATGGCCTGCATGGTCGCCTGCAGCGGCAGCACGATGAACGGGATCATGATGTAGCTCATGCCGATCACCACGCCGGTCAGGTTGTGCACCATTTCCAGCGGCTGATCGATGATGCCCATGGCCAACAGCGCCTTGTTGATCACCCCCGAGGCTTGCAACAGCACCAGCCACGAATAGGTGCGCGCGAGCAGGCTGGTCCACATCGACAGCAGCACGATGTTGAGGATCCAGCGCCCCCAGCCGCGCGGCACCAGGGTGATCGCCCAGGCCAGCGGAAAGCCCAGCAGCACGCTGAACAGCGTCACCAGTCCGGCCACCGAAAAAGTGTTGAGCAGCACTCGCGCATAGGCCGAGTTGGCGAACAACTGTTCGTAGTTGCCCAGGCCAGGCACAGGTTCCAGCACACCGCGCAACAGCAGGCCGATCAACGGCGCGAGAAAGAACAGGCCGAGGAACAACAGCGCCGGGACGAGGTTGCCGGCGCCGCGCCAGCGTTGCTTGAAGGCCGAGCCGGAAGCGCCAGCGGCGCTCCCGGTGGCAGTGGAGGGACGGGGCGCAGTGGCCGCGATTTTCATTTGACCAGCCATTCGTTCCACCGTGTCGCGATAGCCGGACCGTTCTTGGCCCAGTAAGCGAAATCAAGGGTGATCTGTTCCTTGGCGTAGGCTGTCGGCAGGTTGGGCGCCAGCGTCGAATCCAGACGCTCCACACTGTCGAGGTTGACCGGGGCGTAGGCGGTCAGATTAGAGAAATCGGCCTGGCCCTTGGCGCTGCTGGCGTTGGCGAGGAATTTCATCGCCGCGTCCTTGTTCTTCGAGCCTTTGGGGATGACCAGAATGTCGGCCATGACCAGGTTCTGCTTCCAGCTCACGCCAACCGGTGCGCCGTCTTCTTGCAAAGCGTGGACGCGACCGTTCCAGAACTGGCCCATGCTCGCTTCGCCGGACGCCAGCAATTGCTGCGACTGCGCGCCGCCGCCCCACCAGACGATGTCTTTCTTGATGGTGTCGAGTTTTTTGAAGGCGCGGTCGAGGTCGAGCGGGTAGAGCTTGTCAGCCGTGACGCCGTCGGCCAGCAGCGCCAGTTCGAGCACGCCGGGGCTTGGCCATTTGTACAGAGCGCGTTTGCCCGGGTAGGTCTTGGTGTCGAACAGCGCGCTCCAGTCCTGCGGCTTGTTGGCGCCGAGCTTGCCTTCGTTGTAGCCGAGGACAAACGAGAAGAAGAACGAACCGACGCCGTGATCGCTGACGAAGCGCGGGTCGATCCTGTCGCGCTGGATGACTTTGAAATCGAGGGGTTCGAGCAGGCCTTCGGCAGCGGCGCGCAGGGCGAAATCGGCTTCGACATCGACCACATCCCATTGCACGTTGCCGCTCTCGACCATGGCCTTGAGTTTGCCGTAGTCGGTCGGCCCGTCCTGGACGACGGTGATGCCGCTGGCCTTGCTGAACGGATCGGCCCAGGCCTGTTTCTGCGCATCCTGGGTGCTACCGCCCCAGCTGACAAAATTCACGCTTTCGGCGGCCATTGCAGCCTGGCCGGTAACGCTGAGCAGTCCCGCGAAAAAGATCGCGGTCGCAGCTTTGTTCAACACCATGTTCACGCCCTCATTGTTGTGTTTTTGAGCGGGCCTTGCGTTGTTGCCCGCCTGTCGGGAGCAGTAGCTGGACGGTTTTTCAGGTCGTCCGGTCTATGGAATATCATATTATGGTATTCCAAACTTTGTGCAAGCACTTTGCCTTACCGGTTATCTGGCCGGGCGGTTTTTTCAATGGATTCGGCTTGGGATCTTTGTGGATGTCAGATCCCAGCCCCTCACCCCAGCCCTCTCCCGAGGGAGAGGGGGCCGATTGGGGGCTTTTCAAAATTGAGTTCGACTCGGTATCTCAGGTCAATGTATAGCGGGCAGACAACTCGGTCGGCTCCCTCTCCCTCCGGGAGAGGGCTGGGGTGAGGGTGGCGTCATTCAGTGAACGGAATACTCTCAACCACCTCCAGGTCATACCCGGTCAACCCCGCATATTTCAGCGGTGGCCCGAGGTGCCGCAGCTTGCCAACCCCCAGATTCTGCAGAATCTGCGCCCCGGTCCCGACTTCGGAATAGATCCGCGACTGCGAACGGCTGAACTGCCTCGGCGGCTGTGTCAGTTGCGGCACGCGCTCCAGCAGCGCCTGCGACGATTCATGGTTGGCCAGCACCACTACAACCCCATGACCTTCAGCCGCGACCCGTTGCAGCGCCGCCCACAGCGTCCAGTTCGTCGGTCCGCTGTACTCGGCGCCGACCAGATCGCGCAGCGGATCGATCACGTGCACGCGCACCAGCGTTGGCTCTTCACGGCGCAGGTCGCCCATGACCATCGCCATGTGCACGCCGCCTTCAATGCGGTCTTCGAAAGTGATCAAACGGAACGTGCCATGCACCGTCGGCAGTTCACGTTCGCCGATGCGTTCGATGGTGTGCTCGGTGCTCAGGCGATAGTGGATCAGGTCGGCGATGGTGCCGATCCTGATCCCGTGTTTGCGTGCGAACTGCTCCAGATCCGGGCGGCGGGCCATGGTGCCGTCGTCGTTCATCACTTCGACGATCACCGAGGCCGGGGTGAAACCGGCCAGCCGCGCCAGATCGCAGCCGGCCTCGGTATGCCCGGCGCGGGTCAGCACGCCACCTTCCTTGGCGCGCAACGGGAAGATGTGACCGGGCTGCACCAGGTCTTCGGCGCGGGCATTCGGCGCGACGGCGGCGGCAACGGTGCAGGCACGATCCGCCGCAGAGATGCCGGTGGTTACGCCAACCGCCGCTTCGATCGACACGGTAAACGCAGTGCTGAACACGCTGCCGTTGGCGGGTACCATTTGCTCCAGGCCCAGACGCTGGCAATGTTCGTCGGTGAGGGTCAGGCAGATCAGCCCGCGCGCTTCGCGGGCCATGAAGCTGATCGCCTCCGGCGTGCAACGATCGGCGGCCAGCAGCAGGTCGCCTTCATTCTCGCGGTCTTCGTCATCGACCAGCAGGACCATTTTGCCGAGGCGATAATCTTCGATGATTTCTTCGATGCTGTTGAAGGCCATGCTGGACTCTCAGGGTTCGTTGGAAATATATTGGTATACCATAATACAAAATCAACAAAGAGGTCACTATGAAGGCGTACTGGATTGCACACGTGGATATAACCGATGCCGAGCACTACAGCCAATACACCCAGCGCACCCCGCAGGCGATAGCCGCATTCGGCGGCAAGTTTCTCGCCAGAGGCGGGCGCAGCGAAGCGCTGGAAGGGCGGCAGACGCCGCAGCGCACGGTGATCATCGAGTTCGAGAGCTACGAACAGGCCGTGGCGTGCTACCGCTCGGCGGCGTATCAGGAAGCGAAGAGTTACCGCGAGGAATGGGCGAGGGCGGAGATCATCATCGTTGAAGGCATTGCCCCGAACTAGGAAAAACCGCTAGCCCCATGTAGGAGCTGCCGAAGGCTGCGATCTTTTGATTTTGCTTTTAAAGTCAAAGTCAAAAGATCGCAGCCTTCGGCAGCTCCTACAAGGGTAGTGCAATGATGGAAATCAGCGCATGAAATGGATTTTGCCGCTGTCGTCATTACCCATGTAAATCCCGTACACCCCGGCCTGGCGCTCTTCGATATAGCGCTCGAGAATCTGCCGGATCGCCGGGTAGTAGATCTGCTCCCAGGGAATCTCTTCCGGGGCAAAGAACTTGTAATCCATGGTCTCCGGCCCGTACTGCCCGGTGATCTCCAGGGCGATGGCGCGGAAGATGATGTACACCTCGCTGATCTTCGGCACGCTGAAGATCGAATACGGCGAGACGATTTCCGCGCGCACGCCGCTTTCTTCCCAGACTTCACGCAGCGCCGCCTGCTCGGTGGTCTCAAAGCTTTCCATGAAGCCGGCCGGCAGCGTCCAGGTGCCCGGGCGCGGGGGGATCGCACGTTGGCACAAGAGGTATTTGCCGTCCTGCTCGATGATGCAGCCGGCAATGATCTTCGGATTGACGTAGTGGATATAACCGCAGCCGCGGCACATCAGGCGCTCGTGCGTATCGCCCGGCGGCGTCTGCTGACCGAGGTCAGGGCCACCGCATTTCGGGCAAAAGCTCGGGCTGAACATGTCATTGACCTATGCGCGGTTCTTTCAGCGCGATCGGCAGGGTGATCGCCGGGGTACCTTTGACGGCGACGCCGGTTTCTTCCTGTTTGCGCTTGAGGTAATCGAGGGCCACGGCAGCGGCCGCGCGGACGTGATCGACACACGCCTGATGCGCCGCCAGCGGATCACCGCTCTTGATCGCCTCGACCATTTTTTCCATCTCGTGATTACTCGCGCCGCGGCGGTTTTCCTGGGACACCGAGGTCGCGCGCAGGTAGCTGATGCGCGCCTGCAACTGGCGCAACTGGGTGGCAGCGACATGGTTGCCCGAGCCTTCCAGCAGCACGTCGTAGAAGCCCTGCACCGAGTCGATCACCTGTTGCAACTCGCCGTCCTTCAACGCCTTGCGGTTGTCATCGAGGGCTTTTTCCAGCGCCTTGATGTCCTTGGCTTTGGCACGCAGGGTGAACAACTGCACGATCAGACCTTCGAGCACGCAACGCAATTCGTAGATATCGACGGCATCGGCGAGGGTGATGATGGCCACGCGCGGGCCTTTGGCGTCGGCGAATTCCACCAGGCCTTCGGATTCGAGGTGACGCAAGGCTTCGCGCACCGAAGTGCGGCTGACGCCGAGGCGATCGCACAGGTCGCGTTCGACCAGGCGATCACCTGGCATGAGCTGGAAATTCATGATCGCGCTACGCAGTTTGTCCAGCACGATTTCGCGCAGGGTAACGGGGTTGCGATTGACCTTGAAGCTGTCGTCGAGTGGCTGGCGTTTCATGGGGTCCGCTCTTGAGCTTGGCTGTCCATGCCAGACGGGCATCAAAACAGCCGAGGGTTAACTGGAGGCCTCGGCGTCGGCTTCGGCAAAGGCTTCACGGGCCAGCCGGAAACTGTCCACGGCCGCCGGAACGCCGCAATAAATGCCGACCTGAAGCAGAATTTCGCGTATTTGCTCACGACTCAGGCCGTTACGCAAGGCGCCACGCACATGCAGCTTGAGTTCGTGCGGGCGGTTGAGCGCCGAGATCATCGCCAGGTTGATCATGCTGCGCTCCTTGAGCGACAGACCCTCGCGCCCCCAGACATGGCCCCAGCAGTATTCGGTGACCATTTCCTGCAGCGGACGGGTGAAGTCGTCGGCGTTGTCTATCGAACGCTGGACGTAGGCTTCGCCGAGCACCTGCGTGCGGATCTGCAGGCCTTTTTCGTACTTTTCGTTACTCATTATTCCTCCAGTCACCACAGATCCCTCGTGTAGGAGCTGCCGAAGGCTGCGATCTTTTGACTTTGACTTTTGAAAACAAGATCAAAAGATCGCAGCCTTCGGCAGCTCCTACACAGGGGATTTGTGTGAATCCTTCAGGTCAGGGTGGGCAACGCACCCAACTTGCCCTTGTGATAAATCATCGGTGTCACCGGTTGCTCGGGCAGGATCAGGTTCTTCACTGCGCCGACGATGATTGCGTGATCACCACCGTCGTACTCACGCCACAACTCGCACTCGATGATCGCCGTCGCCTTGGCCAGAATCGGGTTTCCCAAATCGCTCAAATGCCACTCGATGCCCTTGGCCTTTTCCTTGCCCTTGCCGGCGAACGCGTAGGCTTCGGCGGTCTGCTCGGCAGAGAGCAAGTGGATAGCGAATTTCTTGCTGTCGCGCAGCACCGGGTAGGTGTCGGACGCATAGTTGGGGCAGAACAGCACCAGCGCCGGGTCGATCGACAGCGCGCTGAAGGCGCTGGCAGTAATGCCGACGATGCCGCCCTCCGGGTCAAGGGTGGTGACCACCGTGACGCCGGACGGAAACGAGCTCATGACGTCTTTGTAAATGCCGGGTTCGATCATTTCGCAGGACTCCTAGCGCATCACAAACGGATCAGGCATTGGCGCCTGGGAAAGGTTGATCCACACCGTTTTCAGTTCGGTGTAGGCCAGCACCGAGTCGATGCCGCTTTCGCGTCCATAGCCACTGTTCTTGAAGCCGCCGATCGGCGCCATCGCCGACACTGCGCGGTAAGTGTTGACCCAGATAATTCCCGAGCGCACATCGCGCGCCAGTCGGTGGGCGCGGCCCAGGTCACGGGTCCAGATGCCGGCGGCGAGGCCGAACTGCGAGTCGTTGGCGATCGCCAGTGCTTCGGCTTCGTCTTTGAAACGAATCACCGACGCCACCGGGCCGAATACTTCTTCCTGCATGATCTTCATCGAATTGCGGTCGCATTCGAACAGCGTCGGCTCGTAGAACCAGCCTTCGCCGAGATCTGCCGGGCGCTTGCCACCGGTGCGCAAACGCGCGCCTTCGGCAATGGCATCGGCGACCAGACCTTCGACCACCGCCAGTTGCTGCGCGGTGGCCATCGGGCCCATCTCGCTATGGTCTTCCTGCGGGTTGCCGATGCGAATGCGCTGGGCGCGCTCGACCAGACGATTGACGAACTCGTCGTAGATTTCGTCCTGCACCAGCAGACGCGAACCGGACACGCAACTCTGCCCGGATGCCGCGTAGATCCCGGCAATCGCGCCGTTGATCGCACTGTCCAGATCGGCGTCGGCAAAAATGATATTCGGCGACTTGCCGCCCAGTTCCAGCGACAGCCTGGCGAAGTTTTCGGCGCTGCTGCGCACCACATGCCGTGCCGTGGCCGCGCCGCCAGTGAAGGCAATCTTGCGGATCAGCGGATGGCGGGTGAGGGCGGCGCCGGTGCTCGGGCCGTAACCGGTGACGACGTTGACCACGCCCGGCGGAATCCCGGCTTCTAGGGCCAGGCGCGCCAGCTCGAGAATGGTCGCCGAAGCGTGTTCGGACGGCTTGATCACGATGGTGTTGCCGGCGGCGAGGGCCGGCGCCAGTTTGATCGCCGTCAGGTACAGCGGGCTGTTCCACGGAATGATCGCGGCGACCACACCCATGGCTTCGTGCACGGTGTAGGCAAACAGGTCTGGCTTGTCCAGCGGCAGGGTGCCGCCCTCGAGCTTGTCGGCCAGGCCTGCGGTGTAGTGGAAAAACTCCGGCAGGTAGCTGACCTGGCCACGGGTTTCGCGGATCAGCTTGCCGTTGTCGCGGCTTTCCAGCTGCGCCAGTTGTTCTTTGTTTTCGGCGATCAGGTCGCCGAGACGGCGCAGCAGTTTGCCGCGCGCGGTGGCGGTGAGGCCACGCCACGCCGGGCTGTCGAAAGCAGTCTGTGCCGCTTGCACGGCGCGTTCGACATCCGCTTCATCGGCGTCAGGCAATTCGGCCCAGGCCTGCGCGGAGGCCGGGTTGAGGCTTTCGAAGGTCTTGCCGGAGAGGGCGTCGACCCAGTCTCCGCCGATGCACATCTGGAAGCGTGCGAGTGTCATGCAACGATCCCCTTTATATGGTTTTGTCGGGAGTGTGCGAATTGGAGAAATTCCAGCAGCATCTGGTTGACCAGACGCGGCGACTCTACCGGCATCATATGCCGTTGCTCGGGCAGCACGGCAACCCTCGCACCGGGGATGCGTCGGGCCAGTTGCTCGGCCATTTCCGGCGTCGAGCCGGGGTCGAGTTCGCCGGTGGCGATCAGCGTCGGCGCCTGAATGCTGCTCAGGTCGTCGGCGCGGTACATGTCCTGGGTGGCGAACAATTCGTAGGTGGTCAGGTAACCCTGCGGATCGTTGTTGGCCAACGTCTGACGCAACGCAGCGATCTGCGCCGGGTTGGCCGCCTGATATTCACGGCTGAACCAGCGTGACAGCGCGGCTTCGGCATTGGCGTCCGGGCCATGCTCGGCGGCCTGCGCGGTGCGGGCGATAACGCCGGCGCGCTGTTCTTCGCTGCGGTTGAACACACTGTTCAACACCACCAGACTTTGCAGACGCTCCGGGTAGTGCAGGGCAAAGGCCCGCGCGACCAGGCCGCCCATGGAGAAACCGATCACCGCGGCCTGGGGCAGATTCAGGTGATCGAGCAGCTCGAGCAGTTGATCAGCATAACCGAGCAGGTCGGTGCCGCTGGCCGGACGCGGGCTGGCGCCGTGGCCGAGCATGTCGTAGGCGATCACCTGATACTGGCTGGCGAGGCCGACAATCTGCCCGCCCCACATTTCTTTGTTCAGGCCCACGCCGTGGATCAAGACCACGGGCTGGCCTTGGCCGGTCGCCAGGTAACTGGTGCCAGCCGGGGTGAGTTCAGCGGTGAGCCGAATCATGGAGCGCTCCTGCAATGCCTTTCTTGTTGTGATTACTGGGCTTTTTCGGCGGCCAGTTCTTCCAGATCGATGTAGCGGTTGCCGATGCGCGGGTGCAGGCGGCCACCGTCGGCGCAACCCAGCACGACCACGATTTCGTCGGCACGCGGCGCGTCTTCGATCTGCATTTCCAGGGTGATGTAGTGCGAACGCAGGCCCTCGTCGTCCTTGTGCATCATCGGGATCTGAATCGACGTGCCCGGTCCGCCGCGCTTGTTGGTGAAGCTCAGGTAGCTCTTGGCTTTCACCGCTTCGCGATAGTGGTTGCCGAAGCGCAGGGTGTGGATCACCGCCGAAGCGTGCTCGATCTCGCCATCAGCGCCGACCACTGCCGCTTTGCCGTAGGCCTCGATCTTCTCGGCGCCGCCGATGATGCCGACCAGACGCTCGACCATCATGGCGCCGAGGTCGGAGCAGTTGGCGCGGATCTGCGGCTTGAGGTCTTCGACAAAACCGTTGCCCACCCACGGATTCTTCATAACCACGGCGAGACCGACCATGGTCACCGGCTTGTCAGTCGCCTTGCCGCCTTCAATGAAGGTTTCTTCGACATAGCTGACGATCTTGCGAATTTCGAAACTCATGAGCTGCTCCGTTGGGATTGAGAGTGTCTGTGCGTCTGATGGTATACCATAATACCGATCCTGCAAGTCCCCCTGACGGAATTTGCCGCATCACCCCGGCGAATGGTCATGTATTCGCTTTCCGCCACACCTCGACTTCTTTGTAGGAGCTGCGGCACGCTGCGATCTTTTGATCTTTCAATACAAAATCAAAAGATCGCAGCCTCGTTTCACTCGACAGCTCCTACAAGGGGAAATCAGCGGCAATGCGGTTAACAAAAGATAACGTGGCGCTGATTGTCAGACATTTGCAAAGCCCGATAGGATGAGCCAGCTTCCGAAGGGGCTCTGGATTGCGGGTTTCAGGAGGATGCTTCTGAACTGCCAGTAGTCGAGCACCCTTGCGGCGCCCTTGAAGGCCCGATGGCCCAACAATAATAAATAGGGGAAGGTCTATGAGTCGTTGCCGCCCGCCGGCGTTACGCAACACCGCGTTGCTGGCCACAGCACTCTCGCTGCTGGGCTTTGCCACGTTATCGGCACCTGTGATTGCCGCCGAAGCCCCGGCTGATGTGGTCTATGCCACCGAATCGGCCAAGGCCGCGAAAAGCCTGATTCTCGATGTCGTCCACGCCGGCGCGCGCCTGGTCGCGGTCGGTGATCGCGGGCACATCGTCTATTCCGATGACCAGGGCAAGACCTGGACCCAGGCCAAGGTGCCGACCCGCCAGTTGCTTACCGCCGTGTATTTCGTCGACGACAAAAACGGCTGGGCGGTCGGCCACGACGCACAGATTCTCGCCAGCGCAGACGGCGGTCTGACCTGGACCAAGCAATTCGAAGACCTCGCCCGCGAATCGCCGCTGCTCGACGTCTGGTTCAAAGACGCTAACAGCGGCTTTGCCGTGGGCGCCTATGGCACGCTGCTGGAAACCACCGATGGCGGCAAGCACTGGGACGACGTCAGCGATCGCCTCGACAACGAAGACCAGTTCCACCTCAACGCCATCGCCTCTGTGAAAGATGCCGGGCTGTTCATCGTCGGCGAGTCCGGCAGCATGTTCCGCTCCGCCGACGACGGCCAGACCTGGGAAAAACTCGAAGGCCCGTACGAAGGCTCGCTGTTCGGCGTGATCGGCACGGCGCAGCCGCAGACCCTGCTGGCTTACGGCTTGCGCGGCAATCTCTACCGTTCCACCGATTTCGGCAGTAACTGGGAACAAGTCGAACTGAAAGCCGCCCGCGGTGCGCTGGAGTTCGGACTGTCCGGCGGCACGCTGCTCGAAGACGGTTCGATCGTCATCGTCGGTAACGGCGGTTCGGTGATCAGCAGCAGCGACAACGGCGAAACCTTCAGCGTGTTCAACCGCCCCGATCGCATTTCGCTGTCGTCGGTCACCGCCGCCGGCAACGGCAACCTGATTCTGACCGGGCAGGGTGGTTTGCATGTCACTCAGCCAAACGGTGCCGAGACCAATAACAAGAAGGCGGGGCTATGACTTCCTTGATCACTCCTCAGCAGGAAAAGGCGACGGTTCTCGAGCGCCTGATCTTCAACAACCGCCCGGCCGTGATCCTGATCTGCCTGGTGGTGAGCATTTTCCTGTTCTGGCAGGCGACGCTGATCCGGCCGTCGACCAGTTTCGAAAAAATGATCCCGCTGCAGCATCCCTTCATCGAAAAGATGATGGAGCACCGCAACGATCTGGCGAACCTCGGCAACACCGTGCGTATTTCGGTGGAAGCCACCGACGGCGACATCTTCTCCAAGGAATACATGGAGACCCTGCGCCAGATCAACGACGAAGTGTTCTACATTTCCGGCGTCGATCGTTCCGGCCTCAAATCGCTGTGGAGCCCGAGCGTGCGCTGGACCGAAGTGACCGAAGAGGGTTTCGCCGGCGGTGAAGTGATCCCGCAGAGCTACAACGGCTCCCAGGACAGCCTCGACCTGCTGCGCAACAACGTGCTCAAGTCCGGTCAGGTCGGGCGTCTGGTGGCCAACGATTTCAAGTCGAGCATCGTCGACATCCCGCTGCTGGAGGCGTACCCGGACCCACAGGATCAGGGCAAGCTGCTGGCGCTGGACTATCGCCAGTTCTCCCATGAGCTCGAAGACAAGATCCGCAACAAGTTCGAAGCGCAAAACCCCAACATCAAGATCCATATCGTCGGTTTCGCCAAGAAGGTCGGCGACCTGATCGACGGACTGGTGATGGTGGTCCTGTTCTTCGGTGTCGCCTTCGTCATCACCCTGATTCTGCTGCTGTGGTTCACCAACTGCCTGCGCAGCACCATCGCCGTGTTGAGTACGACGCTGGTGGCGGTGGTCTGGCAACTAGGGTTGATGCACTTCTTCGGCTTCGGGCTCGACCCGTATTCGATGCTGGTGCCGTTCCTGATTTTCGCCATTGGCATTTCCCACGGCGTGCAGAAAATCAATGGTATCGCCCTGCAATCCAGCGAGGCCGATAACGCCCTGACCGCTGCACGTCGCACCTTCCGCCAACTGTTCCTGCCGGGGATGATCGCGATTCTGGCCGATGCGGTGGGCTTCATCACCCTGCTGATCATCGACATCGGCGTGATCCGTGAACTGGCCATTGGCGCCTCCATTGGCGTGGCGGTGATCGTGTTCACCAACCTGATCCTGCTGCCGGTGGCGATTTCCTATGTCGGCATCAGCAAGCGCGCGATTGCCAAGAGCAAGAAGGACGCCAACCGCGAACACCCGTTCTGGCGCCTGCTGTCGAACTTCGCCAGCCCGAAAGTTGCGCCGATCTCGGTGGCGCTGGCGCTGATCGCCTTCGGTGGCGGCCTCTGGTACAGCCAGAACCTGAAAATCGGCGACCTCGACCAGGGCGCGCCGGAACTGCGTCCGGACTCGCGCTACAACAAGGACAACAACTTCATCATCAGCAACTACTCGACCAGCTCCGACGTGCTGGTGGTGATGGTCAAGACCAAGGCCGAAGGCTGCTCGCGCTACGAAGCCATGGCGCCGATCGATCAGCTGATGTGGAAGATGCAGAACACCGAGGGCGTGCAGTCGGCGATCTCGCTGGTGACCGTGTCCAAGCAGATGATCAAGGGCATGAACGAGGGCAACCTGAAATGGGAAACCCTGTCGCGCAACCCCGATGTGCTGAACAACTCGATCGCCCGCGCCGACGGCCTGTACAACAACAGTTGCTCGCTGGCACCGGTGCTGGTGTTTCTCAACGACCACAAGGCCGAAACCCTCGACCGTGCGGTGAGTGCGGTGCAGGAATTCGCCAAGGAAAACAACAAGGACGGCCTGGAATTCATCCTCGCCGCCGGTAACGCCGGGATCGAAGCGGCCACCAACGAAGTGATCAAACAGGCTGAGCTGACCATCCTGATTCTGGTGTACATCTGCGTCGCGGTAATGTGCATGATCACCTTCCGCTCGTGGGCGGCGACCTTGTGCATCGTCCTGCCGCTGGTGCTGACCTCGGTGCTCGGCAACGCGCTGATGGCGTTCATGGGCATCGGCGTGAAAGTCGCAACCTTGCCGGTGGTGGCGCTGGGTGTGGGGATTGGCGTCGACTACGGCATCTACATCTACAGCCGTCTGGAAAGTTTCCTGCGTGCGGGGCTGCCGTTGCAGGAAGCCTATTACCAGACCCTGAAGTCCACCGGTAAAGCCGTGCTGTTCACCGGCCTGTGCCTGGCGATCGGCGTGTGCACGTGGATCTTCTCGGCGATCAAGTTCCAGGCCGACATGGGCCTGATGCTGACCTTCATGCTGCTGTGGAACATGTTCGGTGCGCTGTGGCTGCTGCCGGCGTTGGCCAAGTTCCTGATCAAGCCGGAGAAACTGGCGGGGCAGAAGGGCAATTCGCTGTTTGCCCATTGATCTGAAAGGCTGAAATGACAAAGCCGCAACCTTTAGGGGGTGCGGCTTTTTTTATGGATCAAGATCAAAAGATCGCAGCCTTCGGCAGCTCCTACAGGGAACGCATTCCAAGGTAGGAGCTGCCGAAGGCTGCGATCTTTTGACTTTGCTCTAAGAGAGCTCAGCCCCAAGCACCACACTCAACGCACTGCGCGCATCATCCAGCTGCACCAGCGTCGCATGCCGGGCCCCGAGCGCATCGCGATTTTCGATCGCTGTGAGAATCGCCTTATGTCTGGGCAACGCCAATTCATGCAGATTCGGCCGTTGATTCGAATGCTTCAACGCCTCGGCAATCGCCACTGCCAACATGTTGCACAGGTTCGCCAGCAGGTCATTGTGGGTTGCATCGGCAATCCGGCTATGGAAATCCAGATCCGGCTGCAAAAGCGCTTCCGGGGTCGGAGCGGCTTCCATGCGTTGGTAGGCTTCGTTGATCGCAGCGATGTCGCCATCCGTCGCATGCTGGGCGGCGAGGGCGGCGGCGGCCGGTTCGATGATGCTGCGCACGCTGGTCAGCACGTTGAAGAATTCATTCTGCGGGCTGCTCTGCATCAGCCAGTGCAGCACGTCCGGATCGAGCATGTGCCATTCGCGGCGGGCCTTGACCACCGTGCCCACGCGAGGTTTTGAATACACCAGCCCCTTGGCCACCAGCACCCGCGTGGCTTCGCGCAACACCGGCCGACTGACCGCATACTCCTCGCAAAGCAGGGCTTCGGCGGGCAGTTTGTCGTCGGGCAAAAAGCGTCCGGAGACGATCTGCATGCCCAGTTCCTGGACGATGCGCGAGTGCATGCTTTTACGGTCGGAAGGTTTGCGGTAATCCATGGGGAGTGGCGCGATCCTGAGCGATGGAGATGCCGCGCATCATAGCAGGCACCAGACAATCTTGAGGCAGACACAAAACCAAATGTGGGAGCGAGCCTGCTCGCGAAGGCGGTATATCAGTCAAATAGATGTCGACTGACACTCCCTCTTCGCGAGCAGGCTCGCTCCCACAGGGGAATTGCGCTGTTAGTGAGAGTGGCGCGGGACTTCAGCGCCGCGGCAGCCGACGAGGAAGTCAAAGTCGCAACCCTGATCCGCCTGCAGCACGTGGTCGATGTACAGCTGACGATAACCGCCCACCAGCAATTGCTGCGGTGCTTGCAGATCGGCCATGCGCGCCGCCAGTTCAGCGTCGGGAATGTCCAGATGCAGACGGCCGCTGGCGCAATCGAGCTCGATCCAGTCGCCTTCCTGCACCGCCGCCAAAGGCCCGCCTGCTGCGGCTTCCGGGGCGACGTGCAGAACCACCGTGCCATACGCCGTGCCGCTCATGCGTGCATCAGAAATCCGCACCATGTCGGTCACGCCTTGCGCCAACAGTTTGGCCGGCAAGCCCATGTTGCCGACTTCGGCCATACCCGGATAACCCTTCGGCCCGCAGTTCTTCATCACCAGAATCGAATCTTTATCGACGTCCAGCTCCGGGTCGTTGATCCGCGCCTTGTACATGTCGAAGTTCTCGAACACCACGGCGCGGCCGCGATGCTGCATCAGTTCAGCGCTAGCGGCGGACGGCTTGAGCACCGCACCCAATGGCGCCAGATTGCCGCGCAACACGCAGATGCCACCGTCAGCGCGAATCGGATTGTCGAGGGTGCGGATCACTTCGTCTTCGCCATAGATCGGCGCGTCCTTGGTGTTCTCGCCGATGGATTTGCCGTTGACCGTCAAGGCATTCGGATTGGGGATCAGATTGGCTTCGCCGAGGCGACGCAGCACCGCTGGCAAGCCACCGGCGTAGTAGAACTCTTCCATCAGGAAACGCCCGGACGGTTGCAGGTCGACAATGGTCGGCATGCCGCGACCGATGCGGGTCCAGTCATCCAGGTCCAGCTCGACGCCAATGCGCCCGGCGATGGCTTTCAAGTGGATCACGGCGTTGGTCGAACCACCGATGGCAGCGTTGACGCGAATGGCGTTTTCGAAGGCTTCCTTGGTCAGGATTTTCGACAGTTTCAGGTCTTCGCGAACCATCTCCACCGCGCGCATGCCGGACATGTGCGCCAGCACGTAACGCCGCGCATCCACCGCCGGAATCGCGGCGTTGTGCGGCAGCGAAGTGCCCAGTGCTTCAGCCATGCAGGCCATGGTCGACGCGGTGCCCATGGTGTTGCAGGTGCCTGCCGAACGCGACATGCCGCCCTCGGCCGCGAGGAAGTCATCGATGGTGATGGTGCCGGCCTTGACCTGTTCGCTGAGCTGCCACACGACAGTGCCGGAACCGATGTCCTTGCCCTTGTGCTTACCGTTGAGCATCGGCCCGCCGGTGACGACGATGGCCGGCACATCGCAGCTGGCCGCGCCCATCAACAGCGCCGGTGTGGTTTTGTCGCAACCGGTAAGCAGCACGACGCCGTCGATCGGGTTGCCGCGAATCGCTTCTTCAACGTCCATGCTCGCCAGGTTGCGGGTGAGCATGGCGGTCGGGCGCAGGTTCGATTCGCCGTTGGAGAACACCGGAAATTCCACCGGAAAACCACCGGCCTCGATCACCCCGCGTTTGACGTGCTCCGCGATCTGGCGGAAGTGCGCGTTGCACGGAGTCAGTTCCGACCAGGTGTTGCAGATGCCGATGATCGGCTTGCCGTGGAACTGATGGTCGGCGATGCCCTGATTCTTCATCCAGCTGCGGTACATGAAGCCGTTCTTGTCGGCCGTGCCAAACCATTGGGCGGAGCGCAGGGTGGGTTTCTTATCAGACATGATCGATTCTCTTATTGTAAGACTATTGTTTGCGAGCTGACGCTTAATCTAAGCGCAAAATCCGCGCTTTGGAAGTGTTGTTGGGTAATTAGTATTACTATATAGTCGTTTTCGACGGAGGGATGGCCCTGGTTGTTTTGGCGAGAGGCGTCCCCCGAGGTTCTATAAAAACAACAATCGGAGACCGATCTCATGAGCCAGGAATTGCGGCTTGTCCGGCGCATCACACTGAAACTGATTCCCTTCCTGATCCTGCTGTACCTGATCGCCTATGTGGATCGCTCCGCCGTCGGCTTCGCCAAGCTGCACATGGGCGCCGACATCGGCATCGGCGACGCCGCCTATGGCCTCGGTGCCGGGCTGTTCTTCATTGGTTACTTCCTTCTCGAGATTCCCAGCAACCTGATGCTCGAACGCTTCGGCGCGCGGCGCTGGTTCGCGCGGATCATGATCACCTGGGGCGCGATCACCATCGGCATGGCCTTCGTGCAAGGGCCGCACAGCTTCTATGTGATGCGTTTTCTGCTCGGCGCGGCCGAGGCGGGCTTCTTCCCCGGCGTGCTGTACTACATCACCCAGTGGTTCCCGGTGCGCCATCGCGGCAAGATCCTCGGCCTGTTCATCCTGTCGCAACCGATCGCGATGATGATCACCGGTCCCGTGTCCGGTGGTTTGCTGGGCATGGATGGCATCCTCGGTCTGCACGGCTGGCAGTGGCTGTTCATCGTCATCGGCACCCCGGCGATCCTGCTGACCTGGCCGGTGCTGCGCTGGCTGCCGGACGGTCCGCAGCAAGTGAAATGGATGGATCAGGCGGAAAAAGACTGGCTGACCGGCGAGCTGAAAAAGGACTTGCAGGAGTACGGCCAGACCCGTCACGGCAATCCGCTGCATGCGCTGAAAGACAAACGCGTGTTGCTGCTGGCGCTGTTCTATCTGCCCGTGACCCTGAGCATTTATGGCCTCGGCCTGTGGCTGCCGACGCTGATCAAACAGTTTGGCGGCAGCGACCTGGTCACCGGTTTCGTTTCTTCAGTGCCGTACATTTTCGGGATCATCGGCCTGCTGATCATTCCGCGCAGCTCCGACCGCTTGAATGATCGCTACGGCCACCTGGCGGTGCTCTATGTACTCGGTGCGCTGGGTCTGTTCCTCAGTGCCTGGCTGTCGATGCCGGTCGCGCAACTGGCGGCGCTGTGTCTGGTGGCGTTCGCCTTGTTCTCGTGCACAGCCGTTTTCTGGACTCTGCCCGGGCGCTTCTTCGCCGGTGCAAGTGCCGCGGCGGGGATTGCCTTGATCAACTCGGTCGGCAACCTCGGTGGTTACATCGGGCCGTTTGTGATCGGCGCGTTGAAGGAATACACCGGCAATCTGGCTTCGGGGTTGTACTTTCTCTCGGGCGTGATGGTGTTCGGGCTGATTCTGACCGGCATCGTTTATCGGGTGCTGGAGCGCAAGCATGTGCTGCCCGTCGAGCAGTTCGCAGCGAGTGCGCGTGGCGCGACCCGAACCTGACTGACAACACTGGCCCCTGTGGGAGCGAGCCTGCTCGCGAAGAGGCCATTACGTTCAACGCTGTTGGTGACTGATACACCGCTTTCGCGAGCAGGCTCGCTCCCACAGGGGATAGCGGCGTTTTTGATGGAACAGGAGAAAATCATGCATCTGGTTCAATTCGAATTACCCAACGGCGAGCGCCGGGTCGGCGTGGTCGACAACGGTCAGCTCCGCGAAGTCCAGGACGCGCGCAGTGTCCGTGATCTGGCCCTGGCCGCGATCGAGGCCGGCGGCTCTCTTGAGCAGCAAGTGCAGGCCCTCGGCCTCGGCGCCAGTCACGACTACGCGCAGTTGGTCAAAGACCTGCGCATCCTGCCGCCACTCGATCACCCGGACCCGGCGCACATGCTGGTCAGCGGCACCGGCCTGACCCATTTGGGCAGTGCTTCGGCCCGCGACAAGATGCACCAGCAGGCCGGTGACGAAGCGGCGATGACCGACACCATGCGCATTTTCAAATGGGGCGTGGAGGGCGGCAAACCCGCGGCGGGGCAGGCCGGTGTGCAGCCCGAGTGGTTCTACAAGGGTGACGGCAGCATCGTCGTGCGTCCGGGGCAGCCGTTCCCGCTGCCGCCGTTTGCCGAAGACGCCGGTGAAGAGCCGGAGATGGCCGGCCTGTACATCATCGGCAACGACGGCAAGCCGTATCGCCTCGGTTTTGCGGTGGGTAACGAGTTCTCCGACCACGTCATGGAGCGCAAGAATTACCTGTACCTGGCGCACTCGAAATTGCGCAGTTGCAGTTATGGCCCGGAACTTCGTACCGGTGAATTGCCTCAACACCTTGCCGGCACCAGCCGAATCCTGCGTGACGGCGAAGTGCTCTGGCAGAACGAGTTCCTCAGCGGCGAGGCCAATATGTGCCACAGCCTGGCGAACCTCGAATACCACCACTTCAAATACAGTCAGTTCCTGCGTCCGGGCGACGTGCACATTCATTTTTTCGGCACTGCGACCCTGTCGTTTGCCGACGGCATCCGCACCCAGCCGGGCGACACGTTCGAGATCAGCCAGGCCGACTTCGGCGCTCCGCTGGTCAACGGTATCGCACCGGTCAAAGCAGCTTTTGAACCGGACAGCATCGGCACCCTTTAAGGAGATCCCATGACTCAGATTCTCGGTCACAACTACATCGGCGGTCAGCGCAGCGCCGCCGGCACCGTCAAACTGCACTCGGTCGACGCCAGCACTGGCGAGGCCTTGCCGCACGATTTCATTCAGGCCACGGCAGAAGAAGTCGACGCCGCCGCCAAAGCCGCCGCTGCGGCTTACCCGACCTATCGCAGCCTCAGCGCCGAACGTCGCGCGCAATTTCTCGATGCGGTCGCCGATGAACTCGATGCTCTTGGTGATGATTTCGTCGCCGTGGTCTGCCGCGAAACCGCGCTGCCGGCCGGACGCATTCAGGGTGAACGCGGTCGTACCAGCGGCCAGATGCGTCTGTTCGCCAAAGTCCTGCGTCGCGGTGACTTCTACGGCGCGCGCATCGATCTGGCACTGCCGGATCGTCAGCCGCTGCCACGTCCGGATCTGCGCCAATACCGCATCGGCCTCGGCCCGGTCGCGGTGTTCGGCGCGAGCAACTTCCCGCTGGCGTTCTCCACCGCTGGTGGCGATACCGCAGCGGCGCTGGCCGCCGGTTGCCCGGTGGTGTTCAAGGCCCACAGCGGCCACATGGCCACCGCTGAACTGGTCGCCGATGCGATCATTCGTGCGGCGGAAAAAACCGGCATGCCCGCCGGCGTGTTCAACATGATCTACGGGGGCGGCGTCGGCGAATGGCTGGTCAAGCATCCCGCGATTCAGGCCGTTGGTTTCACTGGCTCGCTGAAGGGCGGTCGCGCCCTGTGCGACATGGCTGCCGCACGTCCGCAACCGATCCCGGTGTTTGCCGAAATGTCGAGCATCAACCCGGTGATCGTACTGCCGCAGGCGCTTGCGACGCGTTCGGAAACCGTCGCGCGTGACCTCACCGCTTCGGTGGTGCAGGGCTGTGGTCAGTTCTGTACCAACCCGGGTCTGGTGATCGGTATCCGCTCGCCGCAGTTCAGCGCGTTTGTCCAACAGGTCGCTGCTGCGATCGGCGATCAACCGGCGCAAACCATGCTCAATGCCGGCACCCTCGGCAGCTATGGCAAAGGTCTGGAAAAACTTCTGACGCACAGCGGCATCGAGCATCTGGCCGGTAATCCGCAGCAGGGCAATCAGGCGCAGCCGCAATTGTTCAAAGCCGATGTCAGCCTGTTGATCAACGGTGACGAAGTGCTGCAGGAAGAAGTGTTCGGTCCGACCACGGTCATCGTTGAAGTGGCCGATCAGGCGCAACTGAGCGCGGCGCTGCATGGCCTGCACGGTCAATTGACCGCGACGATCATTGGTGAGCCGTCTGATTTCGAGCAATTCGCCGAGCTGACGCCGCTGCTGGAACAGAAAGTCGGGCGCATCCTGCTCAACGGTTATCCGACCGGTGTCGAAGTGTGTGATTCGATGGTGCATGGCGGCCCGTACCCGGCGACGTCCGATGCGCGCGGCACGTCGGTGGGTACGCTGGCGATCGATCGCTTCCTGCGTCCGGTGTGTTTCCAGAACTACCCGGACAACTTGCTGCCCGAGCCACTGAAAAACGCCAACCCGCTGCGTATCCAGCGCCTGGTGGATGGCAAGCCATCGCGTGAGGCGATCTAGCCAACACCGCGATTTCCTGTGTAGGAGCTGCCGCAGGCTGCGATCTTTTGATTTTGCTTTTGAAAACAAGATCAAAAGATCGCAGCCTGCGGCAGCTCCTACACAAAGTGCAGGGCGCCATAAGCTATCATTGGCCCTTTCCCCCCAAAGAAAGACTGTTTGCCATGACTGCCCAAACCCTTCTCAACGCCCTCGAACACTGCGGTATGGTCGAAATCGATGGCCTGCACGCCTTCGAATTCGCCCTCGACGAGGACGATAACCTGCACATCGAATGCATTGATGGCCGTGAAGCCAAACATTGGGAATTCACCCCGGCGCAGGTCGCGGCCGCGACGTTCGATGAGACGCTGCAGAGCTGGCTGATCGTCGGTCATGCCAGCGACACCAAGACCACGGGCGAGCATCGTCTGGTGTGTCTCGGCGACGTAGTCAGCAGCAGCGACGATGAGGAAGACAATAATGAAAATGCGTAACTTCTGGCCGTTGCTGATGGCCGGCAGCGTCGGCGCGATGGGACTCTCCAGCGCCAGCGCCGAGACCTTGCAGTTGCTGGTCGGCTCTTACACCGCCGGCTCCAGTCAGGGCATCTATCGCATGCAGTTCGACAGCGCCACCGGCCAGATCGATGCGAAGCCGCTGCAAGTGGTCAAGACTGAAAACCCATCGTGGCTGACCCTGTCGAAAGACCAGAAACGCCTGTTCGTGGTCAACGAAAACGGCCCGGGCCAGACTGACCCGGTCGGTCGCGTCAGCAGCTACGCCATCGACCCGAAAACCCATGCGCTGAGCCTGATCAATCAGGTGCAGAGCCTGGGCAACGAGCCGACCCATTCCAGCCTCAGCGCTGATGCCAAGCATCTGTTCGTCAGCAATTATTCGGTGATGGAAGATCCGGGCGGCACTCTGGCGGTATTGCCGGTCGACGCCGACGGCCAGCTGAAACCGGTGGTGCAGATGAGCGGCCACCCGGCCAGTCGGGTCAACCCTGAGCGCCAGGCTTCCAACCACGTGCACTCGACGGTGTCTTCGCCGGACGGTCGCTACGTGTTCTCCAACGACTTGGGCGCGGACAAGGTTTTCATCTATCAATACGATCCGAAGGCCAATCCGCACTTGCCGCTGACCCCGGCGAAAACCGCCTCGGTAGCCTTGCCGGCCGGCAGTGGCCCGCGTCATCTGCTGTTCAGCGCTGACGGCAAACACGCGTGGCTGACCATGGAGATGAGCGCGCAGGTTGCGGTGTTCGATTACAACGATGGCGTGCTGACTCAGACGCAATTGGTCGATCTGGCAGCGGGCCAGCCAACCTCGGACAAGGCAGGCGCTGCGCTGCATGCTTCAGCTGATGGCAAGTTTCTCTACGTGAGCAACCGTGGCACGGCCAATCAACTGGTGGTGTTCAGCATCGACCCGGCGAACGGTCAGCTCAAAGAGCTGCAAAAACGCTCGGTCGAGGGTGATCACCCGCGCGAGTTTGCCCTCGATCCAAGCGGTAAATTCGTCTTGATCGCCAACCAGAAGAGCAACCAGATTGTCGTTGTCGAACGCGATGCCAAGACCGGTCTGCTCGGCAAAACCGTGCAAAAACTGCCGATCGACGCGCCAAGCGACTTGAAATTTCTAGTGCGACAATAAGCCACAGGCCCCGGTCTGCGGGGCCTGCATCGTTGTATTAATTGCACTGATAACGGCTAATGCTACAAAAGATTTCAAGGAGGCAACCCTCGAGCGTTACGTTTGTTTCACAGCCCGACCGGGCAAACCAAGCAAACGAACACGAGGGTTACCGCCATGAACTTCAATCTCTTCTCCGTTATCGCCGCCTCCGCCATTTCTGCCACCGTGGTATTGCCAGCCGGTGCCAACGTCGAAATCGCCAGCAAAAAATCCCACACCCAGAGCTACACCCAGAAATACCTGCAACAAAGCGCCAACTTCTACGCCGCGCTGGATCACAAAACCCAAGCCTGAGCGCATCGACACAATTCCCCTGTAGGAGCTGCCGAAGGCTGCGATCTCTTGATCTTGTTTTTCAAAGCAAAATCAAAAGATCGCAGCCTTCGGCAGCTCCTACGCGCGTACGCGTTCTCCACTCATAGGTTTTTTCTCGCCGGCAAATAGAGCGGCTAAATAATCAACGAAGCTGATGTTCACCATTGCAAACCCTGAGTGGTTGCCCCGGCTTTTTTGATTGATTCTGTGGCCATCGAAACCTTTGCCCACGGAGAACACCATGGCCAGCGCAATCCTCACTTCCGCCAAACGCGGCGCCTACCTGGCCATCGGTCTGTACCTGGCCGTGGTGCTGTTCGTCAGCATCGGCGCGCAGATGGAACACAGCTTCGAAGCCCCGATCGACGTCGCCCACCCTGGCATCCAGTTCGAACTGCGCTCGCAAAGCGCAATGGTCGACAGGGCCGAACTCGCAGGAGTCGGCGGCGCATGAAAGGCTACAGACTCTGGGTCATCGCCAGTCTGGCATTGATGACCAACGGCGCCTCATTGCTGGGGTTCGGCCAGGGCTCGGTGGGCGGCTTGGCCCGGGCCATAGAGGCCAACCACAACATCGCCCACAACATTGAACGCGCCAACACGCTGGGGCTGATGGCCGGCAATCCACCGGTCAAGGTCGCGGTGGATTTTCTCGGGCCGTTTGAAGTGGACTGCATGGCACTGGGCATGTGCAACGCCTTGGCCTGACCCATGTAGGAGCTGCCGAAGGCTGCGATCTTTTGATCTTGCTTTTTATCAGGGCAAAGTCAAAAGATCGCAGCCTTCGGCAGCTCCTACATCCGGTTACTTCTTCATGATTGAGGTAAACAGTTCGGACTCAATGAAGCGCTGCAACCAGGCTTGCAAGCGAACATAAGGCGTCTGCGCGAACCACTCGCGATCGACGTGAGCGAACTGCCGGACGAAGGGCAGCAGGGCTATGTCGGCGAGGCTCGGATGATCGGCCAGCAAGTAGTCACGTCCTTCAAGCAGCTCATCCAGTTTCTGCAGAAATAACGCACCTTCAGCCCGATAAGCTTCCATCGGTTGCTCAGGGTAACGCTCGGCGTACTTGTAGCGATTCAAAGCCGATTTGAAAATCTGATCATTGCCTTCAATCAGTTTCTCCATCCACAGCGCCGCGAACGAATCACCGGCTAGCAACCAATCATCCGGATCATTCTGCGCCAACGCCCAGCGCATGATCTGCAGACTTTCATCAATCACCACGCCATCGGCATTCAGCACCGGTACTGTGCCCTTGGGCGAGAGCGCGAGCATTTCCGCCGGCTTGTTCTTGAGGCTGACCTCAACAATCTCCACCGGCACGCCCGCATAACGCAGCGCCATTCGCGCACGCATGGCGTAAGGGCAGCGGCGGAAGGAATACAGCGTGTTCATTTCACCTCCAGCGTACTCAAACCATTGCCTTGGCGCCGCACCTGAATCTGCACCGGGATCCGTTCGTGCATTTCCTGCACGTGGGAAATCACTGCGACTTTGCGTCCCTGCGCCTGCAAGCCATCGAGCGCGTCCATGGCCAGTTGCAAGGATTCCGGATCGAGGCTGCCGAAACCTTCGTCGATAAACAGCGATTCGATTTTCAGCGTGCTCGACGCCATCGAGGCCAAGCCGAGCGCAAGGGCGAGCGACACGAGGAAGGTCTCGCCGCCCGACAGCGAATGTACCGAGCGCAGTTCGTCGCCCATTTCCGTGTCCATCACCAGCAGGCCGAGCATGCTGCCGCCGCGTTTCAGGCGATAGCGTTTGACCAGTTGGCGCAGTTGCGCGTTGGCGTGATGCACCAGCAGGTCGAGGTTGTAGGCCTGGGCGATCTTGCGGAAGGTGTCGCCGGTGGCCGAACCGATCAACGCACTGAGCCGCGCCCAGCGTTGGTACTCGGCGTAGGCCTCGGCGATCTGTTGGGCCAGCGCCTGATTGGCGTTTTGCCGGCGTTGGTCTTCAACCTGTTCGGCGCGCAATTCGGCGCATTGCTGCTCACTGACGGCGAACTGGTTTTGCAGTTCGGCGAGAGCACTGTCGAGCTGTTCGGCGTCAAGATTGCCGTCCTGCCGGGCCTGATGATCGAGCAGACGCTGATCACGTTCCTGCAACAAGACCTGGGCCTGTTCGATGGCTTTTTCGTTGTGCTGAAGAGTCTGGCGCAGTTCGGCGACATGTGCGTCGTCGAAGCGCAGCAAGTCTTCGAGGCCTCCGTCATCCAGCTCCGGATGGCTGGCGCGCCACTCGGCGATCTTGCCGGCGAGTGCCTGGTGTTCAGCTTCCAGTGCTTGCAGGCGTTCCTGCTGAGACTTGAGTTCGGCGGCGATCTGCACCAACTGCGTGCGCACGCTCTGCAACTCTTCAGCGGTGCTGGTCTCGGCGCTGCGCGCCTGTTCCACCGCGTGTTCCAGCTGCTGCTGCCAATGCTCGGCGCTGCTGTGTTCGCCGAGCAGTTGGGCGAGTTTTTCCTGACAGCTTTGCTGCTGCTCGGTCAACGCCGTGAATTGCTGCTCAGCACTTTGTAGCTGCTGAGTCCGCAGCTGCTGGCGATCCTGTTCTTTCTCCAACGTTTGCTGGCGTTGCTGCTGCTCGCCCAGTTCTTCCTTTTGCTGTTCAAGCTGGGCGAGACGCTCGGCAATCTGCCGGTCCAGCTGCATGAACGTCGCGGCCGGCTCAACGCGCAGTGCTTCGAGCGTGTCAGCGGGTAGCAGCGGGCCGAACGCGTTGAGTTCCTCTTCCAGGCGCTGACGGTCGCTGTTGAGTTCATGCTGCTGATGGCTCAGCTGTTGCGTCGCTTGCTGATGCGCAGCTTCCGCCTGACGCAATTGCTGCGACAGGCGCGCGGCGTCCTGCTGCAAGGTAAGCAGCGCACTCTGACGTTGTTCGTCCTGAGTGATGCTCTGGTTCAATTGCTCGGTCTGGCGGCTGAGCCAGGCGTCGCGTTTGTCGCCGTCCTGATTGAACAGTTGCGCGGCCAGCGGATGCGCCTCAAGGCTCGGCGCCAAGGCATTCTGCTGCGCTGCCAACTGTTCCTGTTGCTGCAACAATTCTTTCTGTTGCGCGATCACGCCACCGACTTCGCCGCGCAGCTCGATCAGTTTTTCCTTGAGCTGATCGACCACTTGCTGGGCATTGGCCTGTTCGCTTTCATCGTGGCGCCCGAGGCTTTGCAGCAGCGCTTCGGGCTGATGATAGGGATGGTCGTTGCTGCCGCAGACCGGGCAGGGCTGATCGTCCTGCAACTGCGCACGCAACTCTTCGACACTGGCACTGCGCGCCAGCCGCTGCCGCTCGAGCAGTTCGCGGGTGACGCTGAGGGTTTGCTCGGCGACGGTCAGCTCGGCCTTGGTTTTCACACCGTCCTGGGTCAGGCGCTCGCGTTGTTGCTGCGCCTCGAGCTGGCGTTGTTGCAACTCGGCGCTGCGCTTGTCGAGATCCTGTTGCGAGGCCCACAGGCGCGACAGGTCTTCGATCGCGCGCAGCTGTTTGCGGTTGTCCTGCAGCAAGGTACCGAGCAGGCCGATCTGTTCAGCGACCGCATCCGGTTCAGCACCGGCCTCCTTGAACAGCACTTCCAGTTGCTGTTTGTGCGAGGCCAGCTCTTCAGCACTGCGCGTAGCGTTTTGTTCCAAACACGCCAGTTCGGTCTGGCCCTTGTTTAAACGGTTGCCGATCAGCATCAGTTGTTGCAGGCGATCGCGGTAGGCGCTCCAGGCATCGCTCAACGGCGCCAGATGCGCACTCTGCTCAAGCTCGGTGGCGATGCGTTGCAAACGCTCGGCGACCTCAGCCTGTTTTTCCTGCAAAGCCTGAATCGCGCTCTGGCCATCCTTGAACGCTTGCTCGGCTGCTTGCCGGGCATCGGCGCTGCTGGCAGTGTCCTTGATCAGGCGGGCGAGGGTGCTTTGCTCATCGAATGCCTGACGCAACAGCGGCGCGTTTTCGCTCTGCCGTTGTTGCGCTTGGCTGAGGGCGACTTTTGCTGCGTCGAGGTTTTGCGCCAGTTGCGTCTGGCGTTCTCCGAGTGCCGCGTGTTGCTGGGTGTGCGTGGCAATCTGCGCCGCCAGTGGCGTCAGCAGTGCATCGAGTTCGGCCTTGCGCGCGAACTGATGGCGCTGCGGGCCAAGCTGTTCCAGACGCGTCAGTTTCACCCGCTCGCCGGCCAGTGCCTGCCATTGCTGTTGCGCGGTTTGCAGTTGTTCGCTGGCGGCTTTTTGCGCGTCTTGCAACAGACGCAAATCCTTCAGCCAACCGTGTTGTTGCTCAAGCTGTTTGAGCTGCGCCTGTTGCGCTTTCATTTGTTGCTGCGCGGTGTTGAAGCGCTCGTCGAGTTCGGCACGAGCTTCCGGCGCCAAAGGCGTCACGCCGGTAGCCTGATCCTGCAGCAGCTTGTGCGCTTCGCGGGCCTCTTTGGTCTTGTCGAAGGCGCGGCGGCCGAGGCGGGTGTAGAGCGCGGTGTCGGTGAGTTTTTCCAGCAGTTCACTGCGGTCGTTGTCGTCAGCCTTGAGGAAGGCGCTGAACTCGCTCTGCGCCAGCAGCACAGCGCGGGTGAACTGTTCGAAGTTCAGGCCCAGCGCGGCTTCCAGCTGGGTTTTGTATTCACCTTTCTGGCTGGCGAGCAATTGATCCTGATCGATATCGCGCAGGCTCTGCCGGCTCGCTTGCAACTTGCCGCCAGCCTTGTCGCGAGCGCGGTTGGCTTCCCAACGTGCGCGATAGCGGCGGCCATCGACGCCGACGAAATCCACTTCGGCATAACCTTCGCCCGTGCCACGACGCAGCAGCGTACGCGGGTCGCCGGTGGCGATTTCACCGTCAGCATCCGGGACTTTGGCATCGCGGCCGGTGTTGTTCAGGCGCGGCACAGCGCCGAACAGTGCCAGGCACAAAGCGTCGAGCAGGGTGCTTTTGCCGGCGCCAGTTGGGCCGGTGATCGCAAACAGCCCGGCGCTGGCCAGCGGCTCAGCAGTGAAATCGATCTCGAACGGCCCGGCCAGCGAGGCGAGATTCTTCAAGCGAATGGCGAGAATCTTCATGGCTGCTCGCCCTCCAGTTGCACGTCTTGCAGCAACTCGGCGAAGTCCTTGAGCGTCTGCTCATCGACCTCGCTGCCGTAGTTGTCGAGCCAGGCGCGGCTGAACAATTCCTGCGGGGTGAGTTGGTCGAGTTCGATCAGCGTGCTGCCGTCATCGCTGCCATCGGCGCCACGATTGCCGGCGTATTCAGCGGCGATGCGCACCAGACGCACGGCTTTGCCTTGCAGCGCAGTTTCCACCTGATGGCGCAGATCCGGCTGCGGCTCGTCAAGACGCACGCGCACTTCCAGCCAGGGCTGGCGTTGGGTTTCGGCGAGCAGATCGACGTTCGGCAGGTCGGCCAGTTGCAGCAGAATCTCGGCCAGCGGCGCCGGGCCGATGCGCTGCAGATTGACCGAGCGCGGGATCAGTTTCGGCTCGACGCTGACCAGGGTTTCACCCTCGAGGACCACATCGAGAATCTGATGCTGATAACCGATTTCGGAGAACGACAGCGGAATCGGCGAGCCGCTGTAGCGGATGCGCTCCTCGCCGTTGACCTTCTGCGGCTTGTGCAAATGGCCGAGGGCGACGTAACTGATGCTTTCGCCGAACAGGCTGGCGGGCAGGGCTTCGGCATTGCCAATGATCAGGCTACGCTCGGAATCCTCCGACACCGAACCGCCCGCCATGTGCGCATGGCTGATAGCGATCAACGCCTGCCCGGGCTGCCGCTTGGCATTCGCCGCCGCAATCAGCCACTCATGCACCTGACCGATGCCGCGCAGATAGTTGTCACCCAGATGTGCGCCAGTGACTTCCGCCGGGCGCAAGAACGGCAGCGCCAGACACCACGCGGCGATTTCTCCCTGCGCATTCGGCAGCGGCAGCAACAAACGTTCGGCGTCGAGCTGCCCGTCATCCAGCCACAGCACCCGACCCAACGCGTGAGTACGCAAACGCCGCATCAACGGCGCCGGCAGCTCGATCCGCGAGCCGGAATCATGGTTGCCGGCGATCATCACGATGGTCAGCAGCGGCTGCTGTTCGTGAGCGCTGACGATGAAATCGTAAAGGCGTTCCTGAGCTTTGACCGGCGGATTGACCGTATCGAAGATGTCCCCGGCAATCAGCAGCACATCCGGCTGCGCCAGTTGCAACTGACGCAGCAGCCATTCGAGAAAACACGCGTGCTCGAAATCGCGCTCCTGGCCGTGCAGGTTTTGCCCAAGGTGCCAGTCGGAGGTGTGGAACAGACGCAAGGTGGACTCCGCATTTTGATCAAGAGGGTGGCCGCGAGGAACAAAGGGCGGCGAGAGGAGGGGAGTTTACTGGCAAATCACGCCCCTTGCCTTGTCGCGTGTCTGCTTGCACCGGCAGCGGCGAATATTTCGGTAATCGGCCGATGCGGGTAGCGCTTGTGCATCTGCCGCACCAACTCGCTCAACCGCAACAACTCTTCGCTCGGCTTGGCCCATTGCTCTTTCGGCAATGGCTCGGACCATTTGCGCATGATCTCCGGCAGCGCCTGCTTGCCGATTCTTTCGAGTCGACGAATTTCCCATTCGAGCAGACGGTTGGGAATCGTCCATAAGGTCATGACGTGATACAGGTACCAGAAGAATCCTGACAACCGCGAGCGGCGGCCTTCATGGATCTCCTGATGCATCCGCGCGCGGGCATTGCGGAAAGTATGCAGGCCTTCGTGGGGCGGGTCGTCCGGGCCTTGCAGATCCTGCAAATCCTGAATCGATTTGAGGTCGTTGACTTCGTACTCCATGTAGCCGCGAATCGCTTCCCAATGGCTGATCGCGAGCTCCAGGCCGGCGCATTGGAATTCGAGGCTGGTGAGAGTTTCGCCGTGATGAAAACCGATGCCCATGCCGTATTGGCGATGGACGCCGAACTGGGTGGCACCTTGGGCTTCGATGATCCAGGCGCTGAGCGACTCCCACGGGACAAATACCGGTTCGGTGGCGCCTTCGGGCATGAAGCAGACTTCGCGGCGTTGGCGGTTGAAGCGGGTTGGGATGAGGGAGAGGCGTTTTTTGTGGACGTGGTGCCAGACGCATAGGCCGATACCCAAGGCCATAAAACCCGTTAATAACGCCAATTTGTAAAGGGCAAGAAAAACACCCTCAATAATTTCCTTAATAAACTCCCAGTTATCTCCAAACATGAGCCCAATAAAGCCTCCCACCAGTGGATATAGAAACGCGATCATGAATGTGCCACTGAACGGTCCTCCTAAAGTCACCTGCCACATAAATACCTGCGGGTTTCCCAACCCGAAGTCCATGTAAACACTGTTTAGTTCCCCTATGTGAGGCCCGTAGGGTGGCGTTTGTGTTGGTAATGGCAAGGGCGCGAGATAGGTAATTTTTCCACTCGGAAACGGTTCAATAAATCCCGCTTGTTTCGGCAGTTCAAATGCCACTCTTGGTGTTTGTTTGTCGTTGCTATTGCGCATGGTCGGCTCGCTCCAGATACTGGATTCCGACCTTCACAAGTGGTGGCTTTTCTTTGACAAACTGAGGTGCAACTACGGCGTAGTGTCCGTCTCCACGAGGATCCAGATGGATTACTCGGGTTCGTGACTGCCACTCACCCTTTTTGTTCATAGCCTGAATGCAAACCGCCAACTCCAGTGTTTCTTTCGCCGGGACGAATTCAGAGTCGGAATTTATGGGGTATTGAAGACAGAGCACGAGTCCCTCCGAATTGGACTTGACGATGCGCAGGCTATTCACAATTTCGTTGCTGATGACATCTCTCCGCTCCCGTGGAACTCCTCTATTGTGCAGCGGAGTGGAAATGCGGTGTGCGCCGATACCTAGCCGGCAGCTTGGTTCACTGCCAAGGGGAGGCAACAAGTCATTCAGCGTCAGTCGAGGCAGCACCAGATGAATATCGCTGGTCTTGGCTCTGACCAGCAGATCTTTCAGCCAGTCGTCATGCGGATTTCTCCCAAGTTGCGCGTAAGGCGCGTGAATTACAAAAGCCAAGTAACTTTGATAGTCATCAAGAGAGTGGTCACCACGCATCTCGCCATCCCTGCTCCATGGTGTGATTGTCAGCCATTTATCGTGGGCACTGAGGTTGAAGCGGCTATACAGCCAACTGCCGCTGAGCTCCAGGACCGTAAATAGCGCGCCCGCCAAGTTGAAACGGAAGAAAACCGTAGAAAGGCGTGTACCCGCAGCGGCCCACGCGGCAGTTCGTGCAGCACCGTTTGGCGCCACAATCACGGTATAACCTGCGTACAGGGTGTGACCCAAACCATATGCGTTGACGGTTGTCATTCCGCTGGAACCCAAGGTGCCCAGTGCCGCTGCATTACCCGCCGAATGGCTTCCACTACGAATCGCCTGCTCCCAATTTTTGCGCTGCGTGACAAGACTGTTCGCAGACGATGCCAACCCTGCCAAATAGGTGAAAAAACCTAATCCCACATGCAGTTTCCCCAACTGCACATGCACGTTTTTCAGCGTCGCCTGCTGAAGATTCGTCGCCAGAAATGAACTACGGTTTTTCAAGGCTGTATCCCCAAGACTTTGCGCAGCAGTAAATCCTGCAGCCCCAGTAGCGACAATCGCATTGGCGAATGGCTGCCAAACTCGTTTATTCGCTGTTTGCCTGCGCAGTTCACGCAAAGCCCCCACCAAATTCACCACCTGCACCAACACCACCAACAACCCCATTCCCTCCGTCCGCACCAGACTCGCCTTCGAAACCCCCGCCACCCCCGCGCGAATATTTTCCAGCAACCCACGCAATTCCCCGTGCTGCGCCGGCGGAAACACCACCGTCAATCCCGCTTTCGCCGGCGTAGCGCCATACAGCCGCGCCGAGCGATCCGGCAGTTCGTCGATCGGGCTCAACGCCGCCGCCAGCCTTCCTTCGAACAAGGCCAGTTGCGTACGCACGCGGACGATTTCTTCCTGCAATTCCACCGCCCGGGCGGTTTTGTGGCCCTGGCGGTTTTTGTTGTGGGTGAGCTGGTTGCGTTCGCGGTTGAGGGTTTTCAGGTAGTCGCGTTCGCGCAGCACTTCCTTGATCGTGGCTTGCAGCGCCGCTTGTTCCGCCGGGGTGGACACGGTGAAGGTCACGCCGCTGGTTCGCGCGGCGTCGAAAACGCGCAGGCGCAGGGCTTTGGGCAAGCGCTGGAACAGTTCGTCGAGGTCGGGGATTTTCTCGCCGGCAAGGTCGAAGCCTTCCAGCGCCCGGCTAAGGCCCAGGTTCAGCGCCGGGCTGTAGGTGTCTTGCACGGCATCGGCGAGGACGCGGCTGTGTGCGGGCAGATCGTCCAGCGCGGGCAGTTGCGGCTGCTCGATGCTCTGCAATTTGGCCAGCCAGTCCGGCAGGTTGTTGAACATCGCCATGCCGGCGTTGAACAGCGTTGAATATTGCCCGGCCTGTTCGGTCTGCAAGCGCAGCGGCAAGGTGTAGAACAGCGGGCGGGTCAGTTGCGGGTGTTGCTCGAGGTAACCGAGCATTTGCTCATTGGCCGCGTCGCTGCGGCCGATGTCCTTGAGGCAGGCGTATTCGCTGGTGAAGGCCTGATCGATCTGCACCGGCAGTTGTGCGTCGAAATACCATGCCGAGCGATGGAAACGCCCGGTGCACAGCAATTGCGCGCGGTCGGCGGTGATGCGTTCGAGCAGGCGATTCCAGCGCCCGAGATTGTCGCGATGATTGTTCAGGACCTCGTCCATGGCCGGGCGGTCGACCAGGTCGTTGATGCCGCGTTTACCGCTGAGCAACGGGCCGTCGAGCACGTCCTTCATGCGCCGGCTCTGGTCCTTGCCCAGATCGACCAGTGTGCTCAGGTGGCGCTCGACGAAATCTTCTGGGGCTACTTCGAGAAAATATTCACGGGTGTAAAAGCGTCGATCCGCCTCGGCGGTGACGCGAGCGTGCGCGGTGAAATCCGGGGCGACGCCGTCGAAGCGGTTCAGCGCCAGTGACTCGTCCAATGCCTTTTCGCGCTGTTGTTGCAGTTCAGGTCGAGCCTGAGTATCGGTCGGGACAACCTCACCACCCTTGTTCAAATACTCGAGCAGCGCCTGCCGGGTGTTTTCCCGATCCGGCTCGGGCAATTGCTCCAGTTCAGCGAACAATGCCTGGGCACGCGGATCATCGCTGGCCTTGGCCAAGGAGTCGAAGTCCTGAGCGCCGAGCTGGCTCAGCGATTCGATGTAACTGGCGAGCAGATAGTCGCGCTCGTTGTTATCGGTGTTGCTCCACTGCTCGATCCAGCCGACCACCAGGTCCTGATAATCGGCCAGATCGCGCATCACCCCGAGGTCATCGTTGACCAGCAGAAACAGCGTGTCGTCCTGATAAGGCCCGCGCACCCGACCAAGAAATTCGCCGATATGAGCCTCGCGAAAACGTCGCGGGTTTTCCCACAAATAAGGTTCACGCTCATGCTCCGGCGCATCACTGACCTGCACCGCCGGCATCCGCGTGGCGTCCGCCTCGGCCAGCGGTTTCGCTGTGCAGGCCACTTCCGCCAGCCACTGTTTGGCCTGAGCCACGGTGAGCAAATGCTCGCCGCCGATCAGACAATGCACGGGGCCAAGATCGACCGCCTGCATGAAGTGCTCGCGCTCCTCCGCGCTGTCCAGCACCTGTCGGCACTTCGCCGCGCTCAACTGCACGTCGGCGAAGGTCACATAGAGAGTGCTTTTGCGCGAAAAGATCAACGCCGGACGTTGTTCAATGGCGCTGCGCTGATCCTCGCTGACGCTTTTGCCGCGATGCAGCAATGCGCTGATGACGCCGTCCAGCACGCGATATTCGTAGAGCTCGCCGCTGAGGCTGTCGACAATGTACAGCCAGCCATCGCGCAGGCGGCGGATGCCCATGGGGCGCGTGGTCAGGGTGTAAGGCAGCGTGAATTCGGTGCTGGGGTCGAAGGGTTTTTCCACCAGGCCGTAAGCGAGGGGCAGCAGTTGCACGTGGGTGTTGCGCAAGGGGCAGGCGGCTGGCGCACCAATAGGTGCTTTCGAGGCGGCAGCTGCCGCGAGGTTGGCGGGGTGCATCATTGAGCACATTTCCCTGTGTCTGTTTGTGACAGAGAAATGTGCGTGTATCTGGAAAACGACAGCAGTCAGATCTTTCTGTGTTTCGCGTAGGAAGCGGACACTTGAGACGAAGCCTACAAGCGGTCGTCCGAAATCTTACAGAGGCTACTTGGGATAAAGCGGCGGCAACCCGCTTTCACTCACCGGATCCTGCACCCGTTCCGCCGCCGGGATCGTGCGAATCGCGCGCCACAAATCCTCACCCTGCCAATGCTGCCCGGTCTCGCTGTACAGCGCGCCGTTCAACCCGTCCAACGCATCCGACAAAGGGACGAATCTCGCGGCCATGTCCGCCAGTGTCTCCGGTTGTTGCCGCGCCCAGGCGTCCAGTGCCTGGCGGGTGGCGTGGGGGTCGTTGGCCTGGCTGGCGCGTTTGATGTCGTCGAGCAGGGTGCGCGGGCTCGGGCCGGTCTGGGCGGCGCGGTGGATTGCCGGTTGCCAGCGGGCGCGCCACCAGAGGCCGAAGCCGAGCAGGGTGGTGCAGGCGAGGATCAGGGTGCTGAGTTTCCACCACCACAACACATCATTATCGACGGCGGTCGGTTGCAGGGTGCCGGCCGGGGTGTCGATTTGCAGGCTCGGGTTGTTCGCCACTTGCAGGGTGCGCGCGGGCAGGCTGCTGTGTTCGAGGTGGTCTTCGAAGGTGTTCCACCAGACCACGTCGACGGTGGGCAGGTCGATCGCGCCGCTGCGGCTCGGCACCAGGGCTTCGCGTTCTTCGCGGCTGCCGATGATGCCGCGGTCGCTGCTCTGGTTGCTCAGCACCGGTTGATCGGGGTAGCGGCGCAGGCCGTTGACGTCGGTGGCGGGCAGGGCGGGCAGCTGCGAGCTGGCGAGGCCTTCGACTTTCAGGGTCAGGCTGCGGGTCAGGGAATCGCCGACCTGGGTGTGGTCCGGTTCCGGGCTCCAGCTTTCGCTGAGGCTGAGGCTGCGTGCCGGCAGCCACGGTGCGTCGACCGGGTAGGTCAGGGGTTTCGGTTTGACCGTCAGCGGAATCGACGCCGAGCTGACGCGCATCAATTTGCCGGGCTTCGGCCCCGAGGCGTCTGGCGATGGCGCGGTATCGACCAGCGTGGCGCTGAAGGTCTGCGGGGCGATCGTCAGCAGGCCGCTGTGTTGCGGGTAGATCGCGTAGCGCACCTCGATCACGCCGTGGCGCAAGCCATTGATGTCTTTTTCGTAGGTGCGGGTGTCGCCAAGTTGTTCGATGCGCGCATCGGCGATTTGCAGCGGGCTCAGGCTGCTGTCGTCGTAGAGCGAAACCGAGTGGTAGATGCGCAAGGTCAGGATGGCCTGGGCCTGGACGTAGACGCTGGTCTGATCGACACTGGCTTCGATGAACACCGGGTCGAGGCTGTTGTTGTCTTCGCGGTTGTCGCTGGCGATTACCTGCACGGTGATCGGCTGGCTCTGCGCTTCGCCCAGTTGCAGCGGCGGAATAGTCACGCTGCCGTTCTCTTTCGGCAGCAGGGTGATGATCCAGCGCGTGGTCGCACGGGTGTCGCCGTTGAGCGTGTTGAGCTGGTTGACCTGACGCGTGCCGCGCACTTCGAACAGCGCTTCCAGCGCCGACAGGTCAGGCTTGCCGAACTGAGTGACGTCATCAGTTTCGAGGGTGAGCTCCACCGTCTCGCCGGAGTTCAGGCGACTGCGATCCACGCTGGCGGTCAGCTCGGCCGCCTGAGCGGTAAACGTGCTGATCAGCAGGGGCAGCAAGAGAGCGGTGAAGCGGGTCATCGAATGTTTTCCTGATCCTGATGTTGTTGCTGTTCGTACCAGAATTTGCGCCTGAGCAGTTCGCCCGGGTCGTCCGGGATCTTGCCCAGCCACTGCTCGAGCGCCTGACGCTGCTCGCCTTCGAGATTGTTCTCGCTCGGGCGCAGGGTCGGCACCGTGTCGGTTTCCTCTTCCTCGTTGCTGCCGGGTATTTCGTTGGGGCCTGGCAGCGGCGGGGCGGTCGGCGGCGGTTCGCTGGCCGACTCGGCCGGTTGCGCCTCGCTCTGGGTTTCGCTGCTCACCGCCGGAGGGGGCGCGGTAGTGGGCGAGGGCTCATCGCCGGGCAGACTTTGTTCGTTTGGCTGACTGTCTGGTTCGGTCGGCGGCGGGGCGTTTTTCTGCTTCAGCAGGTTTTCCACCAGCGCCTTGTTGGTCTGCGCCGGACGCAGATCCGGTTGCAATTCCAGCGCCTGTTCATAGGCATCGATCGCCGCTTCCAGCTCACCGCTTTTTGCCAGGGCGTTGCCACGATTGTAGTGGGCGCGGGCGTCGCTGCCCTCGGCGAAGCGCTGAGCGGCGCCACTGTAGTCGCCGGCCTCGTACAACGCCACCCCTTGCCACTGATGATCGTCAAAATGCTGCGCGGCCTCGGCCGGGCGTTTCTGCTTGAGCAGATGCAAACCCTGCTGGTCGGGGCGCAGCCACAAGTCTTCGAAGTCGAAAGCGTAGCTCGGTTGCGGCAGGCACCACAGCAGCGGCAGGCAGAACAGCCAGCCGCGACGCCCGGCACAAGCGGCGAGCAACAGCAGCGGCAACAGCAGCCAATAGCCCTGATCCGCCCAAGTATCCAGACGCACGGTCTGGCCATCGTCACGCAGGCTGCGCGGGCCGCTGAGCAGACCAAGGGCGCCGAGATCGGCTTCGTCGAGACGCGCCGGGTGATATTCGCCGCCGACGCTGTTGAGGAATGTCGCCAGGCCCGGGCTGTCGAGTTGCGGCACGCGAATCGCGCCTTGCTCGTCCTTGAGGAAGCTGCCGTCCTCCTGGGCAATCGGCGCGCCTTCGGCGGTGCCGATGCCGAGCATCAGCAGTTGCGTCGACTCGCCATTCAGCGCACGGCGAATACCGCGCCGTTCCTCTTCGTTGAGCGACGAACCGATCAACAGAATCCGTCCCTCACCCAGCGCACCTTGCTTGAGCAAGGCCAGTGCCTTGCTCACCGCCAGATCGGCGCGGTGACCGCTTTGCGGCATCAGCGACGGCTTCAGCGCGTCGAGCAGATTGCGACTGGTGGCCAGATCATCCGACAGCGGCACCAGCGTGTGCGCGCTGCCGGCATAAACGACGATGGCAGTCTGCGCATCGCTGCGCGCCTGCAACAGGTCGAACAGTTTGCGCCGCGCCTGTTCCAAACGTGTTGGCGGCGAGTCGGTGGCGAGCATTTCCGGGGTCAGTTCCAGCACCACCACCAATGGATCGGCGGGTTTCTGGCTGGTCTGCTCGACGCGCTCCCAGCTCGGCCCGAGCAAGGCCAGAACCGTCAGCAGCCAGGCCACACCAAGGGCAATCCACGGCAATTTGCTCTGGCGTCCGCTGCCGCCACTGAGCAGCGCCGCATGGAATGCTGGCGGCAGAATCATCTGCCAGCGACCGGCGCGTTTCTGCCGGTGCCAGAGTTGCCAAAGCAGCCAGCCGAGCAGCGGCAACAGCAACAGCCACCACGGGCGGAACCAGTGCGGCCAGAACGCGATCATCGGCGCCTCCGCAGACGCAAACGTTGCAGGCGCTCACGCCAATCCGGCAACGGACTTTGCAGATACAGTTGCCTGGTAAACAGGCGTTGCAGCGGATTGTCCGGCCACAGTTCGCGGGCTACCAGCAACAGGCTCAACCACAGCGCCAAGGCCAGAGGCCAGTGATACAAGGCTTGTGCCGGGCGTGCCTGAGTCGGTTGCTGAGTCACCGGCTCGAGCTGATCGAGAGTGTCCTTGATCGCCTGCAGCTCCAAGCCGTCATGGGCGCGGAAGTACTGGCCGCCGGTGACTTCGGCGATGGCTTTGAGCGCGGGTTCATCCAGATCGAGGCTCGGATTGACACCGAGCAGTCCAGTCGAGCCGCTGTCCTCAGGGTTGGCGCCGATGCCGATTGGATAGATTCTGACGCCTTCGCTGGCGGCCAGTTTCGCGGCGGTCAGCGGATTGATTTCGCCGCCATTGTTGGCACCGTCGGTGACCAGAATCAGCACGCGACTTTGCGCCGGCCGTAGGCGCAGGCGTTTCAAGGCCAGGCCTATGGCATCGCCAATCGCCGTGTTCTTGCCGGCGATACCGATCCGCGCCTCGTCGAGCCACACCCGCACGGTGCGTCGATCAAAGGTCAGCGGCGCTTGCAGATACGCCTGACTGCCGAACAGGATCAAGCCGACGCGGTCGCCGTCGCGACTTTCGAGGAAATCGCCGAGCAAATGCTGCACCAGCGACAGGCGACTGACTTCTTCGTCCTGCCATTGCATGTCGGGGAAATCCATCGAGCCGGAGACGTCCACCGCCACCAGCAGATCACGGCCACTGGCGGCGATCGGCAGCGGTTCGCCAAGCCATTGCGGGCGCGCGGCGGCGATCAGCAGAATCAGCCACAACAGGATGAACGGCGCCTGCTGGCGCCAGGCCGGCAAGTTGGCGCGAGCGCGGCGGCGGGCGAGGCCTTCGAGGTCGGCGAGGAAACTGACTTTGAGTGCTGGCTCGCCGCTGTCGGCCACTGGCAGGACAAGACGCATCAACCACGGCAGTGGCAACAGCACGAAAATCCACGGCCAAGCGAACTCAAACATGTTTGCGGATCCACGTGTCGACTGCCTGGGTCAGGCCGGCGATGGCTTTGTCGTCGAGTTTGCATTCCGGTTTGTACGCGCCCTCGACCAGCACCATCCAGCGCGTCAGGCCGGCGGCAGGGCAGCGGTTGTCGAGGAAGGCCAGCCATTTGCGCCCGTTGAGGGTGTGGCTCTGGCTGTACGGATAGTGGTTGCGGCACAGGCGTTTGAGCAGGCCGTTGAGTTGTTGCAGCCAGGCGCCGGCCGGCGCGCCGTCGTAGGGCTTGGGCATTTGCGCCAATTCGGCGAGGGCGGCGACGCGCACCGGATCCAACGGTTGCTCGGCGCGCACCACCGGGCGTTTCTTCATCGGAATGAAGCGGCGCAGTTTCCACACGGCGAAACCCAGCAGCGGCAACAACAGAAGCAGCAGCCACCAGCCCGGCGCCGGCGGCCAGAAGGCAATCGGCGGCGGTGAGATCAGCGGTTGCAACTGCTCGAGGCCGCTCATCGACCTTTCCCCGGACGCTGCGGATTCAAGAACTCGCGCATCTGCTCGACCATTTCACTCTGGGTGCTCAACGGCATCAGCAACACCCGCAGCTTTTGCGCGAGCAATTCCCAGCGAGCGATGCGCGCTTCGGCCTGGGCGCGGTAGGTCTGGCGCAGGTCGAAGTTCAGCGTGTCGATCTCCAGTTGCGCGCCACGTTCGGCGAAGCGCAGCAGGCCGGCGGCGGGCAGAGCGTGATCGAGTGGGTCGGACAGCGGCAACATCAGCAGATCGCAATGCCGCGCCAGCAGGCTCAGTTGCTGCTCTGCGCTGTCGGACAGCGCGCGTTCATCGCAAATGACGATGGCCAGACTGCCCGGCCGCAGCACTTCCCGCGCGCGGCGCAGGGCCACGCCGAAGGCATCGCGATCCGGCTCGCGCTCGCTGTGCAGCGACTGATTGACCTTGACCAGACGGTTGAGCAATTGCAGCAGGCTCTGCTTGCTGCGCCGAGGCTTGATTTCGTAGTGCTCGTTATCGCCAAACACCAGCCCGCCGACGCGGTCGTTGTGCCCCAGCGCGGCCCAGCCGATCAACGCCGCGACTTGTGCCGCCAGCACCGACTTGAACATCAGCCCCGAACCGAAAAACAGCCGCGTGCTCTGCTCGACCATGATGAAAATCGGCCGTTCGCGTTCTTCATGAAACAGCTTGGTGTGCGGTTCCTGGGTGCGAGCGGTGACGCGCCAGTCGATGGTGCGCACATCGTCGCCGGCCTGATACACCCGCACCTGATCGAAGTCGACGCCACGGCCACGGAATTTCGAGTGATGCAGGCCGATCAGCGGGCTGCGCTGACTCGGCGTGGAAAACAATTGCACCTCGCGCACGCGGTGACGCATCTCGATCAGCTCGGCGAGGCTGATGCGGATACCGGGTTCGGGGGGCAGGGCAGCGTTCATGGGGGTCAAGCGACGGCGACGACGTCGAGAATCCGCTGCACCACGCGATCCTGATCGATACCAGCGGCTTCGGCCTCGAACGACAGAATGATGCGGTGGCGCAACACGTCGAACAGCACGGCCTGAATGTCTTCCGGGCTGACGAAGTCGCGACCGGCCAGCCAGGCGTGGGCGCGGGCGCAGCGATCGAGGGCGATCGAACCGCGCGGACTGGCGCCATAGGCAATCCACTCGGCCATTTCCGGGTCGAACTTGGCCGGGTTGCGCGTGGCCATGACCAGTTGTACCAGGTATTCCTCCACGGCGTCGGCCATGTACAAACCGAGGATTTCCTTGCGCGCGGCGAAGATCGCCTGCTGGCTGACCCGGCGTTCGGGCTTGGTCTCGCCGTTCAGGGCCTCGCCACGGGCTTGCTGCAGAATGCGGCGCTCGACGGCGGCGTCGGGGAAGCCGATCTTGACGTGCATGAGGAAACGGTCGAGCTGGGCCTCCGGCAACGGATAGGTGCCTTCCTGTTCGATCGGGTTTTGCGTGGCCATCACCAGAAACAGCGGCGACAGTTCATACGTGCTGCGCCCGACACTGACCTGACGCTCGGCCATCGCTTCGAGCAAGGCCGATTGCACCTTGGCCGGCGCACGGTTGATTTCATCGGCCAGCACCAGGTTGTGGAAGATCGGCCCTTGCTGGAACACGAAACTGCCGGTTTCCGGGCGATAGATCTCGGTGCCGGTGATGTCGGCCGGCAGCAGGTCGGGGGTGAACTGAATTCGATGGAACTGGGCTTCGATGCCCTCGGCGAGTTCTTTGATCGCTTTGGTCTTGGCCAGGCCGGGTGCGCCCTCGACCAGCATATGGCCGTCGGCGAGCAGGGCGATGAGCAAGCGCTCGATGAGTTTTTCCTGGCCGAGAATCTGCGTTGAAAGAAAGGTTCGCAGCGCCAGCAGCGCTTCACGATGTTCCATCGGTGACTGTTCCTGGAAAGGGAGTGGCCGGGGCGTTCGGATAACGCCGGGGCTGGGGGCGTTACTTTAATCCATCGCAGGGGGCGGCGACTAACGGCATTTTGTAGAAAAGCGCAAAAGATCGCCGTCTTCGGCAGCTCCAGGATTGGAATGCAATCACCTGTAGGAGCTGCCGAAGGCTGCGATCTTTTGATCTTCCGTCAGCAGAAAATTTATCGGGCGGCAGTTCTGGCCCCTTCGCGAGCAGGCTCGCTCCCACAGGGTCTGATGTGCGCATTCCAATGTGGGAGCGAGCCTGCTCGCTAAAGGGCCAGCCCAGGCAACATCAAACCTCGCTGATGAAGGTTCCGGTCCCATCGAGGATATTCGTCAACGTCTCGACAACCTCATCCATATCCACCATATCCGGGTTGAACGCGATCTCCAGCACATCATCCCCGTTCAACGCATCGGCATCCGCCGCGGCGATCTCGATCTTCAGCAGACTCGAAGTCAGCGTGACTTTTACCCCGTCAAGCGTCGAAGGCTCGCCATCCAGAGTGATCTCCAGCTCATCTTCATCCGGATAACGGCTCATCAGGAACATCTCGCCCTTGTCGCTGTGGCAGCAGAGCATGGCCATGTTGTCTTCTTCGTCGTCGCACGGGTTGACGATCAGTAGGGCGGTGGTCATTTGCATGGGGAAAATCCTGGGCAGTGGCGGCGGTGAATCTGTTCGAAGGCGCGATTTTGCCAGTCTCAACCGGTTTGCGCTGCCTGCATCGGCAAAAAGTGGCAAAGCAGGACATTTCCGTCGTTCGTTTCCGAACAGCAAGAGGGAAGAGTCCGGCGCCGCCGTAAGGCAATTAACGAATGCCGAACATCAAGCCGTAATTGCGATTTTTCGCTTGTGATAGCCTCCTTTTTGCCGGTAGTTTCGCCGCTCTTGCGCAATGGAGTGCGTTACCAAAAGCCCAAAAAGGACCTTTGCCATGACCCAATATTTCGAACGCGCCGAAGAAATCCGTCACCTGTCCGATGAACAGGTCGAGCACCTCTACCAGCGCTATCTCGAAGGCGAAAAAACGGCCGCGCTGATGGCGGAATTTCAGATCCCTGGAACAGTGCGCAGTCTGCTCAAGGTTCTGCCTCCGTTCGTCAGTGCCGACCTCAGCTGTCCCTACTGCAAACTGCCGATGTGGGTACGCCGACACGCCAGAGGTACTCCGCTTTCGCTGCGCAGTACCTTCAAATGCGTGCGCTGTGAGCACCAGCAAAGCCTTCCCGGCGCCAGTAGCCGCCACACGACTTGCAACTGCACAGAATGTTTCAAGGTGCGCCAGCAGCAGCTTGCCGCCCGGGCCGCGCGTGATCGCCTGGAATTGGAGGCTCGATATGGCGCGCGATGCCCCGCAGTGCCTTACGCCAACCTGGGGTTCGTGCAGAAGCTGACGTTGCTCGCCTTGCTGGATGATGGTTACGGCGCAACCGTTGAATGGATTGCGCCATTGAATGCGCCATCCAGAGAAGAACTGCTCGCCCTGACGTTCGAGGCCCGTGAAGAGTTGCTCAAAAGCCTGCACGAAGCCGGGGTGCTGGCAGTTTCCACCGACTCCGACATCAACGCCTTCGATCGCAGTGAGGGCTGCAATATCCGCGAGTACAGCGCGGTGCGATGGCTGCCCAGCGTCACGCTCGACGGCGTGGCGCGCAGTACCCGCGAGAATTTGTACCGGGTGCTTTATCAGGAGTTGTCGGGCAGCGTAAAAGCTGCCTGGAAGAGCGAAATCTATTCGCTGGTCTTCAGTCTCGCCCGCGAAGCGTCCATTCAATACATCCGTGTGCTGGCCGCTGAAGTGGATTTTGCCTTCACGGCCGAAGCCCGTGCCGAAGAGGTGGTCGGGCAGTTGCTGCAGGACTTCTCGGTGAGTCAGTTGTATTACTTCGCCCGACTGGCGGTGAGGAACGCCGCGCACTTCTACGCCACCGGCAATTCCAAAGGGCGCAGTCACGCCTCCAATACCATTCCCCGCAACATGCTGAGCACGGCGCAGGACGCGCTCGCGCGTAACTGGCGCAAGAACGCCCATCGCGATGCGCGGGTGCCGCAAACAGCCTTGCAACGGTTGCTTTACGACGTCGTGCTCAAGGACAGTGGCGCCGGATTTTCGAAATCGCCGGGCATGTACTGGCGTGACGAACTGGTCCCGCAATTCTTTTCCGCCGTGGCGTTCGATAGCGACTTGCTCAGCCACCTGCGCCTGTTCTGCCGCGAATGCGATTCAAGCAACATCGACGCCAGCATGGACAAGCAGATCCTGCAAACGGTGTGCTACGACTGCGCCACGGTGAGCAAATTCAGAGCCTTCGAAGAGTTGCCGGACTGATCCGCGTCAACCGCTGGCGCTGAACCGGATGCCACGCTCAGGGTCGATAAAAAGGCTTTGGGCGTTTTCGTTTCCGGATATGTAACGCTCTTGGCGACCGTCCTGGCACGAAAGTCCCGTGAAACCGGGGTTTCGAACCTGCGTTTCAGTCCACGCCTGCTAGTGTTGAAGCAAGCGAAACCCTGCATTTACGTGCCAATGACCGAATATGTCGCAGCACCGCAAGCAGACACATTGTCGCACCCATTAAGCTGCGCAACGGATGAGCACCCGTAAAGGCATTGCCGGCGGCGCTGGCAGTCGCTTTTGCAGATGCTCATTCATGGAAGGTGAATGTGACCTGAGTGTCCCGTCCAGCTTCACCCACCTGTCTCCCTGTTTCCTCTGCCCGAGAATCAGGAACAGGGCGACACCGGCCCCGAAAGGGGTGTTGCACGCGACGCTTTCCATCAATAACAAGCTTAAGCGGAGTACCACAGATGGCGTTCTTCACCGCAGCCAGCAAAGCCGACTTCCAGCACCAACTGCAAGCGGCACTGGCGCAGCACATCAGTGAACAGGCACTGCCACAAGTGGCGCTGTTCGCTGAACAATTCTTCGGCATCATTTCCCTGGACGAGCTGACTCAACGTCGCCTCTCCGACCTCGCTGGCTGTACTCTCTCTGCGTGGCGCCTGCTTGAGCGCTTCGATCACGCGCAACCGCAAGTGCGTGTCTACAACCCCGATTACGAACGTCACGGCTGGCAGTCGACCCACACCGCGGTCGAAGTGCTGCACCACGACCTGCCATTTCTGGTCGACTCGGTGCGTACCGAGCTGAACCGTCGCGGCTACAGCATTCACACCCTGCAGACCACCGTGCTCAGCGTGCGTCGTGGCAGCAAGGGCGAACTGCTGGAAATCCTGCCAAAAGGCAGCACCGGCGAAGGCGTGCTGCACGAATCGCTGATGTACCTGGAAATCGACCGCTGCGCCAACGCGGCCGAGCTGAATGTGCTGAGCAAAGAGCTTGAGCAAGTGCTCGGTGAAGTGCGCGTCGCGGTCGCCGATTTCGAACCGATGAAAGCCAAGGTGCAGGAAATCCTCACCAAGCTCGACACCAGCGCTTTCGCCGTCGATGCCGACGAAAAGAACGAAATCAAAAGCTTCCTGGAATGGCTGGTGGGCAACCACTTCACCTTCCTCGGCTACGAAGAGTTCGTGGTCACCGATCAGGCCGATGGCGGCCACATCGAGTACGACCGGAGCTCGTTCCTCGGCCTGACCAAACTGCTGCGCACCGGCCTGACCTACGAAGACCTGCGCATCGAAGACTACGCCGTGGCCTACCTGCGCGAACCGACCCTGCTGTCGTTCGCCAAGGCCGCGCATCCGAGCCGTGTGCACCGTCCGGCCTACCCGGACTACGTGTCGATCCGTGAAATCGATGCCGACGGCAAAGTCATCAAGGAACACCGCTTCATGGGCCTCTACACCTCGTCGGTGTATGGCGAGAGCGTGCGGGTCATACCGTTCATCCGTCGCAAGGTCGAAGAGATCGAGCGCCGCTCCGGCTTCCAGTCCAAGGCTCACCTGGGCAAGGAACTGGCGCAGGTCCTCGAAGTGCTGCCGCGTGACGACCTGTTCCAGACCCCGGTCGACGAACTGTTCACCACCGTCATGTCGATCGTGCAGATCCAGGAACGCAACAAGATCCGCGTATTCCTGCGCAAAGACCCGTACGGTCGCTTCTGCTACTGCCTGGCCTACGTGCCGCGCGACATCTATTCCACCGAAGTCCGCCAGAAGATCCAGCAAGTGCTGATGGAGCGCCTGAAAGCCTCCGATTGCGAATTCTGGACGTTCTTCTCGGAATCCGTGCTGGCCCGCGTGCAACTGATCCTGCGTGTCGACCCGAAAAACCGTCTGGACATCGACCCGGTGCTGCTGGAAAAAGAAGTGGTTCAGGCCTGCCGCAGCTGGCAGGACGACTACGCCGCACTGACTGTCGAAAGCTTTGGCGAAGCCCACGGCACCAACGTGCTGGCCGACTTCCCGAAAGGCTTCCCGGCCGGCTACCGCGAGCGTTTCGCTGCGCATTCGGCCGTGGTCGACATGCAGCACTTGCTGAGCCTCAACGAAAAAAACCCGTTGGTGATGAGCTTCTATCAGCCGCTCGGTCAGGTCTCCGGCCAGCGCGAGCTGCATTGCAAGCTGTATCACGCCGACACGCCGCTGGCGCTGTCCGACGTCCTGCCGATTCTGGAAAACCTTGGTCTGCGCGTACTGGGTGAGTTCCCGTATCGCCTGCGCCACACCAACGGCCGCGAGTTCTGGATTCACGATTTCGCCTTCACCGCCGCTGAAGGTCTGGACCTCGACATCCAGCAACTCAACGACACCCTGCAGGACGCGTTCGTCCATATCGTGCGTGGCGATGCCGAGAACGATGCGTTCAACCGTCTGGTGCTGACCGCCGGTCTGCCATGGCGCGACGTGGCGCTGCTGCGTGCCTACGCCCGTTACCTGAAGCAGATTCGTCTGGGCTTCGATCTGGGTTACATCGCCAGCACGTTGAACAACCACACCGACATCGCTCGCGAGCTGACCCGGTTGTTCAAGACCCGTTTCTACCTGGCGCGCAAGCTCAGCGAAGACGATCTGGAAGACAAGCAACAGCGTCTGGAACAAGCGATTCTGACCGCACTGGACGACGTTCAGGTGCTCAACGAAGACCGCATCCTGCGTCGTTATCTGGACCTGATCAAAGCCACGCTGCGTACCAACTTCTACCAGACTGACGCCAACGGCCAGAACAAGTCGTACTTCAGCTTCAAGTTCAACCCGCATGCGATTCCTGAACTGCCGAAGCCAGTGCCGAAGTTCGAAATTTTCGTCTACTCGCCACGCGTCGAAGGCGTGCACCTGCGCTTCGGCAACGTCGCTCGTGGTGGCCTGCGCTGGTCCGACCGTGAAGAAGACTTCCGTACCGAAGTGCTCGGCCTGGTAAAAGCCCAGCAAGTGAAGAACTCGGTCATCGTGCCGGTGGGCGCGAAGGGCGGCTTCCTGCCGCGTCGTCTGCCACTGGGCGGCAGCCGTGACGAGATCGCGGCCGAGGGCATCGCCTGCTACCGCATCTTCATTTCCGGTCTGTTGGACATCACCGACAACCTGAAGGACGGCGCGCTGGTGCCGCCGGTCAATGTCGTGCGCCATGATGACGATGACCCGTACCTGGTGGTCGCGGCGGACAAGGGCACTGCGACCTTCTCCGACATCGCTAACGGCATCGCCATCGACTACGGCTTCTGGCTGGGTGACGCGTTTGCCTCCGGTGGTTCGGCCGGTTACGACCACAAGAAAATGGGCATCACCGCCAAGGGCGCGTGGGTCGGCGTACAGCGCCACTTCCGCGAGCGCGGCATCAACGTCCAGGAAGACAGCATCACCGTGGTGGGCGTCGGCGACATGGCCGGCGACGTGTTCGGTAACGGCCTGTTGATGTCCGACAAGCTGCAACTGGTGGCCGCGTTCAACCACATGCACATCTTCATCGATCCGAACCCGAACCCGGCGACCAGCTTCGTCGAGCGTCAGCGTCTGTTCGACCTGCCGCGCTCGGCCTGGACCGACTACGACACCAGCATCATGTCCGAGGGTGGCGGTATCTTCTCGCGCAGCGCGAAGAGCATCGCGATCTCGCCGCAGATGAAAGAACGCTTCGACATCCAGGCTGACAAGCTGACCCCGACCGAACTGCTCAACGCCTTGCTCAAGGCGCCGGTGGATCTGTTGTGGAACGGCGGTATCGGCACCTACGTCAAGGCCAGCACCGAAAGCCACGCCGATGTCGGCGACAAGGCCAACGATGCACTGCGCGTGAACGGCAACGAGCTGCGCTGCAAAGTGGTGGGCGAGGGCGGTAACCTCGGCATGACCCAACTGGGTCGTGTCGAATTCGGTCTCAATGGCGGCGGCTCCAACACCGACTTCATCGACAACGCCGGTGGCGTGGACTGCTCCGACCACGAAGTGAACATCAAGATCCTGCTGAACGAAGTGGTTCAGGCCGGTGACATGACCGACAAGCAACGCAATCAGTTGCTCGCGAGCATGACCGACGAAGTCGGCAATCTGGTGCTGGGCAACAACTACAAGCAGACTCAGGCCCTGTCCCTGGCGGCGCGTCGTGCCTATGCGCGCATCGCTGAGTACAAGCGTCTGATGAGCGATCTCGAGGGCCGTGGCAAGCTGGACCGCGCCATCGAGTTCCTGCCGACCGAAGAGCAACTGACCGAGCGCGTCTCTGAGGGCCACGGCCTGACCCGTCCTGAGCTGTCGGTGCTGATTTCCTACAGCAAGATCGACCTCAAGGAACAGCTGCTCGGCTCGCTGGTGCCGGACGACGACTACCTGACCCGCGACATGGAAACGGCGTTCCCGCCGACCCTGGTCAGCAAGTTCTCCGAAGCCATGCGTCGTCATCGCCTTAAGCGCGAGATCGTCAGCACCCAGATCGCCAACGATCTGGTCAACCACATGGGCATCACCTTCGTGCAACGACTCAAAGAGTCGACCGGCATGAGCCCGGCGAACGTGGCTGGCGCTTACGTGATCGTGCGTGACATCTTCCACCTCCCGCACTGGTTCCGTCAGATCGAAGCGCTGGACTACCAGGTTTCCGCTGACGTGCAGCTGGAGCTGATGGACGAGCTGATGCGTCTGGGTCGCCGCGCCACGCGCTGGTTCCTGCGTGCCCGTCGCAACGAGCAGAACGCTGCCCGTGACGTCGCGCATTTCGGTCCGCACCTGAAAGAACTGGGGCTGAAGCTCGACGAACTGCTCAGCGGCGAAATCCGCGAGAACTGGCAGTCGCGCTATCAGGCTTACGTCGCAGCCGGTGTGCCGGAATTGCTGGCGCGTATGGTTGCGGGCACCTCGCACCTGTACACGCTGCTGCCGATCATCGAAGCCGCCGACGTCACCGGGCAGAACCCGGCCGAGGTGGCCAAGGCCTACTTCGCCGTGGGCTCTGCGCTGGACATCACCTGGTACCTGCAACAGATCAGCGCGCTGCCGGTGGAAAACAACTGGCAGGCCCTGGCCCGTGAAGCGTTCCGTGATGACGTCGACTGGCAGCAACGTGCGATCACCATCTCCGTCCTGCAACAGGGCGACGGTACCCAGGACGTGGAAGCACGCCTGGCGCTGTGGATGGCTCAGCACGAAAGCATGATCGAGCGCTGGCGCGCCATGCTGGTGGAAATCCGTGCTGCGAGCGGCACGGACTACGCCATGTACGCGGTGGCCAACCGTGAATTGCTGGATCTGGCGTTGAGTGGGCAGGTGCCGGTGGCACCTACCGTTGTCACCAGCGAGCTTGAGCTGGCGTAAAAACCAGGCGCTGAAGGTTCTACCTCGCCCTGACTAGGGGCGAGGTAGTACATATTCGCGAGCTTTCAAATCGAATTCACCCGTCAGGAGGATACCGGGCTTCGACGAAAGTTTTTCGTTCTGTATTTCGAATTTATAATCTCCTTTAATGAAATAATATTTTTCTTTAAGTTCATAATGGAATCCCACTCTGCCGTCTATCGGCACATATCTGGTCTGCACGGATCTGCCGTCCGCATAATTTTCTGTAATTATGAAGATGGCTAACTTTAGTTCTGCAGGTCCATATTCGTTGTGCTCCACCGGATTGGGTGGTATTAAGAATTGAACATTTATTTTTATATTATTCACTCTTTTAGATCCGCCAAATGCAAAATAAGTGGAAAGGCTCTCAATAAATTGTTCGGTTAGAGCGAGATCCTCATCGCCTAATTTGGCGGTAAAAATCCCGGTGGCGTTTCTTCTGAATGTTTTATTGTTGTCTTTCTCTAATGAGTTATTCATGTGATATCGCTCTTATTAAGTTATTTATTAGCTGCATGGCTGCTAAGAATGATAAGAAAAGTGGCGAGATGTAGCGCATAACAGCAACTGGTTCAACTGTCAGGTATTACAGTTGACTGGTTGGCTTTATTGTGGTTTTCGGAGAGGCAAGACCGTTCGTCGTGACTGTCATTTCTGTCAGTGGTCGAGTTATTTGGAATTCGTCTATGGTCGCGCAGCAGTACCTGGTTATTCATGTATTTGTACATAAACCGCCCTGCGTTATCTATGGAGAGATCCCGATGCATACTCATCAGCTTGCAACTGACCCGCTTGACCCGAGCTTTGGCGACCGGGGTTCGACTCACGTGCCGTTCCAAGCAGGCGGAGGACTCATTGGAGTTTCGTCCGTTGCACTGGCTGAAGACGGTAGATCATTCTTCGGTTGTACTTCCTTTCTCCCGTCCAGCAGCGAGTTCGGATGTTTTTGTCTGGATGCTGACGGGCATCTGATAGAAGCGTTTGGCGACAAAGGGTATGTGTCAGGCCAATTCAATGATAGCGATGGGCGAGACCATTCAGTTACCTCCAGTATCCTGCTGCAATCTATCGACAACGCACTTCATGTCGTGTTGATGGGAATCTATTACGTGCCGGATGTTTCTTCCCCGAAACTGGCCCTGGCACGTTTCAACGATCACGGTATGCCGGACACTTCTTTCGGCAATAACGGCACTATTGTTCATGATTTGCCCTCGCGTTCTGGTAATGCCGGCGCGGGCAATGCTTCAGAGAAAATTTCCAGTGAATCCACTGGTAACAGCTCACCGGCTCAGGCGATTCTATTGCCGGATAATAGAATCGTGCTCGTTTACTCGTACGCGGGTGCTGCTCATATTGTGCGTCTGGAGAGTAATGGGGCACTGGACCTTACATTTAACAGTGTCGGATACGTCGTACATACGGAACCTGATGCAGGCGTAGAGTTGGTCAATATCCTGCAAGCCACGGACGGTAACTATTTGTGCGCCGGACATGTCAAGGATTCGGCTAATGTGTACAGCGCAATTTTCGTGAAGGTGGATCAGGCAGGGCATTACGACAGTTCTTTTGGAACTAATGGCAGGGTGGATATCCGCGAACCAAACGGCGCAAACTTTTTTATATCCCATATTGCCCGGCAAGGTAATAACCGTATTCTCGCCATCGGGGAAAGTTCTACGCTTACGACACGTTATGGCCTGCTGATAAGTCTTGAGCCGGACGGAAAATTCAATATTCAGTTCAATTCCGCACAGCCGCTGCAAACCCAGGTGGATGGCCATTCAACCAATTGGAGTTCAGGCACTATCCGACCTGATGGAAAACTCGTGATTGCCGGTACAGCGGACTCTCCAGGCACAACAGACCGCAATGTGGTGTTCGCCCGCTTCCAGGCAAACGGAGCGCTGGATCAGACATTCGGTCGCAACGGTTTTCTGCGAATTGTGGACAGCCATGCTGCCGACGCACTGGCGGTTTTTGAACTTGACAAGGCTTTGTTCAATAGCCGTTCAAGCTATCAAACTGGCCGGGTGAACAAAATCTGGCGGTGTCTTCTCGGTTAACGAAAAAGCCCCGATGCCGTAAGAGGCCGGGGCTTTTTTCTGTCCAAGGGCTTTGTGGTGTCTATACGGCCTCATCGCGAGCAGGCTCACTCCTACAATGGCAGCGCAGTGAATCAGCCATCAGTTCTCCAGCGGGATCAACACCTGCTCATCCGGCGCCAGCACCATGAACACCAACAATTTGGCAGGCTGGGTCGAACTGGCATTCTTCGACACCAGATGCTCGGAGCCGGCCGGCTCGTACCAGAACTGGCCCTTCTTGTAGGTAATCGCTTGTTCGCCTTTGACTTGGGAAATTATTTCGCCGTCCAGCACGTAGGCCATCGCAGTGCCTTCGTGTTTATGGGCGATCGAGGATTGCCCGGGCTTGTAGTCGACTTCGATCATCATGGCTTTTTTGCCGGGGGCGTTTTTCAGCAGTTGTTCTTGCAGGACGGTGATTTTCTCGGACGGGTCGTGGGCCATCGCTGAAGCGGACAGGGTGAAGGCGAGAGCGGCGGCGAAGAAGGGCAGAGCTTTCATGGCGGGTTACCTGTGAGGATTGGGGTGTGATCACAGTAGGCCGCAATGAGGCCGGTTCAAACGGCCAATATTCGGGAAGATCAGGTGACCAATCTTTGGATCAAAAGCAAAGATCGCAGCCTTCGGCAGCTCCTACCTTGGAATGTGTTCCCTGTAGGAGCTGCCGAAGGCTGCGATCTTTTGATCTTGCTTTTAAACGATAGGAAAGCTGTTGAAATCGACGCTATTGGCCAGGCGGCTATCGATCAGGTCGATAAACCCCTGCGCCTCGGGCCGGTTGAAATGCGCCTGCATCGCCGCTTCCGACTGCCAGCGCGCACTGACCATCCAGCGGTGGCTGTCCTCGGGGCAGCGGTCGACCAGATAGGAATCGCAGCCCGGGGTTTCGCGCAGGGTGTCGACGATCTTCTGCAGTTGCTTGCCGAGCTCTTCCGAGCGGCCGGCAGCAGCCTTTACCTGAACCGTGTTGATCACTTCGCTGGACATTGCTCACACTCCTGAATCAGGCCGGACGAATCCTGCTCATTGAGGGATAACGCCTGTGCAGAATAGGCCTGCCGCCCTGAATCACCAATAACCAATCCGCAGTAAAAGCCTTATACCAAGGGCTCATGACAGCTGTTCGAGGATGTCGCGCAGGCGATCCAGAGCGATGTCGATGTCCAGGGTTTCGATAGCGCCGAAACCGAAGAACAGGCCTTCCTTCGCCGGCTGCTGATAGTAGAAACCACTGATCGCATACAGGCCGACTTCGACCTTTTTTGCCAGCTCGATGACCAGCGGCAAATCGATCGGTACCTTGCACAACACTGCCATGTGAAACCCGGCACTGGCCGGCACGGCTTGCAGCCATGGCGCGAGATCGGTCGCCATGCGCTCGAGAATACGTTCGCGCCGTTGCGCATAGATCGTGTGGCAGCGGCGGATGTGCTTGAGCAGGCAGCCCTCGGCGATGAACTTGGCCAGAGCCCATTGGGGCAGGGTCGACGCGTGCAGATCGGTCAGCTGTTTGGCGCGGATTACCGCCTCGATGATCGCCGGTGGCAGGATCGCGTAGCCGAGGCGCAACTCCGGCAGCAGGGTTTTCGAGAACGTGCCGACGTAAGCGACGATGCCGCGCTGATCGAGGTTGAACAGCGAGTCCGTTGGCCGGCCTTCGTAGCGGAATTCGCTGTCGTAATCGTCCTCGATGATGATCGCGCCCAGCTCATGGGCGCGGGCGAGCAGGGCTTCGCGGCGCGCCTGACTCATCGCCATGCCCAGCGGGAACTGGTGCGACGGCGTCACGTAAATCAGCCGCGTGCCGTCGGGAATCTGCTCGACCTGAATACCCTCGGCATCCACCGGCACGCCGACCACCTCAGCCCCATGAGTGCCGAACAGCAAGCGCGCGGGCGGGTAACCGGGGTCTTCCATCGCCACCAGACTGCCGGGGCGGATCAGCACGCGGGTGATCAGGTCCAGCGCCTGTTGCGCGCCGTTGCACACGATAATGTCTTCGTCCTGACAGTTGATGCCACGGGAAAAGGCGATGTGCCGGGCGATCGCATTGCGCAGCGCGGGCAAACCTTCGGCGACGCTATAGAAACCTTTCGACTGCGCCATCTGCCGCATCGCATGGGCGACGCAGCGGCGCCAGTCGTCCTGCGGGAACTGGCCCTTGCTGGTGGCGCCGCCGATGAAGTCGTAGCGCAGCGAACCTTCCAGCGTCGGGTGGCGCAGGAACACCGGCAGATTGCGCCAGCTCTCGATCACCTCGGCACTGGCCAGCTCGGTGTGGCTCTGCTTGCGCTGCACCTGCGCCGGGCGGGCGTTGACATAGGTGCCTTTGCCGATGACTCCGGTGAGGAAGTTTTCGTAAGTCAGCTGCGCATAAGTGTCGGAAATGGTCTTGCGCGAAATGCCCAATTGCTCGGCCAGCAAGCGGCTCGGCGGCAACTGCGTACCCGCCGCCAACCGCCCGGATTCAATCGCCGCACGCAACTGCTGATACAACTGACCGGCAAGATCCTTGCGGCCGTTGATCACGACATGAAGTTCCATACCGACGAGGCTCCCGGGTGGTTGGTGAAGTGACGGTCAGATTAGCGTTGTTGGGCTTTTGGCAGTAGTTGCGCGCCCGAAAAAGCCGGAATTGGCGTAAACCTTTCTACCTGTTTGGCACAAATTCCTGTGGGAGCGAGCCTGCTCGCGAAAGCGGTGGGTCAGTGACGAGGATGTGTCTGGCACGACGCCTTCGCGAGCAGGCTCGCTCCCACAGGGGGACGATTGGTGCCCTGGTTTTCCGTGGAATTGGGGCTGTAACACAGCCCGCGCAGCCCGTACCGTGAACTCATCATTCCGCCTGCCGAGAGCCGCGCCATGTCCCTGCGTCTGGATTACTACAACGCGTCGCCCAAAGCGATGAAAGCGATGATTGCCATGGAGGCGCTGACCAGCAATCTGAGTATCGAAGCGCCGCTGCTGCAATTGATCCGGATCCGCGCCTCGCAACTCAACGGCTGCGCGTTCTGCACCGACATGCACTCGGTGGACGCGCGGCGAGCAGGGGAGAGCGATCGGCGCCTGTATGCGATCGCCGTATGGCGCGACAGCAACTTCTTCAACCCTCGCGAACGGGCGGCGCTGGCCTGGGCCGAGGCGGTGACGCTGTTGTCCGAAAGCCATGTGCCGGATGACGTCTACCAACAGGCGCGCGAGCAGTTCGATGAAGGCGAACTGGTGGACCTGACGGTTGCGGTGAGCACCATCAACAGCTGGAACCGCTTGGCCGTGAGCTTCCGCCAGACCCCGAGCGACTGAAGATCAAAAGATCGCAGCCTTCGGCAGCTCCTACAGGGAAATGCGCATGACCCCATGTAGGAGCTGCCGAAGGCTGCGATCTTTTGATGTTGACCTTGCCTAATTCGCCGGCCGCTGCGGTTTCACCGAGGTGCCAAACGTGTTGCCCATCCGCGTACTCGTCGCCGCCGGGGTCGCCAGTCCGACCTGATTCGGCGCGCGCTTGTGCACCGGCACATTCAACGCTTCCATGTTCTTCTGCGCCGCCGCCGCGCCGTCGGGATTGTTGCCCATCTGCTGGCTCAGGCAATCGTAATTCGGCGCCTTGTAACCGCCGACCGTGACCTCGACACAGCCCAGCGGCTCTTCCGCCTGCGCCGCGCCCACCGTCATCAGCAAGACCCACATCCACCGCGTTTTCATGTCCGCCTCCTGGCCCGCCCGAATGGGCCGCTCTGGGGTTTGAGTCTAGTGCAAGCGCGGCGCAAAACCCGTGATGGTTTTTTTGCACCGCCCGTCATACCAGAGTCATAAATGCCCCGCAGGATAGCGATTTTCAGGGGTGCGCCAGTCGTGCAGCGAGGCAGTTCGCGGATCAGTCTTCAGCGCTCGGCGACGCTTGTGCGCCGCGCGGGTCTGGGGTGGCTGCTCGGTCTGCTGGCCAACGCGGCCAATGCTGATCCGGCAGCGGCGGATATGCGCCTGACCTTGCACATCCCGGCTCAGGAGCTGGCCCGGGCGCTGGATCAGTACAGCCGCGCCACGGGCGTCGCCGTGCTGGTCGATAGCCAGTTGAGCCGGGGCCGCCGCTCCCTCGCTGTGGATGGCGAATACACCGCCGCCGATGCCTTGCGCCATTTGCTCGGCGGCACCGGGTTGATGGCGCGTTACGCCCGGGCCGATGCGTTCACTCTACAAGCGGCGCAGGTGGAAGATCTGCCGGTGCCGACGGACAAACCCACGCCGGCCGTTGTCGCGGTCAACCGCAGTTACGCGACGGCGGTGCAAGCGGCGATCGAGCGCAAGCTGTGTCGTTCGCCGCTGACCCGCCCGGGCAGTTATCGCGCGGTGTTGCAGGTGTGGGTCGGGCGCGACGGCGTGGTGCAGCACAACCGGTTGGTCACTTCGACCGGCGATGTACGGCGCGATAACGCGCTGGTGGAAAGTTTTCGCAACCTCACAATCGATCGGCCGACGCCCAGCGCCTTGCGCCAGCCGGTCACGTTGCTGTTGCTACCGGAGTCGTCAGGGAAGCGCATGGAATGCACGAGATGGGAAGGAGTTTCCGGGGGATGAAAGACGCCGGACAAAGCACGATGGGCCAGCTGTTCCTCAGCTCCTACGAGGACTTTCGCGTGCGCTTGCGCCGCCGCCTAGGTTCCGAGGATCTGGCCAATGACGTGCTGCACGAGACCTGGCTGCGGGTCGATCGCATGGAAACCCCGCCGAACCTGCTCAAGCCCAACGCCTACCTGTATCGCATGGCCCTGAACATCGCCGCCGACCGCCGTCAGGCCGATGCGCGGCTGCTCACCGGTACTGAGGTCGAAGAGCTGCTGCAACTGGGCGACGAAGCCCTCGACCCGGCGCGGGTGGTCGGCGGGCAAAAGGAAATGCAGGCCCTGCTCAGCGCCTTGTACGAAATGCCCGCACGACGTCGGCGGATCTTCATCGCCGCGCGGCTGGAAGAGGCGCCACACCTGGAAATCTCCCAGCGTTTCGGCATTTCCACGCGCATGGTCGAGAAGGAAATCAAAGCCGCGCTGGGCTTCTGCGCAGCAAAACTGGAAAGAAAAGTGTTTCAGCGGTTCGGTCGCGGGGCCGGAAAACCGTCTAGCGAATAGTGACCCGATTAATCCGTTGAGAATTTGCGCGTTTGAACATCTTTCGACTGAAACCCGCCGAGCCTTCGGCCACCGAGTTGCTGCACAGCGAAGCCCAAGACTGGCTGATCCTGCTGACCTCGGGCCGCGCCACCGTCGCCGACGCCCGCGCCCTGCGCGAATGGTGCGCGCAGAGCGGCGAACACGCCCGGGCGTTCGAAGAAGCCAAGCGGCTGTGGCATCACCTGCAACCGGCCGCCGAAGCGTTGCAGGGCCGACGCAGCTTCGGTCGACGGGCATTTCTCGGCGGCGCGATTGCCGCATCCGCCGCATTCCTGCTGGTGCGCGGCACCATTCCCGGCGGCTTCGAAGGACTGGGCGCCGACTACATCACCGAAGTCGGCCAGCAGCGCCGGGTCGAACCGGCGCAAGGCGTCAGCCTCGAACTCAACACCCAGACCCGCATCAACCAGCGCAGCGTCGAAAACGGCGTGCAGGGCTTCGAACTGGTGAGCGGCGAAGTCGAAGTGCAAACCGCACGCCTGCCGCTGGCGATGCAGGCCGGGGCAGGGTGGTTGCGCGCCAGTCAGGCGCGCTTCAACCTGCGCAACACCGACCAGCAAGTCTGCGTGACCTGCCTCGACGGCACGGTCGACGTCGCCATCGAAGGCCGCAACCTGCGCCTCGAAGCGGGCCAGCAAGTCACCTACGACGCACGGCAAATCGGCAACGTGCAAACCGTCGACACCGCCGCCGTGATGAACTGGCGCCAACAAGTGCTGGTGTTCAACGGCGCGACCCTCAGCCAGATGATCGACGAAATCAACCGCTACCGCCCCGGCATGCTCCTGCTGCTCAACCGCGAACTCGGCCAACGCCGCGTCCAGGCCCGCTTCAACCTCGACCAACTCGCCGGCGTCGCATTGCTGATCCGCGATGCCTATGGCATCAAATGCACCGAACTCCCCGGCGGCGTGGTCGTCCTCAGCTAACCAAAGCCCAGCGCAATCCAAATGTAGGAGCTGCCGAAGGCCGCGATCTTTTGATCTTGCTTTTGCTTTCTGTGGGAGCGAGCCCGCTCGCGAAAGCGGTTTTCCAGCCACCCAATACCCAACCGACCTCACCCTCGCTTGATACTCACTCCCTCACTTCTATCCAAAAGCCACGACAACACCAGCCCTGGAATCAAAAAGCCCAACGAAACCAAAACCCCATGAAGCACGTGCGCCAGAGGTTCATCGAGTGTGGCAACCAACTTCATGGGTGAAGCCACTGGCGATAGCTGCAAGAACAAAACCACCAGCACCACACAAGGCCAGATCAAGTTCACGCCCCGTCGCGCGCTGAGCCGCCATGCATAAACCGCCAACACTGCTGAGAAAACACCTTCGAGCACCCAGGAGACAGTCCCCAGCTTGCCCCAAAGCCCATAACCGTAATGCTCGACCGAGTGCGGATACAGTGCCAAATCGCTGTTGTGCATCGGCCAGTCGGCGATGAAGTGAGAGAAGGCGGCCAACGCTGCCATGACGGCTACCGGTCGATGCTTGATGAACAGCAGTCCCCAAATCGCAGACCAGAACACCGCAGCCAGCAATGAGTGATCCCAGTCGATAAAGGTCAGATCAAAAAACAGATACGGCCCGCTATTCAAATTTGCCGTGACGGTATTGAAGCCAAGAATGATGAAAATCCCATCGAGCAGATCCAGAAAACCGACGCCCATCATGATGGGTAGCGCGGGGATCCTGGGATAGCGGGCCTTGATTGCCAGGCCGATGGCGAAGTGACCGACGTACATTGTGCGTTCCTGCTCCAGACAGGCCTGTCGTCTACAGGCCAGAGGCGTCTGATACTATCCGAGCCCTCACACCAAGATTGTCGGGTTTTGGCAATGTCTGAATCGTCTGCTGAAGCGATACCTCCATCCTTTTCCCTCCCTCCAGAAATAGACGCGATTTTGCTCGAGGCCTCGCGGATCAGGACGTTGGTAAAGTCAGAGGCACTGTTCCCTCAAGGCTCTAAACCCCTGGGAATGTTTCGTGTGATTCAAGGCACCTTGCGCGTCGATAGCCTGGGCGCCAGTGGACACCAAGTGCTGCTTACTCAATTGGTCGCTGGAGACTGGTTCGGCGAAGTACCCCTTCTCGATGGCTTACCGAGGAAGTACGACGTTACAGCCGTCTCGCAAGCGCGTGTTGCAGTGCTGCCTGCCAGCGCATTCTGGCAAATCATCGAGCGCCGACCCGATGTCCTGCTAGCCATTACCCGGTTGGTCTGTGGCCGATATCGAATGGCGCTCGATTGGGCGGGGAATACGATCCGCAATCCTCTGCCTGTCAGGTTGGCCCGCCGACTCGTTTCCTTGATCAAAGGCCCAGGTATCGAAGAAGCGCCATGCCTGAAGGTCAACCAGGAAAATATCGCCCAACAACTGGGCGTGTCTCGCCAGAGCGTCAACCGCCAGCTGAAAATCTGGGAAGCTGAAGGCCTGTTGGCTGTTCGATACGGCGCCGTCACCCTTCTCGATGTGCAAAAACTCAGAGATGCAGCACGGGAGAGTTAACCTGCCATAAGCGCCAAACGTGCTGAGGAAGGGGGCTGCTCAGTTGAGTGGGCCGATCACCTGTCGGTATTTTTCCAGGCCTTGTGGCGTCTGACGGGTCAGGCTGATTTCCAGTCCGGCCGGATCTTCCTGACGATTGCCGCTCAGTTGCCGCCAGCCTTTATCCATCTCCCAAACCCGCACCTGCACATCACTCACCTCGTTCAACACAGCGACCCCATTAACAGGCGCCGGCAACGGATAGCGACTGCGCGCCTCAGCCACCGCCCGATACAACGTATCCCCCTTGACCCACCACCGCACCCGCTGCAACGCCCCCGGCTGATCCGCCGCGCTACGAATAATGTCCAGCCGAAACCCCTTGCTGTCGCTACTGCGCACCGTCACCGCCGGCGGCGCAGTCGGCGCCTCATCCTCAGCCCCGACCTTGCGCGGCTCACTCAACTCCACCCCCGCGCGCATGTCCACGTCCCGCTGCAACTGATTCAACACCCGCAACAACCCATCGCTCTGCTCACTGCTCGCCTGCAAATGACTGTCCGCCCGCGTCACACTGTCCAATCCGCGCCAAGCAATCAGACTCACCACCGCCATCAGCAGAATCGCGACCATCACCTCAATCAGAGTGAACCCTTGCTGAGTCTTCATTGAATACTGATCCGCCCACTGCCATCGCGCAGCACACTCAGCCGATTGGCCCCATCCGACAAAATCAGCCGCAACGGCGGATTGATCCACTCCGCATTCAGCACCACCGTCTGCCGGGGCTCCACCCGCACCTCGACCTTAGGGCTCTGCCACGCACGCGGGCGCAACTGCGCATCCTCCTTGAACGACTCAAACCCCACGCCACCCTCACCACGCCGCCCAAACCGAAACCCCTTGGCATCCGCCACCCACACAATCGGCCGCCCATCGGCGCGAGCCTCGGCCTGCGCCACCTGCAACAATTGCGCAACCCGCTCGGCATCCTTGCGCAACAACTGCAATGGATCGGGCTTGATACTCAAACTGATCGCCGCACTGGCAATCCCGATGATCACCAGCACCACCATCAACTCGATCAACGTAAAACCCTGCTGCCTGCTCATCACCCACGCGCTCCTTGGCGTCCCACCCCATCGTGCCCGGCGAACATGTAAGGCATGTGAAATAAAACGGAGAGAATTGCCGCGTAGGCTGGCAACAGGGACAACAAGGAGCGACAACCCATGAAATTCACCGCACGGATTACCCCGGCGCAAACCATCCAGGCCCTGGCACTGCTCGCCGCACTGGTTGGCGTCGCGACGTGGTCGTCGCTGCTGCTGACCACGGCGGAATCGCACACCCCAGCGGCGACACCGCAAGTGCTCGCGGCGAGGAGCGATAGCCCGGCGTTGCAGTGGTTCTCCAATGAGACCGCACCGGTGGACATCAAGGTGAGTGGGGTGATCGCCGGAGGAAGTGGGACGGTGGCGATATTGAGTTTGAATGATGGCGCGCCGAGAAGTTTTTTGGTGGGGGAGAAGGTTGGGGTTGGGGTGAGGTTGGTGGGTGTTGAGGGGGATGGGGTGGTGATTGAGCGGGGTGGGGAGAGGGTGCGGTTGGGGGTTGAGAGGTTGGGGGAGGGGGTGGAGATGCCGAGGCTGATCCGGCCGGAATTGTAGAGTGGGGAAAAAGGGAGAGCCCCGAGGTCTTAGCATTTGCTTTTGCCCAGAAACCAGTAATTTGTTCGTCCGTTATCGGCCATAAGCAGACTGTCGTGGGGCGGCCATATGATCGAAAATGAGAGTTATTGAACAGACAGTTATCCATCGAATCATTTCGGACATCTTAAAGAAAGGGCGATGATTCGTCGGTACTGGTCTATGCTTGTAATCGGAGCGGATAAAGGTAGGCATTTCAGAGCACCCAGCACCCAGCAGCTAGCAGCTAGCAGCGCAGAAGCTAAATTGGAAACCGAATACTTACTAAAGTGACAACAAACAGATATTGAATATTCGACGTTAGGAGAAGCTGCTATGCTGATAGGAAGCAACGTCACAACCGCGTCTAATTATCCAGTTTCTTGCGCACAAAATATCAAAAAAGAGCGAAAAGAAAAGCTATCAATTTACTTAGCAAAAAACCCGAATAGTCTAGACTTCGATCTATTAAAACTGGAAAGCACCAATCCGCCGATTGAGCTTCGTATTCCCGGATTAGAAGCATCAAATTTATATATAAAAAAGGAGCCTCCAAAACACTCGCCCCCATGGACTCAACTGTTCACATCAAGACCTGAAGTTCCTTTTGATGCCTTTGGCAATAGCAGTAGCGTTGGAGCCGTTCTTTGCATTACAGCGCATGAGAATAAATTCCTACTGACATTTGGCACAGGATTTCATCTTTTACAAGAAGACTCAATAGAGCGCGACTTTGGATTGCGCGTCACCTTGAACTCAGTGGATCCAGATAAGCTTAGAAGCTTAGACAAGTCAAGTTACGATCATAACCCTCTAAACTCACGAACCCAGAGCACTAAAGAAGTTGATATATTTGACCTACATATAGATTCTGATTTGGAAATGCTATACGCCGTCACTGGACTTTCAACCGTCGAGCTATTCGGATCTCACGTTACTGGGAGGGACGCTCTAACTGTAATCACTGGTACACAGCTGAATGAGGTAGAAAAAATCCTTGAAGAGGCGCTCAATAAGTACAAGCAGAAACTTCCAGATAGCTTTGAATGGGTGGACAATGTAAATAAGGTTAGAGACCACGACGAGATTAAGATTCTCGATCTTGAATTAGAAAAAATACTTAGCGGTCCAGACTTTTCCTGTTTGTGGCTTGGCGAACCAGAAATTGTAGACTGGGAAGAACAGATCGGCTACTCGTTTGATTTGTACGCGCGCAGTGAACGTTACGCAGTACTTGAATTGCCACAGCTTCTATCGTACATCAATAGTAAATCGTTACCCATTTCTGTTGAAACTCTTAAGCACACCTCAATCCACGTTAATAACGCACAATATCATGCTATTAAAAGCTGGAGTGCTTACAAGTGTCTTTATGCTGAGATCAAGTATGGCGCTGATCAATTTATCCTGAGAAGTTCAACTTGGTATAAGGTTAATAGTGAGTTCTTAACATCTGTAGACGCGAGCTTATCAAGCCTTGAGTTATACAGGTATTGCTTCCCTACTTACAACGAAGATCGAGAAGAAGATTACAACCTGGCTTTAACCAGTGATCCGTCATTCGAGTTGCTCGACAAGAAAAATATTAAGGTAGGAGGGGCATATGACAAGCTAGAGCTTTGTGATTTAGTTCGAAACGGAAAAGACTTAATCCATGTTAAATATTATAGAAGCTCGAGCACGTTAAGTCACTTATTCTCACAAGGTTGCGTGTCGGCCGAGGCATTCGTTAGGAATGCTGAGTTTAGAAAAAAGCTTAACGCTAAGCTTCCACAATCCATACAGTTAGCAGACCCTGCTCTGCGCCCAGACCCCGCAAGCTATAAAATAGTTTACGCTATTGCGACGACAAAAAAACTGCCTCTAGAGTTGCCTTTTTTTTCAAAAGTAACTTTGAAGAACGCCCTCAAAGTTCTTCGAGGATTGAACTACTCAGTTGAAATTATCGCGATTGATATTGATCCAGTTCTTAAAATAAGAAAAAAATACAAATCAAAACAATAATTTTAGGATTCGAATATTGCGGTGGAGGACTTCCACCTCAGATATTAAGTCAGAGTTTGAGCAGTAATCCGTGATTAGCTGGATTCGTATCATGGATACGCTAACGTTATCTGTGGTCGTTTAAGGCAAACAGCCGTCACATCAGCGACAATTATCCCCTCGGGCAACCGGAGGGGACCTTGCCTTCATACCCACTCTCTAGAAGAGTTCGCGAGCGGTCGCCCCAAAAAAATTCCCACGCCGTCTAAAAACGGCGATACAGATTAACTGATAGCCCTACAGACGTTCGTTGCTTTGCAGCTTGATGAAACATCGGATAAATTTCTCTATAAGTCTAAAATCACAATGACCCAAATCCAAAAGCTAATATAAACAATTAGGCTTGAGTCATATAAGCTAGAATCTTAATCTGGTAAAAAATCAGTGAAGTGATCGCACTCAATTTTAGGCGGAGACACCATCGGAACGATATATCTTGTAATGCCTTGAAACGTGTATGGGCGAAAAGTTGAGACAAACTCAGTCAGCACACCTCTTAGTGCATCCTTTGCCTGTATCTTACGAGCAAGGGCCTCTGGGTCATCGATGCTTGACCTGATATTTGTTGGATCACAGACCAACCACAGTGATAAGTCTTTTAAAGTGTAATCAAAATCCAAAAAAATGTGCTTAAAGTCGTCAATTAAAAACCTTGAAAACATAGTGTCGAACTTCTCTACGATGTCGGATCTTCTAATATATTTGAGCGGAGATGACTTGAGCTCCGCTATATACATAAATATCTCTTCATTGTTTTTTACAATGACAACTCCATCTGGTGATTTAGGTGGAGTAGCAAAGTCTTGGGTATTGTAAAACGCGTCGGGCTTCAATATTGCGACCCGCTCATAGTCTATATCGCCATCAGCAGCGGTTAAGGTTTCACCAAAAGATACCTTGATGCCTTCCTCTTCCAAGCTGCCTGCACTTATTCCAAACGCCAATGGGTCTTGATTAATATGATTGATCATTTCAAAACTCGATATTGGAAAACAGTTCCATTTTTTCGTTTAGGAGTTTTTCAGAGGCGTCAACAAAATTTTGATCATCCAATCCAAATTCATTTATTTCAAGTGACACGCCGATCGTCCCTTCATCGGTCTCCTCAAATATGTCACATTTTACATTGTCCGCTGCCAGTTTTTTCGAAATGACAATATTGCTAAGTTTATTAAATACGTAATTACTATGAGAGGTCATAATAATTTTTACACCAAAGTTAGAAAGCTCGGCGTAGATTTCAGTCATTTTTATTTGATTTTCCGGATGAAGATGCGCTTCCGGTTCTTCTATTATCAGAATTGGTGTGGCTACTCTTTCTTTGAGTGATGTTCTGGTCAGAGCGGCAGTCACTGCTTTGTCTTGCACGGGTTCTGCTGAAAGTATATATCGAATGTAAGCTACGATGGGGCCAATCTCGGATACCATAGAGGATGTAGCGGATAACTCTAAGCGCAAATCTGTATTGTCGGGTATATAATAAAGTTTTTTGGTATTAGACTCAAAAACAATTTTCCCCTTCAGAATATCGGCTTCAATTTTCTTTGCTATTTTTTCATGAAAACATTCAGGGTTGTAAATGTACGCTTTTTCGTTGATCTCGGTGAGCTTCAAATAATACTCACTAAGCTGCCATGAAATCCCAGGCAATTCTATTTTCGAGTTTAAGAATGTACGTTTTTTTGAAAGTTCTGCAATGATGGCGCCGAACGAGGACAAGGCCTGATATAGACCTGACCTGGAGGCAGGAAGGTAATAAATATTCGAAATTACAGCGGCGGGCACGACGATTGAAGCAAAGGCCTGAGCGATACTAGACATCCGGATTTCTTTTATGCTATTAGCCGGATCATTGGACTTTCTTTGATAAACGACGGTTTTAGCAATCTTTCGTTTCGTTTCTGCAGGCGCTGCCGACACTACCTTTAGGTTGTAAGACAGTGAGGTTGTCTTGAAACCTTCGCCATCATTTGTAAGAGCAAATTGTATTCCAGGAAGCTCAAAGTGTATTGAGCACGGAGACTTTTTATTTCGCTGATTTAATATAGATTTAAATCCCGAATAAGAACTTTCAATTTTTTCATTGAAAGCAGCAGCTATGGTTTTATCAAAAGTGGCGCTTGCAGACTCCTCAAAAAACCTCTTGACATCCAGATCTTGCGAAGGATCGTCTTTAAGTTTTTTCTTATATGTCTTTTCTAAAGACTCATTAAACTCAAAATCTGAGTCTATTAGCTCGATTTGAGAAAATACACTCATCATCAATGCACGACTTTCCAGAAGCGAGCATATTGCCAAGTAATAAGCAGTTAATGCATATGACTTGCCGATATTATTGGTACCAACAATTAGATGCATGGGGCACTTTAAGTCAAATACAAAATTTTTGACTGGGCCAAAATTTCTAATTTCAATTTTCATTACATTCCCTGCACTGAAATCACATCGCGCGTTGTGTAAAAAGTCTGATCTTCTTTAGATCATATCAAAAAAATTCGGAACTCGTGACAGCTAAAAATGAATTGGACGACATTATATTTAACCTTTCCCGCTGCTGAACGCGCTGGCCTCGCGGAGGACTCCTCGCTGTCATCTGCCGACGCGACTATCCGCCATGCTGCTGGTGTCGGGCTCGATTTGCATCGCAACGGTGTACCGGCTTCGAATTCACGTTCGGCATACGGTTAGGTTCGAATTTCTCCAGTCACTGGAAAGCCCCAGTACAAGCCATATTCATCATTACTATGATCGACCGCTTCTGGCCGAAAACTGCCATTTTCACGCGTTAAGTCAGCACGACAGGCCGATAAGGGACGCATCTGTCCCGCCCAACGTTGAGCAATTGCGCCTCATAAACATAAATGTTTAAAAAGACATCTCCTGTCACGCTATCAGGCTACATATCCTTGCGCCTTTGCCTACAGCTACGCCAGAATCCGCCGGCTTGTGGGCTTTGTACCTGGTCTATATCGTCTATGGGTCGCTGGCAACCCAGCGACCGGGTTTAGCGACTCGACCAGGTATAAGTTCAACGACGCTCCAGTTTGTCGCGTTTGCGATGACGCTATGGTGGCTGTGCGTGGGAGACCTTCGGGTCTGCCGGGTCTTATACCTCTCGGTTCGCTAACCCGCGCACAGCTGCCACCCTTACTTGTTTAGCGACAGGTTTTGGTGGTTCCACCAGGTATAAAAATGGAGCTTCACCATGATCAAACCAACACCCAACCCGCCCGAAACCGATCCGACGTCTCCCTACGAATCCCTCGATTCCAACAAACTCCACGAAGCCGCTGACCGCGCGCTCGATCATTACCTGTCGCCAAACAATCTCCTGCCTCCGCCGCGCAAGGCGCGTGGCATGTATGCGGTGACGGCGGATACCAAGAATGAAGAACTGCTGGCCGATGCGAGTGAAACGCTTGCTTCGGCGAAGACGATTGCTCAGGACATTTCCAGTTTGCTGCCAGCGCCGCAGCGGCGGGCGTTGTTGGGGGTTGCTCAACTGATCATGCTGGGGGAGCTGGCGGTGAATCGGGTGATGGATAATTTGGAGGTGGCGGGGTGAGGTAGATGACCGGGGGCGCCAGATAGGTGATTTGTCGTCAGAGCTGGCGCCTTCGCGATTCTATCTCGTGGCCCCGTTACTCATCCCATCCGTGCTTTGCGTAGGACATCAGATCATGCTCCGGAAAGTCTGTCCGGTATTCACCCCACTCCATGAAGGAATAGTATTTGGTCATCGCCTCGAAGTAACTGTCAGCTTCGACTGTCCAGATCAGCTGGGAGTTTGGTGAAAGTAGACTGCGCGCGTCATCACCGTGAATTCCGGCCAGGCAGAAAGTCTGGCAACCATCAGGTTCCAACCAAAGTTCATGTTTCATACTCATAGCTCGTTTTCCCCTGCCTTTATGGCGCTGACCTACGCCAGTGCAGCTTCGTCGACCGCAGCCATCGCTTCCCTGCGCTTCGCAATTAGCTCAAGCCTGTCCGAACCCGAAAGACGTTTTCCTGGTGTAGGCAAGGCGGAAGCTGTGGCTTCGCACCAACGTGAATACAGAGCGCTGGTACTAGCGAAATCTGCTAGTTGCGCCTTGCGCGCCAATGCCTTCTCAATCTGCTCAGCGATAATGGGATTGACTTTGGAGTAAGCAAACTGCGAAGAAGGGTGATTAACCACTGCCACAGATATACCGCCCGCTAGCGCGGTAACTCGACCTCTGTTTCGTTTGCTGAAGCAGACGATCAACTCTGGTGCCAGCACCTCCAAGACTTCAGTAAACGATTGCTTACCTTTCTCCCAAGCTGCGGCCGATGGCGGTTTGCGGATGCCGGGTAAAAACTCTTGGATGAAATTGTAGTAGGCAATGCTATGCCAAAAATCACTCCTATCTGCTTTGGAAAAGTGCTTTTTAGCATTCAGGATAGAAGCCATTATTTTGGTGAAATGTGCATGTTGCCGAAGCTTAGCTGTCGCTTGAGGGTGTTTCTGACCCAAGGCCAGGGCCTTCAATACCTCGGGTGTGGCTGTCGGGCGTTCATGTTCTTTGGCGCCATAGTGAGATTCGCAGACCACGAGAATGCGTAGACCGTGGATGCCGCGCTCGTAATGGGCGCCGATCCATGGTGCAAAACGGACTGTAGATTTGCTCATTGCCGTCCTTAGTTTGTTTGCTCAGGCCAACACTTCTGGCACAACCGTAATCACATCATTATTTTTCAATACTAGCGACCGGATTTTGAAGCCGGATTGGATGCCGTCATGGGCGCTGGAATTTGTAGAACCTGGCTGGTAAGGCTGGCGGAGGCACATGTGACCATTTCGGTGCCTGATACTGCGCCTTCGCGAGCAGGCTCGCTCCCACAGGGGATTTTTGTTGGTTGCGGGAGGGAAGATCAAAAGATCGCAGCCTTCGGCAGCTCCTACTGGGGGTGGGTTAGCAGGGTTTCTAGTTTTGCGAGTGGCGGCGCGTCCTGGTTGCGATCAAATACTTGGATTCCAATCCTGAGCAGCCGTCCATTTTCTGCGGTAGCGATCACCTGTTCACAGCGCAACAACAGTCTTCCTTGATCACATTCAACAGCCTTCATCCCATTCGGCAATCGCCCCTCCAGGCGTAGCTCAGCCATTCGGCTCTGCGCCGCAATCAGCGCAATCGATCTATCCCGCAACACCCCATTACTCTGCGTCATCAACCCCGCCACCCGCACGGCGGCTGACATGGCCACGGCGATGATCGCCAGTGCCACCAGCACTTCAATCAGGGTGAATCCTTGCTCTCGCGAACGCGCGCGCATACATGGCCCAAAACCAAAACCCAGCCCTCGACGCTAACCCCCGTCCTTGACGGCTTGACGACGGAAACACCCGAGGATTTTCAACATCCCTGACATATCTTCTTGCAACACTGCGCGTCGAAATCAGGTCAAGCCAGGGAATGTCGAGATGGATATCGCACCTTTGAAAACGCTCAGTCAGTCGCCGCGCATGCCGCGGAGCCAGCAGGGTTTTACCTTGATCGAGATCATGGTGGTGGTGGTGATTCTGGGGATTCTGGCGGCGATGGTGGTGCCCAAGGTGCTCGACCGGCCGGATCAGGCGCGGGCGACGGCGGCGAAGCAGGATATTGGTGGGTTGATGCAGGCGTTGAAGTTGTATCGCCTCGATCACGGTACCTATCCGAGCATGAATCAGGGACTGAAGGTGTTGGTCGAGCGGCCGGCGGATGCGAAGAACAGCAACTGGCGTTCGTACCTGGAGCGTTTGCCGAACGACCCGTGGGGCCGGCCTTATCAGTACCTCAATCCGGGCGCGAATGGTGAGGTCGATATCTTTTCCCTCGGCGCCGATGGCCAGCCTGACGGCGATGGCGTGAATGCCGATATCGGTTCCTGGCAGTTGTAAGGCCGGCCGTGAACACAGGTTCGCTCAACGGGGCGAAGCAACGGGGCATGGCGATTATCAGCGCGTTGTTGATTGCCGCCGTGGTGGCGGTGATTGCGGCGGGGATGTTGACGCGCCAGAGCGTGGCGACCCGGGCGCTGGAGGCCGATCAGCAGCGGGTGCATGGGCGATGGGTGGCGCAGGGTGGTCTGGAGATGAGCCGGCAGTTGCTCTGGGATGCGCGGCTGCGTGATCCGTTGACCCGGCGTGATCAGCCTTGGGCGCAGCCGTTGCTGGCGGCGGGTTTTGCCGGGCGGCTGGAGGACGAGCAGGGGAAGTTCAACCTGCGCAATCTGGTGGCCAACGAGCGGATCGATGCGGCGCAGGTGCAGGCGTTCGAGCGGCTGTGCGAGTTGATCGGTGTGAGTGCCGTTGTCAGCCAGCGCATCCGCCAGCGAGTGATTGCTGGTTATCCGTATTTGCTGAATGCGCAGATTGGCGCGACTGGCAAAGCGGGTTTCGACAGTGGCCGCGCGACTTCGCCGGATGCCGCGCATAAACCGCAACCGCCGAAGGTGCCGATGCTGCGCACACTCGATGATCTGCGCAGCGTCGAAGGCGTGACCGATGCGCTGATCGGCCAACTGGCGCCGTACGTGACGGTGATTCCGGCGACGACGTGGATCAACGGCAACACCGCTACGGCGCAGGTGCTGGCGGCCTATGTGCCGGGGCTTTCGCTGGAGCGGGCGACGGCGTTGATTGCCGAGCGTGATGAGGGTCGCTGGTTCATCAATCGCGGCGACTTTGTGAATCGCTTGCGCATGCCGCAGATGGAAATGAGCAGCGTCAAGGTCGGCATCACCAGTGACTGGTTTCGTTTGCGCGGTGAAGCGCGGCGGGATCAGCGCCGGGTCAGCCTCGATGCTTTGCTGCACCGCAGCGAGGATCGGCTGCCGCAGGTGATCTGGTCGCGGGTGGGCGCATGAGTCAGTTGCGCATTGCGTTGCCGCCGCTGGCGGAGCTGGAGTTGCACAGCGAAGTGAACTGCGTTTGGCTGGATCGTCAGGGGCAGGTCACTCATGAAGAACGGCTCACTTTGAGTCAGTTGGGGCAACGGCCGAAGCAACCGCCGCTGCTGTGTTTTTTGCACCCGGCGGACAGTTTGCTCGCCAGCATCGATCTGCCGCCGTTGCCCGCGAGCAAGATTGTCGCGGCGGTGCAGTGCGCGGCGCAGGCGTTGATGCTCGGCGACAGCAGCCAGATGCATATCGGCCACAGCCCTCGCGATGCGGGCGGGCAGGTGCAGATTGCCTGGGTCTCGCGGCAGCATTTGCAGCGTCTGGTGGCGGTGCTGAAGCAGGCGGGATTGAGCCTGCGCGGTTTGTATCCGGCGCCGTATAGCTTGCCGGTGCTGCCGGGGGTTGTCGCTTGTGTGGCGGACGGTCACGTACTCAAACGCGAGAGTTTGAACAGTGCGCAGGTTGAGCCGTTGCTCGGTGACGAAGTTGATGAGGCATCGTTCGCAGCCGGATCAACTCAACGCTGGATCGGCCCCTTGCCTGGCTGGGGTTTGCACGGCGGTCTGCAGCAAACCGGCGGCGAGCAACGCGGCTGGGGTCGTGCTATTGGGTGTGTGGCTTTGGCGGCGGCGGTCTGGGTGTTCGGCCTGAATCTGTACGCCGCCCGCGAAGCGCGGCAGGGGCAGCAGTTGAAGGCGCAGATGAGTCAGCGGGTGAAGCAGGCGTTTCCCGAATTACCGGTGATTCTCAACCCGCTGCAACAGGCGCGTCAGCAACTGGAGCAGCGGCAAAAAGGCGCGGTCGATGACCCGGCGCAGAACTTCAATCGGCTGGTGTTGCAGGCCGGCACGGGCATGCCGTTCATGACCGGCAGTGTCGAGCGCCTGACTTACCGCGACGGCGCTTTGCAACTGGCGCTGCTCAGCGATGCAAACCGTGGCGGTAGCGACAAGGACTGGCAAAGCATGTTGGCCCAGGCCGGCATCAGCGTCACTGCCGATGACCAAGGCTGGACCTTGCGCCCGACCGATGAATCCAGCGCCAACACCAACGAAGACGACGACAGCGGAGCAGACGATGAGTAGGGCGACGCTGGCGATTTACCGTGCGCGCTGGCAGCGCTTCAGCAGCCAGTTGCAGGCGCGTTGGCAGCCGTTGGCGCTGCGCGAAAAACACATGGTCGGCGGCATGGCCGTGGTGCTGATCGGTGTGCTGATCTGGCTGACGCTGGTCAAGCCGCCAATTGCCAAGATCACTTTTTGGCAGAGCGAAACGCCCAAGTTGCGCGCGCAAACCGAAGCACTGGAAGTGCTGTTGCGCAGCGTTAATGTGCGTCCGCAAGGGCAAAGCGTTGGCGAGTCGCTGGAGCAAAGTCTGCAAGCGGCGGGGCTGGCCGGGCATTACCAATTACAAGCGGCGGAGGGCAGCGCGTGGCAGTTGAATGTCGACGCCGCGCCGGCCGATGCGCTGCTCGACTGGCTGCTCAGCCAGCCGTCACAACTTTCTCTGCAGGTGGTCGAGGCGCAGTTGCAGCGCGCAAATGAGGCCTCGACCGACGTCAACGCCGGCACATTGTCAGGCACCGTTCGCATGGATCAGGCGCAGGGCGCTAAGGAAGCTTCATGAAGGAGTCACACTGCAAACCGGCACGTCTGGCGCTGCCGTTGTTGCTGATGGCATTGAGCGCGTGCAACAGCACCACGGCGCCGCAGAATCAGCCGCCGCTATTGGTCGACAGCGAACTCGGGCGGCCGCTGGCCAACACCCAGCGCAGCGGCGATGCGGTGGCCGATCGCGAACGGGCGCAGGCTCAGGCGCGGCCGGTGCCCAAGCAGTTGCACAACATCAGTCAGCGTGGGCGCAGTGCTGGCGTGGCGCCTAGCAACGCGACCCCGCGCAATCCGTTGGGCGAGCAGCCGGTGACGCTGAACTTCGTCGAGGCGGATATTCAGGCGGTGGTGCGTGCGCTGTCGCGTGCCACCGGGCAGCAGTTTCTCGTTGATCCTCGGGTCAAGGGCAATCTGACCCTGGTCTCGGAAGGTCAGGTGCCGGCCCGTCAGGCTTACGACATGCTGCTCGCGGCGTTGCGCATGCAAGGCTTCAGCGTGGTCGATGTCGGCGGCGTTGCGCAGGTGGTTCCCGAGGCCGACGCGAAACTGCTCGGCGGGCCGATCTATAGCGCCGACAAACCGGCCGGCAACGGCATGCTCACGCGCACGTTTCGCCTGCAATACGAGAACGCGGTAAACCTGATCCCGGTGCTGCGCCCGATCGTCTCGCCGAACAATCCGATCAATGCTTATCCCGGCAACAACACCGTGGTCATCACCGATTACGCCGAGAACCTCACCCGTGTCGCGCAGCTGATCGAGAGCATCGACACGCCGAGCGCGATCGACACCGATGTAGTGCAAATCCAGAACGGCATCGCCGCCGATATCGCACCGATGGTGGCCGACTTGCTCGACGCGCCGGGCAATGATCCGACGCAGAAAATCGCGGTGATTGGCGACCCGCGCTCGAACACCATCATCATCCGCGCCGGCAGCCCCGAGCGCACCGAGCTGGCGCGCAACCTGATCTACAAACTCGACAACGCCCAGAGCAATCCGAGCAATCTGCATGTGGTTTATCTGCGCAACGCCCAGGCGGCGAAACTGGCGCAGGCCTTGCGCGGTTTGCTTACCGGCGAAAGTGACAGCGGCAGCGGCGACGCGGCGCGATCGGTGCTCAGCGCGATGGGCAGTAGCACTGGCGGCAACAATGGGCAGAACGGCCAGAGCAGCACGCCGAGCACGGGCACGACAACCTCGACTGGCAGCGGCGCAACCGGCGGCAGCTATGCGCAGGGCAGTGGCGGCGCGGCCAGCAGTGGCGGCACGCAGAGCAGTGAGCAGAACGTGGCTTTCAGCGCTGGCGGCGTGACGATTCAGGCCGATGCCACCACCAACACGCTGCTGATTTCCGCACCGGAACCGCTGTATCGCAATCTGCGTGAGGTTATCGATTTGCTTGACCAGCGCCGTGCGCAAGTGGTGATCGAAAGCCTGATCGTTGAGGTTGGCGAGGACGATGCCAGTGAATTCGGTGTGCAATGGCAGACCGGCAATCTTGGCGGCAAAGGCGTGATCGGTGGCGCCAATCTCGGCGGCGCGGGTCTCAACACCGGTGCCAAGAACAGCATCGACGTACTGCCGCAGGGTTTGAACCTTGGCTATGTCAACGGCACGGTCGACATTCCCGGCATCGGCAAGATTCTCGACCTGAAAGTGCTGGCCCGGGCGCTGAAGAGCAAGGGCGGCACCAACGTGCTGTCGACGCCGAACCTGCTGACCCTGGACAACGAAGCGGCGAGCATTTTTGTCGGCCAGACCATCCCGTTTGTCAGCGGCAGCTACGTCACCGGCGGCGGGGGCACCAGCAACAATCCGTTCCAGACCGTGACCCGCGAAGAGGTCGGCCTCAAGCTCAACGTGCGCCCGCAGATTTCCGAGGGTGGCACGGTCAAGCTGGATATCTATCAGGAAGTCAGCAGCATCGATGAGCGCGCGTCCAACAGCGTGACGTCGGCGGGCATCGTCACCAACAAACGCGCGATCGACACCAGCATTCTGCTCGACGACGGCCAGATCATGGTTCTCGGCGGGTTGCTGCAGGACGGTTACAGCCAGAGCAATGATGCGGTGCCGTGGCTGTCGACGATTCCGGGACTCGGCGCGCTGTTTCGCAACGAACGCCGGGGCATCACCAAGACCAACCTGATGGTGTTCCTGCGCCCGTACATCATTCGCGACAGCGAAGCGGGACGCAGCATCACCCTCAACCGTTACGACTTCATGCGCCGCGCTCAGGGCGGCTTGCAACCGGAACGCAGCTGGGCGATGCCGGACATGCAGGCGCCGCAATTGCCAGCGGCGGCGCAAGGCGTGCCGGCGGTTTTACCGTCGGGGCCGCGCGCCACGATCAAAGCGGTGCCCATCCAATGACTCTGACAGCACCTCTTGATTTGGAAAACGGACCTGTAGGAGCTGCCGAAGGCTGCGATCTTTTGCTTTTGGCTTTTTCGATGCCGCTGAAGATCAAGACCAAGATCAAAAGATCGCAGCCTTCGGCAGCTCCTACACGGAGGTGTGTGTCGTGAGTCGGTTGCCGTATGCCTGGGCCAAGGCGCAGCGGATTCTGCTGCGCGACGATGTGCTGACCGTGTGCCCATCGACACCGGGCTGGTCGATCAGTGAGGCGCGGCGTCAGTTCGGTGCGACCACGATACAGCGCGTGCGCGACGATGAACTGGATGGATTGCTCGCCAGCGCTTACGCCGACACCGGCAGTGCGGCGGCGGTGGTCGGCGCGGCGGAAAATGAAGTCGATCTCGATCGGCTGATGCAGGACATGCCGGAAATCACCGACCTGCTCGACACCCAGGACGGCGCGCCGGTGATTCGCATGATCAACGCCTTGCTCACCCAGGCCGCGCGCGACGAGGCCAGCGATATTCATATCGAACCGTTCGAAACCCATTCAGTGGTGCGCTATCGCGTCGACGGCACCCTGCGTGACGTGGTCTCGCCGCGCAAGGCGTTGCACGGCGCGCTGGTGTCGCGGATCAAGATCATGGCGCAGCTCGACATCGCCGAAAAACGCCTGCCGCAGGATGGGCGGATCGCTTTGCGCGTAGCGGGGCGGCCGATTGATATTCGTGTGTCGACGGTGCCGACCGGCCATGGCGAACGCGTGGTGATGCGCCTGCTCGACAAACAGGCCGGGCGTCTGCAGCTGGAAACCCTCGGCATGGACGCGCAGGTGCTGGCCAAACTCGACCACCTGATCCGCCAGCCCCACGGCATCGTCCTCGTCACGGGGCCGACCGGCAGCGGCAAAACCACCAGCCTCTACGCGGCGCTGGCTCGACTGGATGCGAGCACCAGCAACATCCTCACCGTGGAAGATCCGGTGGAATACGATTTGCCGGGGATCAGCCAGATTCAGGTCAACGCCAAGATCGACATGACCTTTGCTTTGGCACTGCGGGCGATTCTGCGCCAGGACCCGGACATCATCATGATCGGCGAAATCCGCGATCTCGAGACTGCGCAAATCGCCGTGCAGGCCTCGCTCACCGGGCACCTGGTGCTGGCGACGCTGCACACCAACGACGCGGTGTCGGCAGTCAATCGCCTGATCGATATGGGTGTTGAGCCGTTTCTCCTGGCCTCGTCGATGCTCGGCGTCCTCGCGCAACGTCTGGTGCGGCGCCTGTGCAATCAGTGCAAACAGGAAGACCCAGCCACGCCCGGCACTTGGCGCCCGGTCGGTTGCGCGGCGTGCAATCACACCGGTTACAGCGGCCGCACCGGCATCCACGAATTGTTCTGCATCGACGACGACATCCGCACGCTGATTCACCAAGGGGCAGGGGAGCAGGCCTTGCGCGCGGCGGCGTCGAAAGCTGGGATGTTCAGCCTGCGTGAGGACGGTGAACGCTGGATACGCAGCGGTGCCACCGCGCCGGAAGAAATCCTTCGCGTGACACGGGATGCCTGATGAATCGCTATCGCTTTGAAGCGGCGGATGCCACCGGGAAAATCGAGTCCGGGCACTTGGAGGCGGACAGCCAGAGCGCGGCGTTCAGTGCCTTGCGCGGACGCGGTTTGACGGCATTGTCGGTGCACGAAGAAAGCAATGTTGCCCGACAGGGTGGCGGGGGATTGTTCAGCGCCAAACTCTCCGACAACGACCTCGCCTGGGCCACCCGACAACTGGCAAGCCTGCTCGGCGCCAGTCTGCCGCTCGAAGCAGCGCTGAGCGCGACGGTTGAGCAGGCCGAGAAAAAACACATCGCCCACACCCTCAGCGCCGTGCGCGCCGATGTGCGCAGCGGCATGCGTCTGGCGGAATCGCTGGCGTCGCGGCCACGGGACTTTCCCGAAATTTACCGCGCGCTGATTGCCGCTGGCGAAGAGTCCGGCGATCTGGCGCAGGTGATGGAGCGACTGGCTGACTACATCGAGGAACGCAACAACCTGCGCGGCAAGATTCTTACCGCGTTCATCTATCCCGGTGTGGTCGGGCTGGTGTCGATCGGCATCGTGATTTTCCTGCTCAGCTACGTGGTGCCGCAGGTGGTCAGCGCGTTTTCCCAGGCGCGGCAGGATTTGCCGGGGCTGACATTGGCGATGCTTACCGCCAGTGATTTCATTCGTGCCTGGGGTTGGTTGTGCGCAGCGGTCATGGCCGGGGCATTCTGGAGCTGGCGTTTGTATTTGCGCAATCCGGCGGCGCGCCTGAGTTGGCATCACCGGGTGCTGAAGTTGCCGCTGTTCGGGCGTTTCATTCTCGGTCTGAACACCGCGCGTTTCGCCTCGACCCTGGCGATTCTCGGCGGCGCCGGCGTGCCTTTGCTGCGCGCGCTGGAAGCGGCGCGGCAGACACTGTCCAACGACCGCTTGAGCCTGAGCGTCAGCGAGGCCACGGCGAAGGTGCGCGAAGGCGTCAATCTCGCCGCCGCGCTGCGGGTAGAGAACGTGTTTCCGCCGGTGCTGATTCACCTGATCGCCAGCGGTGAGAAAACCGGCTCGCTGCCGCCGATGCTCGAGCGCGCGGCGCAGACGCTTTCCCGGGACATTGAACGACGAGCGATGGGCATGACCGCGTTGCTGGAGCCGCTGATGATTGTGGTGATGGGTGGGGTGGTTCTGGTGATTGTGATGGCGGTGTTGTTGCCGATTATCGAGATCAATCAGTTGGTCCAGTAGCGGTGTGTCTGAAGTACTGATGCTGTTTGGGCCGGCCCCTTCGCGAGCAAGCTCGCTCCCACAGTGTTCGGTGTTGTGAAGTAAATTGCATTAACAACATCAATCCCTGTGGGAGCGAGCTTGCTCGCGAAGAGGCCAGAGAGGGCAACAAACAATCCAATTTTTTTCCAGGACTTCAGCATCACCCGAGCCTCAAAAGAACCATCCTCGGGTTCTCCATTCTGTCATCTGCAACGACCCGTCACCGGCTCCAGCCCGATTCAGCGAAAACCCCGCTCTAGAGCGCCCGCCGATCACCGCAAACACCCGAGAAACCGGCGCAAAAATCCCCCCGCAGCTCCCGAGGTTTTTTCCTTTATCTGTCACCGGAAATTGCGAATTTCTCCCTGCGGCTCCACTGCGGTGGACCCTCCCGGTGTCATGCAAGCCTTCCGAAACCTGTGTTCCAAACCAAGTTGAAAAGGAGATTCTTCATGTTCAAGCGCACTCTGATCGCCGCCTCACTGACCGTCGCCGCTCTGGCATCCGCTCAAGCCATGGCCGTTACCGGTGGTGGTGCTTCCCTGCCTGCCGCTCTGTACAAAGGTTCTGCCAACAGCATCCTGCCTGCCAACTTCAGCTACGCCGTGACCGGCAGCGGCATCGGCAAAAGTGCTTTCCTGACCAACAACGCTGCCCAGTTCAGCACCACCGGTACCGTGCACTTTGCCGCTAGCGACTCGATCCTCAGCGCTGCGGAACTCAGCACCTACAACACCAACTTCGGTGCTTCGTACGGTCCGTTGATCCAGCTGCCATCGGTGGCCACTTCGGTAGCCATCCCGTACAAAAAAGCCGGCAACACCACCCTTAACCTTACCAGCGCTCAGTTGTGTGACGCGTTGTCGGGTACCAAGACTACCTGGGGCGCGCTGTTGGGTACTGCCGACACCACCGCCATCCGCGTGGTTTATCGCAGCACTTCGAGCGGCACCACCGAAATCCTCAGCCGTCACCTGAACGCGATCTGCCCGACCAAATTCGCGGTCAACACCACCTTCACCAACGCCCGTCTGCCATCCGGTTCCGCGCTGCCGTCGAACTGGGTAGGTGTGGCCAACACCGCTGATGTCGCCACTGCAGTCAATGCGGTTGACGGTTCGATCGGTTACGTCGGTCCAGACGGTGTCAACGCTGCGAGCAACGCTGTGGTTGCCCGCATCAACGGCGTTCAGCCAACCAGCGCCAACGTCAACACGGCACTGGCATCGGCCCAGCTGCCAACCAACCCGGCCAATCCTGCGCAGTGGTCGCCAGTGGTCGCCAACCCGTCCAGCGGTTACGCCATGGCGGCTTACACCAACTTCATCTTCGGCCAGTGCTACAAGGACGCAGCCGTGGCCGCCGATGTCAAAGCGTTCCTGACCCAGCACTACAGCACTCCGGGCAACGCCGTGGCCACTGCCGCTCACGGTTTCATTCCGGTTCCGACCAACTGGAAGTCGGCAGTGACCGCCAACTTCATCACCAACTCCACCGGCAACAACCTGAACATCAACAACGCCAGCGTCTGCAACGCTGTAGGTCGTCCTTTGTAAGTCCTGCTAAACGCGCAATGAAATGGCAGCAGCCTTCGGGCTACTGCCTTTTTTTTTGGGCCGATTTACACCTCAATCATGAAGTTTGTGTGACATCCGTTCGGTCGCGCCTGCTGCCAACTGCCTATGTCGTGACAGCAGGGTTTTGCCGGCCTGCAGCTTTGTGTGGCAATCAAAAAGGATCTCGTAGTGATGCTCGCTCGCCCGTCCCGTCGCAATACCCGTGCCCGGATTCTCAAGCGTGAGGCCGCCGACCCGGCCTTGTGGCTGCTCAAGCCGCTGGCGCACGCGGTGGCGCTGTGTCTGGTGGCGGGCAGCGCGCAGGCGCAAACGGCGTTCAGTTCCAGCTGGTTTGCCGCCAAGGGCGCTGCGCAACAAGCGACGGCCGCTCGACCGGGTATGGGAGGGCTGCCAGGCATGACGCCGCCGCTGGCGCAGCAGCAAAAAGCCAATCAGCAATTGCAGCGTTCATTGCAGACACTCAACAACACCGTGGCGGCGATTGCCGCGCAACAGGCGGCTCAGGCGGCCGGGCGTGCAGTGGCGTTGGGCAGTGTGCAAAACGTGCCGGACGGGCTGGGCGAGGGTGGCTTGAAGGTCGACAACAGCCTCACCCAGGGTTGGCTGAACGCCAAGGGGCCGCAGCAGATTCAGGCTGACGGCAAGACCACGGTGAAGATCGAGCAGACCGCCGACAAGGCAATTCTCAACTGGGAAACCTTTAACGTCGGCCGCAACACCACGGTCGAATTCGCTCAGCAGTCCAACTGGGCGGTCCTCAACCGGGTCAATGATCCGAACGCGCGCGCCAGTCAGATCCAGGGCGAGATCAAGGGCGACGGCACGGTGATGCTGATCAACCGCAACGGCATCGTGTTCAGTGGCAGCAGCCAGGTCAACGTGCGCAATCTGGTGGCCGCCGCGGCCAACATCACCGATATCCAGTTCCGCGACCGGGGCCTGTACTTCGACAGCAACGCCACCCAGCCGACCTTCACTGACGCGGCCGGCAAGGTGCTGGTGGAGCGTGGCGCGAGTATCCAGACCCATTCACCCAAGGCGTCGACGGACGCGGGTGGTTACGTCTTGCTGTTGGGCAACGAGGTGCAGAACGATGGCAACATCAGCACCCCCAAAGGCCAGACGCTACTCGGTGCAGGCGACCGCTTTTATATCCGCAAGGGCTCAGGTACCGATGGCAACGCCGCGTCCACGACCTTCGGCAACGAAGTGACACCGGGCTTCAAGGCCGGCGCCGTGGCCGGCAAGGTCAGCAACAATGGCTTGATTCAGGCCGCCACTGGCGACATCACCCTGACCGGCCATGAAGTGCTGCAAAACGGTGTATTGCTGGCGAGCACCTCGGTGGCCACGCGCGGCACTGTGCACTTGCTCAACCCGGCGAGCGACAGCGCCGGCAGCGTCACGCTCGCTCAGGGTAGCGTCACCGCGATCATGCTCGACAGCAGCGACCTCACCGCGCTCGACAGTCAGCGTGACGCATCGCTACAGGCCGTCAGTGCCAACAACCGCATCCGTGGTGATCAGTCGCGCATCGACATCGGCAGTGGCGGCAGCGTCGAATTTCAGAACGGTTCGATCACCCTCGCCACCGGTGGCCAGGTCGCGGTAGCGGCGGGGCGCCGCAGCCTGGTGCGCGACGGCGCGTTAATCGACGTGGCCGGCGCTGTCGGGGTGAAAGTGGCGATGGAAGCCAACAACATCAAGATCAACGTGCAGGGCAACGAGCAACGCGATGCGCCGGTCAATCGCGAAGGCGGCGCACTCAACAGTAACGATATCTGGGTTGATGTCCGCGAACTGGTGTACGTGCCGGCCGGCACTAACGGCTATGCCACCGACCGTTGGTACACCGCTGGCGGTCTGCTCGAAGTCGGTGGTTATCTGGGCACCCAGGGCCACACTATCGGCGAATGGATGGCCCAGGGCGGCAGCGTGAATTTTTCCGGTAACGACGTGGTCACCGAGAAAGGTTCGCTGATCAATTTGTCGGGTGGCACCCTTGACGTGCAGAGTGGCGAGATCCGTCAGAGCTGGTTACGAGGGGCTGACGGACGTCTGTACGAAGTCTCGCGGGCGCCGGGGGATCTGCTCTATACCGGGTTGTATAAAGGTTATGAAGACAGCAGCGAGCGTTGGGGCCAGACGCAGGTTTTCTATAACCCGCTGATTGCACCGACGTCGCGCCAGGAGTCGGGCTACACCGTCGGCCGCGACGCTGGTCAATTGGTGATAGGCACCCGCAACGCGATGGTCGATGGGCAGATTCTCGGCGACGTGTACCAGGGCGACCGCCAGACCCAGGCCCCTCGCGCGGTGCTTGATGGCTATGAGCAGAGTCAGACCGCACGTGCTCGCCGGGCCCAGTTGATCGTCGGGCAATACGATCCGGCCTGGTCGGCGACTGCCGGTGGCCTGCAATACCAGCTCGATGCGCTATTGAATCAAGTGCAGATCGGCGCAACGCCGGCAGCGGCGCTCACCGCGCCCGGCCTGACGGATGCCGTGGCGCAGGAACGGGTCGGAAAATTGTTTCTCGACAGCGATCTGCTCAACGGCTTTCAACTCGGCGCGTTGAAGGTCGCCGCCGCGAAATCCATTGTCATCGATCAGGCACTCACCGTTGATTCTGGTGGCGACATCACCTTGTTCGGCCCGCAAGTGCAGGTCAATGCGAACCTGACGGCGCGCGGCGGCAGCCTGAATCTGGGTGATGTCTTGACGGGTAACCCCGGATTGACCACGCCAGCCGGGACGCCTGTCGGGGTCACGGTGGCCGAGGATGTGCAACTCGATGCGCGCGGTCTGTGGAGCAATCTGGGCACCGACCCGGACGACGTCAACAGTCTGGCCTACCTCAATGGCGGTGTGGTGTCGTTGCGCAGCACCGGCAAGGTCAGCCTGGGCAGCGGCAGTCTGCTCGACGTGTCGTCCGGCGCGGCGCTGTTGGCCAATGGCAAGACGCGCGGTGGCAAGGGTGGCGACGTGACCGTGGAGTCGACGCCGCTGACTGGCGCGACGTTGTCACAGGTGATCCTTGATGGCGACGTGCGTGGCTACGGTGTGACCGGGGGCGGCAGCCTGACGATTCAGTCCGGCAAGGTTGTGATCGGTGGATCCGGCGGGGCACTCGCCGACAACACGCTGCATCTGGCCCCGAGTCTGTTCAGCACAGGTTTTGCCAGTTACAGCGTCACCGGCCTGACCGGGCTGGAAGTCGCTGACGGCGCTCAGGTCGATGTGGTGATGCCGGTCTACCGTTTCGGCGATGCTGCGCCGCACCCATCCAGCGGCGTCGATCCGCGCACGGCCCTCGAATTGTGGACCCCGACGCTGTTCCAGGAGAACCCCGCCAAAGGTGTTCTGACCCAACGTGGCGGCGCCAGTCTGACGCTCCAGGCCGGTTCCAGTGATCTCGCGCTGATTGACCCGGCGAGCAGTCCGCTGACGATCGGCCACGGCGCACGTATCAGCGTCGACCCAGGGCAGCGCATCAATCTGCGCGGTGCCGGACAGATTACGGTCAACGGGCAATTGAACGCCTGGGGCGGCACCCTCGATATTCGTCAGCAACAGTTTGGCTCGCTGGACGTGGCGACCCGGCTGCAGAACGCCGACCCGCAAGCCCACAATCGTTCGATCTGGATTGGCGAAGACGCGGTGCTGGATGTTGCCGGTCGCGCTTATACCGCCGTGGATGCGTTGGGGCGGGTGTACGGCCAGGTCGGCAAGGGCGGCAGCATTATTCTCGGTGGCGAAATCGATTCGAAGAAACTCACCGCGACATCAGCCGACGCGTACGTGATCGTGCGCGACGGTGCGCGACTGGACGCCTCCGGCACGCACGCAGTCCTGGACATCGCCGGGCTCGGAATGACCGATGTCGCCAGCGATGGCGGGCGCATTGCCTTGAGTTCATACAACGGCGTGTTTCTCGACGGCCAGTTGAAGGCTGCTGCGGGCGGCATCGGTGCCTCGGGCGGGCGTCTGGAGATTGTCCAGGACGCGCCGCTCTACCAGATGAATCTGGCGAGCAACGAAGTGCGTGCGCCGCGGGAAATGATCATCAGCCAAGGCTCGGATGGATCGCTGCTGCCGGCGAATCTGCAGGCCGGCGAAGGCGCGGCGCAGTTGCGTTACGGTCAGACTCGCTTGAGTGCGGAGCGTTTGATGTCGGGTGGTTTCGATCACCTGAGCCTGTTGAGTAACGGCTTGCTCACCTTCGCCGGCGACGTCGATCTGCGCATGAATCAAAGCTTGAATCTGTACACCGGCTCGATCTCGCTGGCACAGGCCGCCAGCGATACGGCGCGGGTCAATCTCGCCGCGCCGAACATGCGTTTGTCAGGGCTGGGTTTTTACTTGTCGTCGGATATCAGCATGCGGCCACGGGTGCTGGCCACCCCGACCACACAGGTATCGAACGCTCGATTCACCGCCACCGCTGATTTGCTCGATCTGAGCAACACCTTGTCGTTCGGCGCCGAAGGCACGATTGCGCAGCTCGGTGCGCCGGCCCTTGCCGTCGTCCGTCGAGGTTTCGATCAGGTCACTCTCGACAGTCGTGGCGACATGCGGTTTCTCGCACCGAACGACAACGAACGCAGCTCGCGCTTGTGGACCGCCGGTGACCTCAACTTGCGCGCGGCGCAGATTTATCCCGCCACCGGGGTGTCGGCCGATGTCCGTGTCGGTTATCAGGGCCCGATCCCGATCGCCGAGCATGCCCGCACATTGCGCATCAGCGGCCATGGCGAAGCACCGCGGGCCTTGCCGTATTCCGCGTTTGGCAGCCTGTTGCTGGTGGCCGGGAATATCGAGCAGGGCGGCGTCATTCGCGCCCCGTTGGGGTTGATCCAGTTGGGAGAGAGCGCGCTGGGTAAAACCCGCGAGCTGCACCTCTTGCCAGGCAGTGTCACCTCGGTCAGCGGCGCGGGCCTGGTCATGCCCTATGGTGGCACCACCGACGGCATCGACTATCGCTACAACGGCAAATCCGTGGCGTTGCACGGGATCGCCGGAGCGCTGGACGGCGTGATCCTCACCGGGCAGTACGTCGATGTACAAGGCGACGCGTTGATTGATTTGTCGGGCGGCGGTGATCTGCGCGGCGCAGGTTTCGTTTCCGGGCGCGGCGGTTCCACCGACGCCCGCTTCAATCCGCTGGTGCGCAACGCTGCCGATGGCACGTTCAGCTTTCCGGGCCTTGGCAGTAACCCGGTGTACGCCATCGTCCCGGGCAACCAAAGTACTTTTGCTCCGGCCCTTGCCGAGGCGGGTGCGAGCGATCCGCGTCTTGGCCAGCAAATCACCATCGGCGCCGGTGTACCTGGCCTGGCCGCCGGAACCTACACGTTGCTGCCTTCAACTTTTGCCTTGCTGCCCGGCGCGTTCCGGGTCGAGGTCAATGGCCAGGCAACCCCGGGCATGACCACCGGTGCGCTGAAAATGCGCAATGGTTCCTGGTCCAGTGCCGGTGTGATGTCGATTGCCAACAGCGCTTTACGCGACAGTCTGCCGAGCCAGGTGATCCTGACCTCGGCCGACGTTCTGCGTCGCTATTCGCAGTACAACGAAACCAGCTTTACCCAGTTCATCCAGAGCGATGCAACCCGGCGGGGTGTGCCACGGGCGTTGGCGCCGATGGATGCGAAGTCGCTGATATTCAAACTGACCGCCGACGATCAATACAACATCGGCATGAATTTCCACGGCAAGGCCTTGTTTGCTCCCGGTGCAGGCGGCGTTGCCGGCACGGCTGCGGTGTCGGCCACGCAGTTGGAAGTGCTCGGTCAAGGACAGTCGCACACGGCAGGCTTTGGCGGCGTTTCGGTGTACGCCGACAGCCTCAATCGTCTCGGTGCCGGTCGCCTGAGCCTCGGCGCGACACCGACAGTTGAGTACGGCACAGCGGGTAACTTCATACGGTTTGACGGTAATGCGTCCGACATCGCTTTGCGTAATGGCGCGGTGTTGTCTGCGCCCGAGGTGCTGCTACGCACAACCACCACCAGCGGCGGCATTACCGTCGAAGCGGGGGCGGGGATCAACACTCTCGGCCTTGGCAAAGCACCTTACGATTCGAACGACGGTTTCATTTATCAACCGGGCGCCGCCAGCCTGCTGGTCGTGTCCAACGGCTGGACCAATGTCCTCGCGCCGACGGCCGGGAACAGTATTGAAGGGGCCGGCAGTATCCGCATCGGCACTTGCCCAGTGCAGCCGTGCAGCCAGCCGTCGCTGCTGTATTCCAATGGCAGTATCAGCGCCGCCACCGATAACCGCTTCGAACTCAACGAGGCCGTTCGTTTCGGAACCCGTCACCTCGCGCTGGCGGTCGGTGCGGTCAACGCCGGCAGCTCGGATGCGTTCGCGAAAGCGGGCCGGGTGCCCAGCGGTCTGACCCTGAACCAGAACGTGCTGGATCGTCTGCTGCGCGGCGACACGCAATTCGGTGCGCCTGCTCTGGAAACGCTGAGCCTGACCGCGCGTGACGCGTTCAATTTCTACGGTAACGTCAGCCTCGATACGCTCGATCCACAGACCGGGGTCAGTCGCTTGCAGAATCTGGTCCTTGCCACCCCCGCCATTTACGGCATGGGCCAGGCCAGCGATGTGGCCACCCTTCGCACAGCCAACCTGATCTGGAACGGCGCGACTCAGGCGCCGGGTGCGGTGGCCAGCAACGGTGCGGGAACCGGGAGCGGCACGCTGGATATCCAGGCGCGACGTATCGAACTCGGCTACGGCCCGAACCCGCAGCCCAACGGCCTGGATCAGAACAATCGTCTGGCGCTGGGCTTTGCCAACGTCAATCTGACTGCCAGCGAGCGCATCACGGCCAATCACAAGGGTAGCCTCGCTGTGTACCAGACGCAGGGCGCTTACGATCCGCTGACCGGTTATGCCTACAGCGGCGGCAACCTCAGTCTGGTCACGCCGTTGCTTACGGGGGAGGCGGCCTCGGTCAACCTGCTCAAGGCCGGCGACAATCTGACCGTGCGGGGCGTGGCCAACGCAGCGGTGGCTGATGCTCTGGGAGCCGAGTTGACTCTGCAAGGGCGCAATGTGCTGCTCGACGGTCGCATTGCGCTGGCCAGCGGCAAGCTGGTGGTCAGGTCCGAGAACGATCTGACCCTGACCGGTGCTGCGCAACTGGACATGGCCGGACGCGCGCTGCCGTTCAACGACATCACAAAGTACAGCTGGGGCGGCGACGTTGCGCTGTACAGCGATCGCGGCAATATCCGCCAGGCCAGTGGGTCGCGTATCGACCTCTCGGCGCAGAACAATCAGGCTGGTCATCTCAGTGCCGTCGCACTGGCAGCGGACGCGGGAACGGTCGATCTGCAGGGTGAGATCCTTGGCGCCAGCAGTGGTTACTACGATGCCGGTGGCACGCTCGTGCCGTACAAGGCCGGCGGCGTGGACATCCGTGCGCAGCATTTGGGCGCCGATCTGAACGAAGCGTTTACCGCGCTGAACCAGCGTCTGAATCGCGGTCAGGTGTTCGGCAGCCGCAGCTTCCAGCTCAAGCAGGGCGATCTGCTGATTGGCGACGGGCTCAAGGCCGGCGAGGTCAGCGTCTCGGTGGACAACGGCAGTCTGCGCGTGAACGGTCTGATCGACGCCAGTGGCGAACGGGTCGGCAGCATTCGTCTTTCCGCCAATAACGGTTTGACCCTGACCGGCAATGCCGTGCTCGACGCCCACGGTCGTGTGCTACGGGTCGACAGCTACGGCAAGATCATTGATGCGCCCAACCGCGCCATGGTCGAACTCGATTCCGGGGATGGCCTGCTAACGCTGGCCGCTGGCGCACGAATCGATTTGCGCCATGGCACCGACGCTCCGTTGGGCAGCGCGGCCGGTCAGAACGATGGTTTGCCGCGCGGTACGCTGGAGCTTAATGCACCGCGTATTGGCGCAGGTGACATTGCCATCGATGCCAGTGGCGGGCTGAATATTCAGGGCGCGCGCTCCATTGGCCTGAATGCCATGCGGCGCTATACCGATGCTGCCGACGGCACCGATGCGGCAGTCAGCGGACGCCCGTATCAGGTGATCGATCAGGCTTATCTGGACCGTATCCATGCCGACAGCACTGCGTTCATCGATGCTGCGCTGGGCAACAGCCAATTGCTTGAGGGCAAACTCGCCGGGCTGAACAACGCCGCCTACGCCGACGCTTTCCATGTGCGTCCTGGCGTAGAGATCGCCAGCAACAGCGCCGATGGCGATCTGGTGGTGCAGGGCGATCTGGATTTGTCCGGTTACCGCTATGCCAGCCTCAATCCACACACGCCAAAAACTTCCGTTTATGGCTCGGGAGAATCCGGCAGTCTGCTCATCCGCGCGGGTGGCAATCTCGATATCTACGGCAGCATCAACGACGGCTTCGCACCGCCACCGGAAACCGCTGACGACGCCGGGTGGAAACTGGTGCCGGGTATCCAGCCCTTTGGTGGCGACTTGATCGTTCCCGGCGCTGGGGTGACGTTGGCAGCAGGCACTTTGTTTCCGGTCGGCACGACCCTTAATTACGACTTGCCGATACAGGGCGCGACGCTGGCCAGCGGCACGCTGCTGCCAACCCAGGGCATTCTCGCCGGACCTTACACCATGACCGCCGGCACGGTGTTGGCGGGGGCGGTGCATGACGCCGCTGGCAACCTGCTATACGCCGCCGGCACCGTGCTCAATGACAACGTGACCCTGCCGGCCGGCAGCCGTCTCGGGGCCGGAACCCGCTTGAACGCCGCCACAGACATGCAGGCGATGCTGTGGCCCAAGGGCGTGCCGTTGCCGGGCACGTTTGCCGATAACCAGATCGTCGGGGTGAAATTAAGCGCCGAATTGGCGTTGTTGCGCGGCTCGCTGATTCCGTCGATGACCAACGTAGTGCTGGCTGACGGCACGGCCTACATCGATTTGCGTCCGTTGAACGGCACGCAACAGGGACGCAACTGGGCCCTGGCGAGCATGCTGCCGTCGGGCAGCACATCGTGGTCAATGCGCGTGGTCGCCGGGGCAGACCTCGACGCTGCCGACACTCGTATCGTCAAACCGCTGACCAGCGAAGGTCATTTGCGTCTGGCGGATACGCATTACGGCATGCTCGTCACCACGAAAGTTCTCGACACCACCTGGGCGGTGGACAACCCGTTGGGGTTCCCGGCCGGGGAGGTGGTCAAGGAAGATGAAATGTTCTGGTGCGATTACATTCCTGGTGTCTGTGTCGCGCCCGCCAAGTTCCTCTGGGCGGATGGCAACATGTTGGGCATGCCGACCGGCACCCCGGTTTCCGAGGGTGATTTGTTCTGGTGCGATATCGACCCCAATTCGTGCCTGCCCAACGTCGGCGGCACCACGGTGGCGACGCATACGCAGATGTTCAGCGTGCTGCGCACCGGCACTGGTGATCTGGACGTATTGGCGGCGGGCAACCTGAGCATGGAATCGCCTTACGGCGTCTACACCGCCGGTACACAGTCCAGTGATATCGACGCGCGTTTCAACCAGACACGCGGGCGCCTGTCAGACGACGGTTCGGTGCTCGGCAGCGCTGGCAGCGTCAACGAGAAATGGGTCGATGGCGGCAGTGAAAGTCTGTACCAGGCGTGGTATCCGCAGTTGGGCGGCAACCTCATGATCGGCGCCGGTGGCTCGGTTTCCGGGGATGTCCTGGGACGGCGTAGCGTCGGTACGCAGGTGGACACGCGCGAACAGGTTCCGAGTGTCGCTGTGGGCAACTGGCTGTGGCGTCAAGGCACGGGGAACGATGAAATACCGACCTCCTGGTGGATCAATTTCGGCAGCTACGCGAGTCAACCGTTGACGGATTCAAGCCGCAGTACGGCGCCATATCTGGTGGGCTTCACCGGATTCGGCACGCTGGGCGGCGGTAACATCAGCCTGCATGCCGGCGCAGACGGCGGCATGCTCGAGCCGGTCGGTGATGGCCGCATCAATCTGTACCCGCGTGGTCAAGGCCTGATCGTGGCCGTGGGCAGCACCGGCCGGGTGGGGCGCGACGGCAGCCTGCAATTGACCGGGGGCGGCGATATCGATTTACGCTTGGGAGGTTCGCTCAATCCGTCGCTGCAAGCTCGTGCGCGGGAAACCGGAACGGAGATGCCGCGCCACGATTTGCAAGGTGCCGTCATCAACCTGCGCGGCGCCGCGCAAATCAGCGCCAGCGCCGTGGGGGGCGTGAATCTGCACTACGGCGCGTTTGCGCAGGATCAGGACTCACGCGAAGTCCGCGCCTTCGACCCCTTCAAGTCGACGTTGAGCAGTGCCAGCGGCGGTCTGGTGCTGATTCCGGGCGATTCGGCGATGCGTTTGAGCACACGTGGCGACCTCGTATTGGGGGGCGCGGCAGACCCGGGACGTGTGCGCTTGCAGAACTCCACGGCTTCTACCGATGCCAGCGGAGTGGCCCATGCGGGAGGCGGCTTGAGCAGTTTCTCGCTGTGGACCGATCACACTGCAATCGACCTGTTTGCGGCGGGGGGTAACCTCACGCCGAGTACACAAGTCGCCGAAGTCGACAATCTGTTGTCCTCCACCTACAACACATCGCCCACCGATGGTCGCTTTGTCTACCCATCTGTGCTGCGGGCCGTGGCGGCCCAAGGCTCGATTTACGCGGGGGCCTCGGCCGCTTATGGCACCGGCAATCTGCCGCCGGCGGTGGGCTACTCCTTGTTGTTGGCGCCGTCTTCGGCAGGACAGCTGGAACTGCTGGCCGGGGATTCCATTTACGCCGGCGGATATGCGATCACTCAGTCGGGTGCAAGCCCTGCGGCGATTTCCTCAGCGTTTGCGCCGTCCTTCAATGGGTTTGCCAGCGACATCGCCAGCAAGCCGGTCATGACCAATAACAGTGTCGATGGCGTGGCGGCGCAACGCAATTCGCGTTACCCGTTGTTCGCTTTTGGTGCCAATAGCTATTCCGGTTTGAGTGGCGTGCGAGGCCCTGCGCGGTTTTATGCGTTGTCCGGCGATCTGGTCGGAGTCCGCAGTGGCGAAACCCTGACATTCCTGCAGGCTGGCATACCGCAGCGTACCTGGTACGAAGCGGCCGGCCCGGTGTGGATGCTCGCCGGTCGGGACATCGTCGCTTCCGGCACTAATCTGGGCCAGCCCACCGTCGCACCGAATGAGGTGAGCTACAGCAACGAAGAAATTCAGTCCACGGGTAACCTGTTCATGCACAACCGGCCAAACGATGTATCGCGGGTTTCGGCTGGGCGCGACATTCTGTACAGCAGCTTCGACATTGCCGGCCCGGGTGTTCTGGACGTCAGCGCCGGGCGTCACCTGCTGATGGAAGACCGCAGCAGCATCACCAGTATCGGGCCTGTGGTGGCGGGGGATCATCGTCCAGGGGCGAGTATCGTGATGCAGGCGGGCGTGGGCGCGCAGGGGCCGGATTACTCGCGCTTCATTGCCCGTTACCTGAACCCGCAGAACGTGGCCGACTCGACGCTGGCCCTCAGCGCGCAACCGGGCAAAGTGATCAAGACCTACGTCGATGAATTGCAGAACTGGCTGACCCTCGGTTACGGCTTCAGTGGCGACCAGGAACAGGCGAAAGCCTTCTACGCTACGCTGTCGAGCGCCGAGCAAGCGATCTTCGCTCGCCAGGTGTATTTCGCCGAACTGCGCGCCGGCGGCCTGGAATACACCGATGCCGATGGCCCGCGTACCGGCAGTTACCTGCGCGGTCGCAATGCCATTGCAGCGCTGTTTCCGACCACCGATGTCGCCGGCAATCCGATTCGCTACGACGGCGATATCACGATGTACGGCGGTGCCGGGGTCAAGACGCTGTTTGGCGGCGACATTCAGATGCTCACGCCGGGCGGCGGTCAAGTGTTCGGCATCGAAGGCGCGGCGCCGCCGTCCACGGCGGGGATCATCACTCAAGGCTCTGGCGACATTCAGCTGTACTCGCTGGGCAGCATTCTGCTCGGCCAGAGCCGGATCATGACCACCTTCGGCGGCTCGATTCTCGGCTGGTCCGCCGAGGGCGATATCAACGCTGGTCGCGGCTCGAAAACCACCGTGGTCTACACACCGCCGAAGCGTGTGTACGACACCTGGGGCAACGTCACGCTGTCGCCGTCGGTACCGAGTACCGGGGCCGGTATCGCCACGCTCAACCCGATCGCCGAAGTAGCGCCGGGCAACATCGACCTGATCGCGCCACTGGGCACCATCGATGCCGGTGAAGCGGGGATACGCGTCTCCGGCAACGTCAACATCGCCGCGCTGACGGTGGTCAATGCCGCGAACATTTCCGTGCAGGGCAAGGCGACCGGCGTGCCCGTGGTGTCGGCGGTCAACACCGGCGCAATCACCTCGGCGAGTTCGGCGGCTACCTCGGCCACCCAAGCGGCGGAAGACGTCGCTCGTCAGCAACAGGCAGCGGCGCGGCAGAACCAGGCCTCGGTGTTCACCGTGCAGGTGCTCAGCTTCGGCAACGAGCAACTGGCACCGTCGCGTGATGGTGCCAGTCGCGCCCCGGCGACGGGTTATAACCCGGACAGCCCGGTGCAGGTACTCGGCGCCGGGGCGCTGGATGAACAGGCGAAACAGCAGCTGACCGAGGAGGAGCGTGGTCAGTTGACGTTGTAAAAGGACTCTCGTGCAGTACGTTTGGGCGGCCGGTTGGCCGCCTTTTTTTATGAGTGGTTATGGATATTTTTTACGGGCGTGCAACACGGTCAGAATATTGATCTGGGCTGTCACCCGATAGACCAGTAAATAATTCGAGTTGATGACCATTTCGCGAGTGCCCGGTATTCGGCCGGAGCGGAAACCATGCGGTATCCAGGAAAGCCTTCGCGCTGCCGCGCTGAGCTTTTGGTGCAGTGCAACTGAAGCGACAGTGTTGCGTTGTTCAACGCTTTCGATGATGTCAGCCAGATCTCCAAGAGTCGGTTTACTCCAGCTAACCGGCAGCGCGTCGATTCTTGCGTCTCTCTTCCAGCATCTGACCTAGCAGCACCATTGCCTCATCGTGGGGAATGGGCGGGCGTGGATCATCAAGTGCGGCTTGTACCTTGGCGCGATACCAAAGGTCGTAATCCGCAGCCTCTTCTTCAGTTTCGAAGTCTGAAACGATAAGTGAAAGTTCAGCGCTCATAATGACCTCCATGATCAATGTGAAGCCGTCTAAGGGGGAGTTGGCCCGTTGTCGTCACTGGCGGGACGAGGGAGACATCATCTCGAACCAGACGATGCAAATCTGTCAGACGCTTCGCTTGTGATGCACGTGAAGTCGATCAGGGGTGTAGTTCGATTCTGTAGGAAATCAGCTTTTGGTCATCGGGCTGACAGCCGCCGCTCAAAGCAGCGGCCACAGCCACGCCCCACTCAGTTGCCGTCCGCGACCTTGCGCTCGATCTCATCGACTTTGCGCTGCAGCTCTTCCGCTTCCTGCTCTTTGACCCGAGTGGAGGAGGGCGTGATGACCTTGTCCACGCCTTCGGTTTTGCCGTCGCGGTCCTGCAGGTCGCGTTCGACCACGTTCACCGGTTTGCCGCTGGCATCGGTGGGCGGGGCGTTGGGGGTTTTGTCGTCGTTGGGGTTCATGGCGCTGGGCTCCTGTGGGTGTTCACATTGGAGACAGCGCGGCGGCAGACGTTCGAATTTTTTCAGCGCCAAGGCCCTCTCCCGCAAGAGAGGGCACAGCGGCGATTTTCAGTCCTTGAGAATGTCGCGGTCCTTGGTTTCCGGCAGGAAGAAGGTGCCGAGTATCGCCGTCGCCACTGCAATGACGATCGGGTACCACAGCCCGTAGTAGATATCGCCAGTGGCCGCGACCATGGCGAAGGCCACGGTGGGCAGGAAACCCCCGAACCAGCCATTGCCGATGTGGTAGGGCAGCGACATCGAGGTGTAGCGGATGCGCGTCGGGAACAGTTCGACCAGCCACGCGGCGATCGGGCCATACACCATGGTCACGTAGATCACCAGGACGGTCAGCAGGAGCAGCATCATCGGGTAGTTGATTTTCGCCGGGTCGGCTTTTTCCGGGTAACCGGCGTCTTTCAGCGCCGTGGCGAGGTTGGCGGTGAAGGCGTCGTTGCGGGTCTTGAAGTCGGCGGCGGGGAGGGCGCTGCCTTCGAAGCTCTCGACGACGCGATCACCGATGCGCACCTGCGCGACCGTGTTCGGTTCGGCGGCGACGTTTTCGTACGGGATCGCGCGTTTCGCCAACAGGGTTTTCGCCAGGTCGCAGGAGCTGGTGAATTTGGCCTTGCCCACCGGATCGAACTGGAATGAGCACTGATCAGGATTGGCGATCACCTTGACCGGATTTTTTTCCTGGGCGACGAACACGTCGGGGTTGCCGTACTGGGTCAGCGCATGAAAGATCGGAAAGTAGGTCAGTGCCGCCAGTAGGCATCCGGCCATGATGATCGGCTTGCGCCCGATGCGATCGGACAGGCTGCCAAAGATCACGAAGAACGGCGTGCCGATCAGCAGTGAACCGGCAATCAGCAGGTTGGCGGTCTGCGCGTCGATCTTCAGGGTTTGCAGCAAGAAGAACAGCGCATAGAACTGCCCGGTGTACCAGACCACCGCTTGCCCGGCGGTACCGCCAAGCAGCGACATGATCACCACTTTGAGGTTGTCCCAGCGCGCAAAGGATTCAGTCAGCGGCGCTTTCGAGGCCTTGCCTTCGTCCTTCATTTTCTGGAACACCGGCGACTCGCTCAGTTGCAGGCGGATGTACACCGACACGGCCAGCAGGATGATCGACAGCAGAAACGGAATCCGCCAGCCCCACGCCTCGAACGCTTCGGTGCCCAGCGCCGTGCGGCAGGCAAGGATCACCAGCAGCGACATGAACAGACCGAGGGTGGCGGTGGTTTGAATCCACGAGGTGAAAAAGCCACGGCGGTTGCGTGGGGCGTGTTCGGCCACGTAGGTCGCCGCGCCGCCATATTCACCGCCCAGTGCCAGGCCTTGCAGCAGGCGCAGGGTGATCAGAATCACCGGGGCAGCGACGCCGATGGTGGCGTAGCCGGGCAGCAAACCGACGATTGCCGTCGACACGCCCATGATCACGATGGTGATCAGAAAGGTGTGCTTGCGCCCGATCATGTCACCCAAACGCCCGAAGACGATGGCGCCGAACGGCCGCACCGCGAACCCGGCGGCAAACGCCAGCAGGGCAAAGATGAACGCGGTGGTTTCGTTGACGCCGGCGAAGAAGTGCTTGGCGATGATCGCTGCCAGTGAGCCGTAGAGGTAAAAGTCGTACCACTCGAAAACCGTGCCCAGCGAGGACGCGAAGATGACCTTGCGCTCCTCCCTGGTGATGCCGCCGCTGCGGGGCGGTGTGCCGGTGGATGCTGTGTCGATTGTGGCCATGGGTGTTCTCCGTCGTGCTTATTGTTGTAGGCCGGAGTCCCCCGTTACTGCCTGTCGCACTCTGGCCCGTTGGCATCTGCCGCCGTTGCTCTAGCGTGAAGCTTGCACAGTCTGACCGCCTCGCAGGGCTGCAAGGTTTCCTGAAGCATAATCAGCTTTTGGCGAATATCCACTGGGCCTACGCTTTGACCCAACGCTGGCGGCTCCAGGCACTCAGCCAGTCGACCAGAAACACCAGCAACAGCATCGCCAGAATCACCGTGCTGGCTTGGGCTTCCTGGAACAGGCTCAGGCTGACATAGAGCATCTGGCCAAGGCCGCCAGCGCCGACAAAGCCCAGCACGCTGGCCATGCGGATGTTGTTTTCCCAGCGATACAGGCAGTAGGCGAGCAGTTGCGGAGCGAGGTTGGGCAGGGTGCCGTAGCAGAACGCCAGAATCGGGTTGCCGCCCTGCAAGCGAATCGCCTCGGCCGGTTGTGGCGGAGTGTTTTCCAGCGCTTCGGCGAATAGCCGGCCGAGTACGCCGGTGGTGTGCAAGGCGAGGGCGAGAGTGCCGGCGTTCGGTCCAAGACCGGCGGCAAGCACCATCAGCGCCGCCCAGACCAGCTCTGGAATCGCGCGCAAACCGTTGAGCAGCAGGCGCGCTGCGCTTTGCAGCGGCCAGCCGAAACGCCCGGCGGCGGGCAGCGCCAGGACGATGCCGAACAATGCCGCAAGCAAGGTGCCCAACGCGGACATGGCCAGGGTTTCCAGCGAACCGTGGGCGATGGCTTTCAGGTAACCGACACTTAAGTCGGGGCTGAGAAAGCGCTGCACATAACTGCCCATCTGCTTGAGGCTGTTGGCACTGCCCAGCTCGGCGAGGTCCAGTTCCAGATAAGCGAAGGAAGCGACCACCGCGACCGCAATGGCGGCGAGCAACAGCAGATTGACCAGGCGCCTCATGTCAGCCTCCAGCGCAGCAAGCGGCTGAGTTGATCGGCGCACAGCACCAATAGCAAGAACGTCAGCAACATGCTGGCGACTTCACCGCCGGCAAACATGCGAATCGACAAGTCGATCTGCTGCCCCAATCCACCGGCACCGACAAAGCCCATCACCACTGACGCACGGATCGCGCACTCCCAGCGATACACCGTGTACGAGAGCAATTCGGCAGCGACATTCGGCAGCGTGCCGTAAGCAAACGCCGCCAAACGACCGCTGCCGGCCTGCAACAACGCGTGCGCCGGGCGCTGGTCGGTGGATTCGAAAATCTCGGCGTAAACCTTGCCGAGCATGCCGCTGTAGGTGATGGCGATGGCCAGCACGCCCGCCGCCGGGCCAAGGCCGACGGCACGGACGAACAACAGCGCCCAGACAATTTCCGGCACGCTGCGCAGAAAAATCAGCAAGCCGCGAACCGGCCAGCGCAACAACCGCCCCGGCAGGCTCGGCACGCCACCTCGTGACGCCGCCGAGAGTGACAGCGCGCGGCTGGCGATCAGGCTCGCCGGCACCGCGAGCAGCAGGGCCAGGGCCATGCCGGCCGTGGCAATCGCCAGGGTTTGCAGGGTCGCTTTGAAAAGTAATTGCAGGAACGCTTGATCGTGCGCCGGTGGCCAGAACGCCGAAACGAAACGGCCCATTTCGTTCTGGCTATCAGCCTGAAACAACACGCCCAGATCCAGCTCACTGAGCTGAATGCCCGGCCACAGCAGCGCCAGCGCCAGCAGCGTCAGCAACAATCGCGGCCATGCCGCCGGGTCCCGTGAGTCAGCTTTCAGCATCGCGGAATCTGCACAATCAAAGGCGCGATCGCCGGTGCTGGCGATTGCAGTTGTTCATTGGCGTACAGCGCATCGAGCTTGTCGCGGCTGACTTCAGCAGAAGGGCAATCGAACAGAATCTGCCCGTCGCGCAAGCCGATGATCCGCGGAAAGTGCGCCAACGCCAGATCCACCGCGTGCAGGCTCGCCACCAGCGTGACGTTGTGCTCACGAGCATGGCGCGAGAGGATCGACAACGTGTGGCCGGCGAGCACCGGGTCCATCGCCGAGACCGGTTCGTCGGCGAGCAATATTTCCGGCGCCTGATACAGCACCCGCGCAATGCCGACGCGCTGCAACTGCCCGCCGGACAACTGCTGGCAATGGGCGAACAATTTATCGCCCAGATCCAGCCGCGCCAATGCCGCGCGGGCGCCTGCCACGTCCAGCGGATGCAGCAGGTTGAGCAGACTTTTACCGAGACTCCACTGGCCAAGTTTGCCGGCCAGCACCGCAGTGATCACGCGCTGACGTGGCGGAATCGGCGGCGCCTGATGCACCAGGCCGATGCGCGCGCGCAGACGCTGACGCTGGCGCGCCGACAAGTGCCAGGCGCGTTCGCTGAGCACTTGGATGTCGCCACTGCTGGGCTTGAGCGCAGTCGCCAGCAGATTGAGCAGGCTCGATTTGCCGGCGCCGGACGGGCCGATGATCGCGACCTGTTCGCCGGCATCAATCTGCACGTCGATGTTGCGAAGGGCATCGACGCCATTGGCATGGCGCAGGCTGCCCTGGGTGAGGCGTAGGGTCATTTCAGCAGTTCGGCGGCGCGGGCGGCTTCCTCGATGCCCTTGTAGTTCTCGGGCTTGGTCTCGATGAAACGACTGGCGGCCTGCAAATCAAGAATCTTCTTCTGCTCTGGATTGGCCGGGTCGAGGTCGAGGAAGGCTTGCTTGATCTTCGCGGCCAGCTTCGGATCAAGGGTGCCGCGCACGGTCCAGTTGTAATCGAAGTAGGTCGGGGTGGTGGCGAAGACTTTGACTTTGCTGGTGTCGACCTTGCCGGCGTCGACCAGTTTCTGCCAGACGCTGGCGTTCAACACACCGGCATCGACCTTGCCGGCCTGCACCCAGGCAACGGTGGCGTCATGGGCGCCGGAGTAGGCGACGCGGCTGAAATAGGCCTCAGGTTTGATGCCGTCGTTCTTCAACATGAAGTAACGCGGCATCAGGCTGCCCGAGGTGGACGACACCGAACCGAAGGCGAAGGTCTTGCCCTTGAGGTCGGCGAGGCTTTTCACGTTCGGGTCGGCGGTGATGAATTTGCTGGTGAACTGCGCATCCTGTTCGCGCTGCACCAGTGGGATCACAGGGGTGGTGGCGTCAGTCTTCAAACGTGCCTGTACAAAGGTGAAACCGCCGAGCCAGGCCATGTCGAGGCGGTCGGTGGCCAGGGCTTCAACCACCGCCGGGTAATCGGCGACCGGGACGAACTGCACCTTCATGCCCAGTTGCTGCTCAAGATAGGCGCCCAGCGGTTCGAATTTGCGCAGCAGCTCGGTCGGGGCTTCGTCGGGAATCGCGCTGACGCGCAGGACATCAGCGGCTTGCGTCATCAGGGCAGAAAAGGACAGGGCCAGGCCGGCAGTGAGGGCGAGGGTACGCTTGAACATAGAATTCTCCGTTTCGTAAGCGTCAACATTCGAAGGGCTGCCACTACAGAGCGGCGCGCCACGTCAGGGTAGACGAAACGGCGAGGTTATACGCATTCGCGAGGAGATTGGCCAGCCTCCGTGCCGGCGCGTTGTGTCTGTTTGTGTGCTGTACCGGTCAAGCCGCTTCGGGCAGTCTGGCGATCACCTTGATCTCAAAATCGAAACCCGCCAGCCAGGTCACGCCGACCGCCGTCACCGTCGGAAACGGCGCTTCACCCCAGAACTCCGGTACCACGCTCCAGATCGTTTCGAACGCCGAGTGCGGGTCGACCATGAACACGGTGACATCCACTGCGTCGTCGAAGCTGCAACCGGCCGCAGCGAGGATCGCGTTGAGGTTGTTGAAGGCGGTGCGGACCTGATCGCGCAGATCCGCCTCGGGCGAACCGTCCTCGCGGCTGCCGACCTGGCCGGAGACAAACAGAAAGCCGTTGGAACGGATCGCCGGCGAATAACGGTGACGCTCATACAGGGCGTGGCGGGCGGGTGGGAAAATAACATCGCGCTTGGACATGGGGCTGACTCCATCAGTGGTTGATGGAGTGACTTTAGGTATTTGCAGCTGCCGGATAAACGCGCAAGCTTGGCGTTCACTGTTTGTGAATCCCAAACAATCGAGGGGCGTGGATGGACCGGTTCGATGCGATGCAGGCCTTTGCCCGGGTGGTCGAGGCGGGCAGTTTCACCAAGGCTGCCGAAACCTTGCACATGAGCAAGACCACGGTGACGCAACTGGTGCAGCAACTGGAGGCGCGGCTGCGGGTCAAGCTGCTCAACCGCACCACGCGCAAGGTCAACGTTACCGCCGATGGAGCGGCCTACTACGAACGGGTAGTCAAGCTGCTCGCCGACATGGACGACGCCGAAACCAGCCTGCCCGGCGCCGCTGCACGGCCACGCGGGCGCTTGCGCATCGACGTGCCGAGCCCGTTCGCGCGGCTGATTCTGGTTCCGGCGCTGCCGGAGTTTCACGCGCGCTACCCGGACATCCAGATCGACATGGGCGTCAGCGACCGCATCGTTGACATCATCGATGAGAACGTCGACTGCGTGGTTCGTGGTGGTGAGTTGCTCGATCAATCATTGATGGCGCGCAAGATCGCCGATCTGCCATTGGGCGTGTTTGCCGCACCGGCTTATCTGGCCCGCGAAGGTACACCCGACCATCCGCGCGAACTGGAAGACTCCCATCATCGTGTGGTCGCGTTTCTTTGGGCTCGCACTGGTAAACCTCTTCCGTACACGTTGCGCAATGGCGCCGAGCGCCTGCAGATCAAGGGCCGGCATGTGCTTGCGGTGGATGATTGCAATGCCTATCTGGCGGCGGGCCTGGCCGGCATGGGTGTGCTGTGGCTGCCGACGTATATGTCTGATGCACATGTGGCGCGCGGGGAGTTGGTGCAATTGTTTGCAGGCTGGGAGCTTGAGTCGATGCCGCTTTATCTTGCCTATCCGCCGAATCGGCATGTCAGTTTGAAGTTGCGGGTTTTTATTGATTGGGTGGTTGGGCTGATGGCTACGCCGGCGCCAGTCGTGACGCGCCAGTCACGGCCATGATTGACTCTTGCGCAGAACCAGCCAACTATCGCTCGCATAACAACGACCGATGGACCCGACCTTGATTGAACGACGTCAATTCAGCGGTGGCATGAAGGGCAAGAACCTTCGCTATCTGAATGAGCAGAACACCGACAACACCGGCGTGACCCGCACCGGTTTCCTGTTGCTTGAACACTTTTCGCTGCCGGCCTTTACCCAGGCGCTGGACACGGTAGTCACCACCAACCTGTTGCGCCCGGGACTGTTCTCGTCGCGCACTTTCGGTCTCGGCGATGGCGAGGTGATCAGTGATCTGGGCCTGGTCATCCGCCCCGATGCGCGCCTGGACTCTGCCGCGCTTCACGAGCTGGACCTGCTGGTGATATGCGGTGGCTACCGCACCGAATTGCGCGCCAGCGACGAATTCATCGGTTTGCTCAAGGCCGCGGCGGAGCGGGGCGTGAGCCTGGCCGGATTGTGGAACGGTTCGTGGTTTCTCGGCCGTGCCGGTTTGCTCGATGGCTATCGTTGCTCGATCCACCCGGAACATCGCCCGGCCCTGACCGAAATCGCCAAGAGCACCCATGTCAGCAGTGAGCCTTATGTGATCGACCGCGACCGGCTCACCGCGTCGAGCCCATCAGGCGCGTTTCATATGGCGCTGGACTGGATCAAGGGCTTGCACGGCAAGGCGTTGGTCGAAGGCATTGAGGACATCCTCGCCTTCGAGGAGTCGCGCTATCGGCGGATCAAACCTGATGAAAACATCTGTGTCAGCGCGCCGCTGCGTGAAGTGATCAAACTGATGGACGCCAATCTCGAAGAACCGCTGGAGCTGGAGCAATTGGCGGTCTACGCCGGCCGCTCACGTCGTCAGCTGGAGCGCTTGTTCAAGGAGCAGCTGGGCACCACGCCGCAGCGCTATTACCTGGAACTGCGCATCACCGAAGCGCGGCGCCTGTTGCAACACACCGAGCTGTCGCAGGTGGAAGTGCTGGTGGCTTGCGGTTTTGTCTCACCGAGCCATTTCAGCAAGTGCTACAGCTCGTATTTTGGTTATCGGCCATCGAAAGAAAAACGGCTGGTTAAATAGATCGACCGGTGCAATCCCCAAAAACCCTCACCCCAGCCCTCTCCCAGAGGGAGAGGGAGCCGACCGAGGTATCTTGCGCTGTACATCGACCTGAAAGATGGATGTCGATTATGGATTCAATACAGCGCTTTCAGGTCGGCGTAAATCTTGAGCATCCCCCAATCAGTTCCCTCTCCCTCCGGGAGAGGGCTAGGGTGAGGGGCTTTTGGGGCGGGGCTGTCAGAGACGATCCGCATCAATCACAGCCTGCGCAAACGCCGCCGGGCTTTCCTGGGGCAAATTGTGCCCAACCCCACCCTCGATCAACCGGAACTGATATTTCCCGGTAAAGCGTTTGGCATAATCCTCCGGCGCCGGGTGCGGAGCACCATTGGCATCGCCTTCCAGTGTAATGGTCGGCACGCTGATGGACGGCGCGGTGGCAAGCTTCTGCTCCAGCGCTGCGTATTTCGCCTCGCCCTGCACCAGACCCAGACGCCAGCGATAGTTGAACACGGTGATCTCAACGTGATCCGGGTTCTGCAGCGCCTTGGCACTGCGGTCGAAGGTGGCGTCGTCGAATTTCCATTGCGGTGAAGCCAGTTGCCAGATCAGTTTGGCGAAATCGTGGGTGTTCTTCTCATAGCCGGCGCGGCCGCGCTCGGTGGCGAAATAAAACTGGTACCACCACTGCAATTCGGCTTTCGGCGGCAGCGGATTTTGACCGGCGGCCTGGTTGCCGATCAGATAGCCGCTGACCGCCACCAGGGCCTTGACGCGCTCTGGCCACAGCGCTGCGACGATGTCAGCCGAACGCGCGCCCCAGTCGTAGCCGCCCAGCACCGCTTGCTTGATTTTCAGCGCGTCCATGAAGTCGATCACATCGCTGGCCAGCGCTGCCGGCTGGCCGTTGCGCAGGGTGTCTTGGGACAGAAACTGCGTATCGCCATAACCCCGTGCATACGGCATCAACACGCGATAGCCCTTGGCTGCGAGCAGTGGCGCGACGTCGTCGTAACTGTGAATGTCGTAGGGCCAGCCGTGCAGCAGAATCACCACCGGGCCGTCGGCAGGACCGGTTTCAGCGTAGGCCACGTCGAGCACCCCAGCCTTGATGTGCTTCAGCGGGCCGAAAGGAGAGGGCGCGGAATAGCTGACGGCGACGGGTTCTGTGGTTTGCGCCTGAGCGCTGCCGACCGCGCCGAGCAGCGACAGCGCCAGAACCGACAAGCCGAGCGCGACGGTGATTTTAGAGGTGTGCAGAGCCTGTTTCATGCTGACGTCTCCTTTGCGAGCCTGTGGCCAAGGGGCTGGATGAACCCTTGAAACCTTGGGTGCATTGAAGCGTGGCGAGGTATCCACTCTGTGTCGCAAGAGAGCGTTTTTGCATTGGGTTGTGTAGCAGCGGGGCGCGTACACAGTGTGATACACGGCGGCCAAACCCAACGTTTTCGCGCGAAAATAATAAGTGGCTGTTTTAAAACAAAAAATATTTCATCTCGGGCTTCCCAAACGAAATGAATGTTGATAAATTGCGCCCCGTTCTCACAGCGATCCTCACGGAGGCGCTGACCAGAGCTACAGGGGCGTCGCCAAGCGGTAAGGCAGCAGGTTTTGATCCTGCCATGCGTTGGTTCGAATCCAGCCGCCCCTGCCATCTACGCAAAAACGCCAACTTCGCGAGAAGTTGGCGTTTTTTTATGCCTGCGATTTACCGCGCTTGAGCCAAGCAGGCGTGCGCGATGCCGAAGCACCGCGCACGCTACCCAATCAATGCGGCGCGCGCGGGATGGTTTTCATCAGGTCTTCAGGGCTGATGTGGCCGACCACGCTGCCCGGCTGCGGCAGGTTGAGGATATGGCCCTTCATCTTGCCGATGATGTGCATCTCGCACGGCTTGCAATCGAACTTCAGCGTCAGCACTTCATCGCCGTGAATCAATTGCATCGGCGCGACCTTGGTGCGCACACCGGTCACGCCTTTGGCCTGTTTCGGGCACAGGTTGAAGGAGAAACGCAGGCAGTGCTTGGTGATCATCACCGGCACTTCGCCTGGCTCTTCGTGGGCTTCATACGCCGCGTCGATCAGCTTGACGCCGTGACGGTGGTAGAAGTCGCGGGCCTTCTGGTTGTAGACGTTCGCGAGGAAGGTCAGGTGCGAATCCGGGTACACCGGCGGCGGGCTGGTTTCGGCTTTACGGCCGCCACGCGGGTGCGCTGCGACACGGGCGGCGGTCAGCGCTTCGATGACTTCGCGGCGCAGCGACTTGAGCTGCGAGTTGGGAATGAAGAACGCTTGCGGCGCATCGAGTTTGACGTCGGTGGCGTGGTACTGCGTGGTGCCGAGCTGGCCGAGCAGGTCGCGCAGTTGCTCCAGCGCTTGCTCAGGCTTGTTGGCGACGCCGAACGGCCCGTTCAGCGTGACGCTGGCGCTGATGCCTTCTTCGCTGGTCGCGGTCACTTCCAGCTGTTCCTCGCGCAGACGGGCGAACCAGCTCAGGGCAACGCGACGTTCCGAAGAGGTCTTCTGCAGCGCCTGCTGCCAGTTGTGATCGAGGTTGCGATTCAGCGGATGGCTTGGACGCAGCTTGAACAGGCCTTCGGGCATTTCGTTCGGCTCGACGCGATAGCGGTAGCGCTTCTCGCCATCTTCTTCGAACTCGCCTTTGGCCTCGGCGATATTGGCGCGGAAACCGACCACTTCGCGTTTGACCTGCACGTTCAAGCCGTCGCCGTTGGACAGCGGCTCGTGAGTGACAACCTGCATGTCACGTTTGCCGACTTTTTCTACCGTGCCGACCGGCAGACCGGTGAAGGTTGGCGAATCGAAGGCGCCGATGTCGATCTTGCGATCGGTGACGAAATAATCGGTGCTGCCACGATGGAAGGTTTTTTCCGGGTCGGGCAGGAAGAAATGCACGGTGCGGCCGCTGGAAGCGCGGGCCAGGTCCGGGCGGTCTTCGAGCACGTCGTCGAGGCGCTGGCGGTAATAGGCAGTGATGTTCTTCACATAGCCCATGTCCTTGTAGCGACCTTCGATCTTGAACGAACGCACACCGGCCTCGACCAGCGCGCGAATGTTGGCGCTCTGGTTATTGTCTTTCATCGACAGCAAGTGTTTTTCGTAGGCGATCACGCCACCCTTTTCATCTTTGAGGGTGTACGGCAAGCGGCACGCCTGGGAGCAGTCGCCTCGGTTGGCGCTGCGGCCGGTCTGCGCGTGGGAAATATTGCACTGGCCGGAGAAGGCCACGCACAGCGCACCGTGGATGAAGAACTCGATGGCCGCGTCGGTTTCATCGGCGATGGCGCGGATTTCTTTCAGGTTCAGCTCACGGGCCAGCACCAGCTGCGAGAAACCGGCCTGATCAAGAAACTTCGCCCGCTCCAGCGTGCGGATATCGGTCTGGGTCGAGGCGTGCAGCTCGATCGGCGGAATGTCCAGCTCCATCACGCCCAGGTCCTGAACGATCAGCGCATCGACGCCGGCATCGTATAACTGATGGATCAGCTTGCGCGCCGGCTCCAGTTCGTTGTCGTGCAGGATGGTGTTGATGGTGGTGAAGATGCGCGCGTGGTAACGGCGGGCGAATTCGACCAGCTCAGCGATTTCGCTGACTTCGTTGCAGGCATTGTGGCGCGCACCGAAGCTCGGGCCGCCGATGTACACGGCGTCGGCGCCATGCAGGATGGCCTCGCGGGCAATGGCGACATCGCGGGCAGGGCTGAGCAATTCCAGGTGATGCTTGGGCAAGGACATAGTTTTTTTAGTCAGGCGGTCACGGGCAAGGGGCGCATTCTACCCGTGAAACGCGCGGCGGGCACGTGTGTGCTGCCCGATGGTGGCTGGCGATCGGGTCAGTCCGGTTGGCTATTGTGCTGGATGTTCCGGCCTCTCCGCGGGCGAGCCCGCCCCCACAGGGTTTCGCGATGTACACGGAATCGCGGCTACACACAAACCATTGTAGGAGTGAGCCTGCTCGCGATAGCGCCGGGTCAGTCAAAGCATCTTTGCCTGACACACCGCTATCGCGAGCAGGCTCACTCCTACAGGGGGTTGTGTCATTCCAGATTAATTGAAATGACGCTCTGCAATTTCAATCAGCCCTTGGCCGCCATCGCCGTCACTTCCACGCGCATCCCTTCAACCGCCAGCGAGGCCACGCCTACCGCTGCCCGCACTGGCCACGGCTTGGCGAAAAAGCGTTTATAGACTTCGTTGAATGCAGCGCGATCAGCCATGTCGGTGAGGTAGATGGTCAGGTGCAGGACGCGGTCCATCGAACTGCCGGCACGTTCCAGCGCGACTTTCAGCGCTTGCAGGGTGCATTCGCTTTGCTCGGTGATGCCGCCCAGTTCCAGGCTGCCATCGGCGCGGGTCGGAATCTGCGTCGAGACCATGATCCCGCCGAAGGTGGCGACGTCGGACGAAATCGAATCGGTGTCCGGATCGGGCGTGAAGATGATGTCTTGATTGGCCATGTGCATCTCTTGTTCGAGTGAATGAAGATCGCGCCAGTTTACAGATTCCCTGCGGCCATGGCCCGCGCGCGTTCAGACTGGCGAAGTTGCTTCTTCCGCTGCGATGGCCGCAAGCGCACTGGGTCGCGCGCCGATGCGTTTCATGTAGCTGGCCAGCGCTGGCCATTCGGCGATAGCGATGTTGAACGTCGGTAGCCAGGTCAGCACCGTGAACAGATACGCATCGGCAATGCCGAAGCTGCCCATCAAATAATCCTGACTTCCCAGTTGAACGTTCAGGTAATCCAGCCGCTTGCACAGTTTCTGCCGAAAAATCGCTTTGACCGCTTCCGGAATCTCCGCGCTGAACAATGGGGCGCTGGCGCCGTGAATCTCCGAGCTGATGAAATTCAGATGCTCCTGCAGTCGTATGCGCTCCCACGTACCGAATGCGGGCGCCAGGGTGTTCCCCGGGACCTGGTCGGCGAGAAACTGCAGGATCGCCGGGCCTTCGGTCAGCACTTCGCCGTTATCCAGTTGCAGCGCGGCCACGTAGCCTTTCGGATTGATCTCAAGAAAGTCACGGCCGTCAGCCGTGCGCTTGGTCTGGTTGTTCACGCGGATCAGCTCGAACGGCAGGCCGAGTTCTCGCAGAACGATGTGCGGTGAGAGCGAACAGGTCATCGGTGCAAAGTACAGTTTCATGGCATGTCCCCAAAAAGTTGAGGCGCCACGATCCCCTGCGGGCGAAACTTCCGCAAAGGTCATTTGCGGTGCTAGCGTATGACAAATTCTCATGTGCCGATCCAGACCTTATGACTTGCAGACTTCCTTCCCTCAACGGCCTGCGCGCGTTCGAAGCGGCCGCTCGGCATATGAGCTTTACCATGGCCGCCACTGAGTTGAACGTCACGCAGACAGCAATCAGTCACCAAATCAGGCGCCTCGAAGCCGAGCTGGGTGTCGCATTGTTTCTGAGACTCAAGGATGGCCTCGCGCTCAGCGAAGAAGGCCACGCCTACCTGCCGGGCGTGCGTTCTGCGTTTCAAGCGCTGCGCCATTCGACGCAACAGTTGCTCGAATCGCGCGGGTCCAGCGTGCTGACCATCAGCACGCTGGTCTCGGTTGCGTCGAAATGGCTATTGCCGCGCCTTCCGGCATTTCAGCAGGCGTTTCCGGACATCGATGTGCGCATCAGCGCCGCCACCGATCTGGTGGATTTTCGCCGAGGAGGCATCGACGCGGCGATTCGCTACGGTCGGGGCGACTGGAAAGGCCTGCGCGCGGACTTTCTCATGGCTGATGAGGTATTTCCCGTGTGCAGTCCAGCAGTGGCGACGACATTGCACACGCCGCAAGATCTGGCCAGTCACACCCTTGTACAAGTCAGCGGTGTCACCGCTAAAGACTGGCAGGCCTGGCTCAGCGCCGCCGGCCAGCCTGCGCAGTTGGCCGACGGCGCGAAGCTGACCTTCGATCTGGCGATGATGGCAGTGCAGGCGGCAATTGACGGGCAGGGCGTGTGTATCGGGCGTTCGACTTACGTGAACGACGATCGGCGTGCGGGGCGATTGGTCGCACCGTTCGACCTGCGCCTGCAGGATGATCTGGGCTTCTATCTGGTTACACCCCATGAAACCGCTGACTCGACAAAGATCAGCGCGTTCAGACAGTGGCTGCTGTCTGTGGCCGGCGACACGTTTGTATAAGCGTGTATCAACCCTCAGCGGATACACACGGCAACACCAAACCGGGCTTTCGAGACACATCCGCCTTACATGCCGAGCCCAAAGTAGCCCTCACACCAACACTACGTTTGAGAGGGCACCACCATGTACCGTTCACTGTTTCTGGCTTCTGCCGTTGTCTTCGCTTCCCTGACCGGCTTCGCTCATGCGGCCGATGCGCCGGCGACGAGCTGGCAGAAAGGTTTGAGCCGCACCGATCTGGTTCGCCAGGATCTCGGCGCTGACAATCGCGAGGTGATTCAGGCTCGTATCGATTTTGACGCCGGCGTCAGCGCTCCGCGGCATGCGCACCCCGGCGTGGAAGTCGCCTACGTCATCAGTGGCACGTTTGAATATCAGCTCGAAGGACAGGCGCCGGTAACGCTCAAGGCCGGCGACTCGCTGTTTATCCCGGCGGGCGTGGCGCATGTGGCGAAAAACATTGGCAGCGAGAAGGGCGTAGAACTGGCGACTTATATCGTGCCCAAAGGCGAGCCGCTGCTGATCCTCAAGCCATGAGGGGGCAGGCCGTTATTTCGAGCGCTCCTTGCTCATCGCACGCTTGATGCGCATCCAGTCCTGAAAGGCCGCTGTCCGCTTGGCGTCGGCCAGCGCCTTGGCCTCGGTGAAACGAGCCCAGGCCTCAGGGCTGTCCGTGTCATGCTCGATTATCTTGTAAGCCGTTTCTTCCAGGAGATCGGCTTCGCGAAACATCGCGGCGTTTTCAGCCATCTCGTCGTCCCATGATCGGGCGAAACCGAATTTCAATGTGTGTTCTGTCATTTTGCGTGATCCTCCTCCCAGACCAGAGGCACTGATTCTCGCCATTGCACCTCGGTCACGCCAAAGCGTTCCGCCATCGGTTTGGAAAAACGTTTCAACGGCGGCCGACCGGGGCGGGGAATGGGCGCGATACCCGCGTCACAACTTGCCCACTGCCACGCTTCGGCATTGTTCATGTTTTTTGTGCGAATGACGAATGACCTGGGCTTCCCGTGAAGCAGGTAATCGATCACGTACAAATCCGCTCCGCTCATATATTTCCTCCGGCTGCTTAAGAAGAGGGATATCTGGCGAAATGAATAATTCAGAGAAATTGACGCGGGCGTGATGACCGGCTGATGACGCGGATCGAAGGCTGTACGCCTCGCTGAGGCTGTACAAGTTCGGCCAGCCTATCGATCGTTTTGCGGGTTCAGACAAGAACGCGCCCGCTACGACGCGTTATTCCGTGGGACTTTCAGGAGTAAATGCACGAGCAGACAAAGTCGGCATGAACCTCGGTATCTTCTACTGCCGTGATCAAACCCGAATGCAAGGCTTCTTCAGGATTGATGATGCGCGGAGCTGCGGTCAGATATTTCTCCGTCTCCAACGCATTTTTTCCGTGACTCGTACGTTCGGCGACGATCTGCGCGTAGAGGTGCAAGTCGTAATCCAGGCTCATCGCGTATTCCGACATGCGCGAGTGATCAACTGAACCTTGCAGGTGCCAATGGAATGGGTGAAACAGAAACTTGCTGTGAGTACAGGCGGTGCGGCGCTGGCCGGCGAGGAAGACAATATTGCCCATTGATTCGACCGTTCCCAGATTGTGCGTGTGCACCGGAATGGGCAGGGCCAGCAGGAAGTTGTACATGGTGAAGCCGTAACTGCACTCACCCCCCATGGTGGCGATGTTGACGATGAGCCGGGGTGCATCTTCCTTTACGGCAAGCGAGGCTTTATCGATCAGTTGGCCGCAAGTCGAGGCATTGATCGGGCCGGTGAAGTTGATGACGTGAACAGGCATGGCGATTTCCTCGGCTGGTCAGGACTCCTGAGCAATAGCTGTGATTTCGCTGGAATGAAAGTGGGCAGGGGAGCCAGGCTCCCCCGCACCCGGCGCATCAATTGTTGCGCCTGGCTTCATTGATTAACAGGTTTTTTGTTTTTTTGTGCCATTCAAATTCCCTCATTTCTACGTGCAGAGTTGTAGCGTATAAAGATGCATTCACTGCATGCCGTCGTTATACATCGCGAGTCTGCAAAGTTGCCTGATGTCGTTTGTTGAATTGTATTGCGTTATAGCTGAAAGTTTAAACGTTGCCTCATGAAGAACGCTCATAAGTCGGCAGCGTGTCGGGCATCCGCGAGTTTTCAGTATTCACTGTCAATTCCCGGCGTTCATAACATTCCTGCTGAACGCTCTCCCTGTGCCTCGGACTTATTTGCTGTCGCTCAACACAGGGTGACAGCGGTGGAATATCCGACTCCGCCACGTGCGAACTGCGCGCTGCTTCGGGATACACTTCCGCTCCCTTGTTTCGTTGCACTTCGCCTCGCGCGAAATCTGTTGCCATGCTCATGATTGCGCTCCATCAGCTGATTTCAAAGGGCAGCGAGGCTGCCCTTGTACCGCTTGATCAGGATTTGCGACCGCCACCGTGGCTGTTCTGTCCGCCTTTGCGGCCAGCCTCGGATGCCTTTTCACGATCATTGGCGAAGTTGCCGCCGGACGACTGGCCGCCTTTCTTGCCGGCCTCAGATGCCTTTTCACGATCGTTTGCGAAGTTACCTGGATTTTTATTTCCTGTGGTCATGATAGCTCTCCGATATCAATTAACGTTTCGCTAGTTATGTCCGTTGTCGCACCGGACATCTACTCCGATTACGAGCCCGCGGAGAATGTTTTGAAAATTTTTACGTAGCCCGATGAACGGTAAGTTTGCAATCAAACTTATACAGCTTATTGATTTCGCGCCGCTTCGTATAACTTTTTAAAGAATTAAGAAAGTCAGGGTGTATTGCCGCTTCGCTTCGCTTGTTCAACCGTTTGTCGGCAGGAAGTTGAAGCGTGATTCGCTCGATCTAGAGTCTTTGAAGTGTATGTCTACAACTATGTCGAGGATATGAACATGACCAATCATCACAGGGATCAACCGTTCGCGGAAGATCCACAAAAAATCAAGGAGGCCGGCAAGAAGGGCGGAACTTCAGTCAATGTGAAAGTCGATCGGGCGGAGAAAGCGCGCGTCGGTGGGCAACACAGCCATGGCGGTGCGCGCACGGGCAAGGGTGATTGAGGCGCTGGAAACCAACAATCGCCGTCCTCTCTGTGCCAATGCAGAGAGGACTTCTACGCTGACTCTATCTGAACCGTGGCAGCGGCCGATCCAGCGGCTTGAGCGTCGACAGCGTGTCGCGGATCAGCGGTGCATCTTTTTCGACATCGTGCAATCGATCGCGGATGCGCAGTGCCGTCGGATGCCCGCCTTGATTATCAACCCAGTCGGCAATCTCTTTACAGGCGGCTGCGAGGCGCGCCTGGCGGGCGTCGAGCAGGGTGAGGAGGGTGGTGATGGACTCTTTTTCTGACATGGAACACCTCCGTTCAATGAAACGGCTGAGTTGCAACAAAAAGCCCGCGTGGCGCGAGCCTTCAGATCAACTATAGAAGACCTGTGCGATCGTGCAAAAAATACCCAGCTCTGCTTGTCGGCGAAATCCTTGTAGGAGTGAGCCTGCTCGCGATAGCGGTGGGTCAGTCGATGAAGGTTTCGACTGACACACCGCTATCGCGAGCAGGCTCACTCCTACAGGGGTACGTGCGAATCAGGACGCCTCGGTCACTTCGCACATGCTTTCGAGAAACATCGCAAGTGCCACTTCTTCGGCGCGCAGGCCTTTGCGCACTCGCGGGCGCGGCAGTTCAGCGAGGGCGCCGAGCATGAAATGTTCGACCACGGCGGGGTGGATGTAGCATTTGCGGCACACCGCCGGGGTGTTGCCCAGCTGCTTGGCGACGTTTTTCACCGCTTCGACCACATGGCGCTTGGCTTCGGTTTCCGACTCATGCTGCAACTCGCGCAGCACCGACAAGGCCAGGGCGCTGCCCGCCCAGGTGCGGTAATCCTTGGCGGTGAACGCTGCGCCAGTGAGCTTTTGCAGATAGGCGTTGACGTCGGAAGAGGTGACGGTATGCCGTTCGCCGTGTTCGTCGAGGTACTGAAACAGGTTCTGCCCGGGAATCTCCAGGCAGCGCTTGATGATTCGCGCCAGACGACGATCCTTTACGGTGATCTGATGTTCGATGCCGCTCTTGCCACGGAACTGGAACAGGATCGCGCTGCCGTTGACCTCGACATGCCGACTGCGCAGCGTGGTCAGGCCATAAGAGCGATTGTCTCGCGCATATTGGGTATTGCCGACGCGGATCAGTGTGGCGTCGAGCAAAGTGATCACTGTTGCCATGACCTTGTCACGGCTGAAACCCGGCGCATCGAGCAGCGCTTCAAGCTGGCGCCGCAGTTTTGGCAGGGCCTGGCCGAAGTCGCGCAGGCGCGAGTATTTGTCGGCGTCGCGTACTTCGCGCCAGCGCGCGTGATAACGGTACTGTTTGCGGCCGCGCGCATCGCGCCCGGTCGCTTGCAAATGGCCGCACGGGTCGGCGCAGATCCACACATCGGTGTAAGCCGGCGGCACTGCGAGGGCATTGATGCGTTTGATTTCGTCCGGGTCGGTGATGCGCTGCCCGGACGGTTCGAAATAGACGAACTTGCCGCGCAGTTTCTTCCGGGTGATACCAGGCTGAGTGTCATCGACGTAATGCAGATCGGCGGGCAGGGCATCTGTCAGCACGGTATCGGGCATGGCGGTTTCCTTCGGTCATACGGCAGTCTGTAACAGGATTGACCGCAGGCGCTGGCCGTCGTGCCGAATGATTTACGCGAGCACCGCCACCGCCTTGATCTGCGCCCAGAGCCTCTGGCCCGGATGCACGTTCAGTTGATCCTTGGAAAACCGCGTGATCCGCGCAAGCAGCGGCGTGCCACCAGCGTCCAGGCGGATCAGCACGTGCGCGCTGTTGTCCGCCGCCTGTTCATTGACCACCGTAACCGGCAGACGATTGAGAATGCTGCTGGCGGCATCGTTGTGCAGCGCCAGACTGATGTCGCGCGCGTGTACTTTGCAGCGCAAGGCCTGACCCACGGCCATGGGTGCATGGGTGACGCGAATGTTCATTTCAGTGGCCGGCAATTGCAGGCTGAGCAATTGATAGGTGGCGTCATAGGCGCTGACCTGGCCCTCGATGATCACCCCGGCGTCATCGCCCATTGCCAAGGGCAGATCCAGGCGCGCGAGGGTTTCGCCGATCGGGCCGCTGGCGAGGGCTTTGCCATCGCGGAGCAAGACCAGATGATCGGCCAGACGTGCGACTTCATCCTGCGCATGGCTGACGTACAGCAGCGGAATATCCAGTTCGTCATGCAGACGTTGCAGGTACGGCAGGATTTCGCTTTTGCGCCGGCTGTCGAGAGCCGCCAGTGGTTCGTCCATCAGCAGCAGTTTCGGACTGGTCAGCAGAGCGCGGGCGATGCCGACGCGCTGCCGCTCGCCGCCGGACAGATGCTGCGGATGCCGCTCGAGCAAGTGGCCAATGCGGAGCAGTTCGGTGGCCTGGTTCATGTCGACCTGGCGTTGCGACTTGGCAATGCGTTTGAGACCAAACTGCAGATTGGCCCGCACCGACAGATGCGCAAACAGGCTGGCTTCCTGAAACACGTAGCCGACCGCCCGTTTATGCGGCGGTACGAAAATGCCCTTGTCGCTGTCCTGCCAGACCTCGTCATTGATCTGCACGAAACCTTGTTCCGCGCGCTCCAGCCCGGCGATGCAGCGCAGGCAGGTGGTTTTGCCGGAGCCGGAATCGCCAAACAGCGCGGTGACGCCACGGCCCGGCACCTGCAGATCGACATCCAGTTCGAACCCCGGATAAGCGCGTTTCAGACGTACATCAATCATCGATCAGCTCCAGCCTGCGCGGGTCTTGCGGCTGGAATACAGCGCCAGCAACACCAGAAACGAGAACACCAGCATCGCCCCGGACAGCCAGTGCGCCTGGGCATATTCCAGCGCCTCAACGTGGTCGTAGATCTGCACCGAGACCACGCGGGTCTTGTCGGGAATGTTGCCGCCGATCATCAGCACCACACCGAATTCACCGACGGTGTGGGCGAATCCAAGGATCGCGGCAGTGATGAAGCCGGGGCGCGCCAGCGGCAGGATCACGCTGAAGAACGTGTCCCAGGGATTGGCGCGCAACGTCGCAGCGACTTCCAGCGGTCGGGTGCCGATCGCCGAAAAGGCATTCTGCAACGGTTGCACCACGAACGGCAGGGAGTAGATCACCGAGCCGATCACTAGTCCGGTGAAGCTGAACGTCAACGTGCCCAAGCCGAGCCACTGGGTGAACTGACCTAGAAACCCGTGCGGCCCCAGCGCCAGCAACAGATAAAAGCCGATCACCGTCGGCGGCAACACCAGCGGCAGGGCAACGATGGCGCCAATCGGGCCACGCAACCATGACGACGTGCGCGACAGCCATAAGGCGATCGGTGTGCCGATCACCAGCAGGATCAGGGTGGTCAGCGACGCCAGTTTCAGGGTCAGCCAGATGGCGGCGAAATCGGCACTGGTCAGTGACATTTACAGTTGATATCCGTAGGACTTGATCACCGCAGCGGCTTTCGGGCCCTTGAGATAATCCACCAGGGCCTTGGCGGCGGCGCTGTTCTTGCCTTTGTTCAGGATCACCGCGTCCTGTTTGATCGGATCATGCAGCTCCGCCGGGACAATCCACGCCGAACCGCTGCTGACTTTTCCGTCCTTGTAGATTTGCGACAGGGCGACAAAGCCCAGTTCGGCGTTGCCGGTGGAGACGAACTGGTAGGCCTGAGTAATGTTCTGCCCTTCGACGATTTTGCTCTTGGTGGCTTCGCTCAACTTGAGTTTTCCCAGCACCTGGGTGGCGGCAAGACCGTACGGCGCGGCTTTCGGATTGGCGATTGAAAGGTGTTGGTATAGGTTGTTTTTCAGTACCTCGCCTTGCGCATCCACATAGCCTTCTTTCGCTGACCACAGCGCCAGCGTCCCGACGGCGTAGGTGAAGCGCGAGCCTTTGACGGTTTCGCCTTCCTGTTCAAGTTTTGCCGGTGTGCTGTCGTCAGCGGCGAGGAACACCTGGAAGGGCGCGCCGTTCTTGATCTGGGTGTAGAACTGCCCGGTTGCGCCATAAGCAGCAACCAGTTTGTGGCCAGTGTCTTTTTCGAAGTCGGCAGCGATGGCCTGGATGGGCGCGGTGAAATTGGCGGCAACTGCCACTTGCACTTCGTCAGCCTGCGCGGCGCCAATGCTGAAATATGCAAGGAATGAGACGAGACAGGCAGGGGCGAAGCGTGTGGCAGCCAAGGTCATGTAAGAACTCCGTGATCGGCGGGTTGGTGCTCTGGTGGTGATAACGCCGACACACGGGCGCAATCGCTGTATACGGAAATATATAGCGATACGCCGCCAGGTGGCGAGGGAATAAATCCGCTTGCCGCGTAAATTCAGTGACGGTTGAGTTTCGCCGAGGCGCCTTCGGCGAGTTGCCGGGTCAGTTCAGCGCTGCCGATATCCTTGCCCAGCGTCAGCGCCTGACCAGCCCAGAGGTTGGCAAAGTTGGCGTCATCCTTGGCCCGCAGCGGCATCAGCGCACCGCCGGCCAATGGAAAAGCCGGCGCCTGCGCTGATATCGGGCCAAGTTCGCGCATCGCCCGATTGACAATGCCCCGTGCCGGACGCCCGGTGAAAATATTGGTGATGGCGGTCTCGCTGTCTTTCGCAGTCCGCAGAGCCTTGTGATGTGAAGCGCTGACTTTCGCTTCCGGGGTAAACAGGTACGCCGTACCGACTTGCACCGCCGAGGCGCCGAGCATGAACGCCGCTGCAACGCCCCGGGGATCGCTGATAGCACCTGCCGCAATCACCGGCACTTTCACCGCATCAACCACCTGCGGCACCAGCGCGAAAGTGCCGACCTGCGTGCTCAGATCATCGCTGAGAAACATCCCGCGATGCCCGCCTGCCTCATAACCCATAGCGATGATCGCGTCGCAGCCGTGCTGCTCCAGCCAGATCGCTTCTTCGACCGTGGTGGCGGACGAAAGAATTTTCGCCCCGGTGGCCTTGACCCGATCGAGCAGGTTTTTCTCCGGCAGACCGAAATGAAAACTCACCACCTCGGGCCGGAATTCTTCGAGCACTGCACATGCGGCTTCGTCGAATGGAGCGCGGTTGGAAACCGGAGTCGGCGCGTCGAAATCGGCGCCCAGTTCGCGGTAGTAAGGTTCCAGCAGATTTTTCCAGTCACGGGCTCGCTGCTCATCAGGCACCGGCGGCTGATGGCAGAAGAAATTGACGTTGAACGGCTTGCTGGTCTGCTGGCGAATCGTCTTCAGCTCTTCGCGCAATTGCTCGATGCTCAGCATCGCCGCCGGCATTGAACCGAGGCCGCCAGCGTTGCACACGGCAATCACCATCGAAGAGTTGGTCGCGCCGGCCATCGGGCCCTGGATGATCGGCAGTTCGATACCGAGAAGATCAAGGATGCGGGTGTCTGGCCACTGGCTCATATAGCAATTCTCCGAACGATGAAACGGGCAGGGACGGCAATCGGTTTTAGCAGCAAAAGCGGCTGCGGGGCCAGTCTGAAATTCTGAACATCACGTGCAGTTTTTCAGCGTCGATGCAGTCCGCCACCTCCACCGCCGCCAAACGAGCGGTTCATCATTTGCGAAGACCGGTTGTAGTTGTGCGTGCGCTGGTTGCCGAGATTGCGCGCGGCGGATTCGCGATTGAGGTTTTGTAGCTGCGCATTGTTGTTCGCTTGCCTGTTTCGGTTGGCACCGCTGCCGGCCACGGACTGCCAGCCGTGGTCGGTTTTCTTGTAAACGTTGCCGTCGCGCCCGGCATAAACGTTGTCGCCGACCCGGGCGGCGCCGCCGTTGCGGCCGTGAATGCCGCCATATTGCGTGGTGTTGCCGGTGTTGGGGTTGTAGACCGCGCCGCGATTGGCGCTGACTTTAGTTCCGGTGCGGACGTTGCCGGCTGTCACCCGTCCGCCAACGATGGCGCCGCCGTTCGGTCCGGCCGCGGCGCCACTGCGTCCAGCGGCGTAGTTGCCGGTGTAGGCGTTGTGCACCGCGCCACGTTGCCCGGCGGCGGCAATGCCGGTACGCGAGTTGTATGAGGCGCCAACCTCACCAGCCCAGCGATTGCCGGTCCAGGCGTTGTAGCCGGCGCCATAACGGCTGACCGTCGCGCGATCACCCCACTGATGATAAAGATTGCCGGTGGTTCCGGCCCAGCCACCCGGACCCCAGGCCACCGCGCCGCCGCGATAACCGTAGGCTGCGCCACCCCAGGCCAGCGGCGCCGGGTACAGACGCGGACCCCACGCGTAGCCCCAGCCGTAATTTCCCCACCACGGATAAGCGCCCCAGCCCCAGCCCATGGCGACGGTGTTGCCGCCCCAGCTCCAGCCGAATCCGAAGCCGAAGGTCCAGCCAGTCCACGGCGTGTAACGAATCGCGACGCCGAAACCATAGGTCACCGGCGGCCCGTACCAGACACTGCCAACCCACGGCGTGTACGGATAACCGGTGCCGTACACCACGACGCCAGTTGCCGGGTCCAGCGTCGATCCTTGATAACCCGGCGTGTAGCCGACTACTACGGTATCGCCGCTGGATTCGTAAACCTTCACGTACGTGAGGTAGTGCATCGGCGAGCTGGGCGGAATCGAATAAATGACCGCTGGTACTGAAGAGGCCACGCTCCACGGCCCATTCAGCGAGGTGGCGCTGAACCAGATGCCGTTCTCCACCGCCCACCAACTGTCGTTGTCGACGCGAATAATCGGCGTGGCGCTGTTGATCACGTATTGCAATGGTGTATTGGCGATCGCTTTGAGCTGCGGCTCGCCGTCAAATTGCGGCGCTGTCATCTTCACCGCGCTTTTCCTGATCGCCGAGGTCTGCGGGATGGTCGCCGCAATGGCCGCCTCCTGTGCCTGTGGCGTGCCGGCTACCGAGGCCTTGACGTTCTCTTTGGCGCTGTCGTCAGGAATATCGGCAAAGTCGGCCGGCAGCTTGTCTGCCGGGACAAAGGTCCATGGCCCGCTCATGTCGCTGGCGCGGAACCAGCGCCCGGAGATCAGTACGTAAATGTTCTGGTCGCCGATTTCCTTGAAGATATGCCCGGTGGTGTTGCTCACGTACAACAGGCTGGTGCCCTGAATCGGTTGCCATTGCGCGGCGCCGTCGGTCACCAACAGTTCGGTTGGCGTGGTGGCGATGAAGATTTTCGGCTGCGGCGGCTTGGCCAGGCTGGGAATCTTGTCCTTCGGATCGCTTTGCCCGGTGAGCAGGTCCACCTGGCGGCTCTTGATCGCCGCCTGTTTGGCTTTTTCCAGACTGGCCGGCGGCGCAGCAAGGCGCGTGTAATCGGCGGCCAATTGGTCTGCGACCATCCAGCCGTCAAATACATGCAGGTAGTGTTTGCCTTCGGCGTCCTTGAGCAGCAGTGGGCGCGTGTTGATCACCCGTTGCAGCTCCGTTCCTTCAACCGGCCGATAGGCCGCCTCGCCGTCGATGTATACGAGGATTGCCGGACGGTCGGAACTGACGATGGTCGGCGGCGTGGTTTCCAAGGGCGCACTGTCGGCTTTCTGTTCAGCGTGGAGCACCCCAACCGCTGCTTCCAGCTGATCCAGTGAAATGGTTTTCTTGCGGCTCTCGGCATCTTTTTTCAGGATGGCCAGCCATGTGTCGGCCTGTTTGGCATCGGCGGGGAAGTCGGCCTTGATGATCTCGTACTGATCGAGCGCGACCCAACGGGTGGCCTTGTCGACGAGGGTGTGAGCGCTGAACTGGACGATGCCATAGGTGGATTTGCCGTCGGCGGCCCTGGCTTCGACAGCTGCACGGGCGTTGAGCGTATAGCCGTCCCAGCTGTCGAGCTGCGGCTGATACACCGTCAGTTTGCTCTTGCCGCTGCTGATCACTTGCGGCCAGGTCGGCTCGCTTGGCGCCGCATCCGGCTTTGCAGCAGCGGTGCCTGCCCAAGCGTTGCCAGATGCCAGCAGAAAGAACATCAGCAACAAGAAAAAAGCGCGCAGGCAAGGCATCGTCAGCTCCATCGACAGGCCGGTTTGCATAGCGGAACCGGGAACACACAACCGTCGAAAAAGCATAGCCGCCCGCCATGGATTCAGCCGGCTGATCGAGCGGTTAGCGCAAAGTCGAGTGTGGCAATGTGTTGCGATGTGCTATTTCAAGGCATGCTTTTTACAAATCATCTTCGAGAGGCCGTCATGTTCAACGCCATTCTGATCGACAAAGACGACAACGGTTATCGCGCCGACCTGCAGCAAATCGATGAGCAACAATTGCCCGAAGGCAACGTCAGCGTGAACGTGGCGTACAGCACCCTGAATTTCAAGGATGGGCTGGCGATCACCGGCAGCAGTCCGGTGGTGCGCAAGTTTCCCATGGTGCCGGGGATCGATCTGGCGGGAACGGTCGAGTCCAGTTCGCACGCGGATTTCAAGGCGGGCGATCGAGTGCTGCTCAACGGTTGGGGCGTCGGTGAAAACCACTGGGGCGGCCTGGCGCAGAAGGCCCGGCTCAACGGTGACTGGCTGATTCCACTGCCCGAAGCTTTCACCCCCGCGCAAGCCATGGCCATCGGCACCGCAGGCTACACGGCGATGCTGTGCATTCTGGCGCTGGAGCGGCATGGCGTGACGCCGGATCAAGGCGAAGTGCTGGTCACCGGCGCCAATGGCGGGGTCGGCAGCTTTGCCATCGCCTTGCTCAGCAAGTTGGGATATCGGGTGGTGGCGTCCACGGGCCGGGTGTCCGAGCATGAATATCTGCAGCAACTGGGCGCCGCAGAAATCATCGATCGGGCCACCTTGTCCGAGCCGGGCAAGCCGTTGGCTAAAGAGCGCTGGGCGGCGGTGGTCGATTCGGTCGGCAGTCACACGCTGGCGAATGCTTGCGCCAGCACACGCTCGGAAGGTGTGGTCGCGGCGTGCGGACTGGCCCAGGGCATGGATTTCCCGGCCTCGGTAGCGCCTTTCATTTTGCGCGGTGTGACGCTGGCCGGGATCAACAGCGTGACCCAGCCCAAAGCGCGCCGTATCGAGGCCTGGGACCGACTGGCCAGGGATCTGGATTTCTCCTTGCTAAAGCTGATCAGCAACGAAATCAGTTTGAGCGAAGCCCTCGAAGCCGCGCCCAAACTGCTTGCCGGGCAACTGCGGGGCAGGGTGGTGGTCGACGTCAATCGTTGAATTCGCGCGCGAGCAACTGACGCTTGCGTTCGACGCCCCAGCGGTAGCCGGAAAGATTGCCGTCACTGCGCACCACGCGGTGGCAGGGGATGGCCACCGCCAGGCGATTGGCCCCGCAAGCCTGGGCCACGGCGCGCATCGAAGTCGGCGCGCCAATGCGTTGCGCGATCTCTGCGTAACTGGCGGTGCTGCCTGCGGGGATCTCGCGCAGCGCCTGCCAGACGCGCTCCTGAAACGCGGTGCCGCGTATATCCAGCGGCAGGTTCAAGCCTGTCGCCGGTGCTTCGACAAATCCGACGACGCCGGCGATCAACTGTTCAAATTCGTGGTCGGCGCCGATCAGGTTGGCGTTGCGAAACTGGTCCTGAAGGTCGCAGGCCAGTTGATGCGGATCGTCACCGAGCAGAATCGCGCAGATCCCGCGCTCGCTTTGTGCCACCAGAATCGCCCCGAGCGAACATTGGCCGACGGCGAAGCGAATGTCGTTGTTCTGCCCGGCGGCGCGGTAGTCGGTGGGCTTCATCCCCAGCAGTTGATCGGCTGATTCGTAGAAACGGCTGTTGGAATTGAAGCCAGCGTCATACAACGCATCAGTCACCGAGCCGCCGTCGGCCAGTCGCGCACGCAGCTTGCGTGAACGATGCGCCAGGGCGTAACCATTGGGAGTCAAGCCTGTCACGGCTTTGAATACCCGGTGAAAATGAAACGGACTGAGGCCCGCGCTGGTTGCGAGGCTGTTGAGCGTCGGCAAAGTCTCGGACGCCTCGATCTGACGACAAGCCGCAGCAATGATCGCTGCGTGCTGAGCGTCGTTCTGATCTCTGCTGGCGCGTTTGCTTGGCCGATATCCGGCGGCTTCAGCCAGTTCGGCGGTTTCGAAAAACTCGACGTTCTGTCGTTTTGGGAGGCGTGCAAGGCTGCTCGGCCGGCAATAGACGCCGGTGGTCTTCACCGCGTAGACAAATTGCCCGTCAGCACTCGGATCGCGAGCTACCACGGCAGCCCAGCGTGGATCGTCTTCAATGCTGATCGTGTTTGAAAGTGTGTCCATGGGAGGGAATCCGTTGACCTGTTTGACTCAGGTTAACCAGCATCGTAGCTCGCAACACTCCGCGCCTTGCGGTCAAACTTTTACTGATCCCCGGCGACGCGGAAGGTGATGTTGATGCGTCGTTCACCCAAGCGTGAGTGACGGCCGGGTTTGATTGGCAGCACGCCGTGATAGCGCAGGCGATCCACGCCGCCCCAGACCACCATGTCGCCATGCAGCAGCGGGATGCGCTGGCTTTTATCGCTGCGCTCGAAGCCGCCGAACAGAAACATTGCCGGCAAACCTAGCGACAGCGAAACGATGGGCGCGGCATAACCTTTTTCGTCTTTGTCCTGATGCAGCGACATCTTGGCGCCGGGGACGTATTGGTTGATCAGGCAGGAGTCGGCATGGAAGTCCTTGAAGCCGGCCCGTTCCGCCGCTTCGTGCGCCAGATCGGCAAACATCGCTGGCATCGACGGCCACGGCAACCCGCTGAGTGGATCGACGCTGGAATAGCGATAACCGCTGCGATCGGTGATCCAGCCCAACTGGCCGCAACTGCTGGTGCCGACCGACATGCTGAAACCGCCGGGCGTGACCATGTGGCGTAGCGGGGCGACGGCAAGAATAGCTTCTAGCTCCGTCAGCAGTTGCTCGACCCGAGGCAAGGCGAATCCGCGCAGCACCCACGATTGTTCACCGATCTGCTCGGTGCGGGGTTGCTGTACGGGTTCGTTGTCGGCGAACAGGTCAAACGTGGTCGGTTGCATGGTGTTGGTTACAGCGCTTTGCTGACCTTGATGTCACTGAGTTCTTCATCAGAGTGCATTTTTTTCAGCGCTACTTTCGCTTCCTCGTCAGTGCCGTTTTCCAGCTCGGCGAATTCGAAACGCTGCTCGCCGTCCAGTTTGTACTTGATCACGTATTTGGTTGTTTGCGCCACGGTGGTGGTTTCCTTTCAGAATAGGCTGCGCGTCTCAGCTCAGTTTGGTGCTGGAGCGACGGATGATCTTGATCGAATGGGTCAGGGTCGGCTTGCGCGTCACGCTGATTGCGCGGCGGTTGACGGTGTCGATGGTGATGTTCCAGAAGCCGGTGCTCGGTGCGGTGATACGCGCCGGGAAGGTGTCGAACGCGCCGCCGTGATAGGTATGACGGCCGCCGTTTTTGAAACTGCGGAAGTTGGCGTCGTTCATCAAACGGATGTTGCACATCTGCGAGCATTGAATGACGACGATGTCGTCTTCGTTGAGGTGCTCGCGCTGGTGAATGAATTTCATGGGCGCCTCCAGAAGGGCTTTTTCTACTAAATCAAAACGATAGCTTGTCGATGGGCGCAGTTTATCAGCCCGCACGGGTTATTATCTGGCCGTCGGGCGTTGCTTTGACAAATTTTGAACAGAACTTCGCCATGGCAGGCGGGTTAAATGCACAAGGCCCCGGAGAAAAGCGGCGTTTGTGCTGTCGGACGGTCTTTAACGGAGGATTCATATGAAGTGGGGTGTGGTGTGTGTGCCGTTGATTCTGGCGATGGCCGGTTGTGCAAATGTTTCCGAAATCAATGAAACGCTGCCAACCATGAGCGTGATCTCCGGTAAAAAGCCCCAGGAGTACGCGCAGTGCCTGACCGACAAACTCGCTGACAGCCGTGGTGCGTTGCAGGTCCAGGCGCAGAAAGACGGGGTTCGGGTGATCGTCCCGGGCAAACTTTCTTCAGGCCCGGCGGCGGTATTTGATATCGAAGATCGCGCTGGCGGCAGCAGCATCAAACTGCATGAGCGCATGTCCAATGTGCCGGTCCGCCCTCACGATGTGCAGAAAGCCGCGAACGCCTGTATTTCCGGCTGATAGACTACCGAACATCAGCACCCGATGCCGTCACAGTCCTGCTGTGACGGCATCGTCATTTTTGGAGTTGCGATGAAGCGAGAGCACGTGCGCGAGCGCCACGCAGAGGGCCTGATCTCTGCCACCCATGTCATCCAGAACCCGGCGAATCCGGGTGAATGGATCGTGTTTTTCAAGAAGAGTGCAGGGCGCAGTTACTTTTTGGTGGATGACAATGATGAAGTCGAGTCCTTCAGTCGGCTCGACGAGTTGATCGAGGTCGTCCGTGGCCTCGGGATCAAGTTCGCCGAAATCCATATGTAGCGGCTATTTGCACACGACCACGACGTTGCGGGTCTTGTAATTGCCGACGTCGACGCCGAGGGTTTTATCATCTTCCTTTGGCGCCGGTGTGCCGTCGGTGCCGACGATGCGATAGCCGGTGCCTGCGCAAGAAGCGTCGGCCTTCTCGTAGCACATCGCCCAGGAGTTGGCTTCGCCGGAACAATCGATGCTCAGGCCCTGTTCGCCATTGTTCAGATAGGTCGGCTGCGAGGTGGCACAGCCGCTCAGTACCAATGCCGCGAAGAGCGGCTGCAGTTTGTTCAGGTTCATGGTTGCGTGGTCTTCAATTGGGGGACTGGAGGCTCTGACAGCGCCGCGATGAAAAGGTTATAGCGATTGGCCACTTGTTTGCCAACAAGGCACAAAAAAGCCCTGCGTGCTGGCAGGGCCCGGGACGTGCGGCAACGGGATCAGTCCTGATCTTTGCCACGACGCTTGGGTGATGGAGGCGTATCGGTGAACACCGAGGCCACGTCCGTCGCCATCTGCTCACTGTCGAAAGGCCCGGCGATGTGTTCGCCATTAGTGGTGGTCAGCGTCCATTTCCCGTCTTTCTTGTCGATCACATACCCGTTGATGATTTTTACCGCGGCCATCTAGTCTGTCTCATTCGCTGGTTCAAAGGCGCCATAATAGCGGCAAATGCTCGCATCGGGGCCTGATAAGCGTATGGTGACCCCGATGCTCACGATCCTGGGCTACGCTGAATTCGCCGCTGAAAAACCTCGACGGAACTATCCGCGCGAATATTTCTCTATGTTGGCATCGGTTAGCCAGCGCGGGGCATTGTAAGGCGCACGCCGCCTGATTAGACTGCCTCGAAACTCGTACACACAGCCTTTTCAAGGACTTATATGATCAAGAAATGCTTGTTTCCAGCAGCCGGTTACGGCACTCGCTTCCTCCCAGCGACCAAAGCCATGCCTAAAGAAATGCTGCCGGTGGTAAACAAGCCACTGATCCAGTACGGCGTTGAAGAAGCACTGGACGCGGGTCTGACTGAAATCTCCATCGTTACCGGTCGTGGCAAGCGTGCTCTGGAAGACCACTTCGACATCAGCTACGAGCTGGAAAACCAGATCAAGGGCACCGACAAGGAAAAATACCTGGTCGGTATCCGCAAACTGTTGGACGAGTGCTCGTTCTCCTACACCCGTCAGACCGAAATGAAAGGTCTGGGCCACGCGATCCTGACTGGCCGCCCGCTGATCGGTGACGAGCCGTTCGCCGTGGTTCTGGCGGACGACCTGTGCGTCAACATCGATGGCGACGGCGTCCTGACCCAGATGGTCAAGCTGTACAAGCAGTTCCGTTGCTCGATCGTCGCGATTCAGGAAGTCGATCCGCAGGAAACCAACAAGTACGGTGTCATCGCTGGCGAAATGATCCGCGACGACATCTACCGCGTGCACAGCATGGTCGAAAAGCCAAAGCCGGAAGACGCGCCGTCGAACCTGGCGATCATCGGTCGTTACATCCTGACCCCCGATATCTTCGATCTGATCGAACAGACCGAGCCAGGCAAGGGCGGTGAAATCCAGATCACCGACGCCCTGATGAAGCAGGCCCAGAACGGCTGCGTCATGGCCTATAAATTCAAGGGCAAGCGTTTCGACTGCGGTGGCGCTGAAGGCTACATCGACGCGACCAACTTCTGCTTCGAAAACTTCTACAAGACTGGCAAGGCTTACTAATAGCATTTGCCCCGTCTGCAAGATAAAGCCACCTTCGGGTGGCTTTTTCATTTTCCGCCCTTATATGGACAGCAGTGCTTGCCCAATGGATGACTGCGGGTATGCTGATGGCCTGCCGAGGAGATAGAAATGGCCTACGATTTTGACCTTTATGTGATTGGTGCCGGTTCCGGCGGTGTGCGGGCTGCGCGGTTTGCTGCCGGCTTTGGGGCGAAAGTGGCGGTGGCCGAGAGCCGTTATCTGGGTGGCACGTGCGTCAACGTCGGTTGCGTGCCGAAAAAGCTGTTGGTCTACGGTGCGCACTTTGCCGAGGACTTCGAACAGGCGTCCGGTTTCGGCTGGAACCTGGGCGAAGCCAACTTCGACTGGGCCACGCTGATCGCCAACAAGGATCGCGAGATCAATCGTCTCAACGGTATTTATCGCAATCTGCTGGTCAACAGCGGCGTGACCCTGCACGAGGCACACGCGAAAATTGTCGGGCCGCACGAGGTTGAGGTGGATGGCAAGCGCTTCACCGCGAAAAACATTCTGATCGCCACCGGCGGCTGGCCGCAGATCCCCGAGATCCCGGGGCATGAACACGCGATCGGTTCGAACGAAGCGTTTTTCCTGAAGGAATTGCCCAAGCGTGTGCTGGTGGTCGGCGGCGGCTATATCGCGGTCGAATTCGCCGGAATTTTCCATGGCCTCGGTGCCAACACCACGCTGCTGTATCGCGGCGATCTGTTCCTGCGCGGTTTCGACGGCTCGGTGCGCAAGCATCTGCAGGAAGAGCTGACCAAGCGTGGCCTCGATCTGCAATTCAATGCCGACATCGCGCGCATCGACAAGCAGGCCGATGGCAGCCTCAAAGCAACGCTCAAGGATGGTCGCGTACTCGAAGCCGATTGCGTGTTCTACGCCACCGGCCGACGTCCGATGCTGGACAATCTGGGCCTGGAAAACACCGATGTGCAGCTCGACGACAAGGGCTTCATCAAGGTCGACGACGAGTATCAGACCACCGAACCGTCGATTCTGGCGCTGGGTGACGTCATCGGTCGCGTGCAACTGACCCCTGTCGCACTGGCCGAAGGCATGGCCGTGGCTCGACGCTTGTTCAAGCCAGAGCAATATCGCCCGGTGGATTACAAGATGATCCCGACCGCCGTGTTCAGTCTGCCGAATATCGGCACGGTTGGTTTAAGCGAAGAAGAAGCGCGCGAATGCGGCCATGAGGTGGTGATTTTCGAGAGTCGCTTCCGCCCGATGAAGCTGACCCTGACAGACTGTCAGGAGAAAACCCTGATGAAACTGGTGGTCGACGCCAGGACTGACAAGGTGCTTGGCTGCCATATGGTCGGCCCGGACGCTGGCGAGATCGTGCAGGGCCTGGCGATTGCCTTGAAGGCTGGCGCCACCAAGCGCGACTTCGACGACACGATCGGGGTGCACCCGACGGCCGCCGAAGAGTTCGTCACCATGCGCACGCCGGTCAGCGCTTAAGCATCCTTCGCTTTGGCCGAGTCTGGCGCTGCCGCAACGGCAGCCGCCAGACGCTGGCTGTCTTCCAGGCTTGCCTGAGCCTTGAGCAATTCCTTTTCCAGTGACTGATTTAGCTGCGTCTGCTCGTCGACGCTCTGCTTGAGTGCCTGACTTTCCAGTGTCGCCACGCGTAGACGTTCCTGGAGCAGGGTGCGCTCGCTGTCCATTCGTGTGGCCTGTTCGAGCAATTGATCCTGACGCTGATTACTCTGCTTGAGCTGGTCCTGCAGCAGGTTCAGCTCGCGCTGGGTGCCACGGTTCTCGGTGAGCAGGCGTTCGTTGTCGCGGTGCAGCTGAGTGATCTCATCCTGACGCACCAGCGCGCTCTGCTGAGCCTGGCGCAGTTCTGCCTGGATCTGCTGGATTTGTCCTTCGTGGCGGGCCTGTTCCTGCTCGCGCTGTTCCTTGGTGGCATTGCGGTAATGCTCCAGCGCATCGCGGGCGTGCAGGTGCTTTTCTTCCAGTGAGCGGATCTGCTCGTCCTTGTCCTGCAAGCGCAATTCAAAGTCGGCCAATGCCTGATTCAGACCAGCGTTGCGCGTCTGTTCGGTTTGCAGCATCGAGCGGGTGTTGCTCAGCGCTTCGGATTCGCGTTGCAGCGCGGCACCCTGAATATCGTGGTCGTGTTCGAGTTTTTCCAGCGCCTGGCGAGCCTGTTTCAGCTCGGCTTCCAGCGCTTCGCGTTGCTCTTCGAACTGCTCGCGGGCTTGCTCGATGGGTTCCTGCGCCTGTTCTTTCAGGCGCTGAGCAAGGCGCGAGACGAGGGCGGTCAGCTCATCATCGATCGGTTCTGCCGACGCTTCTGTCGGCTGGGCACCATCGTCCAATTCTTTCAGATAGCGATGGATCGTGGTTTTCGAGCCGGTGTTGCCCATTTCGATGCGTACTGCATCGATGCTCGGGTGTTCGCCGCGAGCCAGAATCGCAGTGCGCGCGATTTGCACCAGTGCTTTAGTAATGCCGCCACGGGCCATGTGAACTCCTACGGTTACGTACTGTGGTACATGCCACTAAAGTACGCAGTGTACCATGCTGAACTTTTAGGTAAATCCTTGAAATAAAACAGACGGGATATACTGGTATTACCCAGTGTCAGTCGGCAAAATGCGCATCTGCATGCCTGATCCAGTACGCCAGCGAGAAAACTGCCCATGAGTGACATTGATCGCTATCTGCAAGCCGCCACCCGTGACAACACCCGCCGCAGCTATCGCATGGCCATCGAGCATTTCGAGGTGTCGTGGGGCGGTTTCCTGCCGGCCACCGCCGACAGCGTTGCGCGTTATCTGGTGGAGCACGCCGGCGTGTTGTCGATCAATACGCTGAAACTGCGTCTGTCGGCGCTGGCGCAGTGGCACAGCAGTCAGGGTTTTGCCGACCCGACCAAGGCGCCAGTGGTGCGCAAGGTGTTCAAGGGGATTCGCGCCTTGCATCCGGCGCAGGAAAAACAGGCCGAGCCGTTGCAACTGCAGGATCTGCAGCGAGTGATCGATTGGCTGGAGCACGAGGCGCAGACCGCCCGGCAGGAACAGGACCGCCCGACGTTGCTCAAGGCCTATCGTGATCGCGCGCTGATTCTGTTGGGATTCTGGCGGGGCTTTCGCAGCGATGAGTTGTGCCGCTTGCAGATCGAGCATGTGCAGGCGAGTGCTGGCAAGGGAATCACTTTGTATCTGCCGCGCAGCAAGGGTGATCGGGAAAATCTCGGGCAGACCTATCAGGCGCCAGCGCTGTTGAAACTGTGCCCGGTGCAGGCTTACATCGACTGGATTACGGAAGCCGCGCTGGTACGCGGCGCGGTTTTCCGCAGCATTGATCGCTGGGGCAATCTGAGCGAAGAGGGCTTGCACGCCAACAGCATCATTCCTCTGCTGCGCCAGGCCTTGCAGCGCGCCGGGATTGCCGCCGCCGGTTATACCAGTCACTCGTTGCGGCGCGGCTTTGCAACCTGGGCGCATCAAAGCGGTTGGGATCTGAAATCGCTGATGAGTTACGTCGGCTGGAAGGACATGAAATCCGCCATGCGCTATGTTGAGGTCAGCCCATTCCAGGGAATGGCTCGGATTATGGATAAGCCGGATCAACCGTAGAGATCGTTTTCTTCTATTAATACAGTCAGCTAATAGCGAAAACAAATCAGCAGTATCAGGTTTGCCAATGAGCCTTCCGTCGAGTGAGTGGGTAGGATTCACCCATCAACTTCATAACCCCTGACGGAGAGTCATCGATGCCTATCATCAACAGCCAAGTAAAACCGTTCAAAGCTACCGCGTTCAAAAACGGCGACTTCGTTCAAGTCTCGGATGCTGACTTGAAAGGCAAGTGGTCCGTGGTGTTCTTCTACCCAGCCGACTTCACTTTCGTCTGCCCGACCGAACTGGAAGACCTGGCCGACAACTACTCTGAATTCAAGAAGCTGGGCGTGGAAATCTACAGCGTTTCGACCGACACCCACTTTGCTCACGCTGCCTGGCACAACACTTCGCCAGCCATCGGCAAAATCCAATACACCATGATCGGCGACCCGACCCACGTCATCTCCCGCAACTTCGACGTGCTGATCGAAGAAGCTGGTCTGGCTGACCGTGGCACCTTCGTGATCAACCCTGAAGGCCAGATCAAAATCGTTGAACTGAACGATGGCGGCGTTGGCCGTGACGCTTCCGAGCTGCTGCGCAAGATCAAGGCTGCTCAGTACGTCGCTGCACACCCAGGCGAAGTTTGCCCGGCCAAGTGGAAAGAAGGCGAGGCCACTCTGGCTCCGTCGCTGGACCTGGTCGGCAAGATCTGAGTCTGTGACATGCAACGCAGGGCGGTACGCCGCACCTTCATAAGTTAGCTGCACCGCCCAATAAAAATGCCCGGGCGAGATTCGCTCGGGCTTTTTTTCGCCTCAAATAAAGGAAATCGCCCGTATGTTGGACGCCAATCTTAAAGCCCAGTTGAAATCGTACCTGGAACGGGTCACCCAACCGATCGAGATCGTTGCATCCCTCGACGACGGTGCGAAATCCCGTGAAATGCTCGACCTGCTCAAAGACGTTGCCAGTCTTTCGAGCCAGATTACCCTGATCGACAGCGGTGACGATGCCCGCAAGCCATCGTTCTCGATCAACCGCCCCGGAGCCGACATCAGCCTGCGTTTTGCTGGCATCCCGATGGGCCACGAATTCACCTCTCTGGTGCTGGCCCTGCTGCAAGTCGGCGGCCACCCATCGAAGGCCAGCGTTGAAGTGATCGAGCAGATCCGCTCGCTCAAAGGCGAGTTCAGCTTCGAGACTTACTTCTCGCTGTCTTGCCAGAATTGCCCGGACGTCGTTCAGGCGCTGAACCTGATGGCCGTGCTCAACCCGAACATCCGCCACGTCGCCATCGACGGCGCGCTGTTCCAGGACGAAGTCAACGATCGCAAGATCATGGCCGTACCGAGCATCTACCTGAACGGCGAAAACTTCGGCCAGGGCCGCATGGGCCTGGAAGAAATCCTCGCCAAACTCGACACCGGCGCCATCGTGCGACAGGCCGAGAAGATCAGCGCCAAGGAAGCCTTTGACGTGCTGGTTGTTGGCGGTGGCCCGGCCGGTGCGTCGGCAGCGATTTATGCTGCACGTAAAGGTATTCGCACCGGTGTTGCCGCTGAGCGCTTCGGCGGTCAGGTGCTGGACACCATGGCCATCGAGAACTTCATTTCCGTACAGGAAACCGAAGGTCCGAAACTGGCCACGGCACTGGAAGAGCACGTCAAGCAATACGACGTCGATATCATGAACCTGCAACGTGCCGACAAGCTGATCCCGGGCAAGAATGGCGAGCTGCACGAAGTCCGCTTCGCCAGCGGTGCAACCCTGAAAGCCAAGAGTGTGATTCTCGCGACCGGTGCACGCTGGCGCGAAATGAACGTCCCGGGTGAGCAGGAATACCGCAACAAAGGCGTGGCGTACTGCCCGCACTGCGACGGCCCGCTGTTCAAGGGCAAGCGTGTGGCGGTGATCGGCGGCGGTAACTCCGGCGTTGAAGCAGCCATCGATCTGGCCGGTATCGTCTCGCACGTCACGCTGCTGGAGTTTGATGTACAGCTGCGTGCTGACGCCGTGCTGCAACGCAAGCTGCACAGCCTGCCGAACGTCACCGTGATCACCAGTGCGCAAACCACTGAAGTCACCGGTAACGGCGAGAAGGTCAACGGCCTGCGCTACAAGGATCGCACCACTGATGAACTGCGTACGGTCGAGCTGGAAGGCATCTTCGTGCAGATCGGGTTGCTGCCGAACACCGATTGGCTGAAGGGCACCATCGAGCTGTCGCCGCGTGGCGAGATCATTGTCGATAACCGGGGCGAGACTTCGATCCCGGGGATCTTTGCAGCGGGTGATGTGACGACTGTGCCGTACAAGCAGATCGTGATTGCGGTAGGCGAGGGCGCCAAGGCTTCGCTGAGTGCGTTCGATCACTTGATCCGGACTTCGGCACCGGCGTAATTGCCAGGCCGAAAACGAAAAAACCCATGAGCGATCATGGGTTTTTTTATGCACGCGTAAAGCTGCCCCTCACCCCAGCCCTCTCCCGAGGGAGAGGGAGCCGACCGAGCGGTCTGGCGTTTTCTGTCAACCTGACAGATCCAGTCGATTATGGATTCACCGCCAATCGTTCAGGTCGGTGTAATTCTCCAACATCCCCCAATCAGTCCCCTCTCCCTCTGGGAGAGGGCTAGGGTGAGGGGCTTTTAAGCTTTTACAGCGGCGCAGGCTGAATGATTTCAACCCAGTAGCCATCCGGATCCTTGATGAAGGCCAGGCTCTTCATGCGGCCATCGGTCAAGCGCTTCTGGAAATCGCAACCCAGCTCTTCAAAACGCGCACATGCCGCGACGATATCCGGCACCGATATGCAGATGTGGCCGAAACCACGCGGATCGGTGTTGCCGTTGTGATAGGCGAAGTCGGCATCGTTTTCTGTGCCATGGTTGTGGGTCAGTTCGAGAATGCCCGGGATCGATTTCATCCATTCGGTGCGCGCAGCCGCGTCGGCCGGGATCTGCGCTTTATCGACCAGCGCGAGAAAGTACAGGCTGAACTCGGCTTCCGGGAAATCACGCTTCTCCACCAGCGAAAAACCCAGCACGCGGGTGTAGAAGTCCAGCGACTTGGTGATGTCCTTGACGCGCAGCATGGTGTGGTTGAACACGAAGTTGCGGGTTGCGCTGTCTGGCGTGGCAGTCACGCCGGGAAAAGTGTTCAGTTCGTTGAGGCTCATGGGCCCTCCATTAACAATGGGCAAGTGTATGGGCGCAATGATACGCATGCCGGCCGGCATCGCCAAATGCAAGGCGGGCTTGCCCTGCGCGAGGGCGGGGCTCAGACTTTGCCTTCTATCTACGAGTGCGTCCGGCAATGATCCGACTGTTGAAATCCGTGTTTGTTTTTTTGGCTTTGTCGTTGGGCATGGTTTTTCCTGCAATTGCCGAACCGAGCATCACCTGGCCGGCTGGCTGGAAGGTTGAAGCATTGCCCGGCAGCGCGCCGCCAGTCTCGCGGCAAAGGGCGGTAAAGCTCGACGCCGATGGTAATCAGGTGATGGTGATGGAGTTGACCATGACTCAAGTGGAAGCGGGGCATCAGGTCAATCTGCAAGGCGTGCTGCTGGAGATGCGCAAATCCATTCAGAAGGATTTTTTCCGCAGTGGCTATCAGAGCGTCTGCAACCGGATTCACCCGGCAGCACTCGGTTCGTTGAGCGGCTTGGAAACGACCTGCACGGTGACTGAAAACGGCCGACACGTATTATCACAAACATTGGTAGCCGCCGTGGAAACAGACAAGGCATATGTACTTTCATATGCCGGTCAGGCCGAGGTTTATAAGGCGAGTGCAGACGACATAGAGGCGGCACGCAACAGCCTGAAATTATAAACGTCCGTACTAACTAGCAGGGCTGTGAATGCCGAAAAGGATTAAGCACAAAGTTTGATCCCGCTTCTCGTAGCAACATTGCGCAGCAAAATGTTTAGCCTGATGATTCAGTAACGTTACACAAATTTCCAACTTGTTCGATGAAAATCATTTCATTTGTTAGATATTGTCAATAAAAAAGCCCTGCATCGGGCAGGGCTTTTTGTTGGCGTCAGATCAACCACGCAACCAGGAATCAACGGTGGCTGCACCGTACTGTTCTTTCCAGGCCTTGAGGCCGCGATGGTTGCCGCCCTTGGTTTCGATCAGCTCGCCGGTGTGCGGATTCTGGTAAACCTTGACCACGCGAGCGCGGCGGGTCTTCGGCGCCGCGGACAGCTGCAGGCCCGATTTTGCCGGGTTCGGGTCAAGGATGGCGATGATGTCTTTCAGGCCTTTGCCATAGGTTTTCATCAGTCCCTGGAGCTTTTCTTCGAATTCGATTTCTTTCTTGAGCCCGGCATCGTTCTTCAGCGATTCCAGCTGTTTGAGCTGTTCCTGAAGGGCCTTTTCAGCTGCGCGAAATTCAGCGAGTCTGGACAATATCTTTACTCCAATAGTGTGTTTGGCTGATACCAACCGCAAACAAAGCTATAAGCCAAGAGCCTGGAAGCGACTCGGTGAATTGGCTCACCTGCAAGTCTGGCTCAGGTTGAAAAAATTGTAGTAGTTAATGCGACAAGAGTAAATCCTGATGTTGTCGTCATGTAACAACAATGACCTTTTGTATCAATTTGGTGCGGCTGTTCGGCGGACCATGTCGGCGACTTAATGATGAGTTAATGCGTCGAGGAAATCAGTGCCAGGCATTGGTCTACCGTACAAATAGCCCTGCAAAAAATTAACGTTATGCTCGGTCAGGTAATCAGCCTGGGCCTGAGTTTCGACACCTTCGGCAACAATGCCCAAGTCCAGTTTGGCCGACAGCTCGATAATGGTGTCGAGAATATGCCTTGATAACGCGTCTACACCGATCATGGCCACGAAGCTCTGATCGATCTTCAGAAAGTCGACATTGAAGGTGCGCAGATAGCCAAGGCTTGAATGTCCGGTACCAAAGTCGTCGATTGCGATTTTTACACCGAGTGCATGCAGCTGCTCGAAGAGCTGCAGGGTGATGTCGTTCGGCTCGACCAGCTGGCGCTCCGTCAATTCCAGCACCAGTTCGACGCTGCCAGGCGCAAACGCCGCCAGGAGTTCACGACAATCCTCGACCAGCTCCAGATCCTGGCAGTGGCTGGCGGTGATATTGATGCTGATATGAAAAGGTTTGGCGAAGGCTGCGGAGGGCGGCCCCAGCAGGACCGCAGTCTGTTGCATCAGGGCGCGGGTCATCGGCACGATCAAGCCCGAATGCTCGGCAAACGGAATAAACAGATCCGGGCGTACCAGGCCCTCTTTAGGATGATTCCAGCGCATCAGCACTTCAGCACCTGACCATTGCTTGCTGTCACCATGTACCACGGGCTGGAAGTAAGGAATGAACTCCCCGGCTTCCAGCGCGCGGAGCATTTCGTGGCTCGGCGAGGTCGATCGCTTTTGGACGAAGTGGCCAATGGCTCCGGAGACTGCACCGAAGAAAATCAACAGACTGAACAGCGGAGGATACTCAGCCGCCATGTAACGCCAGATTTCGCCCTCGGCGAAACCTGCCGACACGTTGAAACCGTAACGCTCGGATTCCAGCATGCTCTGCGCTACCGGCAGGGCGGGCAGGGATCCCTGATGCACTTTGCCGTCTGCGGACAGCCAATTCTCGCCCACCTGCAACATCAGTAATGTCTGGCGGCCGATCAGGCGCAGGATATTGCTCAGGTGATAACCATCAAGGGTGGTCAGCGCGCCGCCGCGACCGTCGCTGAGGCGATAAATCAACAATGCCGTGTTGGGCGTGACCGGGTTGCCGTTCATCAGCCACAGTTTGCCATCATGGTAGTCGCCGGCATTGACAGCTTCGTTGAACTGGCCGAATAGCGAACTACAGTAGAGATTGTTATCCCAGACCAGATTAGTCGAGCGTACGAAAGGGCGGCGGGTCACCTGCTCACGCAGGGCCAGTTTCACCTCTTCGCAATTTTTCCCGGCAAGCGGCAACAGAATCCGGGCGGCTTCTGCAGTGTTATCGAGCATCAAGTCGAACTGTCGCAACGCTTGCTCGGCAGTTTCTCCGGCGCTTTGCTGCAAAGTGCGTTCTGCCTGCATGTAGAGAATCACACTGCCAAGCACGATTGGCAGCAGGCCGCTTAGCAAAGTCAGAACGTTGCGGGTGCTGCGTTTGCGGCGGGGTCTGCGGGTCAACGGCATGGGCACATCCTGTGGCATGGAAGTCGGGCCCGGTAAACAATTGAGCCAGAGGGGAGAATAGATGGCAGCCAGCTTTTGTGCCGTGCGCGACTGAACAGATTTCATGGAGAGGGCAGACAGGTCAGGTTACGCTGTGTAGAATCGGGTTACGCATACAATAATAATCGTCTTCTGGCAGCAGAAGCCTCGCCCGCAAAAGCCTTGGGTCGACAATGAAGATATTCGGGTTTCAACTGATCTACGGAGACTTCCTCGCTCGCAGCGTGCGCGGCATCTCCTGTGCGCCTCCCACTCCATCACTTTCCTGACAAATAACCCTGGTTAATTGATAAGAAATGATGAGGCGTCACCATGGCAGATTTATACGAAAACCCAATGGGCCTGATGGGCTTTGAGTTCATCGAGTTCGCAGCGCCGACTCCCGGCACGCTGGAGCCGATCTTCGAGATCATGGGCTTCACCAAAGTCGCGACCCACCGTTCCAAGAACGTGCACCTGTACCGTCAGGGCGCGATCAACCTGATCCTCAACAACGAACCCAACAGCGTCGCCTCGTACTTCGCTGCCGAACACGGCCCGTCCGTTTGCGGCATGGCGTTCCGCGTCAAGGATTCGCAGAAAGCCTACAGCCGTGCACTGGAACTCGGCGCTCAGCCGATCCACATCGAAACCGGTCCGATGGAGCTCAATCTGCCAGCGATCAAAGGCATCGGCGGCGCGCCGCTGTACCTGATCGACCGTTTCGGCGAAGGCAGCTCGATCTACGACATCGACTTCGTGTTCATCGAAGGCGTTGATCGCAACCCGGTCGGTGCCGGCCTGAAGATCATCGACCACCTGACTCACAACGTTTATCGCGGTCGCATGGCCTACTGGGCGAACTTCTACGAGAAGCTGTTCAACTTCCGTGAAATCCGTTACTTCGACATCAAAGGCGAGTACACCGGTCTTACTTCGAAAGCCATGACCGCACCGGATGGCATGATCCGCATCCCGTTGAACGAAGAGTCGTCCAAAGGCGCGGGCCAGATCGAAGAGTTCCTGATGCAGTTCAACGGCGAGGGCATCCAGCACGTTGCATTCCTCACCGACGACCTGATCAAGACCTGGGATCAGTTGAAGAAAATCGGCATGCGCTTCATGACCGCGCCGCCGGATACTTACTACGAAATGCTCGAAGGTCGTCTGCCAAATCACGGCGAGCCGGTCGATCAGCTGCAATCGCGCGGCATTCTGCTCGACGGCGCGTCGGAGCAGGGCGACAAGCGCCTGCTGTTGCAGATCTTCTCGGAAACCCTGATGGGCCCGGTGTTTTTCGAATTCATCCAGCGCAAGGGCGACGATGGTTTCGGCGAGGGCAACTTCAAGGCGCTGTTCGAATCGATCGAGCGTGACCAGGTGCGTCGTGGTGTGCTGACCACCGAGTAATTTGCACCTGAAATGAAAAATCCCGGCCTGCAGAGATGCAGGGCCGGGATTTTTTTCAGAATCAAAAGATCGCAGCCTTCGGCAGCTCCTACAGGAAAAACGCATTCCAAATGTAGGAGCTGCCGAAGGCTGCGATCTTTTGCATTCAGGAGCGGCGTTGGCGCGTCAAATGCTTGAAGCCCTCGAAAACCAGCACCACCACCGCCAGCCAGATCGGGATGTAGGTCAGCCATTCTCCGGACTTGATGCTTTCCCCGAGCAACAATGCCACTGCAAGCAACAACACCGGTTCCACATAACTCAACAACCCAAACAGACTGAACGGCAGCAAGCGGCTGGCGATGATGTACACCACCAGCGCCGAAGCACTGATCAGGCCGAGCAGCGGAATCAGCCACATCAACGCCGGGTATTGATCGAACACTGCCAGCCCTTGTTCACCTCCCTGCACAAACCAGTAGGCGACCGGCAGCATCAGGGTCATGTCGACCCACAGCCCACCGAGGTTGTCGGTTTTCAGGTATTTGCGCAGCACGAAATACAGCGGATAGCCGACCACGACCACCAGTGTCGCCCAGGAAAATCCGCCAACCTGATACAACTCGTTCAACACGCCGAGGCTGGCGAAAACCACCGCGATCTTTTGCAGCCTGGACAGGCTCTCGCCATACGCAATCCGCCCGGTCAGCACCATCGCCAGTGGCAGCAGGAAGTAGCCCAGCGACACATCCAGGCTGTAGCCGTTGAGCGGCGCCCACATGAACAGCCACAACTGCACGCCGAGCAGGGCGGAAGAAATCAGCAGTCCGGCAATCAGTTTCGGCCTGGCTGCCATCAACCGAACCAACTCCAGCACCCGACGCCATTCCCCGGACACCAGCATGAACAAGGTCATGCACGGCACGGTCAGGAGCATCCGCCAGCCGAAGATTTCCACACCGCTCAGAGGCGTCAGCAGCGACGTGTAGTAATACATGACGGCAAACAGCACTGAGGCTGAAACCGATAAAGCGATACCTTTAGACAAACTGTCCTCGCGGCGTGATGGTTGAACAGGGCGCGCAGGATACGTGGTTTTTGTGCTGAATATTGAGCGGATGCTCATTATTTCCCACATTCAGGAGCTAAGCACAAAACCTGTGGGAGCGAGCCTGCTCGCGAAGGGGCCAGCAGCTTCAGTATAAATGTCGCGTCCGTTGCCGCTTCGCGAGCAGGCTCGCTCCCACATTTGATTGCGTAAAACCCGCACTCTGCTCACGCCACTTATCCCCCGTTTGTGCAGTTTTAGGCCTGACGCGGTTTACGCCCCGACACAAAATGGCTCACATCGTTGAAACCCGGTGTCGAGGCATGCCCCGGTGTCACCAGCGAATCAATGAACGCCTCGTCTTCGGCCGTGATCTTCACGGCCTGCGCCCGCGTATAGGCGTCCCACTGTTGCTCGGTTCGTGGCCCGACAATCGCAGAGGCCACCGCGCTGTTGTTCAACACCCAGGCAATCGCAAACTCGACCATGCCGACGCCGCGCTGCTCGGTGTAGTGCTGAATCTGCTGGGCAATGCGCAACGACTCCACGCGCCACTCGGTTTCGAGGATGCGCTTGTCCTGCCGTCCGGCGCGGCTGTTGGCGTCTGGGGTCACATCGGGTGCGTACTTGCCGCTGAGCACGCCACGGGCCAGCGGGCTGTAGGGCACCACACCAAGACCATAGGTTTGCGCGGCGGTGATCTGCTCGGTCTCAGCCTGGCGGTTGACGATGTTGTAAAGCGGCTGGCTTATCACCGGTCGATCAACGCCAAGTTTGTCAGCGATGCGAATCACCTCCGCGATCCGCCAGCCGCGATAGTTCGACAAGCCCCAATAGCGAATCTTGCCTTGGCGAATCAGGTCGCCAATTGCCGACACGCTGACTTCCAGGGGCGTGTTGTGGTCTTCGCGGTGCAGGTAATAGATGTCGACGTAGTCAGTGCCGAGCCGCGTGAGGCTCGCTTCGAGTCCGTTGAAAATATGTTTGCGGCTCAGACCGCTGCGGTTCGGCACACCGTCCACCGGGCCGAAACCGACCTTGGTAGCGAGCACCCATTCGTGCCGATGGCGGGCGATCGCCTCACCGACGATTTCTTCGGAACGGCCATTGGTGTAGACGTCGGCGGTGTCGATGAAATTGATGCCCTGATCCCAGGCCTTGTCGATGATCCGCAGCGAGTCCTCTGCGCTGGTCTGCTCGCCGAACATCATTGTGCCGAGGGTGAGCGTGGAGACCTGCAAGCCCGAATGGCCCAATGTGCGATAGCTCATGCCGAAATCCTTTTGTCGGTGGGAAGGGTTTAATCAAATACCAGAAGCGTCAGAGCCCGCAAAGTGAATTGTTGCGTTGGTTAAACGCAAAAAGATCGCAGCCTTCGGCAGCTCCTACAGGTAACGCATTGCAAAGTAGGAGCTGCCGAAGGCTGCGATCTTTTGATCTGCGCCTCTGATTAAGCCCGCAACGTCCGCGTCATCCGCAACGCCAACAGACTCCCGCCGACAATCACCGCCGCCAGCACATACAGTGCCGCATCCGTCGAACCGGTGCTGTCCTTGACCCAACCCACCAGGTACGGGCTCAAGAACCCCGCCATCTGCCCCATCGAGTTGATCAAGGCCAGACCGCCAGCCGCCGCGCCCGCGCTCAGCATCGCCGTCGGCACCGGCCAGAACATCGGCAGACCGGTCAATGCGCCCATGGTTGCGATCGTCAGGCCAAGAATCGCAATCGCCGGATTCGCCGCAAAATTCACTGCGATCACCAGCCCGACAGCGCCCATCAGCATCGGCACCACCAGGTGCCAGCGGCGTTCCTTGCGCAAATCTGCCGAGCGGCCGACCACCAGCATGAACACTGCTGCGAGCAGATACGGAATCGCACTCAGCCAGCCGATCACCAGGTTATCGCTGAAACCGAGGTTCTTGATGATTGACGGCAGCCAGAAGTTGATCGCGTAGACGCCGCTCTGGATGCAGAAATAGATCAGGCCGAAGGCCCAGATCGCCGGGTTCTTGAACACCGCGAGCAGCGAGTCGGTGGCGGTTTTCGGTTTGTTGGCGAGGTCTTCGGCATGGTCGGCTTCGAGCACCGAACGTTCGTGGGCGGTCAGCCATTTGGCGTTGGCGAAGCTGTCGCTCAACAGGAAATACGCCAGCGCACCGAGGATCACCGTCGGGATGCCTTGCAGCAGGAACATCCACTGCCAGCCGGCAAGACCACCCTGGCCGGCGGCGAAGTGATTGAGGATCCAGCCGGAAAACGGGCTGCCGAGCAAACCGGACACCGGGATTGCCGACATGAACAACGCCATGATCCGCCCACGACGGAAGGTCGGGAACCACTGCGAGAGATACAGCACGACGCCCGGGAAGAAACCGGCTTCAGCGGCCCCGGTGAAAAAGCGCAGGGTGTAGAACTCGGTTGGCGTGGTGACGAACAGCAGGCAGGTCGACAGCGTGCCCCAGGTGATCATCATCAAGGCAATCCAGCGCCGTGGTCCGAAGCGGGTCAGTGCCAGGTTGCTCGGCACGCCGCACAGCACGTAGCCGATGAAGAAAATCCCGGCGCCGAGGCCGTAGACGGTTTCGCTGAATTTCAGTGCATCGAGCATCTGCAACTTGGCGAAGCCAACGTTGACCCGGTCGAGGTAGTTGAACAGGTAGCAGATGAAAATGAAGGGAATCAAACGCAGGGTGATGCGTTTGTAGACGGCGTTTTTACCGTCGTCGATGGTCTGGGTAGCTGCGGCGCTCTGCGACATAGCGGCTCTCTCTTTATTATGATTTTTTGCGATGCAAAGGGTAACGTTGATCGCCCTGAGAGTCTCGGCCACCTTTGGCCGGATTGTCTTTGTGCCTGAGCACAGGGTTTGCCGCCAGACCCTGTGCGGCTGAACAACCGTTCGTGCCTGAACTGAAGGATTACCGCCGCTATGTTCGAACTCGATCACGACCTTGCCCAGGACATCGTCGACCGGGCCATGGCCATTTTGCCGTACAACGTCAATGTCATGGACAGTCAGGGCCTGATCCTCGGCAGCGGCGAACCGGAACGTATCAACACCCGACATGAAGGCGCGCAACTGGTGCTGGCCAACGGGCGTGTGGTTGAAATCGATGCGCAGACTGCGGTGCACCTCAAAGGCGTGCAACCGGGGATCAATCTGCCGCTGCTGCTCGATCAGCGTTTGATTGGCGTGCTTGGCCTCACTGGCGAGCCGGAGCAATTGCGCACTTACGCCGAACTGGTGCGCATGACCGCCGAAATGCTTGTCGGCCAGCGCAATCAGCAGGCCGAGCAGCAATGGCGGCGCCAGCGTTGCGATGATCTGCTGGCGTTGCTGTTGAGCGAGGCGGGGGATTCGCCGCGTCTGCTCGACGAAGCGCAGCAGCTCGGGCTAAAACCACAATTGACGCGGGTGCCGTACCTGTTTGAACTGGGGCTTGAGCACGGACCGGGGCAAACCGTAGAAGCTTTGAGTGCATGGCTGACGTCGCGTTATCCCGACAGTTGGTGCGTGAGTTCGGCGAAGTCTTCGCTGCTCTGGTGTCGCCCGGCGAGCCAGAACGTCGAGCATGATCGACTGCTGGAAAAACTCGATGGCCTCGGCTGGAAGGTTCTGCGCATTGCCGTCGGGGGGCAGGCGGATGGCCTGGCCGGGTTGCGTCGTTGCTATCGACGGGTCGGCGATTTACTGGCCTATGGTCGAGACGTGTTGCCGCACTCGCGGCTGCTGACGCTCAATCGCTATCGCTTGCCGGTCATGTTGTGGCGCCATCGCAACGACGATGCGCTGGACGAACTGCTCAAGCCACTGCGCAAGGTCATCGCCAAGGACAGCAACGGCCAGTTACTGGCGACCCTGCGCAGTTGGTGCGAGCACGACGGTCAGAGTCAGGCCTGCGCCGAGGCGTTGGGCATTCATCGCAACAGCCTGCGCTATCGCATGGAACGGATTGCCGAGTTGAGCGGGGTTGATCCGTTGAAGCTGGACGGGATGCTGGCGTTGTATCTGGGGGTGCAGCTGTTGCCGCAGACGGATCCGGATTGATCGGTGTTTTCAATGGCCCCTTCGCGAGCAAGCTCGCTCCCACATCTGTAATGCATTTCAAAATGTGGGAGCGAGCTTGCTCGCGAAGGGGGCGGCACATCCAATGCAAGGTTTTTGTGGAAATGAACAACAATCATCTCCCGCCCTTGTGCACCCGACCGGCGTCAAGGCGCGGGCCGACTGGCAGCATGAACGCCAATGCAACCGGAGAATTCCCATGAAGATCGTCATCGCCCCCGATTCGTTCAAGGACAGCCTGAGTGCCCAGGGCGTTGCCGAAGCCATAGCCCTCGGACTGGCCCAGGTCTGGCCGCAGGCGACGCTGATCAAGTGCCCGATGGCCGATGGCGGCGAAGGCACGGTCGAATCGATTCTCGCGGCCTGTGAAGGCGAGTTGCGCCGCACCCGCGTACGCGGTCCGTTGGGCGCGCCGGTGGATGCGGCGTGGGGCTGGCTGCCGCACAACCACACCGCGATCATCGAAATGGCCGAGGCCAGCGGCCTGCAATTGGTGTCGCCGGGGCAGCGCGATGCCTGCATCAGCAGCACCTTCGGCACCGGTGAACTGATTGGTGCAGCGCTGGATGCCGGCGCGCAACGGGTGATTCTGGCGATTGGCGGCAGCGCGACCAACGACGGCGGTGCCGGGGCGATGCAGGCGTTGGGGGTGAAGCTGCTGGATGCGCAGGATCAGCCGTTGGGGCCGGGCGGCCTTGCGTTGGCGCAACTGGCGCGACTCGATCTCAGTGGACTTGATCCACGTCTGGCCGAGGTACGTTTCGACATCGCCGCCGATGTCAACAATCCGCTGTGCGGCGCTCATGGCGCCTCGGCCATTTTCGGCCCGCAGAAGGGCGCGTCGCCAGCGCAGGTTGAGCAACTCGATCAGGCGCTGGGGCACTTCGCTGAGCTTTGCGCGCAAGCATTGGGCAAGGACGTGCGCGATGAACCGGGCAGCGGCGCGGCGGGAGGTCTGGGGTTTGCCGCCAAGGCTTTTCTCGGCGCGCAGTTTCAGGCGGGCGTCGAGGTGGTGGCGGAACTGGTCGGGCTTGCTGAGGCGGTCAACGGTGCGGATCTGGTGATTACCGGCGAAGGCCGTTTCGATGCGCAAACCTTGCGCGGCAAAACGCCGTTCGGTGTCGCGCGGATTGCCAAACAGCATGCCGTGCCGGTGATTGTGATTGCCGGAACCTTGGGCGAGGGCTATCAGGAACTCTATCAACACGGCATCGACGCCGCGTTCGCCGTTACCAGCGGACCGATGACCCTGGAACAGGCCTGCGCGGAAGCACCACGGCTGCTGCGTGAACGCGCCACCGATATCGCTCGGGTCTGGCAACTCGCCGCCAAACGCTGAACCGCTTGCCTATGTAGGAGCTGTCGAGTGCAACGAGGCTGCGATCTTTTGATCCTGCTATTAAAAGTCAAAAGATCGCAGCCTCGTTGCACTCGACAGCTCCTACCAAAGGCAGCGGAGCTGGGTTGATTGTTGTGACGTTCCGAAAAATATTTGCGGCAGACCCGAAACCTTCCTCAAGCCTGGCCGATACAACGGTCAGGCGCGCACAAAACCATAACCCAGTGACGCCGGACTGCCGCCCTCCATGGGCCAGTACTCACGGCATGGACGCTCGTAGTTTCTTTCTTTCGAGAGTCCGACCATGTCCCTGCGTAATCTGAATATCGCGCCCCGTGCTTTCCTCGGTTTTGCCTTTATCGCCTTGCTGGTGATTGTCCTCGGCGTGTTCGCCGTCAGCCGTATGACGGTCATTCGTCAGGCGTCGATCGACATGGACACCAACCAACTGCCTAGCGTGACTCACCTCAGCGTGGTCACGGAAAACGTTCTGCGTATGCGCATTCTGTCGTTCCGTGTGCTGGTCAATCGCGAACCGGCCAGCTTGCAAGAGGCAGAAACCCGCATCGCTGTGCTGGTCGACAAGGTGCGCAAAGCCCAGACCAGTTACGCCGCGCTGCCGGCAGGCCCAGAGGAGCAAGCAGTTTTCCAGACATTTTCGACCACCCTCGATAACTACCTGCAAGCGCAGAACCGCATGCTTGAGCTGTCGCGCCAGGGCGATCTGGAAGCGATGCGTGCGTTGATCAACACGCGCATCAAGGAAGGCACCGATCAAATGGGCGAGCAGCTCAACAAATTGATCGGCATGAACACGGCCGGGGCCAAAGCGGCGGCCACCAAGGCTGGTGAAAACTATGACAGCGCCATCACCGGGATCATCATCGTCGCCGTGATCGCAGCGCTGGCCACCGTATTGCTCGCCTGGTTGCTGACCCGCAGCATCGTCACGCCGCTCAACCGTGCGGTCCTTGCTGCGCAAACCATTGCCGATGGCGATCTGAGCAAAGCCATCGAAGTCGACGGCAAGGATGAACCGGCGCGCTTGCTCGAAGCCTTGGCCGCGATGCAGACCAACCTGCGGAAAACCATCGAGCAGATCGCCGGTTCTGCCACGCAACTGGGCGCGGCAGCCGAGGAGCTCAGCGCCGTCACCGAGGAAGCCTCCCGTGGCTTGCAGCAGCAGAACAATGAAATCGAGCAAGCCGCCACTGCCGTCAACGAGATGACCGCTGCGGTGGAAGAAGTGGCGCGCAACGCCGTGTCGACTTCCGAGGCCTCCAACCAGTCGACCCACGCCGCCCGCGAAGGCCGTGATCAAGTGGTGAAAACCGTCGACGCGATCCAGACCATGACCCACGACGTGCAGAACACCGCACAGATGATCGAAGGCCTCGCCGCGCAGGGCCGTGACATCGGCAAGGTGCTGGACGTGATTCGCGCCATCGCCGAGCAGACCAACTTGCTGGCGCTCAACGCTGCGATTGAAGCCGCGCGTGCCGGCGAGGCTGGCCGTGGCTTTGCCGTGGTGGCTGATGAAGTGCGAGCCTTGGCCCATCGCACCGCGCAGTCGACCCAGGAAATCGAGAAAATGGTTGCCGGCATCCAGAACGGCACGGGTGAAGCGGTCTCGTCGATGCAGCAAAGCAATCAGCGCACCCAGTCCACCCTGGAAATGGCCCGCGCCGCCGGTGTGGCGCTGGAGCAGATCACCCAGTCGATCCATCAGATCAACGAACGCAATCTGGTGATTGCCAGCGCCTCGGAAGAGCAGGCGCAAGTCTCGCGCGAGGTCGACCGCAACCTGGTCAACATCCGTGATCTGGCGACGCAATCGGCCGCCGGGGCCAACCAGACCAGCGCCGCGACCCATGAACTGTCGCGTCTCGCAGTGGATTTGAACGCCATGGTGGCGCGTTTCGTGATTTGAGATACGGTGAAGGCTGGAAACCGCGCTAACAGGAGACGTAGATGCGCTATTCAGCCTTGACCCAACGAATCGCCGGGGAGGGTGCCGCTGCCTGGCAGATTCACGACCGAGCGCTGGAACTGCGCGCCGAGGGCGTTGATGTTTTGTTGTTGAGCGTCGGCGATCCGGATTTCGATACGCCGTTGCCGATCGTCCATGGCGCTATCGACAGCCTGCTGGCCGGTGATACGCACTATGCCGATGTGCGTGGTCGGTTCGAATTGCGCAAGCTGATTGCCGAGCGTCATCGCCAGCGCAGTGGTCAGCGGGTTGATCCTGACCAAGTGATTGTCCTGCCCGGCGCGCAGTGCGCGGTGTATTCGGTGGCGCAATGTCTGCTCGATCCGGGCGATGAAGTGATCGTCGCTGAGCCGATGTACGTCACCTACGAAGGCGTGTTCGGCGCCTGCGGAGCCACGGTGATCGCGGTGCCGGTTCGCCCGGAAAACGGTTTTCGTGTCGATCCGGCTGATGTTGCCGCGCGCATCACCCCAAAAACCCGCGCGATGCTGCTCAACAGCCCGAACAATCCCAGCGGCGCCAGTTTGCCCTTGCTGATCTGGCAGCAACTCGCAGCGCTGTGCATTCATCACGATTTGTGGCTGATCAGCGATGAGGTGTACAGCGAGCTGTTATATGAAGGCGAGCACATCAGCCCGGCGAGCCTGCCGGGCATGGCCGAGCGCACCGCGACGATCAACAGTCTGTCGAAATCCCATGCGATGACCGGTTGGCGCATCGGCTGGATGATCGGCCCGAAACCCTTGGCCGAGCATCTGGTGAACCTGTCATTGAGCATGCTTTTCGGTCTGCCGGATTTCGTGCAGAAAGCCGCGCAAGTGGCGCTGCAAAGCGATCTGCCGGAAGTTACGCAAATGCGCGAGGAATACCGGTTGCGGCGCGATCTGGTGTGCGAGCGGTTGCAGGGTTGCCCCGGTTTGCAGCCGATTCGCCCGGATGGCGGGATGTTTGTAATGGTCGATGTGCGCCAGACTGGGCTCGGCGCTCAGGCGTTTGCCGAGCGATTGCTGGAAGGTTACGGAGTGTCAGTGTTGGCCGGTGAAGCATTCGGGCCGAGCGCGGCGGGGCATATTCGGATTGGGCTGGTGGTGGATCGGGTCAAACTGGCGGATGCCTGCGCGCGGATTGCGTTGTGTGCGGTGCAGCTTTTGCAGGCGCGCAGTGCCTGATGGATTTGCGTAGTCTGTAAAGGCCTCTTCGCGAGCAGGCTCGCTCCCACAGAGAAATGCATTTCAAATGTGGGAGCGAGCCTGCTCGCGAAAGCGGTATTACCGCCAACGATTAATTTGGATTAACCAGATTCGCCGGCCGCTGCCCACCCAGCGCCGCCAACAGATTCTCCACCGCACACCGCGCCATCGCCTCGCGGGTTTCATGCGTCGCCGAACCCATGTGCGGCGTCGCCACCACGTTGCTCATCTGCAACAACGCCGAGTCATGATTCAACGGCTCGCGCTCGAACACATCCAGCCCCGCAGCGCGAATACGCTTGTTGCGCAACGCTTCGATCATTGCCGCCTCATCAACCACTTTGCCCCGTGAGATATTGATGAAGATGCTCTCCGGGCGCATCAACGCAAACTGCTCGGCGCCGATCAAACGTTCGGTCTGTGCCGTCAGCGGCAAGGTCAGGCAAATGAAATCGGCCTGCTGTAGCAATTCTTCGAGGCTTCGATACTGCGCATCAAAACGCGCCTCCACCGCCGGCTTGCGCGACTGACTGTGGTAGATCACCGGCATGCCGAAACCGAAATGCCCGCGCTGGGCCAGGGCCTCGCCGATGCGGCCCATGCCGATGATGCCCAGCGTCTTGCCGTGCACATCGGTGCCGAAATGCGCCGGGCCGATGTTGCGGCTCCACTGCCCGCCACGGACCATGTTCGCCAGTTCGACTACACGGCGGGCGGCGGCGAGGATCAGTGCGAAACCGGTGTCGGCGGTGGTCTCGGTGAGCACATCCGGCGTGTTGGTCAACAGGATCTTGCGCCGGCTCAGGTAATCGATGTCGTAGTTGTCGACGCCCACCGAAACGCTGGCGATGGCCTCCAATTGCGGCGCTAGATCGAGCAGGGCGGCATCGAGTTTCAGGCTGGCGCCAAGCAAACCGTGGGCGCGGGGCAGGGCATCACGCAGTTGCATGAGGCCATCGGCGTCGAGGCTTTCGATCAGTGTTACGTCGAAATTCTCTTGCAGGCGCGCCATCAGCGCGGGCGAAAGTTTCTTGTACAGCACGACCTGTTTTTTCATGGCAAAAGTCCTTTCAGGAATGCGCCGGCACACGCGGCGTGGCGGCGGCTTTGGCGACGACGCGATCACTGGCGCCGGGCTTGAGGAAAATGGTCAACACCACCGACAGCAACAGCGCGCCGCTCATCAATAAATAGGAAGCGCCGGGCGAGCCGGTGGAGCTGTTCAGATAGCCGACCAGATACGAGCCGCCAAAAGAACCGAGCGCGCCCATGCTGTTGATCAGCGCCATGGCGCCGCCCGCGACGTTGGCCGGCAGGATCTCCGGAACGATGGCGAAGAACGGACCGTACGGCGCGTACATGCAGGCGCCGGCGATCACCAGCAGTGTGTACGACCACCAGAAATGTTCGGCGCCTAATACATACGAGCCATAAAACGCGATCGAAGCGATCAGCAGCGGCGGCCAGACGAAGCGTTTGCGCTTCTGCAACTTGTCCGATCCCCACGACACCGCGAGCATGCCGATCACCGCCGCCAGATACGGCAGCGCCGACAGCCAGCCAGCCTCGATCATGTCCATTTGTGCGCCAGCCTTGAGGATCGACGGCAGCCACAAAACGAAACCGTAGACGCCGATGCTCCAGCAGAAAAACTGCAGCGCCAGGATGATCACCTTCGGCGAACGGAATGCCTCGGCATAGTTCTTCACCGCTTTGATCCCGACCTGTTCAGCGGCGAGGGCGCTTTCCAGATCCTGCTTTTCCTGGTCATTGAGCCACTTGGCCTGGGCCGGACGATCGTCGGCCAGACGCCACCAGATAAACGCCCAAAGCACCGCCGGCAGCCCCTCGATAATGAACATCCAGCGCCAGCTGAAATGCTGCACCAGATAACCCGAGACCACCGACATCCACAGCATGGTCACCGGGTTGCCGAGAATCAGAAAGGTGTTGGCCCGCGAGCGTTCGGCACGGGTAAACCAATGGCAGAGGTAGACCAGCATCGCCGGCATCACCGCCGCTTCGACCACGCCGAGCATGAAGCGAATAACGATCAGCCAGTAGGCGTTGGAGACCACGCCGGTCAGCGTGGCGAGGCCGCCCCAGAGAATCAGGCTGACGAAAATCAGCTTCTTCACACTGTGCTTTTGTGCGTAGATCGCGCCCGGTACCTGGAAGAAAAAGTAACCGAGAAAGAACAGCGCACCGAGCAGCGAAGACAGGCCTGGGGTGATCATCAGGTCTTCGGCCATGCCCGATGCAGCGGCAAAGCCGTAGTTGGCACGATCGAGATAGGCCAGGCTGTAAGTGATGAACACAATCGGCATGATGTACCACCAGCGGCGGGTGGCGAGGGTTGCAGTTTTCATCGGTGTGACTCCTGAGCTTGTTGTTTTTGTCGCAGCAGGTTCATTGATTTGCGGTAATCAGGCGGGCCTCTTCGCGAGCAAGCTCGCTCCCACAGTTGAAATGCGTTCTCCTGTGGGAGCGAGCTTGCTCGCGAAGGCGGCCTCAAATTCAATCGATAACTCCTGGCGGGTCGGCAGCCCCTCCATGTCGCCACGACTCTGCACCGCGCGACTGCCAATCCAATTCGCCCGCTGCACCGCTTCGGCAAAGCTCTGATGCTCCAGCAGGGCACTGATCATCCCCACCGCAAAGCCATCTCCGGCGCCAACCGTATCGACGACATTGGCCACCGGCACGCCGGCGACAAAACCCTGATCCAGCTGCGTGCGGTAGTAAGCGCCTTCAGGCCCGAGCTTGATCGCCACCGCTTCCGCACCTTGATCAAGATAAAACGCAGCGATGTCCGCCGGGTCGTCAAAACCGGTGAGCAAACGACCTTCGCTCAAACCCGGCAGCACCCAATGGGCAAGGGCGGCGAGGCGGTTGATCTCGCGGATCATCTCGCCCTCGCTGGCCCACAGGCTCGGGCGCAGATTCGGGTCGAAGGACACGCTGCGCCCGGCGTTGCGCATGCGGGTCATCAGTTCGAAGGACATTTCCCGCGCCGAGGCGGATAGCGCCGGTGGGATACCGGTGGCGTGCAAGTGACGGGCGCTCAGCAGGTTGTCGCTTATGGAGTGCGCCGACAAATGACTGGCTGCCGAACCGCGCCGGAAATATTCGACCTGCGGGTCGCTGCCATCGTCATTGCGCGATTTGAACTGGAAACCCGTTGGCTGGTTTTTATCGACTTCAACGTGGCTGCAATCCAGACCTTCCTTGATCAGCGTCTCGACCACAAAGCGCCCGAGTGAATCATTACCGACCCGGCTCAGCCAGGCGACGTTGAAACCCAGCCGCGACAAGCCGATCGCTACGTTGCTGTCGGCCCCGGCAATACGTTTATGAAACTGCTCGACCTTCGCCAGATCACCGGTCTGTTCGGCAACCAGCATCGCCATGGTTTCACCGAAAGAAAGAATATCGATCTCAGACATGAGCTGGCTCCAGGCGCGATTGACCAAGGCGGGCGAGGGCGGCGACGTGTACGCGGGTCAGTTGCACCAGGTCATCGCCTTGCAACGGGTATTCGGCGGCGCGCATAACGCCTTGGTCCATGTGCCGCAGCAGTTGTTCCCACAGATGCAGGTCGCTGATGGCTGGCGGTACGGCGACCAGTTTGCCGTCGGCGCGACGGGCCACGGCTTTGCAATGCACATAACCGACATGACGGCCGAGCGCACGTGCAGCGCTGGCGGCAGACTGGTCTTGCCAATGCCAGTTGCCGATATCGAAAGTCATCTTGATCGGCAGGTTGTGCTCCTCGACGGCGGCGAAGAAACGCTGAAACGGCTCGATGCGACCGCCATGCAGGGTCTGGTCGTTTTCCACCAGCAACTGCACCGGGCTCGGCTTGAGTAGCTCGGCCAGTGCCTGCAAATCAGAGTTGTCAGTGAAATAGCCGAGCGACACTTTCAGCCACTTCGAACCGAACACCTGGGCCTGTTGCAGCGCGGTAATCAATTCGGGATTGGGCTGCGCTTGCCCTGCGAGCCAAAGTTCGGTGGGTGAGGAATAAATGCTTTGCAGGCCCTGCGCCTGGGTAGCCTGAGCCAGTTGCGCCGGGTCTTCACGGGTCAGCAGCTCTTCGCGCCACTCGATGCGATTGGCCCCGGCCGCCGCGAGAATATCGATGAAGGAATCCTGGCCACGCTGGCGCACAAGCTCGGCGCCGTAGCTGGACAGACTGATGGAAACGGCTGGTTTATTCATTGTTTTGACCTCTGAAACCGGTTTCATTTTTATTCAAAAAAGTATCAGTGAGTGATGTGTTGTTTTTGCTGGCCTCTTCGCGAGCAAGCTCGCTCCCACATGGGAATGCATTTCAAGTGTGGGAGCGAGCTTGCTCGCGAAGGCGTCAGATCAGACACCGCCAACCTCACGGGTCGACCCACGCTCAATAAGCACCGGCGCAAAATCCACAATTCGCGCCACCTCATCATCACCGCGCAAGCGCTTGAGCAGACACTCAAACGCCCGCGCGCCTATCTCTTGTGTCGGCTGAGCCAGCGCGGTAATCCCGCTGCCCACCAACGGATACCAATCCAGATCATCCAGGGCGATCAGCCCGACATCCTCGAACAACCGGACATCCAATACTCGCAATGCCGATGTGGCCGCCAACGCCGCCACACCATTGGCGCAAAAGAGTGCTTTCGGGCCATTGCCGGATGTGTTTAAAAAGGTTTGAAGTTGCGCGTTCAGAGCGTCGCCGGTTTCCAGCACCGCACCGGCCAATCCCGAGCGCTGAGCAATCTGCGCCTTGAAACTGCTGACCCGCTCGATCCGCGAACTGGTGCCGTCAAACGGTTCCGTGACCATCACCAGATCCCGATAACCGCGCAGCTCCAGATGCGCGAGCGCCATCTCTATCGCCAGCGGGTTGTTCAACCCGACCATGTCGCTGTCGAGCCCATCGACCTTGCGATCGACCAGCACCAGTGGCATCTCGCGGCGCAGCTCATGCAATTCGTCACGGTGATGGCCCAGCGTGTTCACGATCAGCCCTTCGATGTTGTACGAGCGCAACAGCGCCAGATGCTGGCGCTCCTGCTCGTCATCGCGGTCGGTGTTGCACACCACCAGGCTGTAGCCGTGCGCACGGCAGGCGGTTTCCACCCCGTGCATCACGGCAATTGAATAAGGGTTACGGATATCGGCGACAAGCATGCCGATCAGGCGCGTACGCCCGCGTTTCAGGCCACGGGCCATTTGATTGGGGCGGTAGCCCAGTTCGCTGATGGCTTGTTCGATGCGCAAGGCAATGGCATCAGACAGCAGGGTGCGGTCATCACCGATGAAACGCGACACGCTGGCCTTGGACACGCCTGCGCGTTCGGCAACATCAAGCATGGTGACGCGGCTGCGCTGGGCGGCGGAAAAGTCGTTCACGGTCTGAAACCTTGTTATTGGATTTATAGGCCCAAGGCGGAAACACCCTGAAACCGGTTTCAGGAAACACCAGAAACAAATCGGCCGTCAAGTGAATGGTTGTGAGGTTGCCCGTCGATACCGACAGGCGGACGATTGCCTACCCGAATAAACCGGCGGCAATATTGATCGAAAAACCCAGAATCGCAGTGTTGAACACAAAACCAATCAGCGACTGCGCCAAAACGATTTTGCGCACGCCCCGAGTCGCTACGCCGACATCCGAAGTTTGCACAGCGACGCCGACGGTGAACGAGAAGTACAGAAAATCCCAATAATTGGGGGTGGTCAGTCCTTCGGCGAAACGCAGCGCCGGCTCCTTGCCATCCCAGGTGTAAAACAATCTTGCGTAGTGCACGCAGAAAATCACCCCGATCAGCAGCCATGAGCCAATGACCGTGAATGCTGTGAACGCGTAATGCATCAGTTTGTGGGTGCTATCCAGATCCTTGCTGCCGGCCAGTTCGAAGGTGATGGTGGCCAGGCTCGCCAGCGCGGCAATGCACACCACGAACAGCACCAGGCTGGCATTCTCATCTTCGACTTCAGCGATGCGTTGGACGTCCGTTGCTTTGGCGCGCACGGTCAGCCAGAACATCAGGACCAGGTAAGTCCAGACACCGACGTTCCAGCCGATGAGGATTTTGCTGACGATCGAATCGGCGGGGACCAGCACGCCGGTGGCGAGTCCGAGCAGAGCGGCGGCGGAGAGGCGAGGGTGGGTGCGGGCGAGGAAGCGCATGGGGACTCACGTCGGTGAACTGTCCCTGCACCATAGCGCACGCAATCCTGCTTTTGTAGGAGCCGATGGCTGCGACCTTTTGACTTTAGCTTTTCAAGATCAGAAGATCGCAGCCTCGTTGCACTCGACAGCTCCTACATTTGGATCAGTGGGGTTTGGAGAATCGTTTTACGAGCTTCATGACGACGACAAAGAACACCGGCACGAAGATCACTGCCAGCGTTGCCGTAATCATCCCGCCGATCACGCCAGTGCCGATCGCCTGCTGGCTGGCCGAACTGGCACCGGTGGCAATGGCCAATGGCACTACGCCAAGAATGAACGCCAGCGAAGTCATTACGATCGGTCGCAGCCGCAAACGCGCGGCCTGCAACGTCGCGTCGATCAGGTCGTGGCCTTCGTCATACAGGCTCTTGGCGAACTCGATGATCAGGATCGCGTTCTTCGCCGACAGGCCGATGATGGTAATCAGGCCAACCTTGAAGAACACGTCGTTAGGCATCCCGCGCAACGTGACCGCCAGCACAGCGCCCAGCACGCCCAGCGGCACAACGAGCAGCACCGAAGTCGGAATCGACCAGCTCTCGTACAGCGCCGCCAGACACAGGAACACCACCAACAGCGACAAACCAAGCAGGATCGGCGCCTGATTGCCGGACAACCGTTCTTGCAGCGACAGGCCGGTCCATTCCTGGCCAAGGCCTTTCGGCCCCAGTGCTACCAGTCGCTCGATTTCCGCCATGGCCTCACCGGTGCTGTGCCCAGCTGACGGTTCGCCGGAAATTGCAATCGCCGGATAGCCGTTGTAGCGGGTCAGCTGCGCCGGGCCCTGAATCCAGTTGGCCTGAACGAATGCCGACAGCGGCACCATGTCCCCGGCGGTATTGCGCACGTGCATCTTCAGCAAGTCATCCACCTGACTGCGCTGATCACCTTCGGCTTGCACCACCACCCGCTGCATGCGCCCCTGATTGGGGAAATCATTGATGTAGCTGGAACCGACCGCAGTGGACAGCACGCTGCCGATGTCGGCAAACGATATGCCCAAGGCATTCGCCTGTTTGCGATCAACGACCAACTGCACTTGCGGCGCTTCGGCCAGCGCGCTTTCACGCACGTTCATCAATATCGGGCTTTTCTCGGCGGCGGCGAGCAATTCGCTGCGCGCCTGCATCAACGTCGCGTGGCCCAGGCCGCCGCGGTCCTGCAAGCGGAACTCGAAGCCGCTGGATGTGCCGAGGCCATCCACCGGCGGCGGCAGTACCGAGAACGCCATGGCGTCCTTGATCTGACTCAATGCAGCGTTGGCGCGCTCGGCAATGGAGCTGGCGGCATCGTCACCGCCCCGTTCCGACCAATCCTTGAGCGTTGAAAACGCCAGCGCCGCGTTCTGCCCGCTACCGGAAAAACTGAAGCCCAGAATGATCACGCTGTCACTGATCCCCGACTCGCCAGCGTTATGCGCTTCAAGCTGCTCGGCTACTTGCACCGTACGGTTCTTGGTCGCGCCGGGCGGCAATTGAATATCGGTGATGGTGTAGCCCTGATCTTCGGTGGGTAGAAAAGAGGAGGGCAGTCGCGCGAAACAGAGGCCCAGTCCGACCAGCAGCACGACGTAGATCAGCAGGTAACGCCCGCTACGTTTCAGCGCATAGCCGACCCAGCCCTGATAACGATCGGTCAGGCGCTCGAAGCGGCGGTTGAACCAGCCAAAAAATCCGGACTTCTCGTGATGCTCACCCTTGGCAATCGGCTTGAGCAGTGTCGCGCACAGTGCCGGGGTTAACGTCAGGGCGAGGAACGCCGAGAACAGAATCGATGTTGCCATCGACAGCGAGAACTGCTTGTAGATCACCCCGACAGAACCTTGCATGAACGCCATCGGAATAAACACCGCGACCAACACCAGAGTGATGCCGATGATCGCCCCGGTGATCTGCGTCATCGCCTTGCGCGTGGCGTCCTTGGGCGATAAGCCCTCGCTGGCCATGATCCGTTCGACGTTTTCCACCACGACGATGGCGTCGTCCACCAGAATGCCGATGGCCAGCACCATGCCAAACATGGTCAGCACGTTGATGGAAAAACCCAGCGCGAGCATGGTCGCGAAAGTGCCCATCAGTGCCACCGGCACGACCAGTGTCGGGATCAGCGTGTAGCGCACGTTCTGCAGGAACAGGAACATCACCGCAAACACCAGCAGCATGGCCTCGCCAAGGGTGTAGATCACTTTGGTGATCGAGACTTTGACGAACGGCGACGTGTCGTACGGAATCTTGTATTCGACGCCTGCCGGGAAGTAGCGCGCCAGTTCGTCCATCTTCGCCCGGACCAGGGTCGCGGTACTCAGCGCGTTGGCGCCCGGCGACAGTTGTACGCCGACAGCGGTGGACGGCTTGCCATTCAGCCGTGTGCCGAACTGGTATTCCTGACTGCCGATCTCAACCCGCGCGACATCACCGATGCGTACGGTGGAGCCGTCGCGATTGGCTTTGAGCACGATGTCGGCAAATTCCTGCGGCGTCGACAACTGGCCTTTGACGAGAATCGTCGCGGTGATTTCCTGGGTCGAAGGTGACGGCAGATCGCCGATGCTGCCGGCCGAAACCTGGGCGTTCTGCGCAACGATGGCGGCGTTGACGTCGGCCGGCGTCAGATTGAAAGCGATGAGTTTCTGCGGATCGATCCAGATGCGCATCGCCCGTTCGGCACCGTACAACTGCGCTTTGCCGACACCCTCCAGACGCTTGATTTCGTTCATCACGTTGCGCGCCAGATAATCGCTGAGCGCGACCTCATCGAGCTTGCCGTCGCTGGAGGTCAGAGTAATCAGCAACAGGAAACCGGAAGAGACCTTCTCCACCTGCAAACCCTGCTGATTGACCGCTTGCGGCAGGCGCGACTCGACTACCTTGAGGCGGTTTTGCACGTCGACCTGCGCCAGTTCCGGGTTAGTGCCCGGCTGGAACGTCGCCTTGATCGTCGCGCTGCCGAGGCTGCTTTGCGATTCGAAGTAGAGCAGGTGATCGGCACCGTTGAGTTCTTCCTCGATCAGGCTGACCACGCTTTCATCGACAGTCTGCGCCGAGGCGCCGGGATACACGGCGTAGATTTCGATCTGCGGCGGTGCGACGTCGGGGTATTGCGCCACTGGCAACTGCGGAATGGCCAGCGCACCGGCCAACAGGATGAACAGGGCAACCACCCAGGCGAACACCGGGCGGTCGATAAAGAACTGCGGCATATTAGAGCGTCCTGCTTACTGACCAGCGGTCTGGGCAAGTGGAAGAGGGGTTTCGTCGATCTGCACTTTTTCCCCTGGACGGGCGTGTTGCAGACCTTCGATCACGATGCGGTCGCCGGGCTTCAAGCCTCCGGTGACGATCCAGCGATTGTTCTGCACCGCACCCAGCTGCACCGGTTGCTGCGCAACGCGCATTTGCTCATCGACGGTCAGCACCTGAGCAACCCCGGCGCTGTCACGCTGCACCGCACGTTGCGGCACGGTGATGCCGTTCTGGATGGTCGCCTGTTCAAGGCGTACGCGGATGAAGCTGCCCGGCAGCAGGTCGAGATCGGGGTTGGGGAATTCGCTGCGCAGGATGATCTGACCAGTGCCCGGGTCAACGGTTATATCGCTGAACAGCAGCTTGCCGGGCAATGGATACAGGCTGCCGTCATCCTGAATCAGCGTGGCCTTGACCTGATCCTGACCGACTTCCTGCAACTGCCCGGAACGAAATGCGCGACGCAGTTCGTTGAGCTCGCGGGTCGACTGGGTCAGGTCAGCATGAATCGGGTTGAGTTGCTGAATCAACGCCAGCGGCGTGGTTTCGTTCTGCCCGACCAGCGCACCCTCGGTGACCAGCGCGCGCCCGATACGCCCGGAAATCGGCGCGGTGACGGTGGCATAACCGAGGTTCAGTTTCGCCCGTTCAAGCGCTGCCTTGCTGGCGGCGACATCGGCCGCCGTCTGCCGGGCAGCGGCGCGGGCGTTGTCGAAGTCCTGACCGCTGATGGCCTTGTCATCGATCAACTGCGCGTAGCGCTGTTCCTGCAGTTTTGCCTGAAAGGCATTGGCCTCGGCCTTGCGCAGCGCTGCTTCGGCACTGTCCAGGTCGGCCTTGAACGGCGCCGGGTCGATGCGGAACAGCACATCACCCTTTTTCACGTCGCTGCCTTCGCGATAGGTGCGCTGCAACACTACACCGGCCACCCGCGCACGCACTTCGGCAATCCGTGGCGCGGCGATGCGGCCACTCAATTCGCTGCTGATCGATAGTGGCTGGGTTTTGATGGTCTCGATGCGTACCGTGGCCGGTGGCGCTTGCTCTTCGGCGTTCGAGGACGAATCACAAGCGCTCAGCGTCAGCGCCAATGCGATCAGGCCGAGCCCGGCCAGCAGTTTTCCAGACATGTACAACCCCCAATATTGAAGGCCGCATCCTACGGCCAGACGGGGAGGTTAGCGGTGAAGCTTTGTAGTTGCTGTGTGAAATTGTGTAAGGGTTTTGCTCAGTGGCGGGTGAGGGCGTATATCCTGCAGGCCTTGAATTCTTTTGTGACGGTTAAACCGCTTTCGCGAGCAAGCTCGCTCCCACATGAGTTTTGTGAACAATGCAAAACCATTGTGGGAGCGAGCTTGCTCGCGAAAGCGGTCTGACATCTACCTCAGCAATATCTGGAACACCCCATGCCCAATATCCTCCTGGTCGAAGACGACACCGCCCTCGCCGAACTGATCTCCAGCTACCTGGAGCGTAACGGTTATTCCGTCAGCGTCATTGGCCGTGGCGACCATGTGCGCGAGCGGGCGCAGATCAGTCCGCCGGATCTGGTGATCCTCGACCTCATGCTCCCGGGCCTCGACGGCCTGCAGGTTTGCCGCCTGCTGCGCGCTGATTCGGCGACATTGCCGATCCTGATGCTCACGGCCCGCGATGACAGTCATGATCAGGTGCTGGGCCTGGAAATGGGCGCTGACGACTATGTCACCAAACCCTGCGAGCCACGGGTGCTGCTGGCGCGGGTGCGCACGTTGCTGCGACGCAGCAGCCTCGGCGAACCGCTGACGGTCAATGACCGTATTGTCATGGGCAATCTGTGCATTGATCTGTCCGAACGCACCGTGACCTGGCGCGACCAAGCGGTTGAGCTGTCCAGCGGCGAATACAACTTGCTGGTGGTGCTGGCGCGGCATGCCGGTGAAGTGTTGAGTCGTGATCAGATTCTGCAACGGCTGCGCGGCATCGAATTCAACGGCACCGACCGCTCGGTGGACGTGGCCATTTCCAAGCTGCGGCGCAAATTCGATGATCACGCCGGCGAGGCGCGCAAGATCAAGACCGTGTGGGGCAAGGGCTATCTGTTCAGCCGCTCCGAATGGGAATGCTGAGCTGATGTTTCGCATCCTGTTTCGCCTGTATCTGGTGACGATCGTTTCCTATAGTGCGGCGATCTATCTGGTGCCGGACCTTGTAGTCATGGCGTTCCGGGATCGCTTCGTCACCTACAATCTGGACTTTTCCCGAGGCCTGCAATCGCTGATCACCAAGCAGTTTCATGCTGCGCCGCAAGAGCAGTGGCCGGCGATTGCGGCGGCGATGGACAAGGAATTCCAGCCGCTGCACATCGTCCTCACGCCGATCAACGACCCGGTGTTCACGCCCATTGAGCAGGAACGTCTGCACCGTGGCGAAAACGTTGTGCGCATCGGTGACTGGGGCTGGCGAACGTTGGCGGTGACTCCGCTGAATGCGGAAATGGCTGTGCGCATGGTCGTGCCGCCCGATCCGGTCGACGTCGATCTGTTGTACTGGAGCATCAACGTGCTGATCGGCGCGATGTTGCTCGGCTGCCTGTTGCTTTGGCTGCGTCCGCACTGGCGCGATCTGGAGCGCCTGAAAGGCACCGCCGAACGCTTCGGCAAAGGACACTTGAGCGAGCGCACCAGAATCGCCCCGAGTTCGAACATCGGCAGCCTCGCCAATGTTTTCGACACCATGGCCGGTGATATCGAAAACCTGCTCAACCAGCAGCGCGACCTGCTCAACGCCGTGTCCCATGAGCTGCGTACGCCGCTGACGCGTCTGGATTTCGGCCTGGCGCTGGCGTTGTCCGAAGACTTGCCAGCCGCCAGCCGCGACCGCTTGCAAAGCCTGGTCGCGCATATCCGGGAGCTGGATGAACTGGTGCTGGAATTGCTCTCTTACAGCCGCTTGCAGAATCCGGCGCAATCGCCCGAGCGGGTCGAAGTGTCACTGGATGAATTCATCGACAGCATTCTCGGCAGTGTCGACGAGGAGCTGGAGTCACCGGAAATCGTCATCGACGTGTTGCTGCACGGTCAGCTCGAACGCTTCGCACTGGACCCGCGCCTGACCGCCCGGGCCATTCAGAATCTGTTGCGCAACGCCATGCGCTATTGCGAAAAACGCATTCAGATTGGCGTGCAGGTCGTTGCCGGAGGGTGCGAGATCTGGGTCGACGATGATGGCATCGGCATTCCCGACGACGAACGTGAGCGGATTTTCGAACCGTTCTACCGGCTTGATCGCAGCCGTGACCGCGCGACGGGTGGGTTCGGCCTCGGTCTGGCGATCAGCCGCCGAGCGCTGGAAGCGCAGGGCGGCACGCTGACGGTCGAAGGTTCGCCGTTGGGTGGCGCGCGATTCAGGCTGTGGTTGCCCACTGACACCTGAGGCTCATGACGTTGAAATTTACTTGTGGGAGCGAGCTTGCTCGCGAAGGCGGTCTGTCAGCCAAGTTTGCGTTGACTGACCCAACGCTTTCGCGAGCAGGCTCGCTCCCTCAGATGGCTGTGGTCGTTCAGACCAGTTCTGTGGATTGAATCAACCCGACCCCTGCACTTTGCATCCGCTCAAACGCTGCAGCCAGCGAGCCGTCCAGATCGATCGCCCGGCAGGCATCCAGCACCACAAATGCATTGAAGCCCGCCGCGCGCGCATCCAGAGCTGAAAACATCACACAGAAATCCAGAGCCAGGCCGACCATGTACACGGTGTCGATGCCGCGTTCTTTCAAGTAGCCCGCCAGCCCTGTGGTGGTGCTTCGGTCTGCTTCGAGAAATGCCGAGTAGCTGTCGATGTCGGGATTGCAGCCCTTGCGGATGACCAATTGCGCGTGCGGCAAATTCAGTCCCGGGTGGAATTCGGCCCCGGTGGACCCTTGTACACAATGCTCGGGCCACAGCGTTTGCTCGCCGTAGGGTAGCTCGATGACGTCGTAGGGCTGGCGGTCGGGGTGACTGGATGCAAACGAGATATGGCCGCCAGGGTGCCAGTCCTGAGCAATGACAACTTGTTTGAACTGGCGCGCGAGCTGGTTGATCAGCGGCACAATCAGGTCACCTTCCGGTACCGCTAATTGGCCGCCGGGGGTGAAGTCGTTTTGAACGTCGATTACCAGTAAGGCAGAGCGGGATGTATCAGGCATCGTGGAGTCCTTGGAAAATTTCTCACTTGGGGTAGTGCAGGGTCACACACCGCGCCGGTTGCACGTGTTTCGCATCCTGATAAACAATCTGCGCAATCGGCACGCCGTCGTACTCAAGCATTTGTGCCCGTTTGAATTCCGCACCCGGCAACTTCAATGTGACTGGAGAAGGATTCAGGCCAAGGAACAAGCCGTCGACCAACTTGCCACCGGCCAACCGCGCAGCGGCAGCGCCACCGATAAACCGGCGGCGTCGCCAAAGTATGCGCACACTTGCGCGTACTGCGGATTGAGCCTCACCGATTGCAGGTAATAACCGACGCCCTCGTCGGTGCGCCCCAGTGTGCGTGTGGCGTAACCGCGCTAGTCAGGGCTGGGCGGTGGTCGGTTGCCTGGGCGTATCGAGCTGCGCCAGAGCTTCTTCACAGCGACCAACCCTGGCGAGGCGCCAGACGTAGTCGGTACGGTCAGCGTCCGGCAACAGGCTGCTTGTTTGCAGTACGCACTTTTGCGTTTTGCTGTCCCAAACCTGGCCTTTCGGGCATTCGGGTTTTTGCACCTCTTGTTCATTATTGGCCAAGGCCAAATGGCTGGCCATCGCCGCGACCAGCAGCAACGGGGCGGCGAACATAACGGAACGAATAGTCATGGACAAGGCTCCACAGGGGTTATGTTTCACTTTGAACACCACAGGGTGAAACTTTATTCATTGCTTTATCAGTGACTGTTCAAGTTCAGCGTAAATTCAAGCGCTATGCTCGGGAGCGTCTGCCGTTGATCCGATGTTTTGCCTAAAGGAGCATTGTCATGAACGATCAGGTCCATCACTCAGCCGCTGCCGGCTACAAAAGCGCTGCCGACACCTACGTCAAAGGGCGGCCGGACTATCCGCCGCAAGTCAGTCAATGGTTGACCGCGACGCTGGGTCTGGATGGGCATAAAACCGTGCTCGATCTGGGCGCCGGCACCGGCAAGTTCACCGGGCGGCTGGTGGCGACCGGCGCCCAGGTGATTGCCGTGGAACCGGTGGCGCAGATGTTGGAGAAGCTCTCTGACGCGTGGCCGCAAGTCTTGGCGGTGAGTGGCACGGCGACTGATCTGCCGTTGCCGGATGCTTCTGTGGATGTGGTGATTTGCGCGCAAGCGTTTCACTGGTTCGCCAGCACCGAAGCGCTGACGGAAATCGCCCGGGTACTCAAGCCCGGTGGCCAGTTGGGGTTGATCTGGAACCTGCGCGACACCCGTGTCAGTTGGGTGCGGAAACTGGACGCCATCGTCAACGCGCTCGAAGGTGACACGCCGCGCTATTACACCGGCGCCTGGCGCGCAGCGTTTCCGCACCCGGCATTTGCGCCATTGCAGGTTGAGCGTTTTCACCATGACCATACCGGATCGCCGGAAGACGTGATCTTCAACCGCGTGCGCTCGACCAGTTTCATCGCCGCGCTGCCGGATGCGCAGCGAGCGCAGGTCGATGGGCAGATTCGTGCGTTGATTGCCGCAGAGCCTGAGCTGCTCGGCAGGGATGTGGTGACGGTGCCGTATGAAACGGCGGCGTTTGTTGCGGTGAGGCGGGGCTGAGGCAGCGGGGCCGCGAGAACGCCGGGCTGACCATTCAAAAGCTTACCCCCGCTCATGGTCGCTGCCGAGGTAAGGCCTGGTTTTTCATGTTGAACTTGCCATCTTTGATAGTGACTGTCTTCCCGTTTTTATCATTTAGCGCTGTAAAGAACACTGTGCCCTCAACTTGTCCGCCTTCCGATGACGGCACGATAGTCAGCGTTATTTCTCCTGATGTTGAATAGTACGACTGCGCATCACCGAGAGTGCCGACCGCATAGCTCCCTCGATAGTCGCCGTCCCTGGTCAGCGGATAGGTGCCTGCCGTTACCCCCACAGGGAAATAGACACTCAGATAGGCGTGTCGCCGCGGAAGCGGTTCGTCGAATTCCTGATCACCAATAGCTTGCCAAAAAGGGACAGGCACCGGGCGAGAGCTGATCGCAAGATTCACTAACGTCGTATAAAACAACAAGCGTTCACCACCTTCCGTCTCGGCAGAAAACTCTCCTGTAGATGTGGACGCTGAATCACTCATCGCTCATGCTCCTGACGCAGGACGTTAATGGGGGCAAGCTCCCGGTGAAGGCTCAAGTTACCGCATCAGGGTTGGTGGCATAACTGTCAGACTTTACAGTTGACAGCCGCGATATTCAGGTTCTGGAGACCTCGTCTTTTATCCTGACAATTCCCCTGTGGAAGCGGGCTTGCCCGCGAAGGCAATCCGGCCGACGCGGAATAATCCGGATCAAACCACCCGAGCCAGATCCACCGCCTTCTTGTTGCGCTCACGAATCCCGCGTACCACTAGATACAACAATGGCCCAACCGAGACAAAAACCGCCGTCAGCAACAAATAAGGCAGCACAGACCAGACCGACTGCCCGCGAGCCCGGGCGTCCTTGACCATCCATAGCCCGGCCAGGGTCGCCAGCAGGTACAGATCGATGACTACTTGCGCAGTGTCAGGTCGTGACATCAGGCTGAGGCCGAAGTCGATCAGGGATTGTTCAGCCTGGAGCATTACCGAAATGGTGTAACCGCTGAACGCGAGCAAAGCGGTGAGAGGCAGGGCGATGGACATCATGCTTTCCTTCCTTGGTGTGATGAGCAGAATCGCCAGCCTACCGGTGCGGCGCGCAATTGACCATTGACTTGCCATCTGCCGGCAGGCTAATTTCCAGCCCATGACTTTCACCGTATCGCACTGCCAGCCAAGCATTATTACCGCCATTCCTTATTTGGCGGGCTAGCTCACGACTGCAGCACCCAACCCGCCCTGGAGGCGGGTTTTTACTTTCTGTCCCCGGGGTTCTGATAAATGTCAGGAGACGATCATGCCGCACAGCCCCGACCAGCGAGCCCTGCTTGAGCACTATGTGAAAAAGATCCTGGCCGCACCGGTGTACGACATCGCGGTGCGTACGCCGTTGCAGCCTGCGCCGGCGTTGTCGGGAACATTGGGCAATCGGATCCTGCTCAAGCGCGAAGATCTGCAACCGACGTTCTCTTTCAAGATCCGTGGCGCCTACAACAAACTCGTGCAACTGAGCGATGAGCAGAAAGCGCGGGGAGTGATTACGGCATCGGCGGGTAATCACGCGCAGGGTGTAGCGCTGGCGGCACGGGAGTTGGGCGTCTGCGCAACGATCGTGATGCCGTCTACCACCCCTGAGCTCAAAGTCCTCGGCGTGCGCAGTCGTGGTGCCGAAGCCCTGCTGCATGGAGAGAGTTTCCCGTTTGCTCTGGCCCACGCGTTGCATTTGGCTGAGCAGAGCGGATGCACGTTCGTTTCACCCTTCGATGATCCTGACGTGATCGCCGGCCAAGGCACCGTGGCGATGGAAATCCTGCGCCAGCATCAAGGCGCGCTGGACGCCATCTTCATCCCGGTCGGCGGCGGAGGCTTGATCGCCGGTATCGCGGCCTACGTCAAATACCTGCGCCCGGAAGTGCGGATCATCGGCGTCGAATCGGAACATTCAGCGTGCCTGCAAGCGGCTTTGAGTGCGGACGAGCGGGTTGTTCTACCAAGCGTCGGTACCTTCGCCGATGGCGTGGCGGTGGCGCAGATCGGCGCGTATGGCTTTGAGGTTTGCCGCTTCTGCGTAGATGAAGTAATCACGGTCAGCAATGACGAGCTCTGCGCCGCGATCAAGAATATCTACGACGATACCCGCTCGATCACCGAACCGTCCGGCGCACTAGCCGTTGCGGGTATCAAGCGATACGTGGCTCGCACCGGCGTTCGTGATCAGACCTTCGTCGCCATCGATTCAGGTGCCAACATCAACTTCGACAGCCTGCGCCACGTTGCCGAGCGCGCCGCTGCTAGCGGCGTGCCGGCGTGATGGCGATCAGGGCAGCAACGGGCGCAAAAACGTGCGTTCGTAACTGACAATGAATTTTTTCTCGACCAGGTCGGCCACCAGTGCGGTGCTTTCCGGGTCGGTCATTGCAATATGTCGATAGCTCTCGTAATCGGCCAGCGACGGGAAACTGAACAGGCAATAAGCAATGTTGCTCGCGCCCTCCGAGGGGAGGAAGTAGCCGTGATGCGTGCCGCCCAAGCGCTCAACGATGCCGAGCCACGCTTTGGCATAGGCTTCGAAAGCGGGTAACTGGTAAGGATCGATCACATATCTGACGTGGCAAGTAATCAAGGGCTGGGCTCCGGTCATTCCTGCAGGGCTGTTCCGACTTTGTCCGACGCCGACCAGATGCGATAACGCACCTCAACGTCCGAAGGCGCGTACACCACAACCGGCAACTTGCTGTTGTAGCGCAACATGAAGCCATCCCCGACGACCGGAACGAAAGCACGCTTTTTCTGGCTGCCGGGCGGGCAGGCCATCATTGTGCTCATCGGGCCGATCACTTTTTCAAGGCGATAGAACGGATAGCCCCAGCCTTGCAGATTCTTTTCATCGAGCACACCACCCAGACGCTGGCGGTTGCAATCCACTTCCAGAGTTTTGCCGGCGAGGATTTCAACCTGGAAATTCTCTTCGTGCTCTTGCTTGGGCAGATGAATGACCTGGCGGGTGAACCCGGCTTCGGCTTTGGGATACGGCGCGACGTCTTCGAGTTTGGCGGCGTGGGCGAGGGTGGAGAGGCTGGCGATGAGCAGGCCAGCGGTCGCGTAGATGCTTAAGGAATTCATGGAAGCCTCCGTGCGGGTTGAATTGCGATAGGAGGCATTCTTGCCGTCATACGGCTCGAAAGCAAATGTCCGGGGGATTGCATATTGCAGGGGACGGGTGGTTGATTCATGCATTTTGCAAATAGCAAAATACTGGCGATGCTTCCAAGTGCTTGATTTTTCAGGAGCCGAATCAACCCGACCAAAGGCACGTTTTATGCGTTATGTAAGTGCGGCGCACAGGATTTGGGCGCCTACACTCCAATGAGCATTTCGCAGTACCACCACTTGCCGCACCAGGGAAACAGCGGGGGCACACCCGTGAAGGCGCAGCAAAGGGTCAGCGTGAATACTTGATTGGCAATCGCACAGAAAGGAGAGGGTTCGCCATGTTTTTATCTGCCTTGGAATTACGCAATATCATTGAAAGCAGCTTCCTGCCGAAACGCTGCCAGTGCACGCTCACACCAGACTTGTCGATGTCCGTTAAAGTGTTTGGCGATCATCGAACAGACCAGGCCGAGCTTTACGTCAGTGGCATCGATGCCAGCGGCCTGAATAGCTGCCGTGAAATCAACAACCTGGTCGCGGGCCTGCGTTCCGATCTCGCGCAACAAACCACGACCCATCAAACCAGCGCTCGTTCTCGAGCCGTTTAACCCACCGTTTCACCCAGTTCGACCGTCACGCGCCGGGCCTGCACAAACCAAGGCCCAGCGCGAACTCGACCAGCACCGCGAGCAAAATCCCGGGGCCGGCATGGCCGTTGAGCCATTCGCCAAAACCCAACGCCGCCAGACCGAAACAGCCGACGATGAAACCATTGCTGAGCGCACTGCGTGCTACTGATGGCGGAGCATTGCGCAGCAAATAGAACATCACCCCCAGCGCCACAAACAGCACCGCGCTGCGCCTTGCGACTACGCCAGTGCCTTCCGAATAGCCAATACTCCAGATCGCCAGCAACACCTCCGGAAAAAATCCCCAGACCAGCGCCAGCAGAAAACACAGGATGGAAGTGAAGCTCGACAGCGTGCGAAACGACAACTGCATGGCCAGTCCTTGCGGCAGTAGGGAAGGCCCCGAGCATACCCGCCGACATCGCCCACGCCTATGGCCAACCGGAAAATCAGAAGCGTCTGTCAGTTCTGTTGACTGCACGCGTCAGATAATTTCCTGGAGTTGATCTCTGCTGGCTTGCCGGCGTTGTCGATGTACTTCATATCGGCCGTAACCAATTTGCACAGTTGCGTTGGTGGCTCGGTCAACGACACCACTTTGGGCACATGCAGCGGCATGCCGTACTGATACGGCATGGCTTTGGATGTGCCAGAGGTGTCATTGGCCTGGGCCAGCCCGGCAAATGCGGTGCAGGCGAGGGCGGCGCTGAGCAATAAAGGGCGAATGTTCATGAGGACTCCCTTGTGGCGGTTCTAGTATTCGGCGTGATTCACTCGAACCTGCGGCACTGGGCGACAGCCAGAATGGCTGAGGGCGTGCGGTTCAGTGGAGTTTTTGAACACGGTGTTAAGGGATGGTTAACCGAGCTGAACGCCGGCTGTTAGGGAGTGCGGCGGTTTTCTTTAGAAGGTTTGGCGAATTCCTACAAAAGCTACTCTGCTTTCGGCAGGTGGAGGGGAAGGTTGTTGTCCGGTACCGCTGCAAAATCAGTGCTTCGGGTTGGGTCACCTGAGAAAAGTTCGTTGCATATGTGCCATCATTTGCCCTGCGCGAATTTTCTGGTCCGCGAAGTGCACTGCTGTCGCGGCTGTCTGCAGGACGCCTTCGGGCGAGCTGAGTTTTGAACTGTTCTCGGTTGACCAAGCCTGTACCCGGCCGCCTCCCAACGTTTGGTCACGGCTATGGCGGTTACCTTCTAATACAGTTGAGTAATCAAAACGCCAATAATTAAGCCGCTACAAAGCCGCTATCTCCCCCCAGCACCAACGTCACCGAAACCCCGACGCTGCTCTCGACACCCAAGCGAACCCGAAAGACATCCTCGAAGCTGCCGTTCAACGCATCCGCGCCTCTGCCGATCTGCTCGAAACCTTGCATTGCCTATGCTTCAAGCACGCCGACGTGCAGGACATTCCACACCTCACCCATGCACTTTACCTGCTGACGCAGGATGGCAATGATTTGGTGCAGGTGGCGCAGCAGCAGATGTTGAGCTGGAAGGCGCCGGTTTGATGAGAAAATGATTGGAAGTGGCCACGGGAGGGAGTGAGAAACGACCCGTGTTTCAGCGTGGCAAGATTTCCGTTTCGTGACGAAGCGGATCCAGCACCGTCGATGCCCACATCAACTCGATACGATTGTTCGGAAGAAAATAGACATGCAACGTGTCATCGCCGCGGTTGCGTGAAGGTAAGTGCATTTGCACTTCGTGTCTTTCGATCTTCATCCCCTGGTCCTCTTGAGCTTTAGACATGCTCAGAATCCACGCAACTTTAGCGGTGTTGCCATCAATGCTCCAACAGCAGGTCACGCCTCCGTTACCGCCCCAGTGATCATTTACCCAATAGCTGCCGATGGGACGATCGGTGTAGTTGTGGGGTGTAAGGGCAGCACCGGGCGTACGAACACGGTCAAGAATTAGAGAAATTACAAAAGCGGCCAGCACCACTGTCACGCAGATCACTATCTTCGTGCGACTGGATATGGGCGCTTGGCTGAATCGCATATTTTTACTGCGCCTCACTGCTTTCCGACACCGTCTTGGTTGGTAGGGGTTCAAATGGGCTAAACAAGTCAGGACTCCATCCGAGCCGTACTTTATTACCCGGATCAAAGCGCACATGCAGGTACTGATCGTGCGGGCCGCGCTGGGGAAGCGAAAGCTGAATTTCATGGCGCTCTTCTACCGAGCCCTGTATTTGCTGCTGTTGGGTCATGTCCAATATCCAGGTGACTTTAGCTGTGTCTCCCTCAAATTTGGAGCAGCACATTATTCCACCGCCGCCCATTGCGAACAGATTGCCGCCCCAAAAGTCATTTATCCAAAAGCTGAATATTGGCCGATCTGTGTAATTTTCTGATGTCAGCATGGCGCCGGGCGTACGAAATAGATCAATGATTTTTGGGGTGGCGTAGCTAAGCAGCAAAACCAGTACAGCCAGGGCTATTCGCCTTCTTCGCCATGTTCGTTTTCGACGTGCGTCCGCAGCAATATCTATCAAACGCATGAAATCCAAACTAGAAAAGCAATATTCAGTCTTTGAGACTGAAATGAATCTTCCTGACTTTAGGTTGATGCACCGGGAACCTCTGCTGAAGGTTTCCGCATCATCTGTTCCAGATAGTCGGGGGCCATCCCTTTGGTTTTATTCAGGCTCGGCATATCGAACTCTCGAACGCGAAAGTATTTAGGTATCGGAATACCTGTGCCCCGAGGTATCTGTTGGATCATGTATTGATCGTTTACGTAAAATTCGAGTAGATCTTCAACGTCGAAATTAAGGCCTTTGGGAACTGGAGCAAACCACTCGTCCAACAGCGCTTTTACGGGGGCAGAGGGAAAGCTGGTTTTCAACCTCCAGGCTTCGCGGTCTACGTCCTCAAGCCAACTTAGCTCGGCGCGGAGGGCAGCCTTGCCTTGCTGAGTTTGCTTGAGAGCCTGATCGCGTTTTGCTGCTTGAGCGGCGCTTTCGCTGCTCATCCCTAGCGCTCGTGCGATTGAGCCTTGTTTGCTAAAAATAGGACGTTGCAGGCGCTCTTCTTGGTCGTCATATGCTTGATGCTGCCCACGATACAACTCCCATAAACCACGCAAACGTTGGATATACAATCGACGATGGGCTAGGAAGCTTTCAGCAGATACTTTTTTATTACCCGCTTTACTCATGTAATCTTTGCTCGCGCCGATCGCGCTTGCGCCGTTGATATGATCGTTCAGTATGAAATACTCGGCGATATCTGGCTGGCTCTCATGCAATTCGTCAAGTGTAGGAAAGGGAACTCCTGCCTTTCGGGCAGCTTGATACATTTCATGCAAACTTGCTAGTTGAAGCTCAGTGCTATGAGCGACGTCGGTTTTTTTCAAACCGCCTCCCACGTCGTAGCTCGTCCCTGGTACTAATCGTTCCTCCCATTTAGGAGTGGACGGACCAGTGCCGATCAGCCTGGAGCGGCGAGAATCCTGGCACTCATGGGCGGCAACAAGATGAAGCGCAGATTTAACGGGCCCAGCGAGGCACTCGCCGTCATCCACAATGTTCACAAACGGGATGAAATATTCCAGTAAAATAGAGCTGTCGCCGCTTCGATCCACCGCGTCAAACAATCCGGCGAAATTCACTTCGAGTTGGGCGCCTTTAAAAACATTTGTTGCGGGATCACACTCTTCGAACAGTTTATGGGTGAATGCTCGAGCAAGACTCGCCCCGAAGTCATATCCAAAGACAGAGATGGAAATACGCTTTACAGGCGCGCCACTTTTTTCTTTTGCATCAGCGAGTGTCTTTTCTACGACTTTAAATGCTGCCTCAAGTCGCGTATCAACGCCTGTTTTGAAAAAAGTAGCGGTATACTCGTTGTCTCGAGTTATTCCGAAAAGATCTAGCCCCGCCGGCGCTGCGGCTTTAATAGCTCCGGAGATGACATTGCCAACCTTCAGGTTGTTTAACAAAGATTCCCACCATTTTTTACCCGTGAGAATATCTTTTGCTGCATCAAGTGGGCTCTTACTGAAAGTGTCTTCGGGGGATTTCAAAGCACTGTCTTTGGCTCGGCTCAACGCGCCATCAATGCCAGCCCCGCTGGTAGCAGCGCCGCCGCCGAGTGACGCATCGAAGTCAGACCCTAGACCGGATATGTAGAATCTGCGGCGATCCACATTTGTTTGAATTCTGTCTTGGCCAGTGTCATCCGGATGTGCGAAAAACAGGCGGGCCACATTGCTTAGGTTACCTTCCTGAATATCGTTGACCGAATTTCGACCGAACCCATCAAAAAAAAATGAGATGTGTAGCGTGGACTCGCAGGGCAAAACTGATTTTTTCTGCCCGTCAGTAACTGCGCAAGCTTTTGTACTGACCGTCTGAGCACGATCTAGATTAGAGTTTCCGCTCATTTCAGGCTTCCTTGCTCCGGACTGGTTGAAGATCTATGGAATTTTTCGAATGGGCTAACGAGGTCAGGACTCCATTTCAGTTCTACGATATTTCCAGGAAGGAATCGTACGTGAAGAAATTCATCTGTCCTCTGACGTTCAGGTAAGGGAAGAATTCTTTCATGAGTTTCTTTTTTTACCCCTTGACGGAGTTGCTCTCCAGTTCGGCTAAGAATCCAAGTTACTTTTACAGTAGGCCCTTGAATTTTTTTGCAGCACATAGTGCCGCCGCCTCCCATTGCGGCGAGATTTCCGCCCCAGAAATCGTTTATCCAAAAGCTTAGAATAGGCCGATCCATATAGTTCGCAGATGTCAACATCGCACCCGGCGTACGAAACTGGTTATAAAGATACGATCCAATGAAAGGCAGCAGTAAAACGAATACCCCGATGACAAGATTGCGGCGACGCCAGATTTTTTGCCGCTTAGTATTCATGGCCACGGTCATTTACGTGAATTCCTTATCCAGCAATGCATCTTGAATATCCAGAAAACTTGAGACAGACAGAAAGTGCTGATCAACATGCTCCTCTCGACACTCACTCCGACAACTCTCGCATCACCACACCAAGCGGCAACTTCTCTCCAATTGCCCGTTCTTTCGCCTTTTCCCACATCGGCCAGTTCGCCGGAAATTCGCGGTCCATCAATTGCAGGCTGGCAAAGAGAGTGACGTCTTCCGCGTCTGTTAAACCTTCACTGCGGCCAGCGTCCAGCGCTTCTTTCACTTGCTTCAACCGTGCACCGTGGCAGGTGCTGGCAAACACTTCAGGCGCTTCTTTTTCCAGTTCAGTGGTGAGGCTGTAGGGTAGAGGATCGATCTCCATGTCCGTCCACAGCTTTCCGTCAAGAAAGATAGGCTCGTATCTTCCGGGCTTTTCGAGGTTGAACCCCTTCAGACACTGCCATTGATCTTCCTCTGCTGGCACCCACCATTCCTGCAGTGGGCCAAACAGCCACGCATGCCAAGACAGATCATCGCGTGCGTACAGCATCGGCACCACTTCTGGTGCGTAGCTACGAATCATCAGGACTTCGCCAGCTTCATTTTTTGCCAGCAACGCATCACTAAGGTGAGCGGCGAGCTTGTCGGCTGGGCAGTCAGTACGAATCCAACTAGCCATTGCGGTGCAGCCGGTGAATCGTTCGTGAGCGAGAAAGGCCTCAAATTCCATGTGGCTAACGTCGACCAGCCAAGGACCGTAGTTGCGCAGTTCGGAGAATTCCGGTTGCACCATCAACGGCCGTCGAGACGGATCAGCGCTGACGAACTGCAATCGAGCGGGTTCCGGCAACAGACCGGTCTCAACGATCGCGAATATCGACTGAGCGTTCTTTTGTGCTTCGCTCCAGGCTTTCGCTGCGTCACTCTTCGTCATCAATTGGCCCCCGTTTGCAGGGCGAGTTTTTCACGCATGGCTTTTTTCAGGCATTCGACGCAGATGCCGGTAGGTGCTTTGAGTTTTGGCGTCACGGCGAGGGACTCCGCCTGCATCATCTGGTTGGCGCGGGTTTGCATCAGGCGTCCGGCGTTATCAATGGCTGCGAGGCCCGGAATGAATGGTGCAAGTATCTGAATACCTGTACCTGATCCAGGCGCACCACCGGTATTAACCTTCACCTCAGCCCCGCTGATGGTCACACCACCAGCATCAACCTTCACAAAACTCCCACCAGCCTTGGCCGTGAGCTCCATGCCACCCTCAATCACTACCTTCTCACCAGCGTGATAGTGAATCTCCGTCCCGGCCTCCACAAACTGCCCAGTCCCAACCTTCACATGCTGCGTCACACCCACCGTCAGGTGATCATCCGCGCGCATCTCACTGATGCGATCCAGATGGGTAATCCGGTGTTCTTCAACCTTGAATTCACTCAACACATTGGCTTCAACGGTGTCGTGGCGTTCGTTGCCGACGCGGATTTTCTGGTCGTGTTCGATGTTTTCGTCCCAGTCGCGCTGGGCGTGGATGTAGATCTGTTCGGCGCCTTTTTTGTCTTCGATGCGGAATTCGTTGTAGCCCTTGCCGCCCGGGGAGCTGAGGGTTTTGAAGGTGCTGCGGGTCTTGTTGGCCGGCAGGTCGTAGGGGACGACGTTTTCCTTGTGGTACAGGCAGCCAGTAACGAGGGGCTGGTCGGGGTCGCCTTCGAGGAAGGTGACGAGCACCTCCATGCCGATGCGCGGGATGGCGATGCCGCCGTAGGCGGCGCCGGCCCAGCCGCTGGCGACGCGCATCCAGCAGGTGGTTTTGTCGTCGGACTGGCCGTCGCGGTCCCAGTGGAATTGGACTTTGATGCGGCCGTATTGGTCGCAGTAGATTTCTTCACCGGCAGGGCCGGTGACGACGGCGGTCTGGCTGCCGAGGACTTTCGGTTTCGGGTGTTCGAGGGCAGGGCGGTAGTGCGCGTCCCACGGGGTGGCGAGGAAGCTGTTGCGGTAGCCCTGGTGGAAATCGCTTTTGTTGTCGGTGACGTCGCTGGTGACGTTTTCGCCGAGCACCTGCGGTTGTTTGCCTTCGTGGAAGACTTCCAGCAGCAGCCACAGGTCGTTCCACTCGGCGCGCGGGTGTTCGGCGAGGGTGAGGAAATGGCCGCTGGTGAGGGTCGGTTCGTCACCTTTGCCTTCGGCGAGTTTGTAGTCGCTGCGATGGCGTTCGAGGGCGCGGGTCGAGAGGAACTTGCCGCGCTCGCGAGTCGTGAAGCGGCCGGGGTAATCGTAGTCTTCCAGATCCGGGGCGAATTCGGATTTGACCGCGCCTTCGGGCAGCAACTTGGGTTTTTCGAAATCGTAATCGCGACGGCTGACGCGGGTGGTGCGGGTTTCCAGGCGCAGGTTGAAGCGCTTGATTACCGGTTTCTCGGCGGCCATGCCGGAGTCTTGCTGATAGCTGACCGGTTTCAGTTTGCGGAACACCGTCTGGTCGTCACCGAACACCAGTTTGTGGCCGCTGCTGCTGTGCTGGAAGTGGAAGTGAATGCCTTCCTCTTCGCACAGACGCTGGATGAAATGCAGGTCGGACTCGTCGTATTGCACGCAATACTCGCGTTCCGGGTACTCGGCGCCGAGCTGGAAGCTGTAGGCGTCAGAGAGAATGCCGCGATCTTCCAGCACCTGGGCGATGATTTTCGGCACCGTCAGTTGCTGGAATATCTGCTGATCATGGTTGTGCTGCAGATAGGCCAGTTGTGGCATCAGGCTGATGCTGTAGCGGGTCAGGGTCTTGCCGGAGTCGCCCTGCTCGATGCGATAGACCTGGCCGTGAATCCTGCCTTCGCCGGTAGCGCCGAACGTCAGGCAGGCGCGCTTGTGCAGCAGCTCTTCGAGCTTCAGGTCGGGGCGGGCGCTGACCAGTTCGAGGTCGAAACGGAACGGTTCGTTGAGGGCTTCGCGACCGGTGAAGCTGAGGACTTGCAGGTCGGCGTTGGCGTCTTCGATCGAGAGGGTGATGTGGGTTGCGTTGGCGTCCAGCATGCCTTGAATTCCGTCCGTTGAATAAGCAGGTGATGGATGTTGCAGGATTAGACGGCCTCATTCAAGGCGCAAATGGCGTAGGCGTGGGACTGCGATGCCATAGGGAAAACCCTTAGGAGGGCGGTTTTGGCCAGTAAAACCGGGCATCTTGTTGGCTTTGATGGAAGTGGAACGCAGATATCGATGCGCTAGTATGGTCGGCAATGAGCGACCAGTTTCAGGTTTGGGGGAGGCGTGGCTGGTTTTGCACCATGGCTTTTTGGTGTTTCAAGGCGTGGTCCTGCTGCATCTGATCGGGCGCTTTCGCGAGCAGGCTCGCTCCCACATGGGATCTGTGGTTGTCTGTGAGAGCGAGCCCGCTCGCGAAGGGCTTCTACAACCAATGCCAGAACCGGCTCCAGAACCCGCGATTGAGGTCTTCCTTGCACCCGGCATATTGCTGCGCATACAGATCCGAACGGTTTTGCACCTTGCGTGCGGTCGGCAGTAGCCAGGCTTTGCTCGCGTAGGTCTTGTTGCGGAAGCCGCCCCAGCCTTCGTGGTAGTTCAGGTACTGGTTGTAGGCGTCGTATTTGTACACGCCGTTGATCGAGGTGGTCTTGTCCATGTACCAGCCGACGAAGTCGATCGCGTCGTCGAAGTCTTCGCGATCGGCCCAGTTGCGGCCGGTGCTTTTCTGGTAGTCGGCCCAGACCTCGTCCTTGGCTTGCGCGTAGCCGGAAGCGGTGGAGACGCGGCCCCACGGAATCACCCAGAGCAGGTATTTGCGCGGCGTCTTGGCGTCGTAGCGATAGCCCGATTCCTGATACATGATCGCGAACGGCACCTGGATCGGCACGCCCCAACGTTTCTGGGTGACTTGCGCGGCGTCGTACCAGTCGCTTTTCTCGCGGAAGATTGCGCAGATGTCTTCCGGCGAGCGGGGCGGCGAGGTGCCACAACCGCTCAGCAGAGTGGCCAGGGTCATGAGGGCGAGGATATGCCTGTGGTTCAAAAGCTGATTTCCGTCGTGCGCAAAAAGGCCGACAGTCTACGCGCTCAGCTCAATTGATGACGATAGGGCAGATCCGGACCGGTTTTGCTGCAGGTCAGCGCGGCGGCTTGCACGGCGAACCCGAGCATGGCGTCAATTTGCTCGCGACTGAGCTGCTGCACGCCTGCGACGGAGTCCAGCGAGTGCTCGGTCAGCCAAGTGATCAGCGCTGCCTGGAAGGTATCACCGGCGCCGACGGTATCGGCAATCGTTACCGGGTTCGCCGGCACCGACCATGAGCCGTGGGCGCGACTGAACACCGTCGCGCCGTCGCCACCGCGCGTCAGGAAGGCGATCTGGCAGCGATGCTCGAGCCAGCCTTCAATCACCTGCTGCGGATCCTGCTCGGGATAGAGCAGGCTCAGGTCTTCGTCGCTGACTTTGATCAGATCGGCCAGCCGCACCAGCGTGGCGATGCGCTCGCGCCATAGATCGATGTTCGGCTCGGGGTTGAGGCGCACATTGGGATCGAGGCTGATCAGGCGTTTGCCGCTTTCGCGCTGGACCAGTTTCAGCAGCGTGTCGCCAATCGGCTGCACCACCAGCGAAAACGAGCCGATGTGCAGGCCGCGAACCTCGTCGCTGAGTGTCGGCAAATGCGCCTCGCTCAACTGCCGGTCGGCACAACCCTCGCCGCGAAAGCTGTAATGCGGCGAGCCATTGGCGCCCACGGCAACCATCGCCAGGGTGGTCGGCGCGGCGAAATCCACCAGATAGTCCGGGCGCACGCCTTCGTCCTGCAGCACTTGCTGCAAGCGGCGGCCGAGGTAGTCGGTGGACAGCCCCCCAAAAAGCGCCGAGTCCACGCCCAGACGGCGCAGCCCGACGGCGACATTGAACGGCGAGCCGCCGGCAATCGCCTTGAAATTGACTTTGGAGGCCAGACCGCTGGCATCGTTTTCGCTGAAGAAATCAAACAGGGCTTCGCCACACACCAGGTACATAGTTGTTTGCTCGTTATAGGGTTGCGACATGCTGTTGATAGCGTTCGTAGGCCTGCTGGAACGCCGCGACATTGGCGGCAATCGGCAGGGTTTCACTGCGCGCGTCGAGTTTCACGCAGCGTTCGCACAGATCGGTCAGGGAAACATCGGCACCGTTCAAACGCAACGCGCACCACGCTGCCTGAATCGCTGCGCCCAATGCGGCAGCTTCACTTTGTTCGGTGCAGATCACCGGAGCGTTCATGATGTCGGCGACGATCTGCCGCCACACCGCGCTCTTCGAGCCGCCGCCGATCAGGCAGATGCGCAGGCTTTGTAAACCATTCTGACGGAGCAAATCCAGCCCGTAGCGCAAACCGAAGGTGGTGCCTTCGACGGCGGCGCGGCACAGATTGGCCTGGGTCAGATTGTCCATGGTCAGGCCGTGCAGGCTGCCGGTCGCGTGGGGCAGGGCGGGGACGCGTTCGCCGTTGAGAAACGGCAGCATGCTCACGCCTTCGGCGCCGATCGGTGACTGCGCGACCAGTTCGTTGAAGGTCGGCAGATCAAGCTTGAACAGCTCGCGAATCGCGCCGGTGGCGTTGGTCAGGTTCATGGTGCAGATCAGCGGCAGCCAACCGCCGCTGGAGGAGCAGAAGGTGGCGACCGAGGCATCGGCGCTGACCTTCGGCGCGTCCGAAAAGGCGTAGACCGTACCGGAGGAACCGAGACTCATGGTGATCGCGCCGGGCTGGATATTGCCGGTGCCGATGGCGCCCATCATGTTGTCGCCGCCGCCGCTGGAGACCACGGCGTTGGGGTTGATGCCAAGTTGTTCGGCAATCGCTGGCAGGAGGGTGCCGACTGCGGCGTGTGCGTCGATCAGCTCCGGCAGCGCGGTTTGCAAACGGCCGCTGGCGTCTATGTCGCGCAGGATCTGCAAATCCCACTGCCGCGTGCGCACGTTGAAATAACCGGTGCCGGACGCGTCGCCGTATTCGCTGCAGGCGCGGCCGGTGAGCCAGTAGTTGAGATAGTCGTGGGGCAACAGAATGCGCGCGATACGTGAGAAGACTTCCGGATGCTGCTCTTTGGTCCAGAGCAGTTTCGACACCGTGTAACCCGGTGCAATGACCACGCCGAGGCGTTCCAGCGAACCTTCCTCGCCGCCCAGTTGCGCGAGCAAGCGGTCGTTTTCCGGTGTGGTTTCGGTGTCGCACCAGAGCTTGGCCGGGCGCAGCACTGCGCCTCGCTCATCGAGCAGCACCAGGCCGTGTTGCTGGCCGGAGACGCCGACGCCGAGAATCGCCTGGCCGTCGACATTGGCCGCTTGCAAGGCCTGGCGGGTGGCGCTGACGAAAGCGTCGAGCCACTGCTGGACGTCCTGTTCGCGGCGGCCATTGGCGCCGCTGATCATCGTGTGTGGCGCGGCGCCCAGACCGAGCACCTCACCGCTGTCGGCATCGAGGATGATCGCTTTGGTGCCTTGGGTGCCGCAGTCGATACCCAGGAAGAGTTGTTGGCTGGTCACAATGAGGTCCTCAGGATGTCAGGGTGTTTCCGAGTATGGCGGCTATTCGCGAGCAGGCTCGCTCCCACAGGTCAGTGTTCCAACATCACTTGTGGGAGCGAGCCTGCTCGCGAAGACGTCAGTCGCATCGCCGCAGGATCAGGCTAGAACTCGTTCCAGAGTCCGCGAAACTCCAACCTCGCGCAAACTCTGGCAGCACCATTCGAACGCCGCAACAAACTCTGCCGACTTCGGTATCGCCGTGCCGAAAATCTCTTCCACGCCCAGCAGCCGTTCGCTGATCAACGCATCGTCCGCCACCAGTCCCTGAACGAAAGCCGCCCGCGGATCCGGAATCGAATACGTATCGCCATTCTCATCCACGCCCTTCAAATACAACGCCCACGCCGCCACGACCAGTGCCGCGCGTTTGGTCTCTTTGCCATCGGCAATCAGCCGATTGATCGTCGGCACGGTGAACTTGGGAAACTTCGACGAGCCATCCGAACACACCCGCTCAAGCTGATCGGCAATCGCCTGATTGGAAAACCGCGCTACCAGCGTGTCCTTGTATTCGCTCAGATCAATGCCCGGCACCGGCGCCAGTTGCGGGGTGACGTCGAGGTCCATATAAGTGCGCATGTAACGCACGAACAGCGGGTCGTTCATGGTTTCGTGGACGAAGCGATAACCCTTGAGAAAACCCAGATACGTCAGCGCCAAATGACTGCCGTTAAGCAGTTTGATTTTCATCTCTTCGTACGGCGATACGTCGTCGGTGAACTGCACGCCGACCTTTTCCCACGCCGGGCGGCCGCTGACGAATTTGTCTTCCAGCACCCACTGCACAAACGGTTCACAGACCACCGGCCAGGCATCGTCGACGCCGTGTTTGTCGGCCAGTTGCAGGCGATGCGCGGTGCTGGTCATCGGCGTGATGCGGTCGACCATGGCGTTGGGGAAACTGACGTTCTGCTCGATCCAGTCGCGCAGATCCAGATCACGCAGCGCGGCGAACGCCAGCAGTGCCTTGCGGGCGACCGCGCCGTTGTGCGGCAGGTTATCGCAGGACATCACAGTGAACGCCGGAACGCCCGCCGCACGACGTTTGGCCAACGCGGCGCAGAGGAAACCGAACACGGTGCCCGGCGCTTCGGGATGGGCCAGGTCGTGTTGAATCTGCGGCAGATGCGCCATGAACTCGCCGTTGCTGTCGTCGATGCAGTAACCGCCCTCGGTGATGGTCAGCGAGACGATGCGGATCTGCGGTTCGGCGAGTTTGTCGATCAGCGCCTGTGCGCCATCTTCGGCGAGCAGCATGTCGCGGATGGCGCCGATGACGCGCACTTCGGTGTCGTCGCTGTCGCCCAGTTCAAACAGGGTGAACAGGTAGTCCTGCTCGCGCAGATCATCGCGGGCGCGGCGATCCTCCGGGCGCAGGCCGACGCCACAGATCGCCCAGTCCAACGCTTCGCCAGTGTTCATCAAAGCATCGGTGTAATAGGCCTGATGCGCGCGGTGGAAGCCACCGACGCCGATGTGGGCGATGCCCTGGCGTGTGTCGCCGAGGTCGTAGCCCGGCAGTTGCACTTCGGCGGCGAGGCGATTGAGGTTCTGTTGGTTGAGTTTCATCGGATAGTCTCGAAATCAGGCGGCAGCGCGCAGTGGGCGGGTAAGCGCCACACCTTCGGTGTCGAACAGATGGCAGTGAGTCGGGTCCAGGCGCAGGCTCAATTGCTCGCCGTAACGGCTGGCCAGATCGCCGCGCACGCGCATGGTCAGGGCTTCACCGACGCTTGTGGTGACATGGCAGAAGGTGTCGCTGCCAAGCCGTTCGCTAACGTCGGCAGTCACTTGCAAAGTGCAGTCGCCGGGTTGCGCCAGCTCCAGGTGTTCGGGGCGAATACCCAGTGTCACCGCGCTGCCGACGCTGAGGTTGGCGGCGTTGAACGGCAGGGTGATGTGCGTGCCGGCGTCCAGCGCAACTTCGCAGCTCGAGCCATCGATGCGGGCGATCTTGCCTTTGAGGAAACCCATTTTCGGCGTGCCGAGGAAGCCTGCGACAAACAGGTTGGCCGGGTTGTGATACAGGTCCAGCGGCGAGCCGACCTGCTCGATCCTGCCGCCATTGAGCACCACGACTTTGTCGGCCATGGTCATCGCCTCGACCTGATCGTGGGTCACGTAAATCATCGTCGCTTGCAGGTCTTTGTGCAGGCGCAGCAGTTCCAGACGCATCTGCACGCGCAACGCGGCGTCGAGGTTGGACAGCGGCTCATCGAAGAGAAAAATCTTCGGATTGCGCACTATGGCACGGCCGATCGCCACGCGCTGGCGCTGGCCGCCGGACAGCTGTTTCGGTTTGCGCTCGAGCATCGGCCCGAGTTCGAGAATGCGCGCCGCTTCGCCGACCTTGCGCTCGACCTCGGCTTTCGGCACGCCGGCCAGATCGAGGGCGAAAGACATGTTCTTCTTCACGGTCATGTGCGGGTATAGCGCGTAGGTCTGGAACACCATCGCCAGATCACGCTTGGCCGGGCTGACTTCGGTGATGTCACGGCCATCCAGTTCGATGGTGCCGTCGCTGACTTCTTCCAGGCCCGCGATCAGGCGCAGCAGGGTGGATTTACCGCAGCCCGACGGGCCGACGAAGACCACGAATTCCTTGTCGTTCACTTCCAGGTCGATGCCCTTGATGATGGAAAAGCCTTCGAAGCCTTTTTGCAGATTCTTGATTTTCAGGTTGGCCATGAGATGGGCCTCCGCAATTTATTATTCAGATGAACCGGATCGGCTTTTCTGTGGGAGCGAGCTTGCTCGCGAAGGGGGCGTGTCAGTCACCATCATTGTTGGATGACACTCCGCTTTCGCGAGCAAGCTCGCTCCCACAGGGGATAGGGTTGGGTCCGGGGTATTCATTTCACGGCTCCGAACGACAGCCCGCGTACCAGTTGCTTCTGGCTGATCCAGCCAAATATCAGAATCGGCGCACAGGCGAGAGTCGAGACCGCCGACAACTTGGCCCAGAACAACCCTTCGGGGCTGGAGTACGAGGCAATCAGCGCGGTCAGCGGTGCGGCATTCGATGAGGTCAGGTTCAGCGACCAGAACGCCTCGTTCCAGCACAGGATCAGCGACAGCAGCACGGTCGAGGCGAGGCCGCCCTTGGCGATCGGCAGCAGCACGCGCACCATTTCCTGCCACAGCGTCGCGCCATCGAGGCGGGCGGCTTCGAGGATGTCTTTGGGGATGTCCTTGAAGTAGGTGTAAACCATCCAGACCACGATCGGCAGGTTGATCAGCGTGTAGATCACGATCAGCGCGATGCGCGTGTCGAGCAGGCCGAAACTCTTGGCCAGCAGGTAGATCGGCATCAGCACGCCCACCGGCGGCAGCATTTTGGTCGAGAGCATCCACAACAGCGTGCCTTTGGTGCGCTGGGTTTCGTAGAACGCCATCGAGTAGGCCGCCGGCACCGCGATCAACAGGCACAGGGCGGTAGCGCTGAAGGAGATCACCACCGAATTCCAGGCAAAACTGAAATAGTCGCTGCGCTCGTTGATGTGCAGGTAGTTCTCCAGCGTCGGTGTGAAGATGAACTGCGGCGGCGTGGCGAAAGCGTCGATTTCGCTCTTGAAACTGGTCATCACCATCCAGAAGATCGGGAAGAAAATCACGATCGCGATGGCCCAGGCCAGCGTACCGAGCAGCAGGCTTTGCAGGCGGCGGGATTGTTGGAGCGTCATGGCAGGCCTCACGCTTTGTCAGTCAGGTTTTTGCCGATCATCCGCACCAGAATGATCGCGGCGATGTTGGCGATGACCACGGCAATCAAACCGCCCGCCGAAGCCATGCCGACGTCGAACTGCACCAGCGCCTGGTTGTAGATCAGGTAGGCGAGGTTGGTCGAGGCGTAGCCGGGGCCGCCGTTGGTGGTGGTGAAGATTTCAGCGAACACCGAGAGCAGGAAGATGGTTTCGATCATCACCACCACGGCAATCGGCCGCGCCAGGTGCGGCAGGGTCAGGTGCCAGAAGATCGCAATCGGGCCGGCACCGTCCAGGCGTGCGGCTTCCTTTTGTTCCTGATCCAGCGATTGCATGGCGGTCATCAGAATCAGGATCGCGAAGGGCAGCCATTGCCACGAAACAATGATGATGATCGACAGCAGCGGGTAGTGCGCCAGCCAGTCCACGGGTTGCGCGCCGAACAGCTTCCAGATGTAGGCGAGAATTCCCGAGACCGGGTGGAAAATCAGGTTCTTCCAGATCAGCGCACCCACCGTAGGCATGATGAAAAACGGCGAAATCAGCATGACCCGCACGATGCCGCGACCGAGGAACTCGCTGGCCTCCAGCAATGCGCTGATCAACACGCCGAAGACCACGCTGATCAGCAACACGCTGCCGACCAGCAACAACGTATTGGTCGCGCCGGGCATGAAGCCCGAATCGGTAAGAAAATAGGTGAAGTTCTCAAGCCCTACGAATTCGTTTTCGCCGGGGTAGAGCAGGTTGTAGCGGATCATCGAAAAATAAATGGTCATGCCCAGCGGCACGATCATCCACAGCAGCAACAGCGCCACCGAGGGGCTGACCAGAAACCAGCCGGGATTGCGCACGCGCAGCTTGCGCTGGGGTTGTGCAAGGTCGATGTGGGCTTTGGCAGTTGAAGTATTCATGGCATTCACAACCGAGTCATACAGACCTATGAAGATCCCCATGTGGGAGCGAGCCTGCTCGCGAAAGCGCTGGATCAGTGTCATGTGTGTTGGCTGACACGACGCCTTCGCGAGCAGGCTCGCTCCCACAGAGGCAGGAGCAAGTCGTTCGGCGGTTACTTCGGATAACCCGCGCGCTTCATCTCACGTTCCGTGGTCTGCTGCGCCGCTGCCAGCGCCTGATCCACCGTGGTCTGGCCGATCAGCGCGGCCGAGAACAGCTTGCCGACCTGGGTGCCCACGGCCTGGAATTCAGGAATGGTCACCAGTTGAATGCCAATGTACGGCACCGGTTTGAGCGTCGGTTTGCTCGGGTCGGCGGCCTTCAGCGATTCCAGCGTCACCTTGGCAAACGGCGCGGCGCTCATGTACGCGTCGCTGTAGGTCGAAGCGCGGGTGCCCGGTGGCACGTTGGCGATGCCGTCGGTCTTGGCAACCAGTTCGCCGTATTCTTTAGAAGTGGCCCAGGCGCTGAAGGTTTTTGCTGCGTCTTTGGCCTTGGAGCTGGTCGGAATCGCCAGCGCCCACGAATACAGCCACGCCGAGCCTTTGTCGGTGACCTGATGCGGTGCGAAGGTGAAGCCGACGTGCTCGGCGACCTTGCTCTGGGTCTTGTCGGTGACGAACGAACCGGCGACGCTGGCATCGACCCAGATCGCGCACTTGCCGCTGTTGAACAATGCGAGGTTTTCGTTGAAGCCGTTGCTCGACGCCCCTGGCGGGCCGGATTTCTTCATGGTGTTGACGTAGAAATTCAGCGCGTTTTTCCATTCCGGTCCGCTGAATTCCGGTTTCCACTGCTCATCGAACCAGCGCGCGCCGTAGGCGTTGGCGACCGTGGTGACCAGCGCCATGTTCTCGCCCCAACCGGCCTTGCCGCGCAGGCAGATGCCGTATTGCTCTTTGTCTTTGTCGGTGAGTTTTTCAGCGAAACCGGCGATCTCTTCCCAGGTCGGACGCTCCGGCATGGTCAGCCCGGCTTGTTTGAACAAATCGGTGCGGTAATAGGTAATCGAACTCTCCGCGTAGAACGGCAGGGCGTACAGCGAACCCTTTATCGACAGGCCTTCGCGCACCGATGGGAACACATCGTCGAGGGCATAATTGGCCGGCAGGTCTTTCATTGGCTCCAGCCAACCCTTGCCGCCCCAGAGTGCCGCTTCGTACATGCCGATGGTCAACACGTCGAACTGTCCGCCCTGGGTGGCGATGTCGGTGGTCAGGCGCTGACGCAGGACGTTTTCTTCCAGCACCACCCAATTGAGCTTGATGTCCGGGTGCTCGGTCTCGAAAGTCTTCGAGAGTTTTTGCATGCGGATCATGTCGCTGTTGTTGACGGTGGCGATGGTCAGGGTCTGGGCGCCAAGGCTGACGCTGCTGAGGGTCATGCAGGTGAGAGCGAGCAGAGCTTTTGCAGTGGGTTGCATCGTGCACTCCTTTTCTGGCACCCGTCGGGGCAGAAGGACAGTTATTGTTTTTGTGTCTTCCGAATGCAGGAAGAATCTGCGCTGATTACAGCCTTCAATCGAAGGGCTGACAAATCATCCCTAGCACTTTTGTTGATACTTTTTTGCACTGAGGTTTGATTGGTTGAGCGCAGGGAAGGGGCACGCAGCGGACATGTTCTGTCGGATGCGTACAGGTTTTGATTTGAAATGAGCACTTGTGGGAGCGAGCTTGCTCGCGAATCGGTGTGTCAGCGTTATCTGAGTGGGCTGACACTACGCCATTCGCGAGCAAGCTCGCTCCCACAAGGGAATGATGGTGTCAGGAATGGTTTTGTTCAGTCAGACGCTGCACCGCGAGCCGCCGATAGTGCGACGGCGTCATGCCCTTGAGTTGCTGAAAGCGTCGATTGAAGTTGGAAATATTGTTGAAGCCCGACTCGAAACACACCTCGGTGACCGGTTTATCGCCATCGGCCAACAACTCACAGGATTTGCTGATGCGCAGACGATTGACGAACTCGATGAAGTTGCGCCCGGTGGCCTGTTTGAACACCCGACTGAAATAGGTCGGCGTCATTCCCAGATGCTCTGCCACTTCCTCCAGCGAAATGTCGCGAGCGTAGTGGGCGAAGATGTAATCGACAGCGCGGTTGGTGCGATCGATATTGTGCTCGTCGGCCAGCTGTGGAGTGGTGGCGCCGGACAACAATTGGAAATCATCGCTGGCGGCCAGTAACTCCATCAGAATGAAAAAGTGCCCCAGGCGCGTGATGCCCTTGCTGTCGGCGATGCGCTGCATCAGCGTCATCGCCTGACGGATTGTACGTTTGCAGCGGAACTCGATGCCGTACTGCGCGCGCTCAAGCAGTGGCGCCAGGGATTTGAGTTCAGCGAAAACCTGGTGCCCGCTCTCGAACAATTCGTCGGTGAAGTTGACCAGCATGTCGCGTTTTTCGACCACTTCATCTTCGGCCACCTGGCTGATCCAGTTGTGCGGCAGGTTCGGCCCGGTCAGAAACAGGGTTTCCGGATAGAAGTTGCCAATGTAGTCGCCGATGAATACTTTGCCGGAACTGGCCACGATCAGGTGCAGTTCGTATTCCTTATGGAAATGCCAACGTACCAGCGGGCAGGGGAAGCCGTGCTGCCGGTAGATGATGGATAACCCGTTATGGTCATCCATCAATTCGTATGAAGGGTCGGTCACGCGGGCGGTTCGGGTCATGACTGGGCGCTTTTCCTGTTCGCTGCACAAGATCATGCCCCGTTTGCCGTGTTCTGCGCCAGCACGCCTTTGGATCAGGCAGAGCGCTGGCGCGCCTTGTTCAAATTGGCCGTGTGGCAAAAATCAACAATTCGCGATTCTTCAATGAAATCCACATTAATGATGTTGCACCGCTGCGCCCAATCACTTGTGTTTGGGTCGAACCACTTATCAAGTTCGGTGTGAATATCTTTAGGTCCTATCAATGCGGTGTAACTGGTTGCAGACAATGACCATAGTCCCCACTTGGACGGTGGATTTTCCATTACCTCTCCGATGAATTGGCCCAACTCCGTAGTGTCGATGAAGGTTTGGCCACTCCATTTGTGCACGACCCGGTCAATGAACACGTTGCCGTCAAGGGCCCTGTCGGACTCTGCCGCAACCAGTATCCTCTGTTTCGGGCTGATGTTTTTCAATTGCGCCAGAGTCATGTACCGGTTCTGGCGGGGAATAATGCGCTCACCCAGAAAGTGACTGATCATTTGATTAAAGTAGGCATAATCGAAGTCGTTCCCGTCGAGCGAGTGAAAGTCGAGCACAATGAACTCATCAGGATTTTTAATGAGGAAGTCAGTCACGTCCGTCACCAGATGGGCAAGTGTTCGAGAATTACGAGAGCCGCCATGGTGCACTCGGAACTTGCCCAGCCCCTCCGCCTCTGGCTCGTAAATGAAGCGAATGTCCAGCGCTCTGGCGCCATGGTGGAGCTGGTGATAAAACGAATCGTGTTGGCATGCGATCCAATGACGCGGCGCACCGAATAGAGGATAAGAGGCTTTCCAGTCGCTCCCGGCATTATGCGTGCCCGGCAGGGACAGTTCCATCAGAGACAAAACATCAATGCCTGGCGTCGCCGTCATCCATTGAGATGTACTAAATTGAGTGTTCATGAAAGTAACCTGCGTTAATTAAGTTGGTGTACGCCAATATATATTGGCGCTGCAGGTTGTTTATAGAGTGAAGTTTTCGGGTTGCCAATATCAAGAGTAATGCAAGTTGTTAGTGGTCGTTATAACGGGGTTGTTATTTGGTGCGGTTTTTCTCTTCAATCCACTGTGCCATGTATTGTGTGCTTTTTAGTGTGTGATGGCGCAACATGCTGCCGGTAAAGTTATTTCTTCTAAGTTGTGGCAATTGTTGTCGACAAGCGTTGATTCGCTCGATGAGAGCGGCAGCGTGATCAGCACGCTTATAGCGCTGCCCGAGCAATTCGCAACCCAAGTATTGTGCTTGTTGCCACCGCGCCTGATCGTTGTACAGGTCGACCGCATGCGAGGCGAAATCATGAGCGGTATTGACCACCGCCCCCGGCCACGGATGGTCGCCCTGCATCCCTTCGGCGCCGACAGGCGTGGTCACGCTGGGCGTGCCGGACAGCATGGCGTCGACCAGTTTTCCTTTGATGCCGGCACCGAAACGCAGAGGGGCGAGACAGACGCGAGCCGCTGACATCACCTGCAACGCGTCTTCAGCCCGGTTCATGATATGAAAGCCTTGCGCTGCGTTATGCAATGCCGTGGCTTTGGGTGGGGTGTAAGCGCCATAGAGGTGTAATTGAGCCGTTGGCAGTTGCGCCCTGATCAACGGCCATATCGTTGTTTTCAGCCATAACACAGCGTCCCAGTTGGGCGCATGACGGAAGTTGCCAATGCTGAGAAAGTGCGCCCGCTCGGCGTAGCCGGGCGGCGCGGCGGTTGGCTGATCAACCATCAGCGGGCACCAGTGCAGTAACGCATCCGGCAGGCCAAACTGCTCGACCAGCAAATCGATTTCCTCGTCGGAGATGATCAGGTTGAGATCGCAGCGGTAGAGCGCCGCGATTTCCCGTTTGGCCAGGTCGGTGTCCGCCATTCTCTCGAATTCTTCGCGCAAGGCCGACGTGGTAAACAGATCACTGAAATCGTTCTGATCTTCATTGACCTTAAGGCGGTCCTTGAGCCGTTGATGACGGGCATGGCGCAGGCTCTGCAGATCGGAGGTTTCCAGCATGCGCAGTGCGTTTGGGCAGTGTTTTTCCACACGCCAGCCAAACTGCTCTTCCATCATGAACTGGTCAAACAGCACGATATCCGGCGCCAGTGCGCGGATGAAGGTGTCAAAACTGCTGTTGTTGAGTTCAATCGGGACCTGGCGAATGCCCAGTGCGCTGAGATCTGCCATGTGTTCGCCCGGGCTCGCCGGGCTGCTGAAGGTGATGTCCCAGCCTTGCGTCAGGAACGCGTCGAGGATCTGCATGACATGCCCGCTCGCCGCCGAGGAGCGCGGCTCGGGCCAGACGTAACCGATGACCAGGACTTTGGTGGCTGGAGACTGAGTCATGAACGGCGATCCTGAGCAGTGAGCGGGCACAAAAAAGGGCGCAATTAAACCACAGTGATGGTTGTCTGCGCCCCTCTCGTCAACAGTGCAGCCTCAAACCTTCATCCAAAAGCCGGTTTAGCCAGACTGAGCAGAAGCGGGCCTGCAAGAAACTCACCGGCAGCGGTGTTCTTGATCGAGTTGTCGATAACCGAAAGGTTGAATTTAAAAGTGACCGGGCTGGTCTGGTATTGATCAATCAAGGCAACCGCCAATGTATAAGAGTCGGCATTTAACAGTGCCGGGTGTTCTTGCACTATTTTTTGATGGCTCGCAAATGTTGACTCAAACTCCTCGAAGTATTTCAGGATGGCTTGTTGGTGGTGTGGATTTGCCAGATTCTTGGGATGTGCCTTGCGTGGATTTCTGGCGAACTCCAGCAATCCGACAGCGTTGTATTCCGCCGGAGCGGCTTTTTTGAATGTTTCACCGTAGTAGAAGTCAAGTGTGTCGGGTGCACCATGAGATATTTCATGCACGATAACATCGCCCATCCGCGCATCGTCATACTTTACTACCTCGTAGTATTCATCCAGGTTGTCAGGGTACATAACCAGGAAAGTTCTGTTGTTGACGTCCAGTTTTGTATTTGATCGCACAGCTGTTTGCCAGCGTTTATAGGCTTCAGGCTGTAAAGCGGCGAGGGCATCGGTACCCGGTGGCCGAAAGATCATGTTATCCAGTGTGACCGAGTCGAGATCTTTGCGCATGCTCCGCAAATTTTTGGTGATGTGCTCGATCGCCTCATTCGAATTGCTACCGAATACATGTTTGATGACGGATCTGACGTCGTCGTTCTGAGCCTCCGAAATGAGCTGGATGGTGTTGTCGATTTTTCTTTTGGCGTGCGGAATCGCTTTTTTCAGATATCCCCGGGTATAACTGAACGGCTTTGCTCGCTTGAGAGGATTGCGAAGAAAGTTGACCAGTTTCAGGTTTTTCAACCGGGGTCCCCACGGTTCACCCAACCGATTCACCGCGTACCACTCATCAGTGCGGCGTATGCCCCATACCTGGAACAGGTCGGTGGCGTTTTGCGCATATTGCCGGGAGCCCAAGCGGATGGGGTCTGTATCGATCGCCGCGGAGAGTACGTGGTAGGACGGTTTTGCAGTCCATTTGCGGGCATCGTGAAGGGCGCCTTCAAGTGCAGCCACACCGCTGTGCCAGCCTTTACGCGCAAATTTCGCACCTTTGATCAGCACATCGGTTGCCCCGTCCAGGGGGTTGACCAGGCTGCTGACCAGTCCAATGCCTGTCGAAGCGATTTTGCCGGCCTTCGTGGCAGCACTCATGCTCGAGGCAACCACGCTGGCAACTTTCGCAATCGCACCGACCACTAACAGAACGGTCATTGCCGCTTCCAGGGTGCATGCCGCACCCCCCTGAATTTGTCGTTCTACATCATCGGAAGTCAGATCTTCGATGCAGGATTTGAACGGCACGACAACGTTGAGGAAGGTGTCCAGATCCTGGTCCCGTTTGATCCGCAGGGCTTCAAGCCGGGTCTGGCCCCAGCACTCTTTGACCAACTCATCGTAAGTCGCTACAGGCCGGTGCTTGAGTACGAAGTTCACCAGGCGATCGAACTCCGTCGAGTAGAAACTTTGATAATACCCATTGACCTGCGCCGGCGGGGCAGCGGACAACTCACCGATTTTGTCGATTACACCCTCACTGACATTGGAGAGGCCGGGCGTTACACCATGGGTGTAGCATTCGATATCGGTAGGTAATTGATGTACTGGAGCGGGCGCAGAGTAGTTCATCCCAGCCGGACGAACCACGGTCTCGGATAGCTTGTTATGCTGGATAAGCGCTGCCAGTTCAGTGTTTTCACGACAAACGCCCTGCAAAGTGAATAACTCGTAACACGAACCCCGGCCTTCGAACTCGCAATAGATCACCACTCCGTAGCGGCCCTTGGCGTGGTCTATTTCTTTGTGACTTTCGGTGGGTTTGCGCCCATTCGTCTTGACGATCGAGTCAATTACCGAGGCGATGGGATTCGCGGGCAAGTTCGTGATCGTTTGAAGTTTCGCGACCGAAGGTCTCACGGTGAACATCGTCACCTTGCCTTTGAGCAAACGAGAGCGATCAGGCAGTGGCAGGAAAGAGAAGGCCTGTTTCAGATGCGTATGCATGGCCTGCATGTGCACGACATAGGCCTGATTGAATTGACGATGAAATTCACCGTCTGGAGAAACCAGCTTACGCAGCAGGCCGGGAAAGGCTTGATAAATACTTTCTGCTTTTTTCAGGTCCCAGTCGCCGGTCGCAAGATCGTTGGACATGTGCAGTTCAACGGGTGACAGACGCAGCGAACCATAAGCATCCTCCAGCGGAGTATTGCGTACTTGTTGCAGGACGTCTTTTTCAAGATAAGTGCAGCCCTTCGCCACCTGCTTGAGAATTTCCAGTGCAACGCTTTTGCGCGTCGGCAATGGACGCGTCAACGTTTCAGCGTTGGCGGCAAGGGTTCTGGCATGCTGCACATAGGCTTGGGTGGCGACTTTCAGTGCCTCAGGGACTGATTTCTCGACATCTGCAGGCGAGACGATTTTATTCAGCACTGCCCAATCGATTACAGGATCTACTGCTGCCAGAGCGTCGAGTTTCTTGCGCGATTCAGTTGCCGGTTGCAGTGTCGAAAGTTGTTGCAGTTGCGCATAAGTCATCGAGCGGGTCGAACCTGGCGCGATGATTTCATACACCGTCACAACTCTGCAGTGTTCGACGCACTGCGGCGTGCCCAGTAACAGCGTGGCAGGCAGATCTTTGACCAGAAACTCTGGCGCGGGCTCTGCCAGTAACAGGTGAGCGGCCAGTGCGACATTGCGTTGGCTCACACGATGATGGGCGATGAGGTGACTTTCGAACCTGGTTTGAACCTCTGCGAAGGATTTTTCCAGATGCTCGGCCGCATATAAATCGAAGCCGGCCACGTGATTGCGTGGCTCGTGCTCACCGACTTGCGAATGAAGATCGAGCAGCATGGAGGTCAGGATTATCTGTTTGCGTGCCGTTGCCGACAGGGGCTGATCCGGCTGCGCGCCATACCATCCCAGATCTCGAACGAAAGCGTCCGCCCAATGAGCGGCGATCGGGCTGGAGACCAGTTGGTCAATGACGCTCTCGGCTTCGGAGCGTGTGAACGGTACTGACCCTTCGCCCTTGATACGTTCCGACAAATGTTCCAGTAAGGACTGACCTTTCAGGTAGCTGACAATCAGTTTGCGAAGCTCGCCGCGTTGAGCGGCGGACAGCGTGGCTGTGTTGCCTTCGCCGGCCTTTATCATTTCCCGGTAGTTACCAAACACCGGACCCGGATCGGGCGTGGCAGCCATGAATGCCACCAGGCGGGAAGTTTCTGCGGCGTTGCGCGGAATCAAATAGCCATGGAATTTCAGCCATTGCGCTAAATCAATCTGATCGGTGTTGGAAATCTTGCCACCGGTCAACTCTGCCATTTCAATCAGTGTCTGCAGGTCTTCTTTCAAATCCGGCGCAAGAACGAAAGCGTTTGCCAGGCCAATGCTGTTGTTCCAGCTTACTGCATTCATTTCCCCTTCAGCCGTTACCTCGAAGACAGAGCGTTCGGACAATTGTAATGCGCCCAGCATCTTTCTGAAGGAGGCCTGTTCGGACATCTTTTGCAGTAGTTGCATACCTGGGAGCAGGGCATCTTCCAAGGACGATCCCGGCTCCAGAGAAAGTTTCGCACCGACCAAAGTAATGGTTTGCGAAGGGGCGTAATCCTTTGCGAGCTGTCTGAGTTTATAAATGGCTTCTTCTCGCTCACGATTATCACTCGGGGTGTGATCGTGTTGGAGGCCGAGGGCATATGGGAGTTTGGATAAGTTGCGGTGGGTCGAAGAGTTTGAGCGTTCGATGTTCATGTGTTCACTTGCTGTTGGTTTGTAAGTTAGGCTTATCCTCTTTTCTAAATGGGCGGTTATCAACAGGGTATGTGTGAGTGAGTTTTTCAGTTGCTCGAAAGTTATTGTTTTTGTATCGAGGCTGGAAGAGGGTCTTTAACTTTTTATGGGTGATGGGTTGTTAGTAATTATGGCTTTTACTTTGTCGCGAAGTTGATCGATAGAAAATGGCTTGCCGATGACATCCATGTCGGCGGGCACGTCAATATTCTCGGCGTAACCGCTGGCAAAAAGGATGGGCAACGAAGGGCGTAGCTCACGGGCCCGTTTAGCGAGTTCGCGACCATCCATGCCAGGCAGGCCGTGGTCGGTCATCATCAAATCGATCGGCTGATCAGGGGCTGCGAGAATCTCGAGGGCCTTGTCGCCGTCTTCAGCCTCCAACACAGCGTATTCCAGCTCCTCCAGCACATCCACAATAAGCATGCGCACGATGGCGTCATCTTCTACGACAAGGATAGTGGAGGCATTGGCAGACATGGCGGGACTCTCAAAAAATGAAATCGGGGGGATACCGGACGATAGAAATTACCGGACTCTTGCATGAGTAAGTGGCGCACAGCCACAAGTTCCCGGCCTGACACAAAAAAGAACAGGCCGGTGCGGTGCGCAAGGATAACCGTTGGCGTCGTCCGATGCGCAGGCGTGCGTAGGAAAATGCCATCATTTGTGTGAGAAAAATGGATCCATGCCAGGGTTTTGGGGCAAACTCTCGGGTTTTCAACAGTTCGACAAGGCTGCCCCATGTCCTCTCCGTCCTCGGTTGATGAACAACGGTTTCGTAAACTCCTGAGTCGCAACGTCAGTCTGCCGCTGGGCGTCGGCGTCCTCAGCGCCGTGTTCTTCGTCTCGCTGATCACTTATTTGCTGTCGGTCATCCAATGGGTCGAGCACACCGACCGGGTGATCAATAACGCCAATGAGGCGGTGAAACTCACCGTCGACCTGGAAACCGGCATGCGCGGCTATCTGCTCAGCGGTGACGAGCACTTCCTCGATCCGTATGAAACCGCCAAGCCGCGCATCGCTGTGGCATTGAATACATTGCTGGAGCTGACCGCCGACAATCCGGTGCAGACCGATCGCCTGCGTCGTTTGCAGGCGTTGCAGGTGGAGTGGGCCAACTACGCGCAGTCGATGATCGATCTGCAGCGCAGCAGCGGCGATTATCGCGGCGCGGTCAAGGCCGGGCGGGGCAAGCGCCTGACCGATGAAATCCGCAAGCAGTTCGAAGACGTCATCGAGACCGAGCAAGTGCTGCGCGCCACGCGCAACGAAGACGTACGCCGCACCACGATCTGGAGCATCACGCTGTACCTGATCTTCATCGTTGGTATCAGCGGTTTGCTGGCGTATATCGGGCGGCGTGACCTGCTCAATCTGTCAACCAATTACAGCGCCAATCTGGCCGCGCAACAGGCCAGCGCCGAGCGTCTGGAGAAGCAGGCCTGGCTGCGTAACGGTCAGACACAACTGGCCGAGCAGGTTCTGGGGCAACTGACGCTAAACCTGCTCGGGCGCAATATCCTGCAATTCTGCGCGCAATACCTGGGCACTGCCGTCGCTGCGCTTTATGTGCGCGAGGAACATGGTGGTCTCAAGCGCGTGGCGACTTATGGCTTCTCACGCGAGCAGGAAGAGCTCAATCAAACGATTTACAGCGGCGAAGGCATCGTCGGCCAAGTGGCAGAGCAGGCGCGGCTGATTCGTCTCGATTCGGTTCCGGCCGATTACTTCAAAGTCAGCTCTGGTCTCGGTGCAGGCCTGCCGCACAGTGTGCTGGTGGTGCCGACCAGCGATGACGACCGGGTCAACGGCGTGATTGAACTGGGTTTCCTGCGGCCCCTGTCCGAGCGCGACATCGAGTTGTTGGAGTTGATCGCCGGCAACATTGGCACGTCCATCGAAGCGGCGCGCTACCGTCAGCGCTTGCAGGAAGTGCTCGCCGAAACCCAGCAGCTCAATGAAGAGCTGCAAGTGCAGCAGGAAGAGCTGAAGACCGCCAACGAAGAGCTGGAAGAGCAGTCGCGGATTCTCAAGGAATCCCAGGCGCATCTGGAAACCCAGCAAGTGGAGCTGGAGCAGACCAACGAGCAGCTGGCCGAACAGCGCGATGCGATGGACAAGAAAAATACCGAGCTGAATCAGGCGCAGATTCAGCTCGAAGAGCGCGCAGAGGAATTGCAGCGCTCGAGCAAGTACAAGTCCGAATTCCTTGCCAACATGTCCCATGAGCTGCGCACGCCGCTGAACAGTTCACTGATTCTGGCCAAATTGCTGGCGGAAAACCCGCAGCAGAATCTGTCGACGGAACAGGTCAAATTCGCCGAGTCGATCTACTCGGCGGGTAACGATCTGTTGAATCTCATCAACGATATTCTCGACATTTCCAAGGTCGAAGCCGGCAAGCTCGAAGTGATCGCAGAAAACACCCGCGTCGAGCGGCTGATCGACGGGTTGCGTTCAATGTTCGAACCGCTGGCGGCGGACAAGCATCTGGCGTTCAGCGTTGAGGTGCAGCCGGACGCCCCCGGCGTGCTCTTCACCGATCGCCAGCGTCTTGAGCAGGTCATCAAAAACCTGCTTTCCAACGCGATCAAGTTTACCGAGCACGGCGCCGTCAGCCTGACCATCACCGCGCAGCCGGACGATCACATTGCCTTCATCGTCAAGGATTCCGGGATCGGCATCGCCGCCGACCAGCAGGAAAGTATTTTCGAGGCGTTTCGCCAAGCGGATGGCACCACCAACCGCAAATACGGCGGCACCGGCCTTGGCCTGTCGATCTCGCGAGATCTGGCGACGTTGCTGGGCGGATCGATCAGTGTCGACAGCGTACCGGGGCAGGGCAGTACGTTCACGTTGGTGTTGCCGCGCCAGTATCACGAGTTCGGTGATACGCCTGCTGCGCCACTGACCTTTCACCCGGCACCTTCCGCGCCTGCGCCAGTCGCCGTTGCGGCACCGGTGGCATCAGCGATTCCAGCGGTCATCCCGCGCTTTGCCGATGACCGCGATAAAGCGCCATTCGCTACTCGCTGCATTCTGGTAGTGGAGGACGAGCCGAACTTCGCCCGTATCCTGTATGACCTGGCCCATGAGTTGGGTTACATGTGTCTGGTTGCCCACGGCGCCGACGAAGGTTATGACCTTGCCCGTGAGTTCCTGCCGGATGCGATCCTGCTCGACATGCGCCTGCCGGACCACTCCGGTCTGACCGTGCTGCAGCGCCTCAAAGAGCGTGCCGAAACCCGGCACATCCCGGTGCATGTGATTTCCGTCGAGGACCGTGTCGAAGCGGCCATGCACATGGGCGCCATCGGCTACGCAGTGAAACCGACCACCCGCGAAGAGCTCAAGGACGTGTTCGCCCGTCTGGAAGCCAAGCTGACACAAAAGGTCAAACGCGTGCTGCTGGTCGAGGACGACGATCTGCAACGCGAAAGCATCGCGCGGCTGATCGGCGACGAGGACATCGAAATCACCGCCGTTGGTCTGGCGCAGGACGCACTGGAACTGTTGCGTACAACGATCTACGACTGCATGGTCATCGACCTCAAGCTGCCAGACATGCTCGGCAACGATCTGCTCAAGCGCATGTCCACCGAGGACATCTGCTCGTTCCCGCCGGTCATCGTCTATACCGGCCGCAACCTGACTCGCGACGAAGAGGCCGAGCTGCGCAAGTATTCGCGCTCGATCATCATCAAGGGCGCGCGCTCGCCGGAGCGACTGCTGGACGAGGTCACACTCTTTCTGCACAAAGTCGAATCGCAGCTGTCCCATGAACGGCAGAAGATGCTCAAGACCGCGCGCAGCCGCGACAAGGTCTTCGAGGGTCGCAAAGTGCTGCTGGTGGACGACGATGTACGCAATATCTTCGCCCTGACCAGCGCGCTGGAACACAAAGGCGCAGTCGTGGTGATCGGCCGTAATGGCCGCGAAGCGATTGAGAAACTGCACGAAGTGGAAGACATCGATCTGGTGTTGATGGACGTGATGATGCCGGAAATGGATGGCTTCGAAGCCACCATGGAAATCCGCAAGGATCCGCGCTGGCGCAAGCTGCCGATCATCGCGGTGACGGCCAAGGCCATGAAGGACGATCAGGAACGCTGCCTGCAGGCAGGCGCCAACGATTACCTGGCCAAGCCCATCGACCTGGATCGTCTGTTCTCGCTGATACGTGTGTGGTTACCGAAAATGGAACGCATCTAGTGGAACGCAGCAGTCCGGCCGAACGTAACAGCGAAATCGAATTACGCTTGTTGATCGAGGCGATTTACCTGAAATACAGCTATGACTTTCGCGACTACTCCGGCGCTTCGATCAAGCGTCGGGTGCAGCACGCGCTGAGTCAGTTCGAATGCGCGACCATCTCGGCCCTGCAGGAAAAAGTCCTGCACGACCCGACGGCGTTCATGCAACTGCTGCAACTGCTGACGATCCCGGTCAGCGAGATGTTCCGCGATCCGTCGCACTTTCTGGCGATCCGCAACGAAGTGGTGCCGCTGCTGCGCACCTATCCGTCGCTGAAAATCTGGATTGCCGGCTGCAGCACGGGCGAGGAGGTCTATTCGATGGCGATCCTGCTGCGTGAAGAAGGCCTGCTCGACCGCACGATCATCTACGCCACCGATATCAATCCCCGTTCGCTGGAGAAGGCCAAGCAAGGGATTTTCTCCATGGAAAATGTCCGCGCCTACACCGCCAACTACCAGCAGGCGGGCGGCCAGCGTTCGTTTGCCGACTACTACACGGCGGCCTATGGCTACGCTATTTTCGACAAGAGCCTGTGCGAGAACGTGACGTTCGCCGACCACAGCCTGGCCACCGACAGCGTGTTCTCCGAGACCCAGTTGATCTCCTGCCGCAATGTGCTGATCTACTTCAACAAGAAGCTCCAGGACCGGGCGTTCGGGCTGTTCCATGAGTCCCTTTCCCATCGCGGCTTTCTGGTGCTGGGCAGCAAGGAAACCCTGGATTTTTCCAACTACTCGAGCCAGTTCGAGCCGTTGGTCAAACAAGAACGGATCTACCGCAAATCATGAACGACACTCCGAGCCTGCCTCGCATCGAGGCTGTCGTGATCGGCGCCTCTGCAGGCGGCGTCGAGGCGTTGCTGACCCTGCTCGGGCCGTTGCGCAAAGGCTATGTGTTGCCGATTATCATCGTCCTGCATCTGCCGGAAGAGCGCCGCAGTCATCTGGCTGAAGTGTTTTCCCGGCGCCTGGCGACGCCGGTCAGAGAAGCCGAAGACAAGCAGGATATCGACGCCGGAACTGTGTACTTCGCCACGCCGGGTTATCACTTGTCGATCGAAGCGGATCGCAGCCTGTCGCTGAGTCTCGAGGACCGCGTGCACCATTCGCGTCCCTCAATCGATTACCTGTTCGAGTCCGCCGCCGACGTTTACGGCCCGACACTCGCCGCCATACTGCTGACTGGCGCCAATCAGGATGGCGCGCGCGGGTTGGCCTGCGTCAAGCGCTGCGGCGGCCTGACCATTGTTCAAGATCCCGAGGATGCACAAGTCGCCACCATGCCCCAGGCTGCACTGAACGTTCTGCAGCCGGATCATGTCCTACCCATTCACGGCATCGGCCGTCTGCTAGTCGAGCTGGAACGAATCGCATGCTGAGTAATATCCAAGCCAAACTGTTGATCGTCGACGATCTGCCAGAAAACCTGCTGGCGCTGGAAGCGCTGATCAAGCGCGAGGATCGCACGGTCTACAAGGCTTTGTCGGCGGACGAAGCACTGTCGCTGCTGCTGCAACATGAATTCGCCATGGCGATTCTCGATGTGCAGATGCCCGGCATGAACGGTTTCGAGCTGGCCGAGTTGATGCGTGGCACCGAGAAGACCAAGAACATCCCGATCATCTTCGTCAGCGCCGCCGGCCGTGAGTTGAACTACGCGTTCAAAGGCTACGAAAGCGGTGCGGTGGATTTCCTGCACAAGCCGCTGGATATCCACGCGGTGAAGAGCAAGGTCAACGTTTTCGTCGATCTGTATCGCCAGAGCAAGGCCATGAAGCAGCAGGTCGAGGCGCTGGAGCAGGCCCGACGCGAGCAGGAAGCGCTGTTGCAACAGCTGCAAAGCACTCAGCTTGAGCTCGAGCAAGCGGTGCGCATGCGCGATGACTTCATGTCCATCGTTGCCCACGAAGTACGCACGCCGCTCAATGGCCTGATTCTCGAAACCCAGCTGCGCAAGATGCACCTGGCCCGGGACAACGCCTCGGCGTTCACCCTCGACAAGATGCAGGCGATGGTCGATCGCGATGAGCGTCAGATCAAAAGCCTGATTCGCCTGATCGAGGACATGCTCGACGTGTCGCGGATCCGCACCGGCAAACTCTCGATCCGCCCGAGTCGTTTCGATCTGGTGCAACTGGTGAGCAATCTGCTGCACAACTTTGCCCCGCAAATGGAAGCGGCGGAAACCAGTGTTTCCTTTGAGGCGGCCGCGCCGGTCGAAGGTTGCTGGGACGAGTTCCGCATCGAGCAAGTGGTGTCCAATCTGTTGACCAACGCCTTGCGTTACGGTGGTCGCAGCCCGATCCAGGTGCGCGTCTATCGCGAAGGGGACGAGGCTCGCGTCGAGGTCCAGGACCATGGCATTGGTATCAGTGCCGAGAACCAGAAGCGTATTTTTCAGCAGTTCGAACGGGTGTCCGCCAAGACGGTGGTGGCCGGGCTCGGGCTGGGTCTGTTCATTTCCGAGCAGATCGTCGCCGCCCATGGCGGCTCCATCGTCGTCGAGAGTGAAATCAACGAGGGCGCCCTGTTTCGCGTTTGTCTGCCGATCCAGGAAAACGGCATATCCGACGCAACCTCTGAGTGACCACACGGTCGTATCAGCAGCTATTGACCGAACAAAGGCTTCCCATGAGCGTAGATGCACAAGATGTAGTACTCGTCGTCGAGGACGAACCGGTTATCTTGATGGTTCTGACGGATTATCTGTCAGGGCAGGGCTATCGCGTGTTGCAAGCGGAAAATGGCGAGCAGGCTTTCGAGATTCTCGCCAGCAAACCACACCTGGATATGCTGATTACCGACTTCCGCCTGCCGGGCGGAATCTCCGGAGTACAGATCGCCGAGCCGGCAGTGAAGTTGCGACCAGACCTCAAAGTGATCTTCATCAGCGGGTACCCGCAGGAAATTCGTGAGACCGGCAGTCCGATCACCAGCAAAGCACCGATCCTCGAAAAACCTTTCGATCTGGACGTGTTGCAGGAAAAGATTCGGGAGTTGCTGGCCTGATAACGCACTACTTTCAGGCCCCGCCTGTAATTTCTGACAGTTGACGCCAATAACGTCAGCGCTGATAAAGACCTCGTAAACCACCCCGAGGTCGCTGCTCATGCATCGTCACACGCCAACGCTTGCCGTCATTGAACCTCGCGGTGCCGCGGTACGCACGGTCGCGTACTTTCGACGATCGGCACCGGACGATCTTCAGGCATGCGTCTGGCAAACGATTCATGACCTTCAGCGCCGTGCCAGCCACGCGCGTGATCCGCGTCTGTTTGCGCACTTTCAGAGCGACGACACCAGCCCCGCCAACCAGACTACCGTCTCCAGTCTGTCCGGAGCATCCTTGCTGTCGGTGAACGTGGATGCCGGTTGGCGTCTGAGTTTGACGGGAGCGTCTGGCCAGGCTCTTGAAAGCTGGGATCAAAAGCTCAATCACCGCCGCGTGCAATACGATGCCTGGCTGCGCCCGACGTTCGTGTTCGACCGCTCCGTCGGTGAGCCCGAGCAGCGTAGCGAATGCCTGTCTTACGCCGACGCCAGCACCGAGTCTGCCCGGCATAATCGCTGCGGGCAGTTGGTTCGTCATGACGATACGGCAGGTTCGGCGTATTTCACTGAGTTCGGTCTTAACGGTGCGCCTGTCGAGCAATCGCGGCGATTCCTCAAGGAACTGAACGATCCGGACTGGCCTGAAGAGCCAAGTGAGCGCGATGCCTTGCTGGAAGACCAGGGTGCCGTTACTCGTATGGGCTATAACGCTTCAGGTGAACTGATCCGACACGTTGATGCGCAGGGCAATCAACAATTGTTGCGACAGACTGTGGCCGGGGAGTTGGCCCAAACGTGTCTGAAACTGCTCGACGCCAACGAATACATCGCGTTAGTCGGCGACATTCGCTACAACGCGTCTGGCCACATAGAGCAGCAAACTGCCGGTAACGGGGTCGTCACACGCAGCGTTTTCGACCCGGAAAATGGACGGCTGAGCACCCTGACTGCGCAAGCGGCCAGCGAGCCGGTGCTGCAGGATCTCGCGTATGCCTACGACCCGGTGGGCAACTTGCTCAGCATCACCGACGGCGCTCAGCCGATTCACTACTTCCGCAATCAACGGGTCGCGCCCCTGACCGGCTATCAATACGACACGCTTGGCCAGTTGATCAAAGCCTCTGGCCGGCAACGGATCCGCGCGCTGAGCGGACCACAGCTGCCGGAGTTCATCTCACTGGCTGATCCGCTTCAACTGGAAAATTATCAGCAGACGTTCGACTACGATGGCGCCGGTAACCTGTGTACCCTGCAACACACCGCCGACAGTGGTTCGCGCTGCGAACGCACGGCCGTCGCACTGACAAGCAATCGCAGTTTGCCGTACACCGTCGCAGGTGAGCGACCGGATGAGGGCGAAATCGCCAGGCGTTACGACGCCAACGGCAATCTCAACCTGCTGCAAGCGGGCCAGAATCTGCTTTGGGACAAGCGCAACCAGTTGCGCCAGGTCGATCAGGTGATCCGTGAAGACGAGCCCAACGACAGCGAACGCTATGTTTATGACAGCACGGGACAACGTCTGCGCAAAATCCGCACGGCCCATGGCCCTCAACTGACCCGCACTCATGAAACCCGCTATTTGCCGGGGCTGGAAATCCGTACCTCGCCGGAAGAAACCCTGCACATCATCACGGTTCAGGCTGGCCGCTGCACTGTGCAGATCCTGCACTGGGCAAAGACGCGGCCCTCGCGTATCGCCGACAATCAACATCGCTACATCCTGACCGATCACCTGGGTTCCAGCAGTCTGGAACTGGATGCCGATGCCCGGCTGATCAGTCAGGAAAGCTATTACGCCTATGGCGCCACAGCCTGGTGGGCCGGGCGTGACAAGGTCGAGGCCAGTCACCGGACGGTGCGCTACTCGGGGCAGGAGCGCGACGCCACGGGTCTTTACTATTACGGATTTCGTTACTACATGCCGTGGCGACAGCGCTGGCTGAGTGCCGACCCGGGAGGTACCCACGATGGACTGAATCTGTACGCCATGGTCGGCGGCAACCCCGTGGGGTATGTCGATTTGCAAGGCTTGTCTCGATGGGAGACGGCCAAGGCGATGTTATGGAGCGGTGGGTTTGACTTTGCAGCGAAAGTGCCTGCGGCCGCTATCGGCTATATGATAAAGGCCTCGAATCCAGCGAGTTGGGTATTGGCAGCTGCAGGAGGGGCTTCGGCAGCCATCAATGGTGCTATCACGGGAGCAGCATGGGTCGCTAATAATCAGAGTGAAGATATCGGTGTTTTTCGGCGATATGCAGAACGTTCGGCGGGAGCCTTGGGAGGCGCAGTGTTAACGGCTGCTCCTGTGGCGGTTGAACACTTTTTCACGCCGGGATTGAATCTCACGGCACTCGATCAGATCACGTCACTGGGCGATAACTTCGGGTTTGAATTTTTTTCTCAATTCGAATCGAACCGGCCTAACAATGATTGGGCAGGTACGCCCCCAAGAGCCGGTATCAACGCTGAAATCGGCGCTACGATGTTGACTAAAGGGGTTTCGAAAATAATTGATTACAACTTCTTTGGTCCTGCGCAATCCCTCCCGGTGAGTCTTGCCCAAGAGATTTTGTACCCCGCGGCGACCAAAGGGGCGGTTGCCATGAGTATGAGTTTGACCCGCAGTTTTTTCCCGGAGGAGGCGCCATACCAGGCAACTCGAGATCTCTCACAGTTCTCGGCTGTGAAGCAGCTCAGCAATGTGGCCGGCCGGGATTCTTTCAGTGCGGTGCCTCGACTGGTGGCGCAAGGGCTGCAGCTTGAGACCGTGACCGCCGTGATGGGCGATGGGGTGCGAGAAACGGTGAATTTTGCCGTGAACTCCGGATTTCAGACAATGCGAAATGCTTATAAACGCGACATAAAGTCCGGTCTGCAGAAAATGGTGACGACGAATCGTCCACCGCTTGCTGGTACAACAACGGTTCGAAATTATGGGGCCATTTGAGGCTATCTGGCGCCTTTTTCGATCCTTGCCTGACAGTTCTGACAGTTGACGCCTGTGGTCAGACAGCGAATAAGGATTGCTTGATTCTCCGTACTCGCCGCTATGTGCGAATACGCCAATGCAGGGGACTGAAAGCCATGCATCGTCATACTCCAACGCTTGCTGTGATCGACCCGCGCGGTGTAGCCGTGCGCGCAGTCGCGTATTGTCGGCGGCAGGAGGACGACGAACTCCAGGTACGCATCTCGCAAACGGTTCATGAGCTTGAGGGGCGCGTCAGCCACGCGCGTGATCCGCGCCTGTTTGCGCTGTCAAAGGATGAGCCTGTATCTCTCGCCAACCAGACCACGGTCGTCAGCCTCTCCGGAGCATCGCTGCTGTCGGTGAATGTTGATGCCGGTTGGCGTCTGAGTTTGTCCGGGGCGGCGGGGCAACCGCTGGAAAGCTGGGATCAAAAGCTCAATCACCGCCGCGTGCAATACGATGCATGGCTGCGCCCGACGTTCGTGTTCGACCGCTCCGTCGGTGAGCCCGAGCAGCGTAGCGAGTGCCTGTCTTACGCCGACGCGAGCACCGAGTCTGCGCGGCATAATCGCTGCGGGCAGTTGGTTCGTCATGACGATACGGCAGGTTCGGCGTATTTCACTGAGTTCGGTCTTAACGGTGCGCCTGTCGAGCAATCGCGGCGATTCCTCAAAGAACTGAACGATCCGGACTGGCCTGAAGAGCCAAGTGAGCGCGATGCCTTGCTGGAAGACCAGGGTGCCGTTACTCGTATGGGCTATAACGCTTCAGGTGAACTGATCCGGCACGTTGATGCGCAGGGCAATCAACAATTGTTGCGACAGACTGTGGCCGGGGAGTTGGCCCAAACGTGTCTGAAACTGCTCGACGCCAACGAATACATCGCGTTAGTCGGCGACATTCACTACAACGCGTCTGGCCACATAGAGCAGCAAACTGCCGGTAACGGAGTCGTCACACGCAGCGTTTTCGACCCGGAAAATGGACGGCTGAGCACCCTGACTGCGCAAGCGGCCAGCGAGCCGGTGCTGCAGGATCTCGCGTATGCCTACGACCCGGTGGGCAACTTGCTCAGCATCACCGACAGCGCTCAGCCGATTCACTACTTCCGCAATCAACGGGTCGCACCCCTGACCGGCTATCAGTACGACACGCTTGGCCAGTTGATCAAAGCCTCTGGCCGGCAACGGATCCGCGCGCTGAGCGGACCACAGCTGCCGGAGTTCATCTCACTGGCCGATCCGCTTCAACTGGAAAATTATCAGCAGACGTTCGACTACGATGGCGCCGGTAACCTGTGTACCCTGCAACACACCGCCGACAGCGGTTCGCGCTGCGAACGCACGGCCGTCGCGCTGACAAGCAATCGCAGTTTGCCGTACACCGTCGCAGGCGAGCGCCCGGATGAGGGCGAAATCGCCAGGCGTTACGACGCCAACGGCAATCTCAACCTGCTGCAAGCGGGCCAGAATCTGCTTTGGGACAAGCGCAACCAGTTGCGCCAGGTCGATCAGGTGATACGTGAAGACGAGCCCAACGACAGCGAACGCTATGTTTATGACAGCACGGGACAACGTCTGCGCAAAATCCGCACGGCCCATGCCCCTGAACTGACCCACACCCATGAAACCCGCTATTTGCCGGGGCTGGAAATCCGTACCTCGCCGGAAGAAACCCTGCACATCATTACGGTTCAGGCTGGCCGCTGCACTGTGCAGATCCTGCACTGGACAAAGGCCCGGCCCTCGCGTATCGCCGACAATCAACATCGCTACATCCTGACCGATCACCTGGGTTCCAGCAGCCTGGAACTGGATGCCGATGCCCGCCTGATCAGTCAGGAAAGTTATTACGCCTATGGCGCCACAGCCTGGTGGGCCGGTCGTGACAAGGTCGAGGCCAGTTACCGGACGGTGCGCTACTCGGGGCAGGAGCGCGACGCCACGGGTCTTTACTATTACGGATTTCGTTACTACATGCCGTGGCGACAGCGCTGGCTGAGTGCCGACCCGGGAGGTACCCACGATGGACTGAATCTGTACGCCATGGTCGGCGGCAACCCGGTGGGGTATGTCGATTTGCAAGGTCTGGCCAAAACCACGGTTACCCGCCCGGAACGCTTCAAAGCGACGATGTCAGGGGTGGTGCGCGGCGCCATAAAGGGAGCGGTGGGTAATCGCGCCAAATACGTGGCGAAGTTGGGGCTCAAAGCTGCTTTTGGCCAGGCCGCGAAGTACCCCTTGGCTCTTATGACCGGTGGCGCAACGGCTTACGCAGCAGGGGCTGCCACGGCGCACATATTGGATAGGCGTGGTACGAGCGGACTCGGTAAACAGGTGACGGTAGGCGTCATGGCTTCATTGGGTTTTGCCACGGGCTTTGCAGGGGGTTATGTCAATCCCGATCCGATCGATGTCTTGAGTGATGTCGCCAAGGATCTGGCCGGCGTCACGACCGGCCGAGTCGTTTCTCGTTTCGGACCTTCCATTACCTATGATGCAAATGCCACTTTGGGCTCCCAGGCTGTGAATATGCTGGCCAACCTCGGTGTGAATTTTGCCGAGGGCATGTGGCTGGGGCCCGTCTCGAAAAGTGTTACGCCGATTTTGCGATCTGCCGCCAATGGCGCAATCAAAAGCGTTGTGGGCGACAATATCCGCGCCTCGGAGTTCGTGCCAGCCAGCTATAACGAGAGCAAGCACGCCAACGCCTGGAGTTTACCAACGGTCAGCGACGTAAAAACGTTCGTTAAAACATTCACCCACGATACGGCGATGTCGTCCGTCTATGGCCTGGCAAATACCGGTGTGAATAATGGCGTGACACTGGCTCTGGGTGAAAGTACCGGTGAATCTTCCCTGCGGGCTGGTCTGGATAATCTGCAGATTGCCAATGGAATGGACGCTGTGGTGGGCGAAATGGTGCTGTCGGGTGCTACGTTCGATGAGGTAAACGCAGTCCCCAGCGAAACGACCCCCAAAGCAGCTACGCAAGCCAACGTGCAGGCGGCGCAGGACAGGCGAGTGACGCGGAGTCAGCGCAAAAATGCTCAAAATGCACTGTTGGCACAAATGGCATGACCTGCTGTTGATCAAAGCTGATCACCCGATCATCCCCGGATCATCTCCCGCACCTTGGCGGTCAGCAGGTCAAACGTGAACGGTTTGGTGATCATCTGCATCCCGGAGTCGAGGAATCCGCCGCGAACTGCGGCATGTTCTGCATATCCGGTGATGAACAGTACCTTGAGTCCGGGTCGATACTGCCGGCCAATCTCCGCCAGTTGCCGGCCGTTCATCCCCGGCAAACCGACGTCACTGATCAGCAGATCGATGCGCTGCGGCGAGTTGAGAATCGGTACGGCGCCGTCGGCATCGGCGGCCTCGACAAACGCATAACCCAATTCACTGAGTACCGCGCTCACCAGTATCCGGACAGCCGGATCGTCTTCGACGATCAGCACGGTTTCGCCATCGATGGCGTGCGGCGCTTGTACGGTATCTGACTCGGCATGCTCAAGCTCTTCACCGTGGAAACGCGGCAGGTAAAGCCTGACGGTGGTGCCCTGATCGATTTCACTGTCGATCGAGACATGGCCGCGTGACTGTTTACTGAAGCCGTAAATCATCGACAGGCCAAGCCCGGTGCCCTGGCCAATGGGTTTGGTGGTGAAGAAGGGATCGAACGCACGGCTGACCACGCTCTGCGGCATGCCGCTGCCATTGTCGGTCACGCTGAGCATCACGTAATCACCGGGCTCCAGGTTGCTGTAGGCCTCGGTGAAATCGCGGTGCAGCACTTGATTGCTGGTTTCCACGACCAACTTGCCGCCATCGGGCATGGCATCGCGGGCGTTGATCACCAGGTTGAGCAGGGCGCTCTCCAGTTGATTCGGATCGGCTTCGGCCACCCAGAGGTTGTCGTCCAGGCGCATCTCCAGATGAATGCTTTCATTGAGGCTGCGTTGCAGCAACTCGCCCATCGACAGCACCAGCGTATTCATTTGCACGGCTTTCGGGTCGAGTGACTGACGGCGCGAAAATGCGAGCAAGCGATGGGTCAGCCCGGCGGCGCGGTTGGCGGACGTCACGCCCAGATCGATCAGGCTGTCGAGATCTTCAGTGCGGCCTCTGGCCAAACGCCGGCGCAGCAGTTCGAGGCTGCCGATGATCCCGGTGAGCATATTGTTGAAGTCGTGAGCGATGCCGCCGGTGAGCTGGCCGACGGCTTCCATTTTCTGCGATTGACGCAGGGCTTCTTCGTTATGGCGCAATTGCGTTGTCCGCTCTTCGACCTGTTGCTCAAGTGTCTCGAGAGTCGATTGCAAACGCCGTTCGCTGTCACTCAGGTCGATCAGGCGATCGCGGGCTTCGTATTGTCGTCGCCGCCCACGCAGGGCGGCAGAGACCAGACTGACCAATGTCGCGGGATGGAAAGGGCGCTCGAGAAAAGTCACGTTGCCTAACAGTGTACTGAGGCGCGACGGCGGCCCCTGCTCCTCGCCGCCGTGATGAGTGAGCAGGACAATTGGCATGTCCGACCACGCGGGCTGCTGATCAAGATAGCCGATAAGCGCTTCCAGTTCCGGTCCGCGCAACGCCTCAGCAGCAATCAGCAGCAGCCCGGCACCGACCTCCAGCTCGGTGCACAGAGCGCCGAGATTTGGCGTCACCATGCCGCCATAACCGGCTTCGTTGAGAATCATCAGCGCGACCTGACCATCGCGACCCATGGGCGCCAGAATCAGCACCCGTTCGGCCAACGGCGTATTCACCGTCACAAGCTTTCATCCTCGAGCAATGGATTGCTCGCTCCCATATAAGTCGGCACGCCACGCAGCACGCCCTGGAACGATTCCAGCGGTTGGCCGATGGTTATGCCGCGCGAGGAGATCCGATATTCACGAATGGTCGATTCGTGATTGCCGGTGCGTTTCTTGATAATCGAAATTGCCCGACGGACCTTGCCCAGGGCTTCGAAGTAACGCAACAGAATCACCGTGTCGGCCAGGTAAGTGATATCGACCGGCGCCTGCATGTCACCGACCAGACCGTGCTGGGCAACAGTCATGAAGGTCGCCGCGCCTTTACGGTTGAGGTACAGCAGCAGCTCGTGCATGTGCAGCACCAGCGCGTTTTCTTCCGGCATCGCCGCTTGATAGCCGTTGATACTGTCGATGACGACGGTCTTGATGTCGCGCTCATCAACGCAACGGCGCACGCGGTGGGACAACTCGCCGGGAGACAGCTCAGCGGCGTCGACCTGCTCGATCAGCAGATTGCCAGTCGCCTGCAATGCCTTCAGATCGATACCGATGTGGCGCATACGCTCGAACAGCAAGCCCAGCTCTTCATCGAAAATGAACAGCGCGGCTTTCTCGCCTCGGGCCACCGCAGCGGCGGCGAAGATCATCGAAATCAACGACTTGCCGGTACCGGCCGGGCCGAGAATCAGCGTGCTGGAGCCGGTCTCGATACCGCCGCCGAGCAGGGCGTCCATTTGCGCGATACCGCTGGACAACTGCAATCGTGCATAGTCGCCGCGATGTTCGGCCGCTACCAAACGTGGGAACACGTGGACGCCGTCTCCCATGATGGTGAAATCATGAAAACCGCCACGGTATTTCTGTCCGCGATACTTGACCACCCGAACGCGGCGACGCTCGGCACCGTAGCTCGGTGTCAGCTCTTCAAGGCGGATCACGCCGTGGGCGACGCTGTGTACGGTTTTGTCGAGGGACTCGGTGGTCAGGTCATCCAGCAGCAGGACCGTGGCGTCGTAGCGCACGAAATAGTGCTTGATTGCCAGAATCTGCCGACGGTAACGCAGCGAGCTTTGCGCCAGCAGGCGGATTTCCGAAAGGCTGTCGAGCACTACGCGGGTCGGTTTGAAGCGTTCGACCACTTCGAAAATCTGCTTGGTCGCCTCACCCAGCTCAAGGTCCGAGGAATAGAGCAGGCTTTGCTGATGCTCGGCATTAAGCAGGCTTTCCGGCGGCGTCAGTTCGAAGATCTGGATGTTCTCGTTCAGCTCCCAGCCATGGGAGAGTGCACCTTGACGCAGTTCTTTCTCGGTTTCCGAGAGAGTGATGTACAGGCAGCGTTCGCCGGCCAGCGCACCGGCGCGGAGGAAATGCAGTGCCACCGTGGTTTTGCCGGTTCCGGGTTCACCCTCAAGCAAAAACACATGGCCGCGAGAGAGGCCACCGGCGAGAATGTCATCCAGACCTGCGATGCCAACGGCAGCTTTCGCACTGATCAACTCGTTTGATGTAGTCAAAAAATGCCCTCTTATGACTAGGGTAACCGGCGGCTGGCTTAAGTGAGCCGCCTGAATGACTTGACCTCAGGGCGTGTTCACGGTTCCGCTTTTTCTTTCGACAGCCGGCGAGTTTCACCTGCTGTACTTGGATTAAAGACCTTGTTGCAGGGCCGGATCATCCGGATTCAGTTGTTCGAGTTGCGCCAGCAGAATCTGCACATTCTGCAACTGGCCGCTTTCCTTCCAATAGTTGATCAGTAATACCCGCGCCTTGCGGTCGGCCGGGTGGCGCTGGACGATTTCCTGCAGCTGTTTCTGCGCCGCTTCCAGTTCTTCTGCGCTGTGCAGGGTGGTCGCGAGGTCGTAGCGATAATCCTTGTTGTCCGGTTCCAGCTCGACGGCTTTGGACAGGCCGAGCAGGGCATACTCGCGCTGGCCGTGGTGCAACAGCCACAGGCCGAGGGCATGTTGCAGATAGGCCGAATCAGGCTGCGCCTTGAGTTGGCGGGCGAGCAACTGGCGAGCGGCATCGCTCTGGCCCTGGCGGTCGAGCACATCGATTTGCATCACCAGCGCCGGCAAGTTGCCGGGCTCCATACGCAAGGTATTATCCAGCGCTTGCCGCGCCTGTTTGTATTCAGCGTTGTGAATATAGAGGCGCGCCAGTTGGGCGTAGTTGGCGGCGCTTTCCGGCTGGCTTTCGAGGGTCTGCTGCCAGCCATCGATGGCCTGCTGCAGTGGCGCGAAATACAGGCCCAGCTCGTCAGGCGTCAGGCCGAGCAAGGCATTGATCGCGGCGAAACGGACAGCCTGCTCCTCGTCTTCGAGCAACGGTCCGAGCAACAGGCTGCGCTGCCCGCCGGGCACCAGACCGACGATGCTTTTGATCGCCGCGACGCGCACTTGTGGCGCATCGTGATGCAGGTCGATGTCAGCCAGTTTAAGCGCTTGGGGGCTTGGGTAATTGGGCAGCTCGCCATGCAGCCAGACCCGGCGCTTGACCGATATGTCCGGACGGCCCAATTGCTGGTACAACTGGCGCGCCGCTCCGGGTTCACCGGTGCGCGCGGCGTTCAGCGCTTCGCTGTAGCCGTGTTTGATAGCATCGGGGATGGTCGGTGTGCTGCTGCGCAAAGACAGCCAGACGATGCCGAGGATCAGTACGAGGCCAAGGCCGATCAGCAGGTTGCGGCGGGACTGAGTCATGCGGGTTTCCGAAAGCTTCGAACTTGAGCAGAGCGGCAAGCTTCGGTCAGCTTGGCGCGTGAGTCAAACCCTTGCCAGCGAATCGTCCTACGACACGTGTCGACTGTGAAATCCGTCAGGCTTTTGTGGCAGTGTCTACGCTTGCAGAAGTCGTTTTAAAGAGTGTGCCCATGTCTGCGCTGTTCACCTATTTCAAGGCTTTGATCCATCCCGGTCAGGCTGTTTTGCTGTTTGCCCTGCGGACCATCGCCGCTGGGCTGTTGACCCTTTATCTGGCGTTCATCTTCGATCTCGAACAGCCGAAATGGTCGATCATGGCCGTGGTGATTGTCAGCCAGCCGTTGGCGGGGATGGCGCTGGCGCGCAGTTTTGGCCAGGTCATCGGTACCACCGTGGGTGCAGCGGTGGCAGTGCTGATCATGGCGATCTTTCCTCAGGCGCCGCTGCCGTTCATTACTGCATTGGCTTTGTGGCTGGCGCTGTGCACCGCCGGTGGCACGTTGTTGCGTTACACCAGCTCTCAGGCGTTCGTGCTCAGTGGTTACACCGCTGTGGTCGTGGCGTTGCTGGCGATTCCGGATCAGGACGGTACGTTCTTGCTCGCTGTCACCCGTGTCACCGAAACCCTGCTGGCGGTCGCCTGCGTCTGCGTGGTCAGTTTGCTGACGGCCCGGCCTGAAGCGGTCGCCAAGGGCTATTTCGCCAAAATCGATCAGGTGATCAAACTGGCGGCCAGCCACGCCGCCGAGGTGCTTCGCACGGAAGAAAGCGAAGCGGATTTCCAGCGGCGGCAGATGCAACTGCTCGGCGAAATCAGCGCACTGGAGGGGTTGCGGCGCCATTTGTATTTCGATGCCCCACGTTTGCGCGATGCCGACAATCTGGTGTTGCTGCTCGGCAATCAACTGATGCTGCTGACGTCGCGACTGACCGCGCTGCGTCATCAACGTGAATTGCTCATCGAACGCTGGGAGGGCGATCTGCCGCTGGAGGTGCAGCAGCTGCGGGCCGAGGAACTGGTATTGCTGGAGCAGTTGGCGCAACAGGGTCGCGCGCTGTCTGGAGCGGATCGGCAGCGCTTCGTCACTTTGCAGCAACAGTTCGAAGCCTTGGCCTACAAGGCCGAGCAACAGACCGAGAACATGAGCGCGACCCTGCGCTCACTGGCCTGGGCGTTGCGTTGGGAGCAGGCGCGACTGCTGCAGCAACTGGATCAGATTCTCGAGCTGAGCGACGCCATCCAGGAAGGGCGCCCGGCCAGTTGTCTGTATCGCGGGCAGAGCAGTCCGTTGCATCTGGATTTCACTTTGGCCTCGATGAATGCGATTCGCGCCTTTACCGCGCTGCTGGTATCCGGCCTGATCTGGATCGAGACGGCGTGGGATGGCGCCCGCGGCGGGATGATTCTGGTGGGGATTCTCTGCTCGCTGATGGCGACCTTCCCGCGTCCGTTGATGGCCGCGCAAAGCTACGCCCGTGGCTTGGGCCTGGCGCTGGTGGTGTCGGCGTTCTATCAATTCATGCTGGTGCCGGCGATCAGTGATTTCGAGTTATTGGCCTTGCTGCTCGCGCCGCTGCTGTATGCCATTGCGGTGGGCATTTCCAGTCCGGCCACCGCCGGGATCGGCATGGGTCTTGGCCTGTCGAGTTTTCTCATGCTCGGACCGCAAAATACCGGCACTGGGCAGAACACAGCGATTCAATGGTTCGAATTTGCCGGCGCTTATGTCAGTGCAGCGATGCTGGCGTTGATCGTCTATGCGCTGATCTTTCCGTTCCGCCCGGACTTGCGCATTCGCCGTTTGTACGGCGAAGCGCGGGAGCAGGTGTACCAACTCAGCAAAATGCCGGCAAACGATGAACAACAATTCGCCTTCGAGAGTCGGATGACCGATCGCCTGACCAGCATGCTCGGCCTGCTGCCAGCGGCGAACGATCGTGCCATGCAGCGCTTGTATGAAATCAGCCTGGCTTGCGTGGCTTTAGGCGTCGCTATGCATCAGCTGCGGCAGCAGGCGCAGAACAACGCGCTACTCACCGACGCGTTCAGCCAGCGCCTGGCGTCGGCGTTACGCAAAACCGGTCGGTTGGTTGCCGGACGCGATGATGTGCAACTTGCCGCACTGCTTGCCACGCTGCACCAACTCGGAGATGAGCTGGACGAACTGCACGCCGCCAGTCACGAACATCTATGGTCGGTGTTCCGTATGCGTGTGGCGCTGCTGATTGTCGTTTCGTTCCTCGAGCGCCACGGCGCGCATCTGCAACCTCAAGTTATGCAAGGAGAACCGCAACTTGCCCATTGATTTCGAGATTGGCGGCGTCTATCTGCCGCCCATTGCTCAGGCGCTATTGCTGGCAATCCCGATTTTCATGTTGCTGGACTGGTGCCTGCGACGCCTGGGTGTACTCCGCCTGGTCTGGCATGAAGCGCTGTTCGAAGGCGCTCTTTACGCCTGTGTCTGTGCCACGCTGATTCTATTGATGGGAGCCTGATGTCTTGAAAGCGCTAGTAGCACGAATGATGACCGTGGCAGTGGTGATCCTGGCGATAGTCCTCGGCTGGTTCGCCTGGGAGTATTACACCCGCGCGCCCTGGACGCGGGACGCCCGGGTAAGGGCGGATGTGGTGACGCTGTCGGCGGATGTTTCGGGGCGTATCGTCAAACTGGCGGTTCAGGACAACCAGCATGTCGACAAGGGCCAATTGCTGTTGGAGATCGATCCGGCGCGCTATCAATTGGCAGTCGAACATGCCCGGCGTTCGGTGGAAGTGTCCAAGGCGTCGCTGGGGCAATCGCAGGCGGCAATTGTTGCCAGTGAAGCGTTGCTCAAACAGCGCCAGAGCGAGGAGCGCCGGCGCCGCACGCTGAAGCAGGGCTTTGCCATCTCCGGTGAGGAATGGGAGAAGGCCAGTACCGACGTGGCGGTTGCCCAGGCGGATCTGTTGCGCAATCAGGCCAACCTCGGCTTGGCCGAGGCCAATGTGCAACTGGCAATTGCCGCGCTGACCCAGGCTGAACTGGATTTGCAGCGCACCCGCGTCGAATCGCCGGTCAGCGGTTATGTAACCAACCTGCTGACCCGCCAAGGTGATTACGCACAGGCGGGCGGGGCACTGCTGGCGTTGGTCGACAGTGATTCGTTTTACGTCAGCGGCTATTTCGAAGAAACCAAGCTGCCGCGAATCGAGAAGGGCGACCGGGTGCGCATTCAATTGATGAGCGGTGAGCGTTTCGGCGGCACGGTGGAAAGCATCGCCTTCGCCATCGCCGACCGCGAGAACGCGCCGGGCAGTCGGCTGCTGGCGAACATCAACCCTAGTTACACCTGGGTCAAACTGGCGCAGCGGGTGCCGGTGCGCATCGGCATTGATGGTGATTTTGCCGGCAAGAATCGCCTTCGCGCCGGCACCACAGCCACCGTCACCGTCCTGGAACCCTGATCCCCCTGTAGGAGCTGTCGAGTGCAACGAGGCTGCGATCTTTTGATCTTGGGACGCAGAGCGTCCCCGGCTACATTCCCATCAAGAATCACAGCCTCGTTGCACTCGACAGCTCCTACACGGGATTGGTGATTCAGTGGCATAAAAAAACCCCGCGACCGAATGATACGCGGGGCAAAAAAATTGGTTGGTTGCGGCCAACCAAAGGAGCTCTTTAACAACCTTTACTTGCTGGCGACCGTCTCCGGTTGCCACCCACCGCCGAGGGCCTTGTAAATGGCGACGATGCCGCGATACAGGTCGACTTCGGCCTGGGCCTGCGTGTCCTCGGCGTTCAGGCGTTCACGCTGGGCATCGAGCAGGACGAGGAAGTCGGTGGTGCCTTCGCGGTAGCGGATTTCTGCCAGATCGGCAGCCTTGCGGCTCGATTCACTCTGACGGATCAGCGAGATCAGGCGTTGCTGACGTTTGCCGTAATCGCTGAAGGCATTTTCCGATTCTTCCAAAGCCAGCAGCACTTGCTGCTCGTAGTTGGCCAGTGCGCCTTCGGCATCGGCGTCGGCGCCACGCAAACGGGCGCGGACGCTGCCGAGGTCAAACGCAGCCCAGGTGATGCTCGGGCCGAGTGCCCAGGCATTGGCCGCCGAGGAACCGATCTGTGAACCACGTCCCGCGGTCCAGCCGAGGAAACCGCTGAGGCTGACCCGTGGGAACAGGTCGGCTTTGGCCACGCCGATTCGCGCAGTGGCCGAAGCCAGTTGCCGCTCGGCGCTAAGGATGTCGGGACGACGTTGCAGCAGTTCGCCCGGATCACCGATCGGCAGCGCCTTGGCGATGGCCGGCAGGTCTTTCGGGCTGAGGTCGACGGTCAGTTTGTCCGGGCGCTCACCAAGCAGGGTGGCGATACGGTTTTTCTGCCGCACCTGTTCCGCCTGCAACTGCGGCACGCTGGCTTCGACGTTGGCCAGACGCGCATCGGCGCGCTCGACATCGAGCTGATCACCGACACCGGCGTCACGCAGGCTGATGGTGATCTTGCGCGACTCCTCCTGGTTGTTGAGGTTGGCCACGGCGATTTTTTCCCGCAGCTGGGCGCCGCGCAGTTGACCGTAGGCGTCGACCAGTTCGGCAATCATGGTGACTTGCAGTTGATACAGATCGGCTTCGGCAGCCTGCTGGTCGGCGTCGCTGGCTTCCAGATTGCGCTGGATGCGCCCGAACAGGTCGAGCTCCCAGGCCATGTCCAGACCGAGGTCATAGCGTTCGCTATTGACCCGGTCGGTGGTCTGGCCGGGAATCTGGCCTTTGCCCAGGTCACTGCTGGCGCGGCTGGTGATGGTCGGCATCGCATCGTTGCTGGCGTCGTCGCGGATCGCCCGGGCGGCTTTCCAGCGGGCGAACGCCACGCGCAGTTCACGGTTGCCTTGCAGCGATTGCGTCACCAACTGGTTGAGGGTCGGATCATCGAATTGCTGCCACCAGATGCCTTCGAATTTCGAACGGTCGAAGTTCTTTTGCCCGGCGGCGCCGTCGGTGGCGGTCGTGATGTTGGCCGCCTCCGTAGCTGGGGTCTTGTAGTCGGGGCCGACGGCGCAGGCGCTGAGGGCCAGCACCAGCAGACTCGGCAGGAAGACTTTCAGACTCATTGTTGCGCCTCCAGTGGCTTTTGAAGAGTGTGAGCCTTGGCCGCTTTGCGCTGCTCACTGCGTTCAACGAAGTTACGGATCAGCACGTAGAACACTGGCGTCAGCAACAGACCGAAGAAGGTCACCCCGAGCATCCCGGAGAACACCGCCACACCCATGGCGTGACGCATCTCGGCACCGGCACCGCTGGAGAACACCAGTGGCACCACACCCATGATGAACGCGAAGGAGGTCATCAGGATCGGCCGCAGACGCAAGCGGCAGGCTTCCAGTACCGCGGCGAGCGGGTCGAGGCCTTCTTCCTGTTTGTCCTTGGCGAACTCGACGATCAGAATCGCGTTCTTGCAGGCAAGTCCCACCAGTACGATCAAGCCGATCTGGGTGAAGATGTTGTTGTCACCGCCGGAGATGATCACACCGGTGATGGCCGACAGCAGGGTCATCGGTACGATCAGGATCACTGCCAGTGGCAGGCTCCAGCTTTCGTATTGCGCGGCGAGTACCAGGAACGCCAGCAGTACGCAGAGCGGGAATACGAACAGCGCGGTATTGCCGGACAGAATCTGCTGGTACGTCAGGTCGGTCCATTCGTAGGTCATGCCGTTCGGAAGTTCTTCCTTGAGCAGTTTCTCGATGGCTTTTTCCGCCTGGCCCGAGCTGTAGCCGGGGGCTGCGGCACCGTTGATTTCAGCAGTGATGAAGCCGTTGTAGTGCATCACGCGATCCGGGCCGGAGGTGTCGCTGACCTTGATGAAGGTCGCCAGCGGGATCATTTCGCCTTTGTTGTTGCGTACTTTCAGCTGACCGATCTGATCGGATTCAAGGCGGAACTGCTGTTCGGCCTGAACGTTGACCTGATAGGTGCGCCCGAAGCGGTTGAAGTCGTTGGCATACAGCGAACCCAGATAGATCTGCAGGGTGTCGAAGATGTCGCTGACGGCCACGCCGTGGGTCTTGGCTTTTTCCCGGTCGATAGCGGCATCGACCTGCGGCACGTTCACCGTGTAGCTGGTGAACAGACCGGCCAGTTCCGGCACGTTGTGGCTCTTGTTGATGATGTTCATGGTTTCTTTGTACAGCTCGTCGTAGCCCAGGTTGCCCCGGTCTTCGATCTGCAGGCGGAAACCACCAATGGTGCCCAGGCCCTGTACCGGCGGTGGCGGGAAGATCGCCATGTACGCTTCCTGAATGTTCGCGTACTGGCCGTTCAAGGCACCGGCAATCGCGCCGGCGGACATACTCGGGTCTTTACGTTCGTCGAACGGTTTCAGGGTGACGAAGACGATGCCGGCGTTCGGACTGTTGGTGAAGCCGTTGATCGACAGGCCCGGGAACGCTACGGCGCTTTCCACACCTGGCTGTTTCAGCGCGAGTTCGGACATACGCTTGATCACGTCTTCGGTGCGATCCAGGCTCGCGGCGTCCGGCAATTGCGCGAAGGCCACCAGGTATTGCTTGTCCTGGCCCGGTACGAAACCGGTCGGCGTGCTGGAGAAACCGAAGAAGGTCAGCACCATCAGGCCTGCGTACAGCAGCAGAGCGATGCCGCTGCCACGGATGACCCGGCGCACAGTGCCGACGTAGCCATGGCTGGCGCGGTCGAAGAAGCGGTTGAACGGACGGAACAGCCAGCCACCGAAGATCTTGTCGAGCACTTTCGAAAAGCGGTCTTTTGGTGCGTCGTGGCTTTTCAGCAACACGGCGGCCAGTGCTGGCGACAGGGTCAGCGAATTGAACGCCGAGATCACGGTCGAGATGGCGATGGTCAGTGCGAACTGTTTATAGAACTGCCCGGTGAGGCCGGAAATGAACGCCGCAGGAACAAACACTGCACACAACACCAGTGCCGTTGCGATGATCGGCCCGGTCACTTCGCGCATGGCACGTTTGGTGGCCTCGACCGGCGGCAGTCCGAGTTCGATGTTCCGTTCGACGTTCTCCACCACCACGATGGCGTCGTCGACCACGATACCGATGGCCAGTACCAGACCGAACAGCGACAGGGCATTGAGTGAGAAACCGAACAGGTGCATGACCGCAAACGTACCGATCAACGATACCGGCACCGCCACCAACGGAATGATCGAGGCGCGCCAGGTCTGCAGGAACAGAATCACCACCAGCACCACGAGGATCAGCGCTTCGAACAGGGTGTGAACCACTGCTTCGATCGAACCGCGGACGAAGATCGTCGGGTCATAAACGATGCTGTAGTCCATGCCCTGCGGGAAGCCTTTCTTCAGCTCTTCCATTTTGCCGCGCACTTCGTTGGAAATGTCGATGGCGTTGGAACCAGGGCGCTGGAAGATCGGGATCGCCACCGCTGGCTGGTTGTTCAGCAACGATCGCAAGGCGTATTGGCTGGAGCCGAGTTCGACGCGAGCGATGTCTTTGAGACGGGTGATCTCCCCGTCGTCGCCAGAGCGAATGACGATGTTCTCGAACTCTTCCTCGGAGACCAGGCGGCCCTGAGTGTTGACCGACAGCTGGAAGCTTTGCGCGGTCGGCGCAGGGGGCGCGCCCAGTTGACCGGCGGCGACCTGACGGTTTTGCTCGCGAATCGCCGTGACCACATCGGTCGCGGTCAGATTGCGCGACGCGGTCTTGTTCGGGTCAAGCCAGACCCGCAGCGAGTAGTCGCCCATACCGAACAGCTGCACGTCACCGACACCACCGAGGCGAGCGAGCTCGTCCTTGATGTTGAGGATCGCGTAGTTGGACAGATAGAGCATGTCGTAGCGCTTGTCCGGCGAGGTCAAGTGCACAACCATGGTCAGGTCGGGCGAAGCCTTGTCGACGGTGATACCGATGCGCGTCACTTCCTCGGGAAGCTTCGGCTCGGTTCGGGTCACCCGGTTCTGCACCTGCACCTGCGCGTTGTCCAGATCAGTGCCCAGGGCGAAGGTGATGGTCAGGGTGATCTTGCCGTCAGCGGTCGATTGCGAGGACATGTACAGCATGTTCTCGACGCCGGTGATCGCCTGCTCCAGCGGAGCGGCCACGGTTTCACCGATGACTTTGGGGTTGGCGCCCGGGAAGTTGGCGCGCACGACCACGGTCGGCGGCACGACTTCCGGGTATTCGCTGATCGGCAACTGGAACAGCGAGATCGCACCGGCGATCAGGATCAACAGCGACAGCACCGCTGCGAAGATCGGCCGGGAAATGAAGAATTGGGAAAAATTCATCGGAGTTGTCGTCCCTTAACCGCGTGGGGTCGTAGCAGCCAGCTTCGCAGCCGAACCCGATGCGCCCTTGGCAGGGGCAACTTTGGGCAGGTTGCTGGCTTCCAGCGCTTGACGTTGTTGAGCAAGGGCGGCGAGGGTCTGCTCGCTGGCCATCGGAATCACTTCAGGGGTAACCGGAGAGCCGGGACGCACCCGCTGCAGGCCCTTGACGATGATCGTGTCGTCCTTGTTCAGACCGTTGCGAACGATGCGCAGGCCTTCGATCTTCGGACCGAGTTCGACGGCTCGGTAGGCGGTCTTGTTGTCGCCATCCATCACCAGCACGAACTTCTTGCCCAGGTCAGTGCCAACGGCTTCGTCGTTGATCAACATGGCGTTGTAGGTGCCGCTGCCGACCAGTTTCAGTCGTGCATACAGGCCCGGGGTGTAGGTGCCGTCAGCGTTGTCGAACACGGCGCGACCACGGATGGTGCCGGTTTTCGGATTGACCTGGTTGTCGACGAAATTCATCTGGCCGAGGTGCGGGTTGCCGTCTTCGTTGGACAGGCCCATGTACACCGGCGTGGTTGCGCCGCGCTGACCGTTGCGGGCCAGTTGGGTGTATTTGAGGAACACGCGCTCGTCGGCATCGAAGTAGGCGTAGACCTTGTCGGTGGAGACGACGCTGGTCAGCGCGGTGGTGTCGGCGGTCACCAGGTTGCCGGCGGTGATCTCGGCGCGGCTGACGCGGCCACTGATCGGTGCGGTAACGCGGGTGAAGCTCAGGTTCAGTTTGGCCAGATCCAGTTGCGCCTGCAGTGCACCGACGGCGGCGCGGGCCTCTTGGGCAGCGCTGGTGCGCGAGTCGGCCAGTTCAGCGGAAATGGCATTGCTGGTGCGCAGACGTTCGCCGCGAGCCGCTTCATTTTCACTACGGGTTGCGGTGGCGCGGGCCTGGGCGACCAAGGCTTCGAGGCGGCGGACCTCGGCCTGGAACGGACGCGGGTCGATCTGGAACAGCAGGTCACCTTTCTTGACCAGCGCGCCCTCGGTGAAGGCAACCTGATCGATCTGGCCCGAAACCCGTGGCCGGATTTCAACGGTCTCCGGCGCTTCGAGGCGCCCGGTGAATTCGTCCCACTCATTGACCGGTTGTTCCAGCACCTTGGCCACGCTGACTTTGGCAGCGGGCGGGGCGCCGGCAGTCTCCGGAGTTTTGCCGCAGGCGCTCATCACCAGTACGGCCAGCATGGCCAACGGGAAGCGCAAATGTTTGAGTGACTGTTCCATGGATGCAATCCGCCAAAGTATTGAAGATGGGCGGATGATGCTCGGCAGGGGTGTGATGGCACGAATCGAATGAAGCGAAGGTAACTATCATTCGGAATGATATAAGAGCCAAAGCAGCCCTCTAGCATGCACCTTTCGTTAGGTGGCTATCAATTGGTCTGAAGGCAATTCTGTGTTGCGCGATCTGCAATGATTGCGAGCGGGCTGTCTATCGCTGCAACTGAGCAAGCAACTGAGCCGGATTCGACAGAAGACCCGCGGCGTTGACCCTGAATCCGGTTATACGGAAGAAAGCAACCCGATAGGTTTCGCACTAACATGACGTCCTATTCATACCTTGGCGTTTTTGCCCATCTCCGGACCCCTATTCATGAGAGATCTGCCGCCGACCGCAACCTTGCGTGCCTTCGAAGTATCCACCCGGCACTCGACTTTCACCGCTGCCGCACAGGAACTGCATGTGACCCAGAGCGCGGTCAGCCATCAACTCCGGCACCTGGAAGATCTTTGGGGCTTGCAGCTGTTTGAGCGCGGCAAGTCGTTACGACTTACGCCGGCAGGCGCTACGCTGGCACCGATTGTGCGTGAATTCTTTATGAGTCTGGAGGCGACGCTGGCTGATCTGCGCGAGCAAAAGGGCAGGGTCAGGCTGAGCGTCAGCACCACCTATTCCTTTGCATTGAAATGGCTGCTGCCACGCTTGCCGAGCCTGTCACGCCAGCACCCGGAGCTGCTGGTGTCGCTGGACACCACGGACAACATTATCCATTTCGCCAGGGACGAAGCCGATGTCGCGATCCGCTTGGGCAAGGGCAATTATCCCGGTCTGTATTCGGAGTTCCTATTCGGCGAGCAGGTCTTTCCTGTGGCCAGTCCCGAATTGCTGCAGCGCGTCGGGATGCCGAGCAGCCCCGCCGAATTGTTACAGTTGCCATTGCTGGCTCGCGACGGCGCTGAACTGGCGCCGAAATGGGAAGTGTGGTTCCAGGCCGTGGGGCTGGCGTTTACGCCGCTGCGCGAAAGCGTCAGGTTTGGCGATACCAACATGACGGTCGAGGCGGCCTTGCTCGGCCAAGGGGTGGCGCTGGTACGCAGCGGGCATGTCGAGAAGGAAATCGGCGATGGCCGTCTAGTGCGGCTGTTCGATGTACCGTTCCAGTCACCGCTTGCCTACTACTTCGTTTGCCCCAAGGGTATTGAGGCGCAGCCCCACATCGTCAGCTTTCGTGAATGGTTGCTGAGCGAGGCGCTTAAAGTGCGCAGCGGACACGCTTGATGTATGAGCAATCGCTCATGGTGCGATGAGGAAACTTCTCTGTAATCCGATCGCTCGGGCTGCCTAAAATCGGCAATGCCTACTCATCTCGTACTCCTCGTTCTATTCGCCGCGCTGCTGCATGCCAGCTGGAACGCGCTGCTGCGTGGCGGCGCCGACCGGTTGTGGTCGATGACAGTGATGTGCGTTGCCATCGCCCTGGTCTGCGCAATCGCCGCCATGTTCATGGCGCCGCCCGCACCGCAGAGCTGGGGTTATGCGCTGCTGTCGGCGCTGCTGCATGTCGGCTATAACCTGTTTCTGGTGCGTAGCTATCGGGTCGGCGATCTTGGGCAGATTTATCCGATTTCGCGCGGCTCATCGCCCGCGCTGATCGCTCTGGGCGCCGCGCTGTTTGCCGGCGAAGCCCTCACCGCCGCCGAGCTGCTTGGCATTGCGCTGGTGTCTGGCGGGATTATTTCCCTGGCTTTCCGGGGGCGCAGCCTGTCCGTGCCAAGCCTTCCTTATGCGCTAGGAACGGGCTGTTTCATCGCAGCCTACAGCGTCGTCGATGGCATTGGCGCCAGGCTTTCCGGTGCGCCGCTCGCTTACACGGTGTGGATGAGTGCGCTTTGGGGTGTGTTGATGCCAGTGGTCTATATCAGCCTGCGCGACGCCCGCAGTCTGCTTGCCGTCCGGCCTGGAATGCTGGCCGCTGTGGTCGGCGGACTGGTTTCTCTGCTCGCTTACGCAATCGTTATCTACGCAATGAATGAAGCGCCACTGGGGGCGGTATCGGCACTGCGTGAAACCAGCGTGCTGTTCGCGGCGCTGCTCGGCTATTTGTTCCTCGGCGAAACACTTACCGCTCGCCGGATGCTGGCATGCGTGGTCATCGCCAGCGGCGCCATCATCATCGGCTGACACAGCTCAACTGCTCAGGAGAATGTCTCATGGACAACGTTTCGCCAGCACCGCTGATTCTGATTACCGGTGGCAGTCGCGGAGTGGGCGCCGCCACCGCCAGGCTCGCCGCAGCACAAGGCTACGACGTTGCCATCAGCTACGTCGCCAATGAGGCCGCGGCGCTGGCGGTGGTGGCCGATGTTGAGGCATTGGGGCGCAAGGCGCTGGCGATACGCGCCGACAGCGCCGACCCCGAGCAGGTTGCTGAACTGTTCTCAGCCATCGATCGTACGTTCGGGCGTATCGATGTGCTGGTCAACAATGCTGGTGTGCTGGCGAAACAGTCACGTCTGGAAGACCTCGGTTTCGAGCGCATGCAGCGCATCTTCGCAGTCAATTCCCTGGGGCCGATACTGTGTGCCCAGCAGGCAGTAAAGCGCATGTCGCTGCGCCACGGCGGTGCGGGCGGCGTGGTGATCAATGTTTCGTCTGCCTCGGCGCGTTTGGGCAGTCCGAATGAATACGTCGACTACGCCGCATCCAAAGGCGCGCTGGAAACGTTCACCATCGGCTTTGCAAAGGAAGTGGCGCGGGAAGGAATTCGGGTCAACTGCATTCGCCCGGGGCACATTTATACCGACATGCACGCCAGCGGCGGCGAACCGGGACGGGTTGATCGCGTGAAGGACTCGATCCCCATGGGGCGGGGCGGGCAGCCGGAAGAGGTGGCGCGGGCCATCTTGTGGCTGGCCAGCGCGGAGGCCTCGTTTGTCACCGGGACTTTTCTGGATGTGACTGGCGGCAAGTAGGTCCTGCTACAGGCTATCCGGGTCGCCAAAAAACATCTGAATCCGCGACCGTAACCACCGCTCTCCCGGGTCGTTATCCTGCGACCCTCGCCACGCCATATGCAGTTCGAAGGTACGCGTCGGCAGCGGTGGATCCTCGGCGCGCAGACCACCGGCCGCTGTCAGTGCGTCCGCCGTGTAATCCGGTACGGTCGCGACAATATCGGTGCCCGCCAGCAGCGTCCCCAATCCGTTGAACTGCGGCACCGCCAGCACCACGTGCCGTTTGCGCCCGAGTTTTTCCAGTTCTTCGTCGACAAAGCCGCTCAAGTCACCAGCAAACGACACCAGCGCGTGCGGTCGCGCGCAGTAGTCGTCCAGGCTCAACGGCCCCGGCACGGTGTCAGCACGCAGCAGCTTCGGTGCGCTGCGGCGCAGGACCTTACGCTTGGCATTGGCCGGCAAATCGGTGGTGTAGCTGACGCCGATCGAAATCTCGCCGGAGGCCAGCAGGCCCGGCATCAATATGTAATTGACCCGCCGCACCACGAGGACGATGCCCGGTGCTTCGGCGCGCAGGCGTTTGAGCAGCATCGGCAGCAGGGCGAATTCGACGTCGTCCGACAAACCAATGCGAAATACCGACGTGCTGGTTGCCGGATCGAAATCGGCGGCACGACTGACCGCGGTCGAGATCGAATCGAGGGCAGGCGAGAGCAGGGCGAAGATTTCCACGGCGCGCGCGGACGGTTCCATGCTGCGGCCGGTGCGGACAAACAGTGGATCGTCAAACAGGCTGCGCAGGCGCGACAGCGCCGCACTGATGGCCGGTTGGCCGAGGAAAAGCTTTTCCGCGGCCCGAGTCACACTGCGTTCGTGCATCAATGTTTCGAACACGATCAGCAGGTTCAGGTCGACACGACGCAGGTCATTACGATTCATCTGGAGTCCTGGCAGAGTCATCAAACTTGACGAGGGCGACCATATGAGAACAATGGCCGGCATGAATCTTACGGGGAAAGGCTGGTACTCTGCACCGGAAAATTAAGCTTTACTGCGACGGTGGCAGGCCTTTTTTCATGGATTTTGCCAATGCCGCCGGTGATGCGGAATCAATGACAGGCATGTCGACTATTAATAGCCACTGATGGTCTTGGGTCAAAAGCCCAGATAGAGTTCATGGCATTAGAGGTTACTTTGACGAGGTTTGCGATGTCCCGCACGATCCGTTTTCACAAGTTTGGTCCGGCCGAGGTGCTCAAATGCGAAGAGCATGCGGCTGCTCAGCCAGGTCCTGGCGAAGTGCAGGTGCGTGTCGAGGCGATCGGCATCAGTTGGTACGACACCCTGTGGCGTCAGAATCTGGCGTCGTCGCAGGCACGTCTGCCATCGGGCCTGGGTCATGAAATGGCTGGCGTGGTCACTGCGGTGGGCGCCGATGTCGATGACCTGTCCGTCGGCGACAAGGTAGCCAGTTTTCCGGCTGAAAGTCCGAACGATTATCCGGTGTACGGCGAGTCGATCGTTCTGCCGCGCACCGCGCTGACCCGCTACCCGGATGTGCTCAGCCCGATCGAAGCGAGCGTGCATTACACGCCGCTGCTGATTGCCTACTTCGCTTACGCCGATCTGGCCCGGGTCAAGCCCGGGCAATTTGCCCTGGTAACCGATGCCAGTCACTGCGCCGGTCCGTCGTTTGTTCAATTGGGCAAAGCATTAGGTGTGCGAGTGATCGCGGCGACCAAATCGGCCGAGGAACGTGAGTATCTGTTGTCTCTGGGGGCTGAGAAAGTAATCGTCACCGAAGAGGAAGATCTGTTGATGCGAATCAACAAGATCACCGACAACCGCGGCGTCGATGTGGTATTCGATGGTCTTGGCGGCCCGCAGATGTCATTGCTCGGCGATGTGCTGGCGCCACGCGGCAGTCTGGTGCTGTATGGCCTGCAGGGTGGCAATCAGACACCGTTTCCGGCTTGCGCGGCGTTCCAGAAGAACATCCAGTTCTTTGTCCACTGCATCGGCAACTTCACCGGCAAGCCCGAGCTGGGAATCGTCCAGGATCACGTCGCTTTACAGCGTGCCTTGCGTGACATCAACCAGTTGACCGCTGACCGTGTGCTGCTGCCGCTCAAGACCCGTGTATTTCAGTTCAACGAGTTTGTCGAAGCGCACCGCTACATGGACGAATGCCCATGCCGCGAGCGGGTGGCACTGCAAGTCGAGCCGGCGTAAACCCGGTCATCAGAGTCCGTGGCCCCACGGACTCTTTTTGTTTATATCCTGCGGCGCCAACATACCTTCCTTGATAGCGCAGCAGTGGCCATTTCAGCAACTGAACTGGTTTTTCCCCTCTATCTGTATCTTCTAATCGCACTATAAGCCCTGATAATTGAATGATTATTTTCATCTCAAGGAATGAGCTATGGCTGTGCATTCAATTTGTCCTGGGCTATATCAAACAGCTGGTTCTGCCGGCTTCGTCAATTTCTGTTTAATTGCTGTAGGGCAATTCGGAAGTTGCTTCTCTTTTTCCTGTAATGAATTGTCGTGGGACGTTGTGGGAAGTTTCCTCAGATTATTTTCTACTGAGGAAATCTCAATGAATACGGGCGGTTGAGCGCTCGGCTCGGCCTGTGGAGAGCTTTTTTCAGGTCAAGTGTTTCAAATAACTACAACTTTGTAAGTGTTAGCATTTCAGCGTCTATTACTTATTGATCCAATTGTCACGCGCTCACTGTCCTGATTGCGTGGCATGAAACTTTTGATACCGGGTAAATACCGATGAGCACGATCCATGATCAGGCAATGAACTATGTCTATCAGCAAGTATTGCAGCGTTTGCTGAGTTTCTTTTCCCGAGCCGAGCGCACGGCATTGCAGCTGTTGATCCAGCGCCTGGTGGTGGCTGCCGGCGGCATGGAAAACATAGGTCATTTCAAGGTGCTGGTCCCTCAGTCCGGCTTGCGTGACAGCTGCTACACACTGGCCCTGCTCAGGGCCGCGCAATTGACCATTGCCGGCCGCGCCCCGGCGACGTTCCAGTTGCGGGTAGCCACGCTGCGCTGGAATGGCGACAGCCCGGTCGTCCTGCAGAACCTGCATCGCAGCTACAGCGCACTGTTTCTTTACGACGATCCGCGGGTCGAAGTGCTGATGGTGGATAACCGCGAGGTGATGCCATTCGACCATCGCACGCCTGTCAGCGATGAGGGGCGTGAGGCCAGCCGGGTCAATCTGCTTCTTGTCGGACACTGTCGCGCATGGCTCGAGACGCCTGAATTATGGGACGACGCCTATCTGGCCACGGCCGAGTACTACAGCCAGATCGCCCGCTGGAACAATGGTGTCGATGCCATGATCAGCGCGGAAACCAAGGGCAGTCAGCGACATTTCCTCGAAGGTCTGAACCGTGCGATGCAAAGAGTGGCGATAGCCGGCCCCGGGGTTGTACACGCCGGATTCGAAGCGCTCTTTCCGCTGCTTGACGGGCTCGGTGACGATTTCTATCGCGAGCTGCGCCCCGATGATGAGCGGACGGCCTGGCGCCCGGAGGGCGAATTCGAAGCCTGTCGGCGCACCAGTTTTATCGACATCAACGACATGATGGTCGGCAAACCCGAGGATCGCTGGCCGCTACTTGGCGAATTTCTCGGTCATGTGAGTGACGATCTGGCGTTGTATCAAGGCGAAGCGGTTTTTGCCGATCCTCTGATCTCGGCGCACGTAAGGGGTTTGTACGCACGGTTCATCGAGGGTCGCGCCTATGAGGCGGGTATAGACGATTACGTGCAGCACACACTTGCCGACATGCGCCGAAAACAGGTTGCGGAGCCAATCTGCGCGCATTTGCTGTCCAGCTACGAGAATGTCGGCGGGCCAGAGCAACTGCGGATAATGGCAGAGGATTATCTTCTGGAAGGTTTCGGTCTGAACGAAACGCAATTGGCGTGCCTTTTGTTCGCACCGTTCATCGACAGTGGCAAAGGCCTCGAACGCTTCCTGCGCAACTGTCACCCAGGCATGCTGGTCGCGATGCCTGACCTGCACCGCGCCATGCAGGGATTGCACGCGCCGGAGCAGGTGTTGAAATGGATAACGGAAGTCAGCGGTCTGCCGGTCAGGCTGGTGAACCGTCTCTATGCAATGGGACCTGTCCAGATTTGCGCCCCCGCAGAATACGCCTCTGAGCATGCAGGTTCGGGTGAGGCCGATGCGGCCTCGCAGTTCGAGCGATCGACGGAAGGCTGATTGTGAGCGAAAGCCTGGATTGTGAACCAATGTCTACGGAAATGAGGGTGTGAAGGGCGCGCGGGACAATGACTTTGTTTACCAGGCAGTTTATCGGTATCTGACCACGCTGATTGACGATGCGGGCGGCAGCGCAGCAGTACGCATGCCCTCGTTGCGACAACTGTCCGAACGACTGAACGTATCCATTTCAACGGTGCAATACGCTTATTCACTGCTGGAAAAAGAAGGTCGGGTCTATTCCAAAGCCAAGTCAGGTTATTACGCGCAAGCGCTTTTCAGCATGGACGCCCCCGGCAGCGGCAGTGATCTGCTCGAAACCGTTTACGTCAACGCGCGACGTCCCGGAATGTGTGTATTGAGCGCCGACGAACCGGCTTCACTACAACCGTTGGACAGTCCGTTGTTGACGTTGGAGCGCGAACTTTTGCGCCAATACCCCCGCCAGCTTCGAACGCTGGTGCAGCCGTGTGGTGAGCTGGAATTACGGGTTGCCCTGGCTGCCCGGTACACCTGTTCGACGGCGAATTACTGGCATGCTGATGACGTCTATATCGGTGCTGATCTGCGCGGGGTGCTGGAAATCCTGATTTCGGTTCTTGAGTTGCGTCAGGCCGCCGTCGTTGTCGAGTCGCCCTGTGACTGGGTGATATTGCGCCTGCTCGAATCGTCCGGTGTGCGTGTGATCGAATGGCCGTTACTGGCTGAAGGCGCGCTCAACCTTCCAGCACTGCAGTCACTGCTCGAAAACGAGCCGGTGCGCTTGATCCTCCTGTCTTCGGTGTTGAGCATGCCTCAGGGGAGCAGTTTGACCCAGGATCAACAGCAGGCAATCGCGAAGATGCTCGATCGATACGGTGTCTGGGTATTGGAAAACGACTGTTACAGCGAGTTTGATGAGCGCGCTGATTCACAACGTCTGCGTAACTGGCTCGACCCTGATCGTCTGCTGGTGTTTTCCACCTTCGAGAAATTCATCGGTGCAGAGGCGCCATACGGCTTTGTTCTGTCGCGACATTGGCGGCAGGAATTGCAGCGCCATTTCCTGTTACGCGCGTTTCGCTTGTCGCCAATCCGCCAGAAAGCGATCGCCAGACTGCTCAGCGGTGGGCGGCTTGACCAGCATCTATCCTTGCTGCGGCGAATGCTCAATGAGCGCCGTACCCAGTTAATCCAGGTATTGCGCGAGCGTTTGGGCGATGCGCTGCAGATTGTCGAGCCGCAGAGCGGGGCGACGGTCTGGGTGCGTTCGATACGACCGGTCGACATGGCCAATGTGTTCCATCGGCTGCTCAAGCAACAAATCATCGTGGCACCGGGTGAGTTGTTCAGTCTGCAAGGCCTGCATGCGGACCATCTGCGTTTAAGCGCGCTGAACCATGGTGAGCGAGATTTGACATGTGTTATCGGGCTTCTCGGTGATGCCTTGCGTTTATCCCCGGGCCGATAATGTTAAAAAACATCGGGCGTGTTTCGGATACATCCCGTCGCACAGTGGTCAAACTGCCAGTAAACTGCGCAGCATTTCCTGAACCACTCCGATTTCAGAGGTTTTTGCATGACACTCAGTCCTTTTGCGGGCAAACCGGCACCGGCAGAACTGTTGGTCGACATCCCGCGACTGGTTACGGCCTATTACACCGGCCAGCCTGATGCATCGATTTCTACTCAGCGAGTGGCGTTCGGCACCTCCGGCCACCGCGGCAGCTCCTTCGATTTGAGTTTCAACGAATGGCACGTTCTGGCCATCAGCCAGGCGATCTGCCTGTACCGCGAAGCCCAGGGCATCACCGGCCCGTTGTTTGTCGGCATCGACACCCATGCACTGTCGACCCCGGCCGGCGCCAGCGCATTGGAAGTGCTCGCCGCCAACGGTGTCACGGTGATGATCGCCGAAGGCGATGAGTACACGCCGACGCCGGCAATTTCCCATGCCATTCTCTGCTACAACCGTGGCCGTACCTCCGGTCTGGCTGACGGTGTCGTTATCACCCCGTCGCACAACCCGCCACAAAGCGGTGGCTACAAATACAACCCAACCAACGGTGGCCCGGCCGATACTCACATCACCAAGTGGATCGAAGCCAAGGCCAACGAACTGCTGGCGAACAAACTGGCCGGGGTCAAGCGCGTCAGCTACGAGCAAGCGCTCAAGGCCAGCACGACCCATCGCCACGATTACCTCAACACCTATGTCGCCGACCTGATCAACGTCATCGATTTCGACGCCATCCGCGACGCCAAGCTGCATCTGGGTGTCGATCCGCTGGGCGGAGCAGGGGTGCGCTACTGGTCGGCCATCGCCGAACACTACCGTCTTGACCTGGAAGTGGTGAATAAACAGGTCGACTCCACATTCCGTTTCATGACCGTCGACTGGGATGGCCAGATCCGCATGGACCCATCGTCCAGCCACGCCATGCAGGGCCTGATCGGGCTGAAGGAACGCTTCGACGTGGCGTTTGCCTGTGACCCTGATCACGACCGCCACGGCATCGTCACGCCATCCGGCGGTTTGCTCGCACCGAACAATTATCTGGCGGTGGCGATCGATTACCTGTTTCAGAACCGTCCGCAATGGCGCGCCGATGCGGCCGTGGGCAAAACCGTGGTCAGCAGTGGCCTCATCGACCGCGTGGCCAAGCGCCTGGGTCGTCGCCTGTACGAAGTGCCAGTGGGCTTCAAGTGGTTCGCCGACGGCCTGTTCGACGGTTCGTTGGGTTTCGGCGGTGAAGAGAGCGCCGGCGCCTCGTTCCTGCGTAAGGATGGCGGCGTTTGGAGCACCGACAAGGACGGTTTGATTCCTGCCTTGCTCGCCGCCGAAATGACCGCGCGCACCGGGCGCGATCCAAGCCAGGCCTACCGCGCGTTGACCGATGAGCTGGGCGAACCGTTCTCGGTGCGCGTCGACGCCAAGGCCAATCCTGAGCAGAAGGCACTGCTGAGCAAGCTGTCGCCGGAACAGGTCACGTCGACCGAGTTGGCGGGAGAGAAGATTCAGAGCATTCTCAGCCATGCGCCGGGCAACGATCAGGCCATCGGCGGCCTGAAAGTCATGACCGACAACGGCTGGTTCGCAGCACGTCCGTCCGGCACCGAAGACATCTACAAGATCTACGCCGAAAGCTTTATCGGCGACGACCACCTCAAGCAACTGGTGGCCGAAGCGCAAACCCTGGTGGATGGCGCTATTTCCAGCAAATGATGCGCATGTGAAAAAGGGCAACCGGAATGGTTGCCCTTTTTTATTGCCTGCAGATCAAGCCAGGTCGACCAGTACGATCTCGCTGTCTTCGATCGCGGTGACCGTCAGCACTTGCTCGTGAGCCACTGCCACACCGTCACGCGCCTGAGCACGCAAACCGTTGACCTCGATCACTCCGGTGGCTGGCACCAGATAGGCGCGACGTCCCTCGTCCAAACGGTATTCAGCGGTTTCACCAGCCTTGATGTTCGCTGCAACCAGACGTGCATTGGCGCGAATGCGCAGGCTCTCATCGTCACCGGCCTTACCGCTGGCCAGTGTGACAAAACCTTCGCGCTCACCTTTGGGAAACGGCTTGGCTCCCCAGGATGGCGGTGCACCGGTCTCGGTCGGCAGAATCCAGATCTGGAAGATTTTGGTTTCCTTGTCTTCCAGGTTGTATTCGCTATGGGCGATGCCGGTACCGGCGCTCATCACTTGTACGTCGCCGGCTTCGGTACGGCCCTTGTTGCCCAGGTTGTCCTGGTGAGTGATCGCGCCTTCACGTACGTAGGTGATGATTTCCATATCGCGGTGCGGATGCTGCGGGAAACCGGTGCCTGCGGCGATGATGTCATCGTTCCATACACGCAGATTGCCCCAGTTCATCCGCTGCGGGTCGTAGTATTCGGCAAAGGAAAAGTGGTGATGCGCGTCCAGCCAGCCATGATGGGCGCCGCCCAGCGAGCTGAAGGGTCTGAGTTCAAGCATGATCGTCTCCTTGATTAGGTTCGTCAGGGGGCGGGCCCCGTGGTTGATGACGACGATCATCTATCAGGCAATCATCGATAAAAAGCGCAAAAACTGCCGCATCATGATCAGGTTATTAGATGGGATTGCGCGTCGAAATCATTTCATCCAACTTTCAATTCGTCGCCTAAACCGATGACCTGTAAGCATTTCGCTAGAACTGAGCGGCAAATCCAGACACCATAGCCGCCACAGCCTCACACCCTGGAGTCCGTCAGCGTGGCGCAACACACCCCCGATCTTCCTCCTGAACTTCGACCACTGGCTGAGATGCCTTGGTTCAAGCGCCTCGCCGCGCGTTTCTTCGGTCACGGCCTGACCAAATTGCGTGCCCAGCACCGCGCCTCCTGGCTGCACGGTCAGGCTGACGGCTTTCGCAGCGGGCACACCGCTGGCGTCGAATACGGCTTCAGGGAAGGCAAGCTCGAGGGGTTGGAAGAAGGCCGCCAGGTCCTGTTGATTCGCGACAGTCGCAACACCGAGCATCGCCCGCCCAGCATCGATAACAACCTGTTTGATGACTGGCGCTTGCCGCTTACGGCTGAGCTGAAAAAACGCATCAAGACGGATGTCGCCCGTTTGCTCCCGGCGCACGCCCAGCCCAGCGCCGCGCAATGGAAGATGATCTTCAGCGATACACCGTCAACTTCGGTGGTGGCCGGTGCCGGTGCAGGCAAATCGACCACGTTGGTGCTGCGCATTCTCTTGCTCAGCCACTATTTGGGTTTCGAGCTGGACTCGATGACGGTGGTGACCTTCACCCGTGAGTCGCGCAAGGACTTCATCAACAAACTCATCGAAATCTTTACGCTGTGGGGCCAGCCGCTGAATCTCAAGCAGGCCCGCGAACTGGTGCGAACGTTCCACTCGCGCATTCTGCCGATGATCCGTAGCCTGCCGGGTTTCGAGCGTTTGCAGGCCTTCGAAAATCTCAGCGATCGCCCGCAAAGCAGCGCAGAGGAGATCGACAGCAACCCGTTTGACCTGCGCATCAATGACGCGCAGCGACAGCAACTTAATGCCTGCTATCACCGCTTGTTCAATGAAGATGAGCGTTTCCGCCAGTTGATCCAGCCGCTGTCCCGCGCCGGACTGCAATTGAAGGAGCTGGAACGCGATCATCCCGATGTGCAGAAACGCATGGCGGTCACCGAGCTTGCGGCCAAGCGCGATGAAGAACTGTGCGATGTCATTGAGGATCTGTGGTTTCGCGCGGGGGCGTGGCCCATAAAGGGGATTGAACCCAGTCGGCAAACGTTCGAGATCAACGGCTCGACGTTCCACTGTCACGGCTACATCCCGAGCCTCGATGCCTGGGTGGTGCTCGGCTTTGATTCCAGGGAAAACGCCCAGCTAAGTCGGCCAAACGCCAAACTGAGTGTCCGTGCAGAATGGGCAGTCAAGCGCACCCTGTTTCAAGCTTTCTGCCGTAAGCCATTGATATGGCTGGATAGTTACGAAGCTTCGAAGCGTGTTCTGGCGACCTTGGCTGGCGATGCCAGCGCCGGCCCTGGCTTCGACTACAAGGTTAAGGGCGAGTTGGCATCGGCGCCGCTGCTCGATTGTTTTGTCGGCGCGGCAGGTTTTATCGAAAACCTTGGCCTGGATGTACCGGACGCGGTCAGTCGCATGAGCTTTGCCAAGGACGATCCCGATCGGTTTTTCTTCGAAGCCTTGAGCCTGTTCTGGCGCGCGTTCGAAGATCACTTGCTGGACCAGAAACCGCCCGTGATGACCTACAATCGCATGTTCGCCCTGTTCAGCGAGCACTCACCGGAAAACCTCAAGTTGCTCAGCGATGAGCTGCTGCGACCGATGTCGCACTTGATGATCGACGAGTTTCAGGACGTTTCGCCGCAGATCGTTTCGTGGATTCGCGCCAGCCTCAACGAAATCCGCAGCCGTGGCCCGGCCATGCACGTCGGGCGCGGTGCGCAGCGTTCGTCGCTGTTGTGCGTCGGCGATGACTGGCAGTCCATTTACGGCTGGCGCGGCAGTTCGCCGAGCTACTTCATGGAGTTCAACAAGGAGTTTCCGTCGCCGAGCACCACGCGGGTGATGCTCAGTGACAACTACCGCAGTCATCAACACATTATCGATGCCGCCGAGCACATTGTCCGCGCAGCGCCGGCCATCCCAGGCAAGAAGGCCAGGGCCAGTGGTGAGCCCAAACCATTGCAGCCGGTCAACGTGCTCGAGCGGAATGACGAGGCGTTGGGTCAAAGATTGGCCGAACATTACCGCCGGGGCGATTCGATCTTGATGCTCTATCGAAAAAGCAGCGATAAGTTATTGATAGAGCAGCATATTCAGCCGGTAGTTAATGTAGATTCGAGCTTGCCTTACGAAGCGCGACGGCTGAAACAACTGACCTATCACAGTGCCAAGGGCTTGCAGGCTGATGCAGTGTTCCTGCTTGGCGATTGCCAGCACTTGACCAGTTCGCCCTACAAGAATCAGGTCTACCGCATGGCCGGACTGGGCAAAACCGGCGACAGCGAGCCGTACGACAGTGCGCAAAAAGATGAAATCCTGCGTCTGGCCTACGTGGGCATCACCAGGGCGGTCAGCCATTGCTACTGGTACGTCGAACCGCAAGAACCCCAAGCTGTGAACATGCCGAGAGCCTCGGACCGCGTCGCCAAGGGCAGGCCATTCTTTATCGATCATCGAAGCGAAAAGGCCAGCGCCTGATCAATAAAAAGCCCGCATCACTGCGGGCTTTTTGTTTTAAATCAGCTGGTTATGCGTAATTCTTGAGAGATTCCGGAGGAGTGAAGGCTTCCAGCTCATCCTCAATGGCTTCGATGATGCGCTCGACATCCGCCGCGTTCATCACTGTCGCACACGGAATGCCGGCGATGGCGATCATGGTTTCGCCGCTGGCGCGATCGAACAGACGGGCGATCAGGCTGCCCGGCGCATCCATCGTCGCCTCGAATCCCATGGGATGAAAATGCCAGCGCATCAGCTGGCAGGCGTTGGGAAAGGTGACTTTGCTGAATCCTTTGTTCATGGTGTTGCCCGCCTGCTTCATCGAGCGCTTCCTTTTGCTCATGTTAGGTGGGAAGAGCCGTCATTGGCTCAACCGGTGCTTGAGCTTTAAAAGTAGCATCCGTGTGTGAAAAAACTGTGAGTTTTTTCAGTCCGTTTAGCGATTGATTCGCATTTTTTGATGTAAGTCACTGGCTCGTCGATTATCGCCAAAACGCCACCATGGATTTTTCATTGAAGCGGCAGAGGAACTTGGGCAAGCTCGGTTCTTTTTCGCCGAGCCGCTTATGCACGCCGATGACGACGGCCCAGAACAGACCCAGGCCACGGCCGCCACGGTCATGCGCTATCACCTGAGCTGGAAACACCGGGATCTGGACAGCGTCATGGCGCTTTATCACGCCGATATCCAGTACAACGATTTCTTTCAGAATCGCGTGCTTGCTCTGGACGAGTTGCGCGAATACGTGCGTGTGAGCATGCCGCGAGAATCCGACGAACTGCTCGAACATTGCGACCGCATCCGGGTGGACGGCAACACCGCGTTCATTCAGTACGAGGTGACTTTGCGCGGTGGCGATGGCCTGGTGTCGTTCCGTTCCAGCGAAGCGATCACGGTCAAGGACGGTTTGATCTGGCGCGTCAACGAGTACGCCTCGCTGGTGCGTACCCAAACCGACGGCAGCTCAGCGCCGAGCCGTCCTGCGGTCAGTCGTCTCGGTCTGTCACCGCGGCAACTGAGTTTCATGGCTGAAGACTTGCAGCAGTATTTCGAAAAGCAGCAACCCTACCTGGATCCTGAGCTTGACCTGCAGCGGGTGGCGAAGGAGTGCGGGTACAGCCGCAACCAGATTTCCTATCTGCTCAACCAAGTGCTGGGGCAGAGCTTCTATCGCTACGTCAATCAGGCGCGCCTGCAACATCTGATGCGCGCACTGGACAGCGCCACGCCACCGTTGCGCGTCGACGAGCTGGCCTATGCCGCTGGCTTCAACTCGTTGTCGGCATTCTATAAATGCTTCCGCGAACACACCGGCCAGTCACCCAAGGCCTACGCCAGGCAAATTTCTCTGCGGGCACGCGCGCAAGACAGCCACTGAAGGCAACCACTAGGATCGACGCCATCGAAAGTTTTCAGTGGCGGAGTCTGGCATGTCGGCGTGGCGCACGATCAGTTTGTGGATGGACCAGCTTGAAGAGCCGCTGCTGGCGCGGCCTGCGCTGGAGCGGGATCTGGACGTCGACGTGGCAATCATCGGCGCCGGTTACACCGGACTGTGGACGGCGTACTACCTGAAGAAACACGCGCCCGGCCTGGATATCGCCATCATCGAGGCGCAAACCGCCGGATTCGGTGCGTCCGGCCGTAATGGCGGCTGGCTGATGGGCAACCTGCTCGGCGAGGATCGCTTGCTGGCAGGATTGTCGCCAGAACAACGCCGGGCTTCATACGATCTGCTGCACAGCATCCCTGATGAGGTAGAAATCGTCCTCGAACGCGAAGGCATCGACTGCGATTACCGCAAGGGCGGGGTGCTTTACTGTGCTGCGCGCTATCCAGAACAGGAGACCGTTCTGCGCGATTACCTGAGCAAGCTGCACGCTCAAGGCCTGACGGACGACGATTACCGCTGGCTCAGCCCCGAGCAACTGGCTCAGCAGATTCGTGTGGCAAAACCCTATGGCGGCATTTTCGCGCCACACGTTGCGACCATTCACCCGGCGAAACTGGTGCGAGGTCTGGCGCGGACCGTGCAGAACATGGGGGTGAAAATCTACGAAAACAGTCCGGTGACCCACTGGCAGTCCGGCAGTTTGCGCACCGCCAGGGCCAGCGTGCGCGGCCGCTGGATCGTCCCGGCCGTGGAAGGTTATTCGGTGACGTTGCCGCCGCTGGGCCGCTATCAGTTGCCGGTGCAAAGTCTGATCGTCGCCACCGAACCGCTGTCCGCTGCGACCTGGGACGAAATCGGCCTCAATCGCGGGCAGGCCTTCAGTGAATTCAGCCGGCAGGTCACTTACGGCCAGCGCAGTGCCGACAACCGCCTGATTTTCGGCGCCCGTGGCGGTTATCAATTCGCCGGTAAGCTGCGCCATGATTTCAACCTGACCCGCGACGAGGTCGAGCTGCGCCGCTACCTGCTCGGCGAACTGTTTCCGCAACTGAAAAGCGTACAGATCACCCACGCCTGGGGCGGCAACCTCGGCATGTCGCGGCACTTCAAGCCGCACATGCTCTGCGACCGTGCCAATGGCATCGCGCTGTCGGGCGGTTACGGCGGGGAGGGCGTCGGTGCCAGCAACCTCGGCGGACGTACCCTGGCCGATCTGATTCTCGAGCGCGACAGCGAACTGACCCGGCAACCGTGGGTCCTGCCCGATGGCGGCATTCATGCGCTGCGCGCCTGGGAGCCGGAGCCGTGCCGCTGGCTGGGCTACAACGCGATCATCAAAAGTTTCGTGCATGAAGACCAGACCCTGGCCAACCCGGCCACCGCACCCTGGCGACGAAAGTTGGCCAGCCGGGTCGCCGGCTTCATGGAAGGTTTCATGCACTAAACGCCGTTTCCCTCGACAAACAGGTCACGCCATGAGCATCACCCAATTCAAGAACACCGCCACGCTGGCGCTCGAAGAATCCAGCCCGGTCGCCGTGCCCCTAGGCGAGCCCGTTGCAATCGCCTCGACCACCAGTGTCGAGCGCGACGACGGCGTTGAAACCGGCGTCTGGGAATGCACCCCGGGCCGCTGGCGGCGGCAGATCACCGCGCAGGAGTTCTGCCATTTCATCTCCGGGCGTTGCACCTTCACCCCCGACGGTGGCGGCGAAACCCTGCATATACAAGGCGGCGACGCACTGATGTTGCCAGCCAACACGCTCGGGGTCTGGGATATCCAGGAAACCGTGCGCAAGAGCTACGTGCTGATTTTCTGATTGTTCGATCGTTTGATTGCCTGCCAACAAAAAAAGCCCATACAGGAATCGCCCCATGATCCAGAAAACCCTCGCATTGGCGCCGTTGCTGCTGGCCGCTTCCGTCAGCCACGCGGCCGAGACGGTCAAGGTCTACAACTGGTCCGACTACATCGCCCCGGACACGACGAAGAACTTCCAGAAAGACACGGGCATCGGCGTTACCTACGACGTCTACGACAGCAACGAAACCCTCGACGGCAAGTTGATGACCGGCAAATCCGGTTACGACGTGGTTTTTCCGTCAAACCACTTCATGGCACGGCAAATTCAGGGTGGGGCGCTGAAGAAACTCGACAAGAGTCAGTTGCCGAACTGGAAGAACCTCAATCCAGCGCTGCTCAAGGCCCTGCAGACCAACGACCCGAATAACGAGCACGGCTTTCCATACCTGTGGGGCAGCACCGGCATCGGCTACAACATCGCCAAGATCAAAGCGGTGCTCGGCGACAACGCGCCGGTGGATTCCTGGGACCTGATTTTCAAGCCCGAGTACATGGAAAAACTGCAGAAGTGCGGCGTGGCGATCCTCGACAACGGCCCGGAATTGCTCCCGGCGGCGCTCAACTACCTCGGGCTGCCGCACCACAGCAAGAACCCCGAGGACTACAAGAAAGCCGAAGCGCTGCTGATGAAAGTCCGGCCCTACGTCAGCTACTTCCATTCCTCGAAATACACCAGCGACCTGGCCAACGGTGATATCTGCGTAGCGGTCGGGTTCTCCGGCGACATCCTCCAGGCCGAAAACCGCGCCAAGGAAGCGAAAAATGGCGTGGAAATCGGTTATGCGATTCCCAAGGAAGGCGCGGCGATCTGGTTCGACATGGTCGCCATGCCCGCCGACGCACCGGACGAGAAGGCCGGCTACGCCTTCATGAACTATCTGCTGCGCCCGGACGTGATGGCCGGCATCAGCAACTACGTGCACTACGCCAATGGCAATGAACAGGCGGACAGCCTGATCGACCCGGTCATCAAGAACGACACCAAGGTTTATCCGAGCCCGGAGATGATGGGCAAGCTGTTTGCGCTGGAGGCGATGCCGCTGAATATCGACCGAATTCGCACGCGGGTATGGAACAAAATCCGCACTGGTAGCTGAACCGCCGTCCCCTGTAGGAGCTGACGAGTGCAACGAGGCTGCGATCTCTTGATCTTGATCTTCAAAAGGTCAAAGTCAAAAGATCGCAGCCTCGTTGCACTCGTCAGCTCCTACAGTCCGAATAACGTCGTAGAGTTGATATCAAAGCACTGGCACCGCTGTCTGAAAGTGTGACTTGCCCAACAAATCCAAACTTACCGATATTTAATATTTAAATAGAAAATCGTCAGACAATTTCCGCCCTCGCGGCAACTAAAAACAATCTTTCTTCCCCGCACGCTTTGTTTACGGCAGTTTCCTGTTATCGAGAAATTGGATCGCAAAAAAACTCTTTACGACAGATTTCAAATTGTGTCAGGTTCGTTACGCCTTCATTGGGCGAGTGATAGGACGATCTCGCCAAAGATCGTCCTGTCGGACAAAAACTGTTCCATTGCTAAACAAGGAAGTGTGTTTATGTCGAAAGTTAAAACCAATGCTGTTGATTCCGCCGAACAGGCTTTCCAACTGGCTGCCTTCAGCTCGGCGTATAACCAGATCAATAGCTTCAGCCATCAGTACGATCGTGGCGGCAACCTCACGGTCAATGGCAAACCCTCGTACACCGTCGATCAGGCGGCTACACAATTGCTGCGTGATGGCGCTGCCTACCAGGACAAGGACGGCAGCGGCAAGATCGAACTCACCTATACGTTCCTGACATCGGTATCGAACAGCACGATGAACAAGCACGGGATCAGCGGGTTCAGTCAGTTCAGCGCGCAACAGCAGGCTCAGGCCAAGCTCGCCATGCAGTCCTGGGCCGATGTGGCCAATGTCACCTTCACCGAGAGAGCCTCGGGCGGCGACGGCCACATGACCTTCGGTAACTACAGCGGTGGCCAGGACGGCGCGGCGGCGTTCGCCTACCTGCCGGGGACCGGCACCGGTTATGACGGTACGTCCTGGTACTTGATCAACAGCGGTTACACGCAGAACAAGAACCCGGACCTGAACAACTACGGTCGTCAGACCCTGACCCACGAAATCGGCCACACTCTGGGCCTTGCGCATCCGGGCGACTACAACGCCGGCAATGGCAACCCGACCTACAACGACGCGACCTACGGCCAGGACACCCGTGGCTACAGCGTCATGAGTTACTGGAGCGAGAGCAACACCAACCAGAACTTCAGCAAGGGCGGCGTCGAAGCCTATTCGTCCGGCCCGCTGATGGATGACATCGCTGCGATCCAGAAGCTCTACGGCGCCAATACCAGCACCCGCACCGGTGACACCACCTACGGCTTCAATTCCAACGCCGGCCGCGATTTCCTCAGCGCTTCGTCGTCGAGTGACAAAGTGGTGTTCTCGGTTTGGGACGCCGGCGGCAAGGACACCCTGGATTTCTCTGGCTTCACTCAGAACCAGAAGATCAACCTCAATGACGCTTCGTTCTCCGACGTGGGCGGCCTGGTCGGCAACGTGTCGATTGCCAAGGGCGCGATCATCGAGAACGCCATCGGCGGTTCGGGCAGTGATCTGCTGATCGGTAACGGCGTGGCCAACGAGCTGAAGGGCGGTGCCGGTAACGACCTCCTCTACGGCGCTGGCGGTGCCGACAAGCTGTGGGGCGGTTCTGGTTCGGACACTTTCGTGTTCGCTGCCAGTTCGGATTCCAAGCCGGGTGCGATCGATCAGATTCTCGATTTTGTCAGCGGTCTGGACAAAATCGACCTGACCGGCATCACCAACGGCGCGGGCCTGCACTTCGTCAACAGCTTCACCGGCTCCGCTGGCGATGCGGTGTTGACCTCGTCGGGCGGTAACAGTCTGTTGTCGGTGGATTTCTCCGGGCATGGCGTGGCGGACTTCATCGTCAGCACCGTTGGCCAGGCAGCGACCAGCGACATCGTGGCGTGATGTGAAGGGAAAGCGGCGCCCCAAGCGTCGCTTTCTTTACTTGCATCGGTAGGCGCTGTAGGCAACGCTAAGGGCTGGAGCGAATTTTCCCATGATCAACAGAGCTTTTACCTACAAGGCATCGGCGTGGCTTTCAGTGGCGCTCGTTACGATTTCAGGAGCAACAGCGATGGCAAGCAGCCTCAGACTCGAAGAACCCTCCGTGTTTGCCGGACAGTGGCAGGCAACACTGTCGGCAGCGGGCGATGAACGACAAGCGCAAAAGCTGCAGGACAAGCCTTCGAATACTTGTAGCGTCGAACTGCTCGCCAACAAGATCGTTGGCCAGGGAGCAGACTGTCTGGGTGCGTGGCTCGAGCAGGCTCCGATCGGCTGGTTTCCCGATCCTGATGGGTTGTCGATCACCGGCAAGGAAGGCTCAAGAATCCAGTTTTTCAGCCGACAACGTGATGGGCTGTATCTGGCAACTTTGAAGTCCGGGCTGATTGTCACGCTGGAACGTACGGCGCCCGATAACTGATCGGCCTTTTACAAACCCATTTGGGTATAGCGATTCGTCGCACGGTTATAAGCAAGGTCAATAAAAGCAACTGCACCGCATTAATCGGCGTTAGTTGTTATGAAAGTGTAAGTGGTCGCCACTCAAGTGTATTAGTGGGTGGCTCGCTTAATTAATTGAAGTGTCGCCTCGCAGGGGCGATGAATACTGTTCAGGAAGAATCAATGAAGATGGCGAAGGCCCCAGCCACCGCTCCGTTAATCAAGGCACTGGGTGACTACAAGAGCATCTTGATCAGCGTCGGTTGTTTCACCGCGCTGATCAACGTGCTGATGCTGGTGCCGTCCATCTATATGCTGCAAGTCTATGACCGAGTGTTGTCATCGCAGAACGAGACCACGCTGGCGATGCTGTCGCTGATGGTCGTCGGTTTCTTCGTCTTTATCGGCCTGCTGGAAGTGATCCGCAGCTTTATTGTGATCCGCATCGGCAGCCAGTTGGAGCGCCGCTTCAACCTGCGCGTCTATCAAGCAGCGTTCGAGCGCAACCTGTTCAAGGGCGAAGGCAATGCCGGGCAGTCCCTGGGCGACCTGACCCACATACGCCAATTTGTCACCGGCCCGGCGCTGTTCGCCTTCTTCGATGCGCCGTGGTTCCCGGTCTATCTGTTTGTCATCTACCTGTTCAACGTCTGGCTTGGTGTATTGGCCACGGCGGGCGCGTTGCTGTTGATCGCACTGGCCTGCCTCAACGAATACATGACCAAGAAGCCGCTGGGCGAGGCCGCTGGTTTCTCCCAGCAGTCCAGCCAGTTGGCCACCAGCCACTTGCATAACGCCGAAACCATTCAGGCCATGGGCATGCTCGGTTCGCTGCGCAAACGCTGGTTTGGCGTGCACTCGCGGTTTCTCGGCTTGCAGAATCAGGCCAGCGACACCGGCGCTGTGATCAGTTCGTTGAGCAAGACTCTGCGTCTATGCCTGCAATCCTTGGTGCTCGGCCTGGGCGCGTTGCTGGTGATCAAAGGCGACATGACTGCCGGCATGATGATCGCCGGTTCGATCCTGATGGGCCGGGTATTGAGCCCGATCGATCAGTTGATCGCCGTATGGAAGCAGTGGAGCGGGGCGAAGCTGGCTTACCGGCGTCTGGATGCGCTGTTGCAGGCCTTTCCGCCAAGCGACGAGTCCATGGCACTCCCAGCGCCGAAAGGCCAGATCTCCTTCGAGCAAGTCAGCGCCGGCCCACCCGGGCAGCGCACCGCGACATTGCACATGGTCAATTTCAACCTTGGTGCCGGGGAAGTACTCGGGGTGCTCGGCGCGTCCGGCTCCGGCAAATCGACGCTGGCCCGGGTGCTGGTCGGCGTGTGGCCGGTGCTGGGCGGTACGGTGCGTCTGGATGGTGCGGATATTCATCGTTGGAACCGCGATCAGCTCGGCCCTTACATCGGTTATCTGCCACAAGACATCGAGCTGTTCAGCGGCTCCATCGCCGAAAACATTGCGCGATTCAGCGAAGCCGATCCGCAAAAAGTCGTCACCGCTGCGCAACAAGCCGGCGTGCACGAGATGATCCTGCGCCTGCCGCAGGGCTACGACACGCAACTGGGCGAGGACGGCAGCGGCTTGTCCGGTGGCCAGAAGCAACGCGTGGCACTGGCCCGTGCGCTGTACGGCACGCCAAGTCTGGTGGTGCTCGACGAGCCCAATTCCAACCTCGACACCGTTGGCGAAGCCGCACTGGCCAGCGCTATCGCGCAACTCAAGGCCCAGGGCACCACTGTGATTCTGGTTACGCACCGCTCCTCGGTACTGGCTCAGGCTGACAAGCTGTTAGTGCTCAACGACGGTCGTTTGCAGGCGTTCGGCCCGAGTCAGGATGTGCTCAAGGCACTGTCCGGCCAGCAGGAACAGCAACGAGAAAAAGCTGCACAAGCACCGGGCGGGCTCAGCATGAGCCGGCAGTATCAGCCCACGACAAGGAATTCGGGTGTATGAGCAGCGCCAGCATGAACACTGAAAACGAAGCGAACATGGAACACGCCTACATCACCGAGCGCCCGGAACGCGATGCGAAATTCTTCGCGCGCATGGGCTGGATTCTGGCCATCGTCGGCGCTGGCAGTTTCTTTACCTGGGCGGCACTGGCGCCGCTGGATCAGGGCATTCCGGTGCAGGGCACGGTGGTGGTCTCGGGCAAACGCAAGGCTGTGCAGTCGATGAGCAGCGGCGTGGTCAGCCGGATTCTGGTGCGCGAAGGCGAGATCGTTAAGCAGGGCCAGCCGCTGTTCCGCCTCGATCAAACGCAAGTGGCGGCCGACGTGCAATCGCTGCAGGCGCAATACCGCATGGCCTGGGCCAGCCTTGCGCGCTGGCAGGCCGAGCGCGACAACCTCAAGCAAGTGACCTTTCCGCCTGAATTGAGCAACGACCCGGATCCGCGCCTGGCGCTGGTGCTGGAAGGCCAGCGGCAACTGTTCAGCAGCCGCCGCGAAGCGTTCTCCCGGGAGCAAGCGGCATTGCGCGCCAATATCGAAGGCGCCACTGCGCAACTGGCCGGGATGCGCCGCGCGCGCAGCGACCTCAATGCCCAGGCCAGCTCCTTGCAGCAACAGTTGAGCAACCTGCAACCGCTGGCCGACAACGGCTACATTCCGCGCAACCGCTTGATGGACTACCAGCGGCAACTGTCGCAAGTGCAGCAACAGCTGGCGGAAAACACCGGCGAAAGCGGTCGCGTCGAGCAGGGCATTCTTGAGTCGCGCCTGAAATTGCAACAGCACGGTGAGGAATACCAGAAGGAAGTGCGCACGCAACTGGCCGACGCGCAGCTGAAAAGCGTGACCCTGTCCGAGCAATTGACCTCCGCCGGTTTCGATTTGCAGCACAGCGAGATCCTGGCGACTGCCGATGGCGTAGCGGTCAATCTCGGCGTGCACACCGAAGGCGCCGTGGTGCGTCAGGGCGAAACCCTGCTGGAGATCGTTCCGCAAGGCACCACACTGGAAGTGGAAGGGCATTTGCCAATCAACCTGATCGACAAGGTCGGCACGCATCTGCCGGTGGACATTCTGTTTACCGCCTTCAACCAGAGCAAAACTCCGCGCGTGCCCGGCGAGGTCAGCCTGATCTCCGCCGACCAGATGGTCGATGATAAAACCGGCGTGCCGTACTACGTGTTGCGCAGCAGCGTCAGCGATCAGGCGATGGAAAAACTCAACGGCCTGGTGATCAAACCCGGCATGCCGGCAGAAATGTTCGTGCGTACCGGTGAGCGTTCACTCCTCAACTACCTGTTCAAACCGCTGCTCGATCGCGCCGGTTCCGCGTTGACCGAGGAATAAGGATGTTCGGCTGTATGAATAAGCTTTCCATGCTGGGCGCCGCAATGATGCTGCTGGCCAGTCACTCGGCAGTTGCGGCCATGGGGCCGTTCGAGATTTACGAACAGGCGTTGCGCAATGATCCGGTATTCCTCGGTGCGATCAAGGAGCGCGATGCGGGCCTGGAAAACCGTGCCATCGGTCGCGCCGGGCTGCTGCCGCGGATCGGCTACACCTATAACAAGGGGCGCAACTCTTCCAAGGCTACGTCCCTTGATGATCGTGCGCGCAACCGCACCGACGAGCGTAATTACAGCAGTTACGGTTCGGCACTGACAGTGCAGCAACCGCTGCTTGATTACGAGGCTTACGCGGCATATCGCAAGGGTGTTGCACAGTCGCTGTTCGCCGACGAAGCCTTTCGCGGCAAGAGTCAGGAGCTGTTGGTCCGGGTGCTGGACAACTACACCAAAGCCTTGTTTGCCCAGGATCAGATCGACATCGCCCAGGCGAAGAAGAAGGCCTACGAGCAACAGTTCCAGCAGAACGAGCACATGTTCAAGCAGGGTGAGGGCACGCGCACCGATATTCTCGAAGCCGAGTCGCGTTATGAATTGGCGACTGCCGAGGAGATCGAAGCGCGCAACGAGCAGGATGCTGCCTTGCGCGAACTGGGGGCGCTGGTTGGCGTGCCAGCGGTGGACATCGCCGACCTGGCTCCGCTCGGTCAGCAGTTTCAGACCTTCACTCTGCAGCCGGCCAACTTCGACACCTGGCATGAACTGGCGATCAGCAACAACCCGAATCTGGCTTCGCAGCGTCAGGCCGTGGAAGTGGCGCGCTATGAAGTCGAGCGCAATCGCGCCGGGCATCTGCCGAAAGTCAGCGCATACGCTTCGATGCGCGACAACGAATCGGAGAGCGGCAATACCTATAACCAGCGCTATGAAACCAACACGATCGGCCTGGAAGTCAGCGTGCCGCTGTACGCTGGTGGCGGGGTATCGGCTTCAACCCGTCAAGCCAGCCGCACCATGGAACAGGCCGAATACGAACTGGATGGCAAGACCCGCGAGACCTTGATCGAACTGCGTCGACAGTTCAGCGCCTGCCTCTCGGGCGTGAACAAATTGCGTGCGTATCAGAAGGCCTTGAAGTCGGCGGAAGCGCTGGTGGTGTCGACCAGACAAAGCATTCTGGGTGGCGAACGGACCAATCTCGACGCGTTGAACGCCGAGCAGCAACTGTTCACCACCCGCCGGGATCTGGCCCAGGCGCGTTATGACTACCTGATGGCCTGGACCAAATTGCATTACTACGCCGGGACTTTGAACGAGCAGGATCTGGCGCGGGTGGACGAGGCTTTTGTGGTTGCGCAACAGCCCTCACCCTAACCCTCTCCCAGAGGGAGAGGGGACCGATCCGGGGAAACTGGCGGGATTCACCGACTTGAACGAGCGCTGCTGAATCCGTAATCGACTGGTTTTTCCAGGTCGATGATGACTGAAGACAACACAAATCGGCTCCCTCTCCCTGGGGAGAGGGCTGGGGTGAGGGGAAACAGGCGACACCGCAGTCAGCCTTGTACAAAACAACAAAAAACGAGAGTGATGAACATGGACGTACGCATCAAGCCGATCTCGGTCGGCACCCTGTTGCTTGTGATTTCTGCAAACCAGGTTCAGGCGCAATACCTGGAGCCCGGCCAGCCCGGCAATCCGGCCAGTTGGCGCAGCGCCGAGTTCCTGCGTGACTGGGGCCTGGAACGCATGCAGGCCGATCAAGCCTACGCTGCCGGCATCACCGGCAACGGCGTGAAAATCGGCGCGCTCGATTCCGGTTTCGATGCCGCCCACCCGGAATTCTCCGCCGATCGTTATCACCCGGTACCCGCCAGCGGCAGCTACGTCGACGGCTCAGCGTTCAACGTCGACGGCACCCTCAACCCAAACAACGATTCCCACGGCACCCACGTGGTCGGCACCATGGGCGCCGCCCGTGATGGCAGCGGCATGCACGGCGTGGCGTACAACGCGCAAATCTACGTCGGCAACACCAACAAGAACGACAGTTTCCTCTTCGGCCCCGGCCCTGATCCGCGTTACTTTAAAGCGGTCTACGACAGCCTGGCCGATGCCGGGGTGCGGGCGATCAATAACAGTTGGGGCAGTCAGCCGCCGGATGTCAGCTATCGCACTCTGGCGGATCTGCACGCCGCCTACGCGCAACACTGGAACAAGGGCACCTGGCTCGACGCCGCTGCCGATGTCTCCCGGCGCGGTGTGATCAATGTCTTCAGCGCCGGCAACAGCGGTTACCCGAACGCCAGCGTACGTTCAGCGCTACCGTATTTTCAGCCGGATCTGGAAGGCCACTGGCTGGCGGTGTCCGGGCTCGATCAAAGCAATCAGCAGAAATACAACCAGTGCGGCACCGCCAAATACTGGTGCATCACCACGCCGGGAGCGAAGATCGACAGCACCATTCCCGGTGGTGGCTATGCGATCAAGTCCGGTACCTCGATGGCCGCACCGCACGCCACCGGCGCCCTGGCGCTGGTGATGGAACGTTATCCCTACATGAACAACCAGCAGGCGCTCGAGGTGCTGCTGACCACCGCCACTCAGCTCGACGGCTCGGTCACCGATGCACCGACGACGCGGGTCGGCTGGGGCGTCGCCAACCTCAACCGGGCGATGCGCGGGCCGGGGCAATTGCTCGGCGCGTTCGATGCCAATCTGGGGGCAGGGCAGCGCGATATCTGGAGCAATGACATCTCCGACAAGGCGCTGATTCAGCGTCAGGGCGAAGACCTCGCCGAGCACAGCGCCTGGCAGCAAACCCTGCAGGACAAAGGCTGGCAGAACGGGCTCCCCACCGGCGCCAGTCAGCAGGACCAGAGCGATTACGCCGTCGGCATGCTCCGTGATGCAGCAGCGGCGAGCCGGGTGTATCAGGGTAGCCTGATCAAGTCCGGCGCCGGCCAGTTGCTGCTCAGCGGCGAAAACACCTGGCGCGGTCCGACCACTGTCAACGGCGGTCTGCTGACCGTCAACGGTTCGCTGACCTCAGCCGTCACCGTCAACAACAGCGGCACCCTCGGTGGCTCCGGACGCGTCGCCGCGTTGACCGTCAACAGCGGCGGCCGGGTCGCGCCGGGCAATTCCATTGGCACCTTGAACGTCGCTGGTGATGTGACATTCGCCCCCGGCTCGACTTACGCCGTTGAGCTGTCGCCCATCAGCAGTGACCGCATCGTCGCCGGCGGCACGGCAACCGTCAGCGGCGCCAGTGTCAGCCTTTCGCTGGAAAACAGCCCGACCTTGCTCAGCAGCGCCGAAGCGCAAAGCCTGCTCGGCCGCCAGTACAACATCCTGCAAGCGGCCGGCGGCGTGCAGGGGCAGTTCGCTGCGGTGGTGCCGAACTACCTGTTCATCGGCGGCGCCCTCGACTACGCCGCGACCGGTATTCAACTGAATATCGAACGCAACGCGACCCGCTTCGCCAGCGTCGGGCAAACACGGAACCAGCGCTCGGTCGCAGCGGCCATCGAAGCGCTGGGCGCCGGCAATTCGGTTTACGAAAGTGTGCTTCGGGCGCCCACCACAACTTCGGCCCAGCAAGCCTTTCAGCAATTGAGCGGCGAGATTTATCCGGCGCTCGGTACGATGCTGATCAACGACAGCCGCCAGTTGCGTGATGCGGTCGGCGAGCGGCTGCACGATGAATCCACGACGCGCAGCAACGGCTGGATCAAAGCGCTCGGGGCCTGGGGCAGCACCGATTCGGGCCACGACACCGCTGGCTACAACACCTCGATCGGCGGCCTGCTGGCCGGTGTCGACGGCGCGCTCGACGAGCAGACCCGAATCGGTGTGGTCACCGGTTACAGCGACAGTTCGCTGAGCATGGGCTCGGGCACCCATTCTTCGGCGAAAGTCGACAGCTACCACCTCGGCGCTTACGCCGGCCACGACCTCGGCCCGTGGCGCTTGAGCACCGGCGCGGCGTACAGCTGGCATCGCGGCGATGTGAAGCGCGATCTGCAATACGACGACGTCAGCGCCAAGCAGAAAGCCAAGCTTGATGCGACCACCACACAGGTCTTCGGCGAGGCGGCGTATCGGTTGCAGTTGCAAGCGCTGGCGCTGGAACCGTTCGCCAACCTGACCTACCTGCATCTGGACACCGAAGGTTTCACCGAAAAGGGTGATGCTGCTGCGTTGAAAAGCGCTGGGGATCAGCGCGACGTGGTGTTGAGCACTCTAGGCATGCGGGCGAGCAAAACCTTCAATCTTTCCAGTCAGCAAGCGCTGGACCTCAGCGCTCGTCTCGGCTGGCAGCACAGCCTCAGCGATATCGAATCCGAGCAACATTTGCGCTTTGCCAGCGGCGGCGCGCCGTATTCCGTGGAGAGCTCGGCGCTGGTGCGCGATGCCGCGCTGGTCGGTGTGCAGGCCAGTCTGGCGCTGAGCAAGGACGTGCGGGTCAACCTTGACTACAACGGCCAACTCGCCAGCCGCGAGAAGCTGCATGGCGTTGGCTTGAGTCTGAACTGGCAGTTCTGACCGGGCGCAAAACGCCTGACTGCCGACCCACAATGAACAGGATTTTTCGCAACATCACTAAGGAAGGTCGTGGATGGATAACAACAATACCCCCGCGCAATCGGGTGGCCGCTTTGCCCTGAAAACCCTGACAGTCGCCATGCTCTGTGCCAGCGCGATGGCGCAGGCAGCGCCGTACGTGGAAAACGGCCGCAACGGCGATCCCTCAAGTTGGCGCAGCAGTGAATTCAAGGCTGACTGGGGCCTGAGCGCGATCGGCGCGGATTACGCTTACGCCGCCGGTTACACCGGCAAGGGCGTGAAACTCGGCATCTTCGATCAGCCGGTCTACGCCGCGCATCCAGAGTTTTCCGGCAGCAACAAGGTCATCACCCTGGTCACCAGCGGCATTCGCGAATACACCGACCCGTACATCCCGGTCAAAGCTGGCGATGCGTTCCGCTATGACGGTTCGCCCTCGGTGGGCTCCGACGGCAAACTCGGCGCCCACGGCACCCACGTCGGCGGCATCGCCGCAGGCAGTCGAGATGGTGGGCCGATGCACGGCGTGGCCTTCGGTGCGCAGATCATCAGCGCCGACAACGGTGACCCGGGACCGGAAGACGGCATTGTCCGTGGTAACGACGGCGCGGTGTACAAGGCCGGTTGGGATGCACTGATCGCCAGTGGTGCGCGGATCATCAACAACAGCTGGGGCATCGGCATTACCGATCGCTTCGACCTTGGTGGTCGTAACCCGGCGTATCCGCACTTCACCGTCAACGACGCGCAGTTGCAGTTCAACGAGATCCGCACACTGCTCGGCACCAGGCCCGGCGGTGCCTACGAGGGCGCGATTGCCGCCGCGCGCAGTGGCATCGTGACGATCTTCGCCGCCGGCAACGACTACAACCTGAACAATCCGGACGCCATTGCCGGGCTCGGCTACTTTGTCCCGGAGATCGCGCCGAACTGGATCACCGTCGCCGCGTTGCAGCAGAACCCGGACCTGGCCAGCGCCAACCCGTACATCATGAGTACGTTCTCTTCGCGCTGCGGCTACACCGCGAGTTTCTGCGTCTCGGCACCGGGCACGAAGATCTTCAGCTCGATCATCGAAGGCACCAACGCCGACAACTTGACCACCGGCTACAAAAATTACAACGGCACCTCGATGGCCGCGCCACACGTGGCCGGTTCCATCGCGGTGCTGATGGAGCGCTTCCCGTACATGAGCGGCGATCAGGTCGCCAGCGTATTGCGCACTACGGCCACCGACCTCGGCGCACCAGGGATCGACGCCTTGTACGGCTGGGGCATGATCAACCTGCGCAAGGCCATCGACGGCCCGGCGATGTTCGTGACCGAGCAGGACATTCCCGAGGAATTCCGGGTGCAGGGCGCTTACGGCTCCGGCCAGTTTGTCGCCGATCTGCCGGGCATCGGCGCGATCATCGATCAGGGCAAACCCACCGAGCGGGTATGCACCGACATCACGTGCGGCCTCGACACCTGGCGCAACGACATCGGCGGTCACGGTGGCCTGACCAAGCAAGGTATCGGCACCCTGGTGCTGACCGGCAACAGCACTTACAGCGGCCCGACCCTGGTCAATCAGGGCCGACTGGCAATCAACGGTTCGCTGCAATCGGCGGTCACCGTCAACAATGGCGGCATCCTCGGCGGCAATGGCCGCATCGGCGCGCTGGCGGTGAACAGCGGCGGTACGGTGGCGCCGGGCAATTCCATCGGCACCCTGAACGTCGCCGGTGACGTGACGTTCGCGCCGGGTTCGACCTACGCCGTAGAGCTGTCGCCAACCAGCAGCGATCAAATCGTTGCCACTGGCAAAGCGGTCGTCGAAGGCGCCACGGTGAGCCTGTCACTGGAAAACAGCCCGACCTTGCTCAGCACCGGCGAAGTGCAAAGCCTGCTCGGCACCCGTTACAACATTCTGCAAGCAGCGGGTGGCATTGAAGGGCGCTTCGGTCAGGTCTTGCCGAATTACGCCTTCCTCGGCGGCACCCTCGATTACTCGGCGGGCGGTATTCAGCTGGCGGTCGGGCGTAATGAGGCATCGTTTGCCAGCGTCGGCCTGACGCCGAACCAGCGCGCCGTCGGTGCCGCCGCCGAGCGTCTGGGCGCAGGCAATGCGCTGTTCGAAACCCTGTTGCTGTCGCCAAACGCGGCGTCGGCGCAGCAGGCCTTTCAACAGTTGTCCGGCGAGATCCACCCGGCCATCGGCACGCTGCTGATCAACGACAGCCGCTACCTGCGCGAAGCGGTGGGCGAACGTCTGCGCGAGCGTGATCTGTTCAATGCCGATGCGCCGACGGACGAGCGCAGCAACGTCTGGGTCAAGGTCCTCGGCTCGTGGGGCGAAAGCGACGGCGGGCATGAAAACGCCGATTCCAACAGCTCCATCGGTGGGCTGCTGGCCGGTGTCGACGGTCTTGTTGCTGAAGATACCCGTCTCGGTTTCGTTACCGGTTACAGCGACAGTTCGTTGAGCATGGGCAGCGGCACGCATTCCTCGGCGTCTATCGACAGCTACCACTTGGGTGCGTATCTGGGTCATGAGATCGACGCGTTGCGCCTGACCGTCGGCGGCGCCTACAGCTGGCATCGTATCGACGTGAAGCGTGATCTGCAGTTCGGCGACGTCAGCGGCAAACAGAAAACCAAGCGTGACGCGACCACGGCGCAACTGTTCACCGAGGCCGCGTACGACCTGGGCCTGCAACCGATGAACCTTGAGCCATTCGCCAATCTGTCCTACGTGCACCTCAACACCGACAGCTTCACCGAGAAGGGTGATGCCGCCGCGCTCAAAGGTGGCGAAGACAACCGCGACGTGGTGCTGTCGACCCTCGGCGTGCGTGCCAAGCGCAGTTTTGCCCTGTCGGACCAGCATCAACTGGAGCTCGGCGCGAGCCTCGGCTGGCAGCACAACCTGAGCAGCGTCGATGCCGACAGCCACTTGGCCTTCGCCAACGGCAACAGCGCGTTCACCGTGCAGAGCGTGTCGATGGATCGTGACGCTGCCGTGGTCGGCGTGCGCGCCGGGCTGGCGCTTAATCGCGACGTGCGGGTCAACCTCGATTACAACGGCCTGATCGGCTCGAACGAGAAGGATCACGGCGTTGGTCTGACCCTCGACTGGCAGTTCTGAGGCGTAACCGGCAGCGCTTGACGGGCTGCCGGTTTTTCAAGAAAAGGGAGCGCTGCACATGGGACTGTTCGATTACAAAAATGCCGACGGCAAAGCGCTGTACAGCGATGCCATCGCGCTGACGCTGTATGCCTACACGCCGACCGGAGAACCGCTGCCGGCCACGGCGTGGGCGCCGGTCACCGCGACGGCGCTGGGCTATCAGGGCAAAGTCGGCGCGCAGGGTACATTTTTCGGTGAGCAGGACGGCTTCACCAGCGCCGAAGCCGAAGTGCTCGGCAAATACGACGCGGCGGGCAAACTGATCGGCCTCGGCATTGCCTTTCGTGGTACTGGCGGGCTGGGTTACAGCGACACGTTTGGTGATTTGAAAAACAATCTGCTGGCGGCAGTCGGGCCATCGGATTACGCGAGTCACTACGCGAAAAACGCTTTCGACAATCTGCTCAAGGCTGTTGCCGCTTTCGCGATCGCCAACGGCATTGCCGCGAGGGATGTGCTGATCAGCGGCCACAGCCTCGGGGGGCTTGGGGTCAACAGCGTCGCCGAGTTGAGTGCGGACCACTGGGGCGGCTTCTACAAAGACGCCAATTACATTGCGTTCGCCTCGCCGACCCAGAGCACCGGCAACCAAGTGCTCAATATCGGTTTCGAAAACGATCCGGTGTTCCGCGTGCTCGATGGCACCACGTTCAGCACGGCGTCGATGGGCAAGCACGACAAACCGCACGAATCGACCACCGACAACCTCGTCAACTTCACCGACAACTACGCCTCCACGGCGCAGAATCTGGTGCCGTTCAGCATCGTCAACACGCTGAACTGGTCGGCCCACAGTTCGTTGGGCTATGCCGATGGCTTGAATCGAGTGTTCGATTCGGCGTTCTACCACCTGACCGAGCGAGACTCGACGATCATCGTTTCCAATCTCGAAGAAGCGTCGCGGGGCAAGACCTGGGTCGAGGATCTGGGCCGCAGCGGCGAGCCGCACACCGGCAGCATTTTCATCATTGGCACGCAGAGCGGCGACTGGCTCAAGGGCGGGGCGGGCAACGATTTCCTTGAGGGGCTGGGCGGCGATGACCGTTTCCGCGATGACGGCGGCTACAACGTGATTTTGGGCGGGCAGGGCCACAACACTTTCGAGCTGCAGAAACCGTTGCAGAACTTCAGCTTCGCCAACGATGGTGACGGCACGCTGTACGTGCGCGATGCCTATGGCGGCATCAGCCTGACCCGCGACATCGGCGCGCTGGTCAGCAAGGAGGCCGGTTCATGGTGGGGCAGCAAGGAGATCACCTGGGGCGTCACCGCCAAGGGACTGAGCAACGGCAACGAACTGACCCAGTACAACCATTCGCTCAGCGGTGATGGCTACGGAAATGCGCTGCATGCCACCGCGGACGGCGACTGGCTGTTCGGCCTCGGTGGCGATGACCAACTGATCAGCGACAAGGCGCAGGTGACCTTTGTTGGCGGCGCCGGCAACGACGTGATGACGGCGGTGGGTGGCAACAACACGTTCCTGTTCAGCGGCGCGTTCGGTTTTGATGCGATCAATGGTTATCAGGGCAGCGACAAATTGCTGTTCATGGGCGTCGAGGGCATGGGGCAGGGTTATGACTACAAGCAGCATGCTGCGCAGTCCGGCGCCGATACTGTGCTGAAGATTGGCGATTTTGCCGTGACGCTGATTGGCGTGGGCGTGGCTAATCTGTCTGATTCGAGCTTCGTCTTCGCCTGATTCCGAATGTGCAGGAAACCTCATTGTGGGAGCGAGCTTGCTCGCGAAAGCGGTGGGTCAGTCAAGAAGATGCCGTCTCTCACTCCGCCTTCGCGAGCAAGCTCGCTCCCACAGGTCCGGTGTACGCATGACATTTGAGGGACCATCAAACGACACATGAAATGCTCCGGAGCCCCGCGCTCTGGCTGTGAGCTATCTCTGACAATTCCAACAACAAGAGAGGCAATGGCAATGGGTGTATACGACTACAAGAACTTCGGTACGGCCGATTCCAAGGCGCTGTTCAGCGATGCCATGGCGATCACGCTGTATTCCTATCACAATCTCGATAACGGTTTCGCCGCCGGTTACCAGCACAACGGCTTTGGGCTCGGCTTGCCGGCGACGCTGGTCACCGCACTGATTGGCGGCACCGATTCGCAAGGGGTGATCCCCGGCATCCCGTGGAATCCCGACTCGGAAAAGCTCGCCCTCGAGGCCGTGCAGAAAGCCGGCTGGACGCCAATCACTGCCGCGCAATTGGGCTACGACGGCAAGACCGAGGCACGTGGGACATTCTTCGGCGAGAAGCCCGGCTATACCAGTGCGCAAGTGGAAATCCTCGGCAAGTACGACGCCCAGGGTCACCTGACCGAATTGGGCATCGCCTTTCGCGGCACCAGCGGCCCACGCGAGATCCTTATCGGCGATTCGATTGGCGACGTGATCAGCGATCTGCTGGCGGCTTTTGGCCCGGCGGATTACGCGAAAAACTACGTCGGTGAAGCCTTCGGCAATCTGCTCAACGATGTCGTCGCATTCGCCCAGGCCAATGGCCTTAGCGGCAAGGACGTGCTAGTCAGCGGCCACAGCCTCGGCGGTCTGGCAGTGAACAGCATGGCTGACTTGAGCGGCGGCAAATGGGGCGGGTTCTTCGCCGACTCCAACTACATCGCCTACGCTTCGCCGACCCAGAGCAGTACCGACAAGGTGCTCAATATCGGCTACGAAAACGACCCGGTGTTTCGCGCCCTCGACGGTTCGACTTTCAGCAGCGCTTCGGTGGGTGTGCACGACACGCCGCACGTCTCGACCACCGACAATATTGTCAGCTTCAATGACCACTACGCCTCGAGCGCGTGGAACGTGCTGCCGTATTCGATTTTGAACATTCCGACGTGGATCTCGCACCTGCCCACGGGTTACGGCGATGGCATGACCCGCGTGCTGGAATCGAAGTTCTATGATCTGACCAGTCGTGACTCGACGATCATTGTCGCCAACCTGTCCGACCCGGCCCGGGCCAATACCTGGGTGCAGGATCTGAACCGCAACGCCGAAACCCACAAGGGCAGCACATTCATCATCGGCAGTGACGGCAGCGACCTGATCCAGGGCGGCAACGGCGATGACTACCTCGAAGGCCGCGCCGGCGATGACAGCTTCCGCGACAGCGGCGGCTACAACATCATTCTGGGCGGGCAGGGCAGCAACACGCTCGACTTGCAGCAGACGGTGAAGAACTTTGATTTCGCCAATGACGGCGCCGGCAACCTGTACATCCGCGATGCCAACGGTGGAATCAGCATCACCCGCGACATCGGCAGCATTGTCAGCAAAGAACCGGGTTTTCTCTGGGGCGTGTTCAAGGACGACGTGGTGCACAGTGTTACTGCCACGGGTTTGAAAGTCGGCAGCAACCTCACCGCTTATGAATCGAGCGTAAAAGGCAGCGCAGGCGCTGACACGCTAAAGGCGCACGCTGGCGGTGACTGGCTGTTCGGGCTGGAGGGCAATGATCATTTGCTCGGCGGCGCGGGTAATGACGTGTTTGTCGGTGGCGCTGGCAATGATCTACTGGAATCGGGCGGCGGGGCGGATACGTTTCTGTTCCACGGCGCGTTCGGCCAGGATCGTGTGCTTGGCTATACGGCCAATGACAAACTGGTGTTTCTCGGCGTGCAGGGTGTTTTGCCGGGGGATGATTTGCGCGCGCATGCCTCAGCGGTCGGGCAGGACACTGTGCTGACTTTTGGCGGGGATTCGGTGACGTTGGTCGGGGTGGCGCTGGGGAGTTTGAGTGCCGATGGGGTTGTTATCGCCTGATGTTGGTGCGGGGCCTTCGCCGGCCCCTTCGCGAGCAAGCTCGCTCCCACAGGGGATCTGCGTCGTTCCCACATCCTCCGGTAGGAGCTGCCGAAGGCTGCGATCTTTTGATTTTGCTCTTCAAGATCAAAAGATCGCAGCCTTCGGCAGCTCCTACAGGAGAACGGCGGTGGATCAGTCTTCCTTGCGAACGGTCGCTACTTCATCAGCGCGAACCTTGACCTTGGCGCCGGAAATGTCCTCGAATTCATAGAAGCCATCTTCGGTCTTGGTCTTCGGCATGTCCTCGGTCAGGTATTGGGTGCCGTTCTGCAGCGTCACCACGGTCTGGGTCGAACAGCCGCCCAGCGCCAACAGGGCTGCGACCGCTACAGGAATGCCCAGCATCTTGATTTTCATACCCACTTCTGACTCCTTGCGTGAATGTGATTGCGGGCATTGTCGGCCCTCTAACGCGGTTGGTGCCAGCATCGGCGGAAAAGTTCGATCTCGGCGCGAAAAAATGCCATTGATCTTTTTCCGTTTGCGCCGGACAGGGCTGAGCTGTTATCTGTACGCATAACCAGTGTTCGCTTGCCGTGGCTTTGAATTCCCGTGACCTCCAACCCTCTCGACGACCCGTTCTATTACCTCAACAACTTCCGGCAAGTGCTTGATTGGCTTGGGCTTCGTTATGCCGATGTGATGAGCGAGAGCGAACACGGCTTTATCCGCGAGTTCTACACGCTGCCGCCAGCCTCGCAGGGATTGCTGGTGCGCATGGTCATGCGCAAGGGCATTCATTTTCGCGCGAGCAAACTCAATTATGTGGAGATCGGCGATATCGCCGCGGCCGCGCAACCGTTGCTCGATCACGGCTGGCTCGACGAATCCGCTGCGCTGACGCTGGCAGAACTGTTCGATGTCTTGCTCAAGGCCGAGATCCTGCAAGCCTTTGGCGCCTTCATCGAGCAACCGAAAGGCCGCAAGGACGAATGGCTGCCGCTGCTGGCTGAACAGTTCGCCGAGGCGCAAACCCTGCGCGCCTGGGCGCCGCAACTGCCTGACCGGCTGTTCAGCCTGACCCTGATGGATTTGTGCGATCGCCTGCGCCTGATGTTCTTCGGCAATCTGTATCAGGACTGGTCGGAATTCGTGCTCGCCGACCTGGGCATCTTCACTTATGAAAAAGTCGAGTTCTGCGCTGATTCCCGAGGCCTGCGCAGTCGCGAAGACGTCGACGCCTGCCTGTTCCTGCATCAGTGCCAACTGCGTTTCGAGGCGGGTGAGCCGCTGGAGGAGATCGTCGAACAGATCAACGCCGTGCAGTTCGACAACCCATGGCTGCGCCGCCGACAAGCCAAGGCGTTATTCCAGATCGGCCAGTATGGCGAGCGCATCGGCGATTTCGCCCTGGCCCTGAGCGTTTACCGCGACTGCGCCTATCCGGGCGCACGGCTGCGGATGATCCGTGTGCTCGAGCGTTGCGGCGAATACGCACTGGCGCTGGAGCTCGGCACGCTGGCCGAACAGGCACCGCAAAGTGCGGCTGAGCAACAAGGTTTGCAACGCATCGTCCCGCGTCTGCGCCGTAAACTCGGGGGGCCGCCGCTCAAGCGTGCCAAGGCCAGAGAGGTAGAGCGCCTGGACTTGCACTTGCCACGCGTCGATCCGACGCGGTCGGTGGAATTCCATGTGCAAGCCCACTTGCACGCCGATGACGGCCCGGTGCATTACGTCGAGAACAGCCTGATCAACTCACTATTCGGCCTGTTGTGCTGGCCGGCGATTTTCGCGCCGGTGCCGGGCGCGTTCTTTCACCCGTTCCAGCGCGGCCCGGTCGATCTGCTCAGCGAAGATTTCCTCGAGCGTCGCGCCGAATTGTTTCAGGCGTGTCTGGGCGAGCTCGACGACGGCCGCTACGCCGAGACGATCCGCCAGCGCTTCGTCGACAAATGGGGCATTCAGTCGCCGTTCGTGTTCTGGGGCGCGCTCAATCAAGCGCTGCTTGAACAGGCGCTGGCCTGCCTTCCCGCCGAACACCTCAAGCACTGGTTCAAGCGCCTGCTGCTCGACATCAAGGCCAACCGCGCCGGCATGCCGGACCTGATCCAGTTCTGGCCGCAGCACAAGACCTACCGGATGATCGAAGTCAAAGGCCCCGGCGACCGCTTGCAGGATAATCAACTGCGCTGGCTGGAATTCTGCCACGAGCACCAGATGCCGGTGGCCGTGTGTTACGTGCAATGGGCGGAGCAGAGCGCTTGAGTTACAGCGTCGCCGTCCGCGCACTGTGCGAATTCACCGCCAAGACCGGCGACCTCGACCTGCGTTTCACTCCGTCACCGACTGCGCTGGAAGGCATCGTCGGCCATCGCACCGTGGCCTCGCGGCGCAGCGAGCAGTACCAGAGCGAAGTGGCGCTGCAGGGCGAGTTCGGCCAGTTGCGGGTCAAGGGCAGGGCGGATGGCTTCGACCCGGCGCAAAATTGCCTGGAAGAGGTCAAGACCTATCGCGGCGACCTCAGCAAGCAGCCGGCCAATCATCGCCAGTTGCACTGGGCGCAGGCGAAGATCTACGGTTGGTTGATGTGCCAGAAACTGCAACTGGAGCAGATCAATCTGGCGCTGGTGTATTTCGACATCGTCAGCGAGAAGGAAACCTGTCTGCTCGAATCGCACACCGCTGAGTCACTCCAGGCGTTTTTCGCACAACAGTGCGGCTTGTTCCTGCAATGGGCCGAGCAGGAAATGGCCCACCGCGAAGCGCGCAATCTGGCCGCGCAGCAACTGGCGTTCCCGCACGCGGATTTTCGTCCCGGCCAACGGCATCTGGCCGAGTCGGTGTTCAAAGCCGTCAGCACCGGGCGCTGCCTGATGGCCCAGGCGCCGACGGGCATTGGCAAAACCCTCGGCACGCTGTTTCCGATGCTCAAGGCGCTGGCGCCGCAGCAGCTGGACAAGGTGTTCTTCCTGACCGCCAAGACCCCGGGGCGAAAACTGGCACTGGATGCCTCTCAGGTGTTGTTCAGACAAACACCTGATTTGCCGTTGCGGGTGATGGAAATGGTCGCCCGCGACAAGGCCTGCGAACATCCGGACAAGGCCTGTCATGGCGAATCCTGTCCGTTGGCCCAAGGTTTTTATGATCGCTTGCCGGCCGCCCGCGAAGCCGCCAGCCAGATCAACCTGCTGGATCAGGCGGCGATGCGTGAAGTTGCCGCGCAGCATAGCGTGTGCCCGTACTACCTCAGTCAGGAAATGGCCCGCTGGGTGGACGTGGTGGTTGCCGACTACAACTATTACTTCGACTTCAGCGCGCTGCTGTTCGGTCTGGCCCAGCTCAATCAGTGGAAAGTCGCGGTGCTGGCCGACGAGGCGCACAACCTCGTCGAGCGCGGTCGGCAGATGTACAGCGCCAGTCTCGACCAGTTCACCCTCGCCAGTGTGCGCAAAACCGCGCCGGCAGCGCTGAAGAATTCACTGCAGCGGGTCAACCGTGAATGGAATGCGCTGCATGCGCCGCAATTGGCGGCTTATCAGGCCTATGACAAAGCCCCGGACAAACTCCTGCAAGCCATTTCCCTTTGCTGCGCGGCCATCGGCGATTACCTCAACGAGCATCCGCAAGGCCTCGACAGCGGTTTGCAGAACTTCTATTTCGATCTGCTGCAATTTGCCCGGGTCGCCGAGCTGTACGACGAGCATTACCTGTTCGATATCAGCAAACGCGACCTCGACCGCAAGCGTCCGCTGTCGCAACTGTGCCTGCGCAACGTGGTGCCGGCAGCGTTCATCGGCCCGCGCCTGACCGCGGCGCGCAGCAGCGTGCTGTTCTCGGCCACGCTGAGCCCGCGCAACTATTACGCCGACCTGCTCGGCACGCCGGCCGACACGGTGTGCATCGACGTCGAATCGCCGTTCAGCGCCGAGCAGTTGCAGGTGCACATCGTCAGTCAGATCTCCACCCGCTTCAACCATCGCCATGCCTCGCTGGAGCCGATAGTCGAGCTGATCGCGCGCCAGTTCAGCGAGCGCCCGGGCAACTACCTGGCGTTTTTCAGCAGTTTCGATTACCTGCAACAAGTCGCGAAGTTATTAGCCGAGCGCCATCCGCACATCACCCAGTGGTTGCAATCGCGAGGCATGGCCGAGGGCGCGCGGCAGGCGTTTCTCGACCAGTTCAGCGCCGACAGCCAGGGTGTCGGGTTTGCGGTGTTGGGCGGGGCGTTCGGCGAGGGCATCGATCTGCCTGGCGCGCGGCTGATCGGTGCGTTCATCGCCACGCTGGGGCTGGCCCAGCTCAACCCGGTCAACGAGCAGATGAAGCGGCGCATGGCCGCCATTTTCGGCGCCGGCTACGACTACACGTATCTGTACCCGGGCATGCAAAAAGTCGTACAAGCCGCCGGGCGGGTGATCCGCACCCGCGAGGATCGCGGCACGGTCATGCTCATTGACGATCGCTTTGCCGAAAGCCGCATCAAGCAACTGCTTCCGAGCTGGTGGGCGATCAAAAGCGAACCGGCACTTTTCAAATCGGCGGATTCACGCATACTTCAGGCCATGACAGTGGCTGGTGAGTGTGATGAGTGAAAACAACAGAACCGCAGCGATTGAAGACAGCCGCTTCCGGCTGCTGATCGACGCGGTTGTCGACTATGCGATCTACATGATCGACCCCGACGGTACCATCACCAGTTGGAACTCCGGCGCCAAGCGTTTCAAGGGTTACGAAGAAGCGGAAATCATCGGCGAGCACTTTTCACGCTTCTACACCCCTGAAGACCGCGCCAATGGCATGCCGCAACGGGCGCTGGACACAGCGATCCGTGAAGGCCGCTTCGAAGGCGAAGGCTGGCGCGTGCGCAAGGACGGCACGCATTTCTGGTCGCATGTAGTGATCGACCCGATCATCGATCCCAGCGGCAAGCTACTCGGTTTCGCCAAGATCACCCGCGACCTCACCGACCGCAAAATGGCCGAGGAAACTCTCAAGCAAAGCGAACAGCAGTTTCGCCTGCTGGTACAGGGCGTCACCGACTACGCGATCTACATGCTCAGCCCCGAAGGTTGCGTGAGCAACTGGAACCAGGGCGCGCAGCGGATCAAGGGGTATCTGCCGGAAGAAATCATCGGCCAGCATTTTTCGATTTTCTACACCCCGGAAGACCGTGAACTGGGCGAGCCTCAGCGTTCCCTGGAGATTGCCACCCGCGAAGGCCGTTTCGAGAACCGCAGCTGGCGGATGCGCAAGGACGGCACGCGCTTTCTCGCCCATGTGGTGGTCGATGCGATTCGCGGCGACACGGGCGCGCTGCTCGGCTTTGCCAAGATCACCCGCGATGTAACCGAGGCACACGAGGCGCAACTGGCGCTGGAGAAAACCCGTGAAGCGTTGTTCCAGGCGCAGAAGATGCAGGCGATCGGGCAGCTCAGTGGCGGCATTGCCCATGACTTCAACAACCTGCTGACAGTCATTCTCGGCAATCTCGAAATTGTGCAAAAGCGCATTGGCGACGCGCCGAAAATCGCTCGACTGCTGGAGAACGCCACCCAAGGCGCCTTGCGCGGAGTCTCGCTGACGCAACGCATGCTGGCCTTCGCCCGCCGCCAAGAACTGAAAACCGAATCGGTGGATATCGCGCAATTGGTGCAAGGCATTACCGGGCTGCTGCGCAGCTCGCTGGGGCCGGGGATTCGCATCGAAACGCGCTTCCCCGAAGATCTGCAGCCGGTGCTGGCCGACAGCAATCAACTGGAACTGGCTATCCTCAACCTCGCCACCAACGCGCGAGATGCCATGCCTGAGGGCGGCAAGGTGCTCATTCAGGCACAGGCCGAAGTGGTGCTGGAACATAGTCATTCGACTTTGGCGGCGGGCCGTTATGTCTGCCTGAGCCTGATCGACACCGGCGAAGGCATGGATGAGGCGACGCTGGCCTGCGCCCGCGACCCGTTTTTCACCACTAAAGGTCTGGGCAAAGGCACCGGGCTGGGCTTGTCGATGGTGCACGGCTTCATCGAGCAATTGGGCGGGCGCTTTATTCTCAAGAGCGAGAAGGGTCATGGCACGGCGGCCGAGTTGTGGATTCCGGTGGCGCTTGAGCAAGCGGTCAGTCGCCCGAGCTACAGCAACGCAGCGCCGATTGCAGTGCCGAGACTCAGTGTGTTGGTGGTCGATGATGATTCGCTGGTACTGACCAGCACCAGTCTGTTGCTCGAGGACCTCGGCCACCGCGTCATCGGCGCGACATCCGGCGCCAAGGCGCTGGAATTGTTCGATCAGGGCGAGGTGATCGATCTGGTCATCACCGACATGGCCATGCCGCACATGAGCGGCGCGCAACTGGCCCACGCTGTACGCATGCTCAAACCGGATCTGCCGATCATTCTCGCCACCGGTTACGCCGAACGCCTTGAAGGTTTTGCCGCCGAACTGCCGCGCCTGCCGAAACCATTCACTCAGTTGAACCTGGTGCAGATCATCGCCCAATCGATGAAGTGACGCGCTGGTCGATCCGGCTGAACTAGTCAGGACGCGTGCCTTTCCAAAAAGTCTTGTTCACTTTTTGGAGGGCACGTCTCTTGCCTCGCATATTGACCCAGCCAAGCGCTGTTGAAGAAGCCTTGGCCGAACATGATGCCAAGATGTTTGGCTCACCCAAGGAACGGCTGGATTTCTACCGGCGGGAAATCCAGTACGAAACCAGCATCCTCGCCAACCGCACCGACGCCTATCTGGCGGCGCAGTCGTTTCTGGTGATCGCCTTCGCCTCGTGCATGGCCAACCTCAATCCGGAGTGGGGCAAGATGTTCACCCTCGTCGTGCCGCCGTTTCTGGCGATGCTCGGGGTGCTCAGTTCACTGAATGCCTGGCCCGGGATTCGTGCGGCGTACGACATCATCGATCACTGGCATTTCAAGCAGAGCCAGTTGTTGCACAGCGAGCCGGTGATGGGCGCGGCCTACGACGAATCGCCGCTGTTCAGTGAGATGGAATCGAGCCACAAGGGCTATCGCAAGTCGCTGCTGTTCTCCGTGCGCACGCCTTGGATATTTGCGACGTTCTGGGTGATGTTGGGGGTGTATGCGGTGTTTATTCAGGTGACCAATCCTTGAGGCGGGTTGGTCGGGGGCAGGGGACAGGTGCTGGATTTGTGGTGTCTGTGGGATCTTACCCCCTCACCCCAGCCCTCTCCCCCAAGGGGGCGAGGGGGAAAGGGAGCCAATCTCGGGTGGATTCGAGGATTGGTTCGGCGCGATATCACGTCTGGCAAATTGATAAAGGCCTGAGTTCGGCGCGGTATTTCAGGTCGGTGTAATACGCAAGAACACCCCGGTCAGTCCCCTCTCCCTCCGGGAGAGGGCTAGGGTGAGGGGCTTTTGACTTTTATTACGCAGTTTCAAGCTCACGCCGCGTACTGACCACATTCTGCACCGCCGTCGGAATCGGCGGGAAATCCTCGTTCAACACGCACAGATGATCAATCGCATCTTCAAATTTCGCATCGGCTTTCTTGCGCAGTGCCCGGTATTGCTCAAAGCGTTCGAAGTCAGTCGGAGTCTGCTCCAGCAGCGCATTGGCCGCTCGGTTCAGTTCGTGGGCTTCTTCGAACAGTTGACGATTGCGTTCCAGAGCCAGTGCTCTGCAAGCCTTGATTTGCGCAGGAGTCGAGCATTCGTTCATGACTGTAACCTTAATCTTGTCGGGGTTCCGTTGACCAGGCTGTTCACCGCAGGGGAACCGAACCTGCCGGGCCGCGCTGGATGATTGGCGCGGTTAAAGTTGTGACCCTTGGGGCGCGCTCGACGATCCATTTTTTTGCAGAAAAATCTTCGATGATTTCCGGCAAAACGCAGGGCTGGAAGAATCAGCTTTTTCGTTGCTTCAAGCTTTCATACCGCGCCAGCATCGGTTGGGTACTGATGCCATGCAGCAAAATGCTCAGGGCCACCACCGACAGGGTGAGGTCGGTGCAGACCTTGGCCACGTCAGAATCCAGGCCATGGTTCAGGGCGAAGAACAGATAAAACAGGCTGCCGATCCCACGTATGCCGAACCAGCCGATCAGCAAACGCTGCGGCCCGCTGAGCAGCTTGCCCCATGGCATCAGCGCCACGCTCAACGGACGGATGAGGCAGAACAGCACGGCGCCGATCCACAGCGCACGCCAGTCCCAGTGCGCAATCAGCACGACGCCAAGCAAGGTCACCAGGAATACTTCCATCGCTCGCTCGACCAGACCGCCGAAGGCGAGCATGTCGCCCATCATGATCCCCGCCGCGACCTGGCTGTCTTCCAGCTGTTCGGTGTCGCCATGCACGGCGTTCTCCGGTTCGACGTTCTGATGGCCGACCACCGGCTGCACCAGATGCTCGGCCGGTACTTCGGTAATGCCGGTGGATTTCACTTCTTCCTGACGCAGACCGAGGCCTGCAGCGAAGACCGCGAGAAAGCCGTAGCCGCCAATGGCGTCGGCGACCACGTAGGACAGCGCGATCAGCGCGAGGGTCAGGTAATCGTTGGGGCCGAGGGTGCTGTCCTCGTTGTGAATACGCAGCGACAGGGCGATGCGGCCGATGCCGCGACCCATCCAGTAACCGGTGAGCAGACCCGCCGGGACCGCCCACAACAGACTGCGGATCACCCAGTGCTGCCACTCGCCGGCGCTGCCGTCACCGTGCAGCAACAGCAGCCCGAGAATCACGAAAGGGAAGGCCACGCCATCGTTGAGACCCGCCTCACCGGAGAGACCGAAGCGCACGCTGTCGACGTCCTGCGCATCGTTGACCTGCACCAGCGCGGCGAGCACCGGGTCGGTCGGCGCCAGCATCGCGCCGATCAGCAGCGAAGGCCCCCACGCCAATTGCAGGCCCCAGTGCAGCAAAAGACATACACCGATGATGGTCAGGATCATCACCGGCCCCGCCAGGCCGAACGCAATGCGCCAGGTTTTGTTGGTCAGTGGCAAACGCAGCTTCAGCCCGCAGACGAACAAGGAAAACAACACCGCGACTTCCGTCAGGTGCTCCATCCACAAGGACGATTCTTCCAGCGACAGTTTCAGCAGGTCGAGACCGCTGGGGCCGATGGCGATGCCCAGCAGCAGGCACACCGCTGAAGTGGTGACCGGCATCCAGCGCAACCACGATGACGTCAGCGCCAGCATCAGCAGGACGGCGCCGAGCACCGCAACCCATACGCCGAAACTCATGACGGCTCACTTCGGTGAATTCTCAAGGACAGGCGCACCGGGTCAGCTCACGGTCGTGCGCAGGTACTCGGGGATGAGCACGTTGAACCACAGCAGGATCATCGACACCAGCATGGTCACCAGTACCAGCAGGCCGACGCCCCACACGCACGCCGAATACAGCAGACCTTGTTCCTTGCGTTCATGCATGAACGTCGGCAGGCCGACAAACAGCAGGAACGTCGAATAGATCGACGCCGCGCCGAGTACCAGAATCGCCAGCCAGCGGCTCGGATACAGCCCGGCAATCCCGGCGATGAAAAACGGCGTCACCGTGTAGGCGGCAAAACCGATGCATTGATTCAGCGTCGGGCGCGCATCGAATGAACGCGACATCCAGCGAATGAAGCCGCCGATGATCGCCACGCCGGCCACAATCGTCACGTAGAGCAACACGCTCAATTGCAGCGCGCTGGCCGTGCTCAGGCGCACGTTTTCACCCACGGCGAGGCTCCAGCCGACATAGGTGGTGCCGATGAACAGGCATACGGCGGGAATCAACGCGAGCAGCAGCAGATGGGCAAGGTAGTGGCGGGGATGGGTTTCTTCTTCGCGACGGATATCGGTCCAGGCGAAGTTGGGTTGGGTGAAGAGTCTGACGAGGGGGGCGGACATGACAACCTCCTGTTCCTGATGGCCCGTAGGCGCTTACAGGTATGGAGGGATGTCATGCCGCTGGGGTTCAGTTTTTCTGCTGCACGGTTACAGCATCGGTTTGCCGCCGGTGACGCCGTAGCGCTGGCCGGTGATGTAGCTGGCTTCGTCGGAGGCCAGCAGCACGTAAATCGGTGCGACTTCCACCGGTTGGCCCGGACGGCCGAGCGGGGTGCTGCCGCCGAAGTTCTGCACTTCTTCGTCAGGCATGGTCGAGACGATCAGCGGCGTCCAGATCGGGCCGGGCGCGACGCTGTTGACGCGAATTTCCTTCGGCCCGAGCATCTGCGCCAGGCCACCGGTGAAGTTGGCGATAGCGCCTTTGGTGGTGGCATAGGCCAGCAGGGTTGGCTTGGGCATGTCCGAGTTGACCGAGCTGGTGTTGATGATCGACGAACCGGGGCGCATGTGTTTGATCGCCGCCTGGCAGATCCTGAACATGGCGGTGATGTTGACGTCGAAGGTCATCACCCATTCGTCATCGGGGATTTCTTCGAAGTTCTCGTGGGTCATCTGGAACGCGGCGTTGTTGACCAGTATGTCGATGCGGCCGAAGCGCTCGACGGTCTTGTCGACCAGCGCCTGGCACTGGGCTTTCTCGGCAATATCGCCCGGCAGCAAGATGCACTGACGCCCGGCCTGTTCGACCCAGCGTGCGGTTTCCTTGGCGTCTTCGTGTTCATTCAGATAAGCCACGGCGACATCGGCGCCCTCACGGGCGAAGGCGATCGCCACCGCGCGACCAATGCCGCTGTCGGCACCAGTGATCAGCGCGATCTTGCCGGCGAGGCGGCCGGAACCAACGTAGCTTTGCTCACCGCAGTCTGGATACGGTTCCATCTTGCGTTGCGAGCCGGGTACCGGTTGGGCTTGTTTCGGGAAGGGTGGTTTTGGATAGTCAGTCATCGCAGGGTCTCCTGATTTCAAGGCCAGTGTTCCGGGTTGACCCGGCGGGTTTGCCTTGAGTTCGATCGGATTTGCGCTGGATTTTGATTGGCTATGCAAAATCAATGTGGGAGCGAGCCTGCTCGCGAAAGCGGTGTGTCAGACGATAAATGTGTCGGCTGACACACCGCTTTCGCGAGCAGGCTCGCTCCCACAGGGGATCATTTATATAGGGAAATCTCGGCCCGAATCAGATATTGCGGTTGATCAAAGCCTGCTCCATCCGCGCAATCCCTTCTTCCAGCAACGCTCGTGGGCAGCCGAAGTTCAGGCGCACGAATTGCTGATGCTGATCACCAAAATCCAGTCCGGCACTCAGCCCGACCTTGCCCTGTTCAAGGAAGAACCGCTGCGGGTCGGGCAGGTCCAGCGCCGTGCAATCGAGCCACGCCAGATAGGTGCCCTGTGGCACATTGATGCTCACGCCCGGCAGGCGCGTGCGCACGGCGTCCACCAGCCAGTCGCGGTTGCCCTGCAGATAGGTTTTCAATTCGGCGAGCCACGGCCCGGCTTCGCTGTAGGCGACGCGGGTGGCTTCCATGCCCAGCGGGTTGACGCTGTCGACCATGCCGCAGCGCGCGTGGTTGACGCGTTCGCGCAGGGCGGCGTCCTGAATGATCATGAACGAGGTTTTGAGGCCGGCGATGTTGTAGGCCTTGCTCGCCGACATCAGGGTGATCGTGCGTTTGGAAATCTCCGGGCTCAGCGAGGCGGTGGGAATGTGCACGCGGCCGTCGAAACACAGCTCGGCGTGGATTTCGTCGGAGATGATCCACGCGTCCTGCGCTGCGCAGATGTCTGCGATGGCCTGCAATTCCTCGCGGTCGAAGACCTTGCCGATCGGGTTGTGCGGGTTGCTCAACAGCAGGGCACCGCCGCCGATCAGCGATTCACGTAGTACGTCCAGCGGCGTGGCGTAAGTGCCATCGGCCTGGGCGTTGAATTCCAGCTCGATTTTGTTCAGACCCCAATGCCCCGGCGCATGGCGGAGCGGCGGGTAGTTCGGCACTTGCACGACGACATTCTGTTGCGCCTGCACCAAGGCCTTGAGCGCCATGTTGAAGCCGGATTCCACGCCCGGCAGGAAGATCAGCTCCTGCGGTTTGACCCGCCATGCGTACTTGTTCCACAAGTCAGCGACGATGGCTTCACGCAGGTTGTCCTGCGCGACGCTGTAACCGAGCAATGGATGCAGCAGCCGTTGTTGCAAGGCTTCGATGATGACCGGCGGCGCGGCAAAATCCATGTCAGCAACCCACATCGGCAACACATCGGCCGGGTAGCGGCTCCACTTGGTGCTGCCGGTGTGGTGGCGGTCGAACAGCTGGTCAAAATCGAAAGTCATGCGCGGTCTCGTCAAGGCGGGATTGGTCCTGGTGGACATTCTATGCGCAACGCCATCTGTGTGGGAGCGAGCCTGCTCGCGAATACGTCGGGTCAGGCAGCAACGAGTTGAATGACCCACCGCTTTCGCGAGCAGGCTCGCTCCCACAGGGGGGGTGTACTGGCTGGAAATCCGGGCCAGATACCCGACGGTCGGTTTTCACACAATCGGCAAGGTCTTTGTCTACAGTCAAAAGGTCAGCGCCGTCGCGCTGCAACCGTGATTGTCCAGATAAAGCCCGGCGCAATTACCGGGTTCCACCTGATCAGGAGTGCACGATGGATCTCAGCCGTCGTCAGTTCTTCAAGGTCGCCGGTATCGGCCTTGCAGGCTCAAGCCTGGGCGCGTTGGGCATGGCCCCGACGGCGGCCTTCGCCGAGCAGGTGCGTCACTTCAAGCTCGCCCACACCCGTGAAACCCGCAACACCTGCCCGTATTGCTCGGTCGGTTGCGGCTTGATCATGTACAGCCAGGGCGATGCCGGCAAGAACGTGGCGCAAAACATCATTCACATCGAAGGCGACGCCGACCACCCGGTCAATCGCGGCACCCTGTGCCCGAAAGGCGCGGGCCTGCTCGATTTCATTCACAGCCCCGGCCGCTTGCAGTACCCGCAGGTGCGCAAGCCCGGCAGCAATGAATGGACGCGCATCGGCTGGGACGAAGCCCTCGATCGCATCGCCGACCTGATGAAGGCCGACCGCGACGCCAACTTCATCGAGAAAAATGACAACGGGCAAACGGTGAATCGCTGGCTGACCACCGGGTTCCTCGCGGCGTCGGCGGCCTCCAATGAAGCGGGCTACATCACCCAGAAGGTGATTCGCAGCCTCGGCCTGCTGGGGTTCGATAACCAGGCGCGTGTCTGACACGGCCCGACGGTGGCAAGTCTTGCCCCGACGTACGGCCGTGGTGCCATGACCAACACCTGGACCGATATCGCCAACGCGAATCTGATCCTGGTGATGGGCGGCAACGCAGCAGAAGCGCATCCGTGCGGCTTCAAATGGGTGACCGAGGCCAAAGCGCATAACGCCGCGCGGCTGATCGTGGTTGACCCGCGTTTTACCCGGACCGCTTCGGTGGCCGACTATTACGCGCCGATTCGCACCGGTACCGACATCGCCTTCATGGGTGGGTTGATCAATTACCTGCTGACCGAGGACAAGATCCAGCACGAATACGTGCGCAATTACACCGACGTGTCGTTCATCGTCAAAGCCGGCTATGGCTTCGAAGACGGCCTGTTCAGCGGTTATGACGCGGAAAAACGCAGCTATACCGACAAGTCCGGCTGGGGCTACGAGTTCGCCGAGGACGGTTTCGTCCGCGTCGACCCGACCCTGCAAGACCCGCGCTGCGTCTATCAGCTGATGAAGCAGCATTACAGCCGCTACAACATCGACCTGGCCAGCCAGATCTGCGGCATGCCGGTCGACGCCATGCAGAAAATCTGGGAAGAGATCGCCACTTGCTCGACACCGGGCAAGACCATGACGATTCTCTATGCGCTCGGCTGGACGCAGCACTCGATCGGCGCGCAGATCATCCGCAGCGCGGCGATGGTGCAACTGTTGCTGGGCAACGTCGGCATGCCCGGCGGCGGAGTCAATGCCTTGCGCGGGCATTCGAACATTCAGGGCCTGACCGACCTCGGCCTGCTATCCAACGCCTTGCCCGGCTATCTCACACTGGCCAGCGACAGCGAGCAGGACTACGGCCAGTTCATCTTCAAACGCACGCAGGTTCCGCTCAGACCGGGGCAGCTCTCGTACTGGCAGAACTACAGCAAATTCCACGTCAGCCTGATGAAATCCTGGTACGGCGCCAACGCCACCGCCGAGAACAACTGGCTGTTCGACCATTTGCCCAAGCTCGACATCCCCAATTACGACGTGCTGAAAATGTTCGACCTGATGAGCCAGGGCAAGGTCAACGGCTACTTCTGTCAGGGGTTCAATCCGATCGCTGCCTTACCGGACAAGAACCGGGTGATGGGCGCACTGGCCAAGCTCAAATGGCTGGTGGTGATGGACCCGCTGGCCACGGAGACTTCGGAGTTCTGGCAAAACGTCGGACCGTACAACGACGTCAAAACCGAGGAAATCCAGACCGAAGTGATTCGCCTGCCGACCACTTGTTTTGCCGAAGAGGACGGCTCGCTGGTCAACAGCAGTCGCTGGCTGCAATGGCACTGGAAAGGCGCCGACGGTCCGGGCGAAGCGCAGACCGACATCCGCATCATGAGCGAATTGTTCCTGCGCCTGCGCCAGCGCTATCAGACCGAGGGCGGCAAGTTTCCCGATCCGCTGTTGAAGCTGTCGTGGCCATACAAGATCCCCGACGAGCCTTCGCCGGAAGAGCTGGCGCGGGAAATCAACGGCACCGCGGTCAGCGATTTCACCGATGCCAGCGGCGTCACGGTCAAGGCCGGCACGCAACTGGCCGGCTTCGGTTTGCTCAAGGACGACGGCAGCACCGCGTCCGGTTGCTGGATCTTCGCTGGCAGCTGGACCGAGGCCGGTAACCAGATGGCCCGGCGCGACAACGCCGATCCGTTCGGCATGCACCAACATCAGGGCTGGGCCTGGGCGTGGCCGGCCAATCGGCGGATTCTCTACAACCGCGCTTCTTCGGACCCGGCCGGCAAACCGTGGGACCCGAAAAAGCGTCTGGTGTGGTGGAACGGCAAGACCTGGACCGGCACCGACGTGCCGGACTACAAGGCCGACGTGCCGCCGGAAGCCGGGATGAACCCGTTCATCATGAACCCCGAAGGCGTGGCGCGATTCTTCGCCGTCGACAAGATGAACGAAGGTCCATTCCCCGAGCACTACGAGCCGTTCGAAACGCCGATCGGCATCAATCCGCTGCACCCGCAGAACAAGAAGGCCACCAGCAACCCGGCGGCGCGGATCTTCGATTCGGTCTGGGAAACCCTCGGCGAAGCCAAGGACTTCCCGTATGCCGGCACCAGCTACCGGCTCACCGAGCATTTCCACTTCTGGAGCAAGCATTGCAAGTTGAACGCGATTGCCCAGCCCGAGCAGTTCGTCGAAATCGGCGAAGTGCTGGCGAACGAGAAGGGCATCGCTGCCGGTGATCGCGTGCGGGTCAGCTGCAAGCGCGGCTTTATCGAAGCGGTCGCGGTGGTGACCAAACGCATCCGGCCGCTGCAGGTCAACGGCCAGGTCGTGCATCAGATCGGCATCCCGCTGCACTGGGGATTCACCGGCCTGACGCGCCACGGTTACCTGACCAACACCCTGGTGCCGTTCCTCGGCGATGGCAACACTCAGACCCCGGAATCCAAGTCATTCCTGGTCAACGTGGAGAAACTGTAATGGCCAGCCAAGACATCATTGCCCGCTCGGCCACCACCACCGTGCCGCCGTCGGTGAGGACTCAGCAGGGCGTGGCCAAGCTGATCGACACCACCAAATGCATCGGCTGCAAGGCCTGCCAGGTTGCCTGCTCGGAATGGAACGAGCTGCGCGACGAGGTCGGTCACAACCATGGCACCTATGACAATCCGCAGGACCTGACGGCGGACTCATGGACGCTGATGCGCTTCACCGAGCACGAAACCGACGCCGGCAACCTCGAATGGCTGATCCGCAAGGACGGCTGCATGCACTGCGCCGAACCCGGTTGTCTGGCCGCGTGCCCGAGCCCGGGCGCGATCATTCAGCATGCCAACGGCATCGTCGACTTTGATCAGGACCACTGCATCGGTTGCGGCTATTGCATCACCGGTTGTCCGTTCAACATCCCGCGCATTTCGCAAAAGGATCACAAGGCCTACAAATGCACGCTGTGTTCTGATCGGGTGGCGGTGGGGCTGGAGCCGGCCTGCGTGAAAACCTGCCCGACCGGCGCCATCGTTTTCGGCACCAAGGAGGACATGAAAGAGCACGCCGCCGAACGCATCGTCGATCTGAAAAGCCGTGGTTTTGAAAACGCCGGTCTGTACGACCCGGCCGGGGTCGGCGGCACCCACGTCATGTACGTGCTGCATCATGCCGACACGCCAAAAATCTACGCCGGGCTGCCGGATCACCCGGCGATCAGTCCGCTGGTGGATTTGTGGAAAGGCATCAGCAAACCCCTCGGCCTGCTGGCGATGGGTGCGGCGGTGCTGGCCGGGTTCTTCCACTATGTGCGCATCGGCCCGAACCGTGTTGAAGAGGATGAACACCCGACGCCTGCCGATACCTCGGTGCACGTGGTCGACCCGGCGGTGCACACCTTCGATCCACGCGGGGAGGAGCGGCCATGAGCAACAAGACGATCCTGCGTTACAGCGCCAACCAGCGCAGCAATCACTGGCTGGTGGCGATCCTGTTCTTCATGGCCGGGCTGTCCGGGCTGGCGCTGTTTCATCCTTCACTGTTCTGGCTGAGTAATCTGTTTGGCGGCGGCACTTGGACACGGATCCTGCACCCGTACATGGGCATCGCCATGTTCGTGCTGTTTCTCGGCCTGGTGTTCAGCTTCTGGCGCACCAACTTCTTTATCGCCAATGACCGCCAGTGGCTGCGGCGGATCAACCGGGTGATGGTCAACGACGAAGAAAGCGTGCCGCCGGTGGGCAAATACAACGCCGGGCAGAAGCTGCTGTTCTGGACTTTACTGCTGTGCATGCTCGCGTTGCTGTTCACCGGGCTGGTGATCTGGCGCGCGTGGTTCAGCGCGTACTTCGGCATTACCACCATCCGCTGGGCGATGCTGCTGCATGCGCTGGCCGGGTTCGTGCTGGTGCTGAGCATTATCGTGCACATCTACGCCGGCTTGTGGATCAAGGGATCGGTCGACGCCATGTTGCATGGCTGGGTCAGCCGGCCGTGGGCGAGAAAACACCATGAACTGTGGTACCGCGAGGTGACCCGCGACGAACAGCCTCGGGACCTGCCCGAGCGACCGCTGACGAAAAAGGGCTGACTTTTGCCAAGCATTCTTGAACCTGGGGAAATCGAGGCGGCGGCCAGTTCGCCGCCATTTCTGTACTTGCCACCGCGTAACCTGTTTGCCCTGCGCGCCGAGCGTCTCGAGCGTCTGGCCGAGGGCAATGGGTTGGCGGATTATCTGCGGCTGATGGCCGGATTGTGCCGGACGCAGCAACAGGTGTTCGACGATCCGCCGCTCACCGCGCCGTTTGATGCGCAGCGTTTCGAAGCCTGTCAGCAACACGGTCTGCCACCATTCGCGGCAGATACCTTGGTGCGCGAAGATGCCTGGCAGCCGTGGCTCGACGCCTTGCTGCAACGCTATGCGCCCGGCGATCAGCCTGCGGTCATCGACGCGCTGGACACGCTGCGCACCGCCAGTCCCGGCCAATTGCGCGCATGGGCGGTGGCGTTGGTCAGCGGTCAGTATTCGCTGGTACCGGCGGCGCTGGTGCCGTTTCTCGGCGCCGCGCTGCAAACCGCATGGAGCCACTGGCTGCTCAGCGTGCCGCAACTGCAACTCAAACCCGGCGACAGCCTCAGCCAATGCCCGGCCTGCGGTTCGCCGGCCATGGCCGGGGTGATTCGCCATCGCGGCAAGCACAACGGTTTGCGTTATCTGGTGTGCTCGCTGTGCGCCTGCGAATGGCATGTGGTGCGGGTCAAGTGCGTGTATTGCGAACAGAGCAAGGGCCTCGAGTACCTGAGCCAGGAAGACGACCGGCACAGCGCCGAGCAGGCGCCACTGCGCGCTGAAGTCTGCCCGAGCTGCAACAGTTACCTGAAATTGCTCTACCTGGAGAACGACGCCGAGGCCGAGGCATTGTCAGCGGATCTCGGCAGTTTGCTGCTGGACATGCGTCTGGCCCAGGACGGCTATCAGCGTCTGGCACCCAATCTCCTGTTGGCGCCGGGAGACGAATGACGAGAGTAAAACTGTGGGAGTTCCAAGCTCCCACAGATGTTGTGCCAGACCACAAAGCCCGGTCAGCCACAAATCCCCTGTAGGAGTGAGCCTGCTCGCGATGGCGGTGGGTCAGTCACGAAGGAGTTGGCTGACAAGACGCCATCGCGAGCAGGCTCACTCCTACACTGTTTTGTGGTGACCACCAATCTTCATTCCACGCCGAATCCCTGTGGGAGCGAGCTTGCTCGCGAAGGCGGCGTTTCAGTCACATCATCTTTGACTGACTTACCGCATTCGCCAGCAAGCTCGCTCCCACTGTGCGTCTACACTTCTGAAACCCTTGTGGGAGGGAGCTTGTTCCCGAAGGGGCTGTTTCAGTCGAATCAGGAGTGGCTGATGTCTTCCAGTGTTGCCCTGCGGTTGCCGTCCATTGACGGGTTGTTGCGTCACCCGGCGTGCGCGCCGTTGGCCGAGCGTTACGGCCGGGATTCGTTGCTGACTGGCCTGCGTCAGTTGCTCGATGAGCTGCGTCCCGGCGTGTTGAGCGGGCAATTGTCTGCCATTGAAATCGGCGCCGAAGTCCTCGCCGGCCGCGTCGGCGAACGCTTGGCGCAACAGCAGCGCAGTCAGGTTCGCCGGGTGTTCAATCTCACCGGCACGGTGCTGCACACCAATCTCGGCCGCGCCTTGCTGCCCGAAGAAGCCATCGAAGCGGTGCAGATGGCCGCACGTTATCCGCTCAATCTGGAGTTCGATCTGGCCAGCGGCAAGCGCGGTGATCGCGATGACCTGGTCGAAGGCCTGATCCGCGAATTGACCGGCGCCGAAGCCGTGACAGTGGTCAACAACAACGCCGCTGCCGTACTGCTCACCCTCAACAGCCTCGGCGCGCGCAAGGAAGGCATCATCTCCCGCGGTGAACTGATCGAGATCGGCGGCGCCTTCCGCATCCCCGATATCATGGCCCGCGCCGGCGTGCGCCTGCATGAAGTCGGCACCACCAACCGCACCCACGCCCGTGACTACGAAGCGGCCATTGGCCCGCGCAGCGGTTTGATCATGCGCGTGCACGCCAGCAATTACAGCATCGAAGGTTTCACTGCACGGGTGCCAACCGCAGAGCTGGCCGAGCTGGCGCACGCCCATGGCTTGCCGTTGCTCGAGGATCTGGGCAGCGGCAGCCTGCTCGAATTGACCCGCTGGAGTTTGCCGGCAGAACCGACGGTGCGGCAGGCGTTGCTGGATGGTGCGGACATCGTCACTTTTAGCGGCGACAAATTGCTCGGCGGCCCGCAGGCCGGGTTGATTGTCGGGCGCAAAGAGCTGATCGCGAAGATCAAGAAGAATCCATTGAAGCGCGCGCTGCGGGTCGACAAGCTGACCTTGGCGGCGCTGGAAGCGGTGCTCGGGTTGTATCGCGATCCTGATCGCCTCGCTGAACGTCTGCCGAGTCTGCAGCTGTTGACCCGTCCGCAAGCCGACATCTTCGCTCAGGCTTTACGCTTGCAGCCCTTGCTGGCTGAAATCCTGGGATCGGTCTGGCAGGTCAATGCGATCGAGGCCTTGGGCATGATCGGCAGCGGCAGCCAACCCGTGGCGCGTCTGCCGAGCGCGGCGCTGTGTTGTCGCCCGCAGGTGTCCAAGCGCTGGCGCGGGCGTTATCTGCTCAATCTCGAAGCGGCGTTGCGCGGTTTGCCGATCCCGGTGCTCGGGCGTATCGACGACGACTCGCTGTGGCTGGATCTGCGTCAGCTCGACGATGAACCGGCGTGGCTGGCGCAGTTGCCGCAATTGCAGGTCGACCAGTGATCGTCGGCACGGCGGGGCACATCGACCACGGCAAGACCTCGCTGTTGCAGGCGTTGACCGGGCAAACCGGCGACCGCCGCCCGCAGGAGCGCGAACGCGGCATGACCATCGACCTCGGTTATCTCTACGCCGAGCTCGAGGCGGACACTGGGTTGACCGGCTTCATCGACGTGCCGGGGCACGAAAAATTCACCCACAACATGCTTGCCGGCGCGCAGGGCATCGATCTGGTGTTGCTGGTGGTCGCGGCCGACGACGGCGTGATGCCGCAGACCCGCGAGCATCTGGCGATCGTCGAGCTGCTCGGCATTCCCCGCGCGTTGGTGGCGATCACCAAGTGCGACCGCGCCGGACCGGGCAGGGTGGAAGAGGTGCAGCGCCAGGTACTCGATCTGCTCGCGCCCGGGCCGTTTGCCGAGGCGCCGATGTTCACCGTGTCGAGTGTGAGTGGGCAGGGTGTCGACGAACTGCGGGCGGCGTTGTTGCAGGCGCAAAAAGAAGTGCAGGCGCGCGGTTGCGAGGGCGGCTTTCGCTTGGCGATTGATCGTGCATTTAGCGTAGCTGGTGCGGGGATTGTGGTCACGGGCACCGCGCTGTCGGGCACGGTGGCGGTGGGCGACAAACTGCTTCTGGCACCTGCCGGCAAATCGGTACGCATCCGTGGACTGCACGCGCAAAACCAGGCCGCTGAACGGGCATTCGCCGGCCAACGCGTGGCGCTGAACCTCAGCGGCGAGCGTCTGGAACTGGCGCAGATCCACCGTGGCCAATGGCTGCTGGCGGACTGGCTGCACGCCCCGACCCAGCGCATCGACATTGACTTTCAGCTGTTGCCCGGCGAGCGCACCTTCGAACACTTTCACCCGGTGCATCTGCACCTCGGCACCCAGGACGTCATCGCCCGCGTCGCCTTGTTGCAAGGCCCACGCCTGAGCCCGGGCGAACGGATGTTCGCGCAACTGCTGATCAACGCACCGGTGCACGCGGTGAAGGCCGATCGCCTGATCCTGCGCGACGCCAGCGCCCAGCGCACCCTTGGCGGCGGCGTGGCCCTTGACCCGTTCGCCCCCGCCCGCCAGCGCCGCAGCCCCGAACGTCTGGCGCAACTGCAAACCCTGGCCCTCAGCGTCAGCCTCGAACAGGCCCTGCCAGCACTGCTCAACCACAGCCCCGGCGGCCTCGACCCACAACGCCTCGAACGTCAGTTCAATCGCCCGCGCGCGCAGTGGTCGCTGGCAGAGAACATCCGCCTGATCGACACCCGCCAAGGCCCGCTGCTGTTCAACGTACAGCGCTGGGGGCAGTTGAAATTCACCTTGCTCGAGCAACTGGCCCGATTCCACGAACAGGAACCCGACCAGATGGGGCCTGACCGCGATCGCCTGCGACGCTTCAGCGCGCTGGCACTGGAACGCTCGACCTTCATCAGCCTGCTCGACGAACTGCTCCACGCCGGCTCGATCCTCGCCAGCGGTCCCTGGCTGCACCTACCCGATCATCAAGTGCGCCTGAATGCCGACGACGAAATCCTCTGGCACGGATTACAACCGCTGTTCGAACAGGCCGGTTTCGATCCACCCTGGGTGCGCGACGCCGCAAAAATGCTCGGCGAAGAAGACGCCAGCGTCCGCCTGCTGCTGCGCAAACTCGCACGGCTGGGCCTGATGCACCAGGTGGTGCGCGACCTGTTCATCAGCGACATCGCCCTGCGGCAAATGGCGGCGCTGCTGCTGAAAATCGCCGAAGAAAATCCCGCGATCCAGGTGACAACCTTCCGCGATGCGCTAGGCTTGGGACGCAAACGCTGTATTCAGTATCTGGAATATTTTGATCGCGTCGGCCTGACCCGACGCCTCGGCGAATCCCGCCAGATCCGCCCCGACAACGCGCTGGCTAACGCCTGCGCGCCATGAGTTCAGGAAGACAATCGCGCCCGGTGGCGCGGCCGGGCTTCAAACCCGGTTGGGGACGGCATCCGTTCCCGGGCAGGTTCGACTCCGGCTGTCTTCCGCCAGATTTTCCTCCGGATCTCCCTGGTCCAGTGTGGGAGCGAGCCTGCTCGCGAAAGCGGTGTACCAGTCGACATCCCAGCGACTGGCCTAGCGCCTTCGCGAGCAGGCTCGCTCCCACATTTGGAATGCGGTCAAACTGTGGGAGCGAGCCTGCTCGCGAAGGGGCCGGTATAAACAGCCAATCACTCAGCCTTGCTTCATTACTGCGGCAACTCCAGATTATCCAGCACCCGACTCCCCGCCAGTTCCCCGAGCGTGATCAACTGCGCGATGCCCATCAGCGGGCGCCGCTTTTTACGGTTTTAGTAATCCATTTTTATATCGTCAATCCGAATGTCGTATTGCAAATCTATGCTTATTACAAATCGTTTTATATCCGTACCGTAAAAGACCACATTGTGTAGGGGTGTTTTGCCCAAGTAGGCCCCTTTGGAGTCGTAAAAATCGACCTGTCCGGTCCCACCCGATTTGCTCAGTAGAATCATTGAGCAAGGTCTGTGGTTTTTGAGTACCACTTGGACTTTAATCTGTCTTAGCACGCCCCCATTTGATTTCAACGCCAGGAGTGTAGTCGCACCAGTATTAAGAATACTCGTCACTATTTGATCGTTTGGCAGAGGCCAAGTCAGCGTAATGAGTGGTGTTGAGTACGGAGTGTTTTGAGGAAGAACGCCGGGTTCACAGTTTTCAAAGTCTTCAATATCAAAATTAACTACTTCGATTGTGTATAGTTCCGAGGCCTTACCGGAACCATACAATGCCTTGGCGGTAAAGCTGTGATATTCCTCAGCCAGGTTATCGGCGGTCAGCGTCCAGCTACCGCTTGTAGCATCTGCGGTTGCCTGACCTTTAGACGTCGCGCCGTCGAATATCTCTACTTTCTGGCCTTTGGCGGCAACCCCGTAGAGAATTACAGCCGTCTCTCCCGTCCGCCCTCCGTGGGGGATATGCCTTCCGGTCAGCAAGCCCTTCACCAAGATAATCTCCGGTTTCACATCCTCCACAGCCTTGATCGTGTATCGCCTGATCGGAAAAGTCACCGCTTTGCTTTCATCCTTACTGCCATCGAAACCGACCTTGAACTCGATCCGCAACCTGGCGCCGTTGGCCAATGCCTTTAGCTCGGTCACCGGAGTGTTCGGGTACATGCCACCGGACACTCCTTCGGGCGGTACTTGGTCACCGCTGTAGGTCACGCTGATCGGCGTTGGGTTGCCTTCCATAAAATAACGCAACCAGATCGTTGCCTTCACACTGATAAACAGCCAGGCGGCAATGCGTGTCTTGGCATTGGCCGGCAGGGTGATGACGTCCAGTTCGGTCGTGGTATTGGCATTGATGATTGGATTAGGTAGCAGCTCATGTTCATTCGGTATTGTCTGCACATTCAAGGCAAACTCTTCAGACTTGGTCGGTGTGCCGTTGCGGGTCACGGTGTAGAACACAGTCACCGGCTTGCCCAGGTTGAAGGCCACCACTTTGTTGGGGATGGGGATCTCCTTGGGGCCCACTGTTCCGACGTCCACCGCTGTCGAGGTGTGTGAACCCTCGGCCGGGGTGCCGGCCGCGCCGGTCCAGGTGACGCTGAACTTGTCGGTGGTGGCCATGCCGGTATAGTGCGGCACCAACACGGTCAGGCGGTCTTTGGCCGCAAACGGGTTCAGGCTGTTGCCGGCGGCTTCCTTGATCGAAGGTTTGATTGGAATTGTGGTGAAAGTCCGTATTCCCGATTCTTGTTTATCACCATATAACGCCTTCATTTTGAAACTGTGGGCGCCCAAGTTCAGATTTATAACCCGCAGTTCCCATTTGCCTGTTGCGGTATCGGCAGTCGCTTTACCTTTTGAGATTGCACCGTCGAATGCTTCGATTTGCTGACCCTTGGCAGCGATCCCGGACAGCGTTACGGCGGTCTCTACTGTGTTGCCGCTCTGCGGAATCTCATTGCCGCTTGGCGAACCCTTCACTGAGGTCAGCGTAGGTGCGTTGGCTGCGGCCACGGTCAACGTCCTGACCGCCGACACCGGCTCCGTGCCATACAACGCCTTGGCCGTGAAGTTGTGGACTGTCAGGCTCAGGCCTTTCACTGCCAGTTCCCACTTGCCAGTGGAGCCACTCACCTGCGCTGTGCCTTTCGACGTCGCCCCATCAAAAATCTCGACATGCAGCCGTGACGTCGCGGTGCCGGTAAGCTTGATGTTGGGGTCGACGGTAACGGTGTTATTGGGTATTTCCACTCCTGTGGAGTCCTGCACTGAGGTAATGACAGGGGTCAGTACGCTTGAATACGTGAATGTTCTGCCGACTGATTCCTGGCCGGTGCCATAATCCGCTTTGGCCTTGAATGTGCGAGTTCCAATGGCTTCCAGCGTGACGGTATGTTTCCAGGTGCCGGTGCTGTCGACGGGGTGTTTGCCCTTTGACGCGGCGCCTTCGAATATCTCGACCTGCTGATTGCGCGCGGCGGAACCGGTCAAGGTCACGACGGGATCGACCGTACCACCGCTGTGCACAATTTCTGCGCCTTTGGAGTCTTTCACCGAGGTGATGACCGGTTTCACATCTTCCACAGCCTTGATCGTATAAACCTTCACCGGCCCGACAATCGCGTCCGCTTCGACCTGACTCGGTGTCAGGGCCATTTTGTAATGCAGTTCCAGATCCGAACCGTGCCGCAGGTCCTTCAGATAACTGTAGGGAATGATCTGCTCATATGTTCCCTTGTCGATCCAGATCGGATTGACCGCGGCGCCCGGCACTTTCCACAGCACATGATTGTGCTCGCCCCCTTGAGCATTCTTGCCCTTGAACACCAGCCAGACGGGGTGACCAGCCTCTATAAACGCCCACACCCCGGCGCGGAGTGTGCCGCCCGCCGTGACCTTGTCCAGATCCAGTTCATTGCCATCCGCCTCGACGATGCTGAGCTTGTCCAGCTCCGCAGCGGGCAGCGGTGTGACCGTTACCGTGAGCGGTAGCGACGGGATTTTGCTCGTTCCCTGCGTCACTTCGTACTGGAGCGTGAAGGTCTTCGCCGCATTGCCGATGTTGGCGGCAATCGCTGTGGCAGGAAGCAGGAACTCGACACTGCCGCCCGCCACCCCTGGCTTGGGCGCGATGGCCGGAGAGCCCAAGCCAGGCGTACCGGTCATGGTCAGTTGAATGCTGTGTGTGTCGTTCATGCCGGTGTAGGCCACGATGACCCGGCCACCGGTTTGCGCATTGAGCGGTGCCAAAGTCACCGTGGCGCCACTGCCTTGCGCTTGCGGCATCTGCGGCAATGGCAAAGGATTTTCCAGTGCGGCACCAATACGCAACGGCAACGTATGCGAACGCCCCAACGTCACGCCGCCGCGCTGGATATCGTAGTCGACCTGTACCGAGCCCTTGTCGTTGGCGGTTACATACTGTTTGGCAATGGTGATCCGCACAGGTTTGCCGGCGGTGGTTGGGATCAGATCGACATGACCACTGAGGCTGCCGCCCGTTGCCGAACCGCGCCATTGGTACTTGAGCCGGTCTTTGTCCCGAGTGCCGAGGTGCGTTAACACGAGGGTTGCGCCGGCTGGCGGTACGTTGTCGGGAATGAGCACGTCATCGACGGCTTCTTCGACTTCCGGACGTTCGAAGGTCGGTAGTGCGACACCGACCTGCATGATGAAAGGCAGTGATTTGCGTACGCTCATCAACCCTGTTTCGGTGTTGGTGACCACGTAATACACCTGGACGCTCAGGCCATTGAACCGCTGGATCTGGACATTGCTCACGCTGCGCACGATGGGTTGGTGTTCGGGGACGTCGCCGGCCGTGCGCGGGTCGTCGTAATAAACGGTAGTCCCGTCAGGTGCCTGAGCAGTCCAGACCAGATCCACCAGATTGCTGGAATTGCGGCCGGGGTACCATGGAATCAGCACGTTGGCCCACTCCGTGTCAGGGGGCAAGGTGCCGCCGGGCGCTTCATTGACGGTTGGCGCGCGCAACTGACTGATTTCGCCGAGGACGTTGACGCTGACATTTTTCGACGGGCGATCTTCCTCATTCTCGCGAATGCGTACATAGCCGCACGTGGCGCTACCTTTAGCGATGGCGGCGACCGAGGCATTGGGAATCTTGAAATCAAAATGAAAGGGCAGCTCTGTCACTGTCTCGGTCAGCGGCCCGACGATGATTTGCGGTCCCTGTGCAGGCGTGCCGAACCAGGTCAGCCTGATTTTATCGCCCACGGCGAAATCGTCTTT
>NZ_JBXAWN010000008.1:0-342883 GCF_057291835.1 Pseudomonas sp. 1L-B-1-E-C1 | reverse complement strand
TCGAAGAATTCTTCAACAACTTCAACCACTTGCGCTTTCGATCTCTCGTTAGCGGGAGGCGAATTCTACAGCGTTAATCGCTGCTGTCAACACCTCTTTTTCTCCGCTTTCGACCGAGAAGATCGAACCGTTAAAAGAGCTAAACACCACCACTCTTTCAACTCCTCCCAGGCTTCGATGATCTGAAGCAAGTCACTGTCGAAAACTGCGTAACTCTCTGAATCTCAAGGAGTTTTCCGTTTCGACTGCGCCGGAAGTGGGGCGAATTATAGACTTCTAAAATTCGCCGTCAACCCCTAATTCCAACATTATTCAGATTTTAGCGTGATACGTGCAAAAGCCTTCTTGCCGGCCTGGCAAACGTGAGTCGCGCCCAGTACGTATATAAAGGAGCGATCAACCACTTCACCATCAACACGCACCCCGCCCGCTGCCAACAGATCACGCGCCGCCGCCGAGTTCTTCACCAGACCAGCTTTATTAAGAACGGCTGCGATAGGCATGTCTTCTGCCGAAGCCAGTTCAATCTCAGGCAAGTCATCTGGAAGCTCGCCATCCTTCATGCGGTTGCCAGCGCCACGGTGAGCATTTGCCGCCGCTTCTTCACCATGGAAACGCGCAACGATCTCTTCAGCCAGCTTGATCTTGATGTCACGCGGGTTCGCGCCAGCTTCAACGTCAGCCCGGAATGCGTTGATCTCATCCATCGAGCGAAAGCTGAGCAGTTCGAAGTAACGCCACATCAGCGCATCCGGGATAGAAACCAGCTTGCCGTACATTACGCCCGGCGCTTCCTGGATACCGACATAGTTGCCCAGCGACTTGGACATCTTCTTCACGCCATCCAGACCTTCCAGCAATGGCATGGTCAGAATGCACTGAGCTTCCTGACCATAACCACGCTGCAATTCGCGCCCCATCAGCAGGTTGAATTTCTGATCGGTACCGCCCAGCTCGACATCCGCGCGCAGCGCGACAGAGTCATAACCCTGCACCAGCGGATAGAGGAACTCGTGAATAGCGATTGGTTGATTGGTGGTGTAACGCTTGTCGAAGTCATCGCGCTCGAGCATGCGAGCGACAGTGTATTGGGATGTCAGACGAATGAAATCCGCCGGCCCCATCTTGTCCATCCAGGTGGAGTTGAAGGCAACTTCGGTTTTCACCGGATCGAGAATTTTGAAGACCTGAGTCTTGTAGGTCTCGGCATTCTCGAGAACCTGCTCGCGCGTCAACGGCGGGCGCGTAGCACTCTTGCCGCTCGGATCACCGATCATCCCGGTGAAGTCACCTATAAGGAAGATCACCTGATGCCCCAGCTCCTGGAACTGGCGCAGCTTATTGATAAGCACGGTATGACCCAGATGCAGATCCGGAGCGGTCGGATCGAAACCAGCCTTGATACGCAGCGGTTGACCGCGCTTGAGCTTCTCGACCAGCTCGGACTCGACCAATAGTTCTTCCGCACCACGTTTAATCAGCGCTAGCTGCTCTTCAACCGACTTCATAACAGACCCGCAAGGCTCAGATTCAAAGGGAACCAACCATACAAGAACGCGCACCAATTACAAGTTTTGCCCGGCGCACGGACACCAATCCACAGACCCAAGGTCTGCAGACTTGCTTCAGAGATGATTTGGTTATATTTTATACAGTTATTTCATCTTCATCATGTCATTCATCTTTTCCAATTCATCTATTTCAAAGTCAAAAATTACCTATGACCACAGAACCGTCTAAAGCGCCCCCGCTTTACCCGAAGACCCACCTGCTCGCCGCAAGTGGAATCGCCGCCCTTCTCAGCCTGGCGCTGCTGGTATTTCCTTCCAGCGATGTTGAAGCCAAAAAGACGACTCTGAGTCTTGAACTGGAAAGTCCTGCTGAACAACTGACACAAGATCAAGACGCTGCTGACGCGGCTCAAGCCACAAACGAGCCAGCAGCTTCGCCGTTCGCACAAATTGAAAACAGCGACGAAAGTGCCGCCCAAACCGCCCAAACCGCTGAAACCGCGCCGGCGCCTGTTGCGCCTGCCGAGAAAGCAAAAGAGCCTGGTCACCGCGAGGTCGTGGTTTCCAAGGGCGATACGCTGTCTACCCTGTTTGAAAAAGTCGGTCTGCCAGCAGCCTCCGTGCACGAAGTACTGGCAAGCGACAAGCAAGCCAAACAGTTCAGCCAGCTCAAGCGCGGTCAGAAACTCGAATTCGAACTGAATCCGGAAGGCCAGTTGACCAGCCTGCACAGCAAGGTCAGCGACGTTGAAACCATCACCCTGACCAAGAACGACAAGGGTTATTCGTTCAACCGTGTCACCGCCAAGCCAACCGTTCGCACTGCCTACGTCCATGGCGTCATCAACAGTTCACTGTCGCAGTCGGCTGCGCGCGCTGGCCTCTCTCACAGCCTGACCATGGATATGGCCAGCGTCTTCGGCTACGACGTCGACTTTGCACAGGACATTCGCCAGGGTGACGAATTCGATGTGATCTACGAGCAGAAAGTCATCAACGGCAAGGCTGTCGGCACCGGCCCGATCCTGTCCGCGCGTTTCACCAACCGCGGCAAGACCTACACCGCCGTTCGCTACACCAACAAACAAGGCAACAGCAGTTATTACACCGCCGATGGCAACAGCATGCGCAAGGCTTTCATCCGGACACCGGTTGACTTCGCCCGTATCAGCTCGAAGTTCTCCATGGGCCGCAAGCACCCGATTCTCAACAAGATCCGCGCCCACAAAGGCGTGGACTATGCCGCGCCCCGTGGCACGCCAATCAAGGCTGCCGGTGATGGAAAAGTGTTGCTGGCCGGCCGTCGTGGTGGTTACGGCAACACCGTGATCATTCAGCACGGCAACACCTACCGCACGCTATATGGCCACATGCAGGGTTTCGCCAAGGGTGTAAAAACCGGCGGTACCGTCAAGCAAGGACAGGTGATCGGCTATATCGGCACTACCGGCCTTTCTACCGGCCCACACTTGCACTATGAGTTCCAGGTCAACGGCGTTCACGTCGATCCGCTGGGTCAGAAGCTGCCAATGGCCGATCCGATCGCCAAGTCCGAACGCGCGCGCTTCCTCGCGCAGAGCCAACCACTGATGGCGCGCATGGATCAAGAAAAGGCCACGATGCTGGCTTCGAGCAAGCGCTAAGCATGGCTCTGTATATCGGTGTGATGTCCGGAACCAGTCTCGACGGGCTGGACATCGCCCTGATCGAGCAGACCTCGGCGATCAAACTGATCGCCACCCACTACCTGCCAATGCCTGACTCCCTGCGCGCCGAGCTGCTTGGCTTGTGCGCCAGCGGTGCCGACGAGATTGCCCGTTCGGCAATTGCCCAGCAACACTGGGTCGAACTCGCGGCCTCAGGTGTTCACGCCCTCCTCGCTCAGCAACAGCTCCAACCCGACGCCATCCGCGCTATCGGCAGCCACGGTCAGACCATTCGCCATGAACCGGCACGCGGCTTCACCGTGCAGATTGGCAACCCTGCCCTGCTGACTGAGCTGACCGGCATTACCGTCGTCAGTGATTTCCGCAGCCGCGATGTCGCAGCGGGTGGCCAGGGCGCGCCTCTGGTGCCAGCCTTCCACGAGGCTTTATTTGAAGAGCGTACCGGTAACCAGGCGGTCTTGAATGTAGGCGGATTCAGCAATCTCAGCCTGATTGAGCCGAACAAACCTGTAGCCGGTTTCGACTGTGGCCCGGGAAATGTGCTGATGGATGCCTGGATTCACCGGCAACGCGGCGAAAACTATGACCGGGACGGGCAGTGGGCTGCGACCGGCACGGTTCAGCCAACCCTGCTCAAAGCAATGCTCAGCGACCCGTTCTTCGTGACCAAAGGCCCGAAGAGTACCGGCCGTGAAGTGTTCAATCTGCCCTGGCTGGAACAACATCTCTCGCGCCTGCAGAATTTTGCGGCCGAAGACGTTCAGGCCACGCTACTCGAACTGACGGCACTGACCATCGTCGAGTCGCTGCAAAGTGCCCAATCGAACACGCAGGAACTGCTGGTCTGTGGCGGCGGCGCACATAACGCCACACTGATGAAACGACTGGCGGATCTACTGCCGAACACTAAGGTCGCCAGCACCTCAACTCACGGCGTCGATCCGGATTGGGTGGAAGCCATGGCCTTCGCGTGGCTCGCTCATTGCTGCCTGGAAGGGATTGCCGCCAACCGGCCAAGCGTCACCGGTGCTCGCGGTCTGCGCGTACTAGGCGCCATCTACCCGGCATAATCTTCAGACACAAAAACGCCGCAGAACCGAAAGGCTCTGCGGCGTTTTGTTGTGTGCGGTGAAGCGCGATCAGATCGAGAACGACGACCCGCAACCACAAGTAGTTGTCGCGTTCGGGTTCTTGATCACGAAGCGCGAACCTTCCAGACCTTCCTGATAATCCACCTCGGCACCGGCCAGATACTGGAAGCTCATCGGATCGACCACCAGGCTTACGCCTTCGCGCTCGACGATGGTGTCGTCATCGGCCACGTCTTCATCGAAGGTAAAACCGTATTGAAACCCTGAACAACCGCCGCCCGTAACAAATACGCGCAGCTTCAAGCGATCATTCCCCTCTTCATCGACCAGGCTCTTCACCTTGTGCGCAGCACCTTGAGTGAATTGCAAAGCCGTGGGGGTGAAGGATTCGACGCTCATGCTGACTATCTCCCGGCGTTACGCCGCCATAATGCGTGATGACGCGCATTATCCGCTTGTCCTAGAAAATTGGTCAACTATTAGAGGAGCAGCGGCAAGCTTCAAGCAGTGAGCTTCAAGCTTGCGGCTCATTACCGGTGGCTGCCGTTAAGGAAGCATGCCGGCGTGGGACAGGCCGAAACGCTCGTCCAGTCCGAACAGGATGTTCATGTTCTGCACCGCCTGGCCCGAGGCACCCTTGACCAGATTGTCGATCACCGAAAGCACCACCACCAGATCGCCATCCTGCGGACGATGCACAGCGATGCGGCATACGTTAGCGCCACGCACGCTTCGGGTTTCCGGATGGCTGCCGGCTGGCATTACATCGACGAACGGTTCGTTGGCGTAGCGCTTTTCGAACAGCGCCTGCAGATCCACCGAGCGATCGACCACGGTCGCATAGAGCGTGGAGTGAATACCGCGAATCATCGGCGTCAGGTGCGGCACGAAGGTCAGGCCGACATCTTTGCCCGCCGCGCGGCGCAGGCCCTGGCGGATTTCCGGCAGGTGGCGATGACCTTTTACCGCGTAGGCCTTCATGCTTTCGGACGTCTCGGAGTACAAAGAACCTACCGCCGCGCCACGCCCGGCACCGCTGACGCCGGATTTGCAGTCGGCGATCAGGCGCGAAGCATCGGCCAGACCCGCCTCAAGCAACGGCAGGAATCCCAATTGTGTAGCGGTTGGGTAGCAACCCGGCACCGCGATCAGGCGCGCTTTCTTGATCTGCTCGCGATTGACTTCCGGCAAGCCGTAGACAGCTTCGTCCAGCAGTTCTGGCGCGCCGTGCGGCTGGCCGTACCACTTGGCCCATTCATCAGCGTCTTGCAGACGGAAATCGGCCGACAGATCAATGACCTTGGTGCCCGCTGCCAGCAGTTCGCCTGCCAGTGCGTGCGCCACACCGTGCGGCGTGGCGAAAAACACCACATCGCAAGCGCCGAGAGTTTTCACGTCCGGAACGCTGAAAGCCAGGCCGTCATAGTGGCCGCGCAGGTTCGGGTACATGTCAGCCACGGCCAGACCGGCCTCGGATCGGGAAGTGATGACCACCACTTCTGCCTGCGGATGCTGTGCCAACAGACGCAGCAGTTCGACACCGGTGTAACCCGTGCCGCCGACGATACCGACCTTGACCATAAACCTGCCCTCAACGAACCCACTGGAAAGCCGTCGATAATAGGGGCCGCGCGCGCCTGCGACAACCGCCAAGGTGACGCGCGGACGCTCAAGCCTCTACTATCCGGCTACCGTGAATGAGGGAATAACCAAAAATGCTCTATCTATGGCTCAAAGCGTTTCACATCGTCAGTGTCGTCTGCTGGTTTGCCGGGCTGTTCTACTTGCCGCGTCTGTTCGTTTACCACGCGCAAAGCGCAGACACGATCAGCAAAGAACGCTTCAGCGTCATGGAGCGCAAGCTGTATCGCGGCATCATGGGCCCGGCGATGATCGCCACGCTGATCTTCGGTGGCTGGCTGATCTATCTCAACCCGACACTTTTCAGCCAGGGCGGCTGGATCCACGCCAAACTGACCCTGGTCGTAGTGCTGATCGGCTACCACCACATGTGCGGCGCGCAAGTAAAACGCTTCGCCCGTGGCGAAAACACCCGCAGCCATGTCTTTTATCGCTGGTTCAATGAAGTGCCGGTTCTGCTATTGCTGGCTATCGTAATTCTGGTCGTGGTCAAGCCGTTCTAACTTCAATCAATAAAAATCTTCGGGGTGTTCACAATGTCGCTGCCCGCTTTGCTCGAACAACGTCTGCGTCTGCCCGTGGTGGCGGCACCGATGTTCCTGATCTCCAATCCGGAACTGGTGCTGGCCTGCTGCCGCAATGGTGTGGTCGGCAGCTTTCCGGCGCTGAACCAACGCGAAAGCAGCGGCTTCAAGGCTTGGCTGGAACAGATCGAGGCGGGCCTGACGACGCTGGATAATCCGGCCCCTTATGCCGTAAACCTGATTGTTCACCACAGCAATCCGCGCCTGCAGGCGGATCTGGACATCTGCGTGGAGCATAAGGTGCCGATCGTTATCACCAGCCTCGGCGCGGTGAAGGAACTGGTCGACGCGGTGCACAGCTATGGCGGTCTGGTGTTTCACGACGTGACCACGCGGCGCCATGCCGAGAAAGCCGCTGAAGCCGGTGTCGACGGGCTGATTGCCGTCGCGGCCGGCGCCGGCGGGCATGCCGGCACCTGGAGTCCATTTGCGCTGATCGCCGAGATTCGTCAGTTCTTCGACAAAACGTTGTTGCTTGCAGGATGTTTGAACCACGGCCATGAGATTCTCGCCGCACAGTTGCTCGGCGCGGATTTGGCCTACTTCGGTACGCGCTTTATCGGCACCACCGAAAGTCACGCGCCTGACGCTTACAAAGACATGCTGCTGACAGCCAAGGCGGCGGACATCATTCATACTCCAGCGGTGTCGGGAGTGCCGGCCAGCTTCATGCGCCAGAGCCTGGAGGCAGCCGGTTTCGACATGGCAGCGCTACAAGGCAAGGGCGAAGTGAATTTCGGCGACAAGCTCAAGCCGATCAATGATGAGGCCAAAGCCTGGAAGACCGTGTGGTCGGCGGGCCAGGGTGTTGGCCAGATTGACGATCTGCCGAACGTGGATCAACTGATTGCACGGCTCGACGCCGAATATCGTCAAGCCCAAACGCGCGCTGCACAGCTGCCACAACGCTGGCCGCGCTGAGAGATATACCTGGCCAGTCCTAATCAGACTGGCTGCCAAATTAATCGCGACAAGGATGCCTCGGCCATGAGCGAACCCCGTTACAAGATCGTCTTCGACGGCGCGCTGCAGCCCGGCGTCGACCTCACCACCGCCAAACTGAATCTGGCGGATCTGTTCAAAAGCGATGTGGCCGCCATCGAGCGCCTGTTCAGTGGCCGCACCGTCGCCCTCAAACGTGATCTGTCCCACAGCGATGCCCAGACGTATCTGCAGGCATTGAACAAAACCGGGATCGATGCGCGGATCGAAGCGGAAACTTCCATCGAGCTGAATCTGGCGGAGGTTCACGATAACCCTGTCCCGGCGCCCGAGCCGGAGTCGCCGTACGCCCCACCGCGCGCAAATGTCGGTGAAGCTCTGCCGCCATTCGCCACGCTCAAGCCATTCAGTGTCGAAGGCCGGATCGGCCGTCTGCGTTTTCTGGCCTGGACCATGGTCTTGACTCTGGTGACCCTGCCCATTGTCGGCGTGTTCGCCTTGATTGCGTTGGGACTGGTCAGCGGCGACTCGACAACCGGCCTGATTTTCGGCGGGATACTGGCGGTCTTCCTGTTTATTGGCTTCATGATCGTCAGCATTGTGTTCAGCGTTCAGCGCCTGCACGATATCGGCTGGTCGGGCTGGCTGTGGCTGTTGAATCTGGTGCCGTTCGTGGGCAGCTTTTTCCCGCTGGTGATCATGGTTGTTCCTGGCAATGCCGGCGCCAACCGCTACGGCCCGCCGCCACCGCCTAACAGCACGGCGGTCAAAGTGCTGTGCTCATTGTGGCTCGTGTTCTTCGCGCTGATTTTTGCCGCAGGTCTGCTTGGCGGCTTCTCGGCTGTGCAGGACGAATATGAAAGCAATCTGGAAAGCAGCTTTGACAGCGGCTCGGTGACCGCCGACGAAGTTGAGGTCGTCGAACCGCCAGCGATTTCCGCCGACGAGGCCGCCGAACCTGCGCAGGCCCCTGTAGACTCTGCAAAAGAATGAACAGCGCTCCCCGCCGTGACAACCGCGTCGCCGGCGCGGAGCTGTTGCGATGGAGAACTGCATGACCCGTTACGCTCTGATCACCGGCGCCTCCAGCGGCATCGGCCTGGCCATGGCCGAAGCGCTGGCCCGGCGTGGCCGCAGCCTGATTCTGGTGGCACGACAGCGTGATCAGCTGGAAAGTATCGCCATCGAGCTGACCCAGCGCTTTGATGTCGAAGTGTTGTTTCGTGCCTGCGACCTTGGCGAACCGTTGCGTCTGTCCGGCTTTTTGCTGGAGCTGGAAGAAGGCGACCGACAGATCGACCTGCTGGTCAATTGTGCCGGTATCGGTACATGTGGCCCGTTCCTCGCGCAGGACTGGATGACCGAGCAGGATTTGATCGAAGTGAATATCCTCGCTCTCACCCGCCTCTGTCATGCGGTGGGTAACAGCATGGCGCTTTTGGGTGGCGGGCATATTCTGAACGTCGCCTCGGTGGCCGCCTACAGCCCTGGTCCGTGGATGAGCACTTACTACGCCAGCAAAGCCTACGTGCTGCACTTTTCCGAAGCGTTGCGCGTTGAGCTCAAACAGAGCGGCGTGAAAGTCTCGGTACTGTGCCCCGGCCCGACCCGCACGGCGTTTTTCCGCACCGCGCAATTGAACAGCGAAAAAATCGACAGCAGCGATTCGATGATGAGCCCGGAAGAGGTCGCGCTGCACGCCGTGCGAGCGCTGGATAAAAACCGCGCGATCATCATTCCGGGACGACGCAACCGCTGGCTGGCGTTCCTGCCGCGACTGGGTTCGCGCTGGCTCAACCGGACGATTGTCGGCATGGTTAACAAGGCCTACTGCCCCCGTTGAACCGTCCTACGAAAATCACTGAGCAGCGATCTTTGCTCATGAGTACACTCAGACCAGCCCAAACAACGGAGAAAACAGCAGTGGATACTCTGTTCACCAAGATCATCAACCGGGAAATCCCGGCAAAGATCATTTACGAGGACGACCAGGTTCTGGCCTTCCACGACATCGCCCCACAGGCTCCGGTGCACTTTCTGGTGATCCCGAAGAAACCGGTGCGCACGCTCAATGACCTGACCGAAGATGACAAGGCGCTGGCCGGGCATATCCTGTTCACCGCGCAACGTCTGGCGCTGGAACTGGGCTGCGAGGAAGGTTTCCGCGTGGTGATGAACTGCAATGAACTCGGCGGGCAGACTGTCTATCACATTCATATGCATGTGCTGGGGCAGCGTCAGATGAACTGGCCGCCGGGCTGATTGGCGACAACCGACTGTGGGAGCGAGCCTGCTCGCGAAGGCGTCGATACATTCAACACTTCAGTATCCGATAATCCGCTTTCGCGAGCAGGCTCGCTCCCACGAAGAGCAGAATCAGCAGCCAATGACCCAGCGCAAACCCTCGCCGGCCGATTCGGTTAAACTGGCCGCCGAGATTCTTCCCGGAGGTCAGCATGACTACCCAACGTCACTACTCGCCCATAGACCGTCTGCTGCTGCAAGCCGATGCCGCGATGCGCACGCTGTTGCCCTTCAGTGGCCAGCCGTACCGTCCATCGCCGGCGATTTTGCAGCCGGACAGGCAGATGAGCGATGAAGACACCCGCCACGTCGCCGGCCTGATGCGCATCAACCACACCGGTGAGGTCTGTGCTCAGGCGCTGTACCAAGGACAGGCGTTGACAGCCAAGCTGCCGCAGGTACGTGAAGCCATGGAGCACGCGGCTGAAGAAGAGATCGATCATCTGGTCTGGTGCGAGCAACGCATCCATCAGTTGGGCAGTCATACCAGCGTCCTGAATCCACTGTTTTATGGCATGTCGTTCGGCATTGGTGCGGTGGCCGGGTTGATCAGCGACAAGGTCAGTCTTGGTTTCGTTGCGGCGACCGAGCATCAGGTGTGCAAGCACCTGAATGAGCATCTGGAGCAATTGCCGGCCGAGGACGAGAAATCCCGGGCAATTCTTGAGCAGATGCGCATAGACGAAGAACATCATGCGGAAAGCGCGCTGGATGCAGGCGGGTTTCGTTTTCCGGCGCCGGTGAAGTTCGGGATGAGTCTGTTGGCGAAAGTGATGACCAAGAGTACCTACCGGATTTAAGATCTGGATCGATGCTGATGGCCTCATCGCGAGCAGGCTCACTCCTACAGGGCTCCGTATTCCAGCAATAAAAAAGGCGACTGCCGTGAGGGAGTCGCCTTTTTTGTGTCCGGGAATCTTAGGTCGGCATGTTGCGCGCGTAGAAGATTTCCAGCATTTCGTGTTTCACACGGTCGGTCACCTGGGCACGTTGCTCGGGCGAAAGGTTGCTGGTGGCGTCGCCGAACAGGTAGTTGTCCAGTTCGAAGTTCTTCAGCAGCATCTTGGTGTGGAACAGGTTTTCCTGGTACACATTCACGTCGGTCATCTGGTACGCGTCGCGGGTGTCTTCGGACAGGTAGTTCTGGATCGAGTTGATCTCGTGGTCGATGAAGTGCTTGTTGCCTTCAACGTCACGGGTGAAGCCGCGCACACGATAATCCACGGTCACGATGTCCGAATCGAACTGGTGAATGAGGAAGTTGAGCGCTTTGAGCGGTGAAATGACACCACAGGTCGACACGTCGATATCCACACGGAAGGTCGCAATACCATCGTCCGGATGGATTTCCGGATAGGTGTGCACCGTGATGTGGCTCTTGTCGAGGTGGGCCAGAATGATTTCGGGCAACGGGCCCGGCGACTCTTCGATCTGGCTGTCAGTCGGGGTTACCGGCTCTTCCGAAATCAGAATCGTGACGCTGGCGCCCTGGGGTTCATAGTCCTGACTGGCAATGTTCAGGATGTTGGCACCAATGATCTCGACAACTTCTGTGAGAATCTGCGTCAGGCGTTTCGCGTTGTACTCTTGATTGATGTACTCGACGTAAGCCTGCTGGTCTTGCGGGGTTTCCGCGTAGCAGATGTCATAGATGTTGAAGCTCAAGGTCTTTGTCAGGTTATTGAACCCGTGGAGCTTGAGTTTGCTTTTCACCGTTAAAAACTCTCTATGTATGCGGCGCGGCCGCGTGATCAAGCATGCCCGTCAAGTGCGAACGACGCACCTGCGTAGGACGGTTAACACCTCTTCGCGATGGCGATTTTGGTTATCTGTTCAGGCGGATGACCTGTCGGCTGACCGATCACTGCCCTGAAAAAAGTGGCGCATTATGCAGACGTCAGCGGGGGATCGCCAGAGTCTGCATTGCTTTTATGATAGTTGAATGTCGGTTCAGCCGAGTTCAACGATTTCATAATCGTGGGTGATCGCCACGCCAGCCGCGCCGAGCATGATCGACGCCGAGCAATACTTCTCCGCAGACAGCTCGATGGCGCGTTTGACCTGGGCTTCCTTCAGGCCCCGGCCCTTGACCACGAAATGCATGTGGATCTTGGTGAAGACCTTGGGATCTTCGGTCGCACGCTCGGCGTCGAGGAAGGCTTCGCAGCTTTCCACGGCCTGTCGCGACTTCTTCAGGATGCTGACCACGTCGAAGTTGCTGCAACCGCCGACACCCAGCAAAAGCATTTCCATCGGGCGAACCCCGAGGTTACGACCACCGGCGTCCGGCGGGCCGTCCATCACCACGACATGACCGCTACCGGATTCGCCGAGGAACATGGCTTCGCCAGCCCATTGGATGCGTGCCTTCATCGCCCAGACTCCACTGTAAAAAAAGGGTCGCCAGCTTAGCACAGCACTTTGTCTGGGCAGGAACGACGTCCTAGGACAGATGATTTCTGGCTGTAGGTAATTTCTCGAATTTTCGACGAAGTGTCTGGTAAGCTGGCGCCAATTCGCTGGCGCCAATTCGTCAGCCCTGTAGCGACCGCCTTCAGCGCCTCATAAAAACTCAAACATCACCGTGCAGTCTTTTCGGGATACAACCATGGTTGCTATTACCCCCACACCCAAAATCAAGAACATCGACAAACTGCTGATGCATTGCCAGCGCCGTCGTCATGCGGCCAAGAGCAACATCATCTGCGCCGGCGATCGCTCGGACACGCTGTACTTCATCATCAAGGGCTCGGTCACCATCCTCATCGAAGACGACGATGGTCGCGAGATGATCATCGCCTACCTGAACGCCGGGGATTTTTTCGGCGAACTGGGCCTGTTCGAACAAGCCGGCCACGAACAGGAACGCAGCGCCTGGGTGCGGGCCAAGGTCGAATGCGAAACCGCGGAAATCAGCTACGCCAAGTTTCGCGAACTGTCGCAGCAGGACCCAGACATTCTTTACGCACTCAGCGGACAAATCGCACAACGCCTGCGCAACACCACGCGCAAAGTCGGCGACCTGGCGTTTTTTGACGTCACCGGCCGAGTCGCCCGTTGCCTGCTGGAACTGTGCAAACAGCCGGACGCCATGACGCACCCGGATGGCATGCAGATCAAAGTCACCCGCCAGGAAATCGGTCGGATCGTCGGTTGTTCGCGAGAGATGGTCGGCCGCGTGCTCAAGGATCTTGAAGAACGCAACCTGGTCGACGTGAAGGGCAAGACCATGGTGGTCTTCGGGACTCGCTAAGCCTGTCAATCAGGCGCTGTAGATCTGCGCCAGCATCAAACGAAACAGTTCATCGAGACGCGCCAATGCTTGTGGCGCGTTGAATTTCTCATGCAGGGCGATGTGGCTTTGCGCCCTCACCCGCTGCTCCAGGCCGCAGGCTTCATTGAAGCGATTGACCGCGGCGACCATTGACTCGCGTTCGTCATCCATCAGCATCGCACCGTGCACCAAGCCAACCGGACGTTGTCCGCCCTGACTCTGACGCCAGCGCTGAGCGGTGCCGACCATCTTGCGGCCGTCGAGATTGACGTTGAAGCGGCCATCGCAGAATGCACCGTCGATTTCGCCCACCGACGAGGTGCCACCCAATTCTTCCAGCAACTGACAGATCGGATCGCACAAGCGGCGGTAGCCGGTTTCGATGCGGTTCAAGTCGCCTTCGCTGCGAGGCGGGGCATAGACCAGAGCAATGTTGATGGTTGCAGCGGATTGCGGCACCGGCTCGCCGCCGGTTTCTCGCAGCAGCACCGGCCAGCCAGCGGCAGCGGAGACTGCGCAGGCGTGGTCGAATTGCGCGAGACGGTTGAGGCGGCGCGGCATGACTAGCGCGCGGTCGGTGGGTTGCCAGAACAGCAGGCCGAATTCGGCGTCGCCGGCGCAGACCGAGGCCAGCAAGTCCTGTTCGGCTTGCAGGCCGGATTCGATGGTCAGCGGGGTTGGCAGCGACATGGGGGGGCTCCGGCAGATTGGATCTCTTTAGCGGAATTCAGGGCCTCTTCGCGAGCAGGCTCGCTCCCACACTGGAATGCATTTCCCTGTGGGAGCGAGCCTGCTCGCGAATGAGGGAGAGTCGGTCAGTCGAGGGTCGAACCGCTTACTACCGGACCGCCGCGCTCCGGGAAGAACAGGCGTTGCAATTCAACGCCAGGATTTTCCGCGCGCATGAACGCTTCGCCGACCAGGAACGAATAAACATCGCTGATTTCCATCAGCTCGACGTCGGCGCGATTGAGGATGCCGCTCTCGGTGATCACCAGGCGATCGCGCGGAATGCGCGGCAGCAGATCGAGGGTGGTTTCCAGGCTGACGTCAAAGGTGTGCAGGTTGCGGTTGTTGACCCCGACCAGCGGCGTGTCCAAGGTCTTCAGCGCGCGCTCCAGTTCGTCACCGTCGTGCACTTCCACCAGCACGTCGAGACCGACGCTTTTGGCTACGGCGGCCAGCTCGGCCATTTTCACGTCGTCCAGTGCGGAGACGATCAGCAGCACGCAATCGGCGCCCAGTGCTCGGGCTTCAACGATCTGGTACGGGTCGATCATGAAGTCCTTGCGGATCACCGGCAGCTTGCACGCAGCGCGCGCCTGTTGCAGATACGCATCGGCGCCCTGGAAGTAATCGATGTCGGTCAGCACCGACAGGCAAGTCGCCCCGCCCTTTTCGTAGCTCTTGGCGATGTCGGCCGGCACGAAGTCTTCGCGGATCACGCCTTTGCTCGGTGAGGCCTTCTTGATTTCGGCAATTACGGCCGGTTGCTTCTTCTTCGCTTGCGCCAGCAATGCCTGAGCAAAACCCCGGGGTGCATCGGCCGCCTTGGCCAGACTTTCCAGCTCGCTCAGGCTGACCCGAGCGCTGCGCTCGGCGACTTCCTCAACCTTGCGCGCCAGAATGTTTTCCAGAACCGTCGGTACACTCATCCTTCATTCTCCACTTTGAATACCGCGGTAAAGGCACCCAGCTCCTCGAGCTTTTCCCGAGCGAGGCCGGTGTGCAGCGCGTCATGCGCCAGCTCCACACCTTGTTTCAGACTGCTTGCCAGGTCGGCGGCATACAGCGCCGCACCGGCATTGAGCACAATCATCTCGGCCGCTTTCTGGCCGTTTTCGGTTTTGCGCTTGCCGAGGGCATCGCGAATCAGCGCCAGCGACGCTTCCGGGCCTTCGACCGACAGGCCGTGCAGGCTCTGGCTCTTCATGCCGAGATCTTCCGGTTCGACCCAATACTCAGTGATTTCGTTGTTTTTCAGTTCGGCGACAAAGGTCGGCGCGGCGAGGCTGAATTCATCCAGACCGTCCTTCGAATGCACCACCAGCACATGCTTGCTGCCGAGTCGCTGCAAGACTTCGGCCAATGGCCGGCACAGCGCCTGAGTGAATACGCCCACCACTTGATGCTTCACACCGGCCGGATTCGTAAGCGGGCCGAGCATGTTGAACAGCGTGCGCAGGCCGAGTTCGCGGCGCGGGCCGGCGGCATACTTCATCGCTTTGTGATGGGTCTGGGCAAACATGAAACCGATGCCGACGTTGTCGATGCAGCGCGCAACTTGCACTGGAGTCAGGTTCAGGTAGATGCCGGCGGCTTCCAGCAGGTCGGCGCTGCCGCTCTTGCCGGACACTGCGCGGTTGCCGTGCTTGGCCACGGTGCAACCGGCCGCGGCAACAACAAAAGAAGAGGCGGTCGACACGTTGAAAATGTTCGCACCGTCACCGCCGGTACCGACCACATCGACCACGCCGTCGACGGTTTTCAGCTCGACCTGATCGGCCAGCTCACGCATCACCGACACGGCGCCGACGATCTCGTCGATGCTTTCGCTCTTCATGCGCATGGCCATCATGAACGCGCCGATCTGCGCTTCGGTGCACTGGCCGGTCATGATCTCGCGCATCACATCGCGCATTTCATCGGTGCTGAGGTCGAGGTGGTCGACGATACGGCTCAGGGCTGTCTTGATATTCATGGGAAGTCCTTAGCGCGTGCCGCCGGTTTGTTTGAGGAAATTGGCAAACAGTTCATGACCCTGCTCGGTGAGGATCGACTCGGGGTGGAACTGTACGCCTTCGATGTTCAGGGTCTTGTGACGCAGGCCCATGATCTCGTCAACCGAGCCGTCGTCGTGCTGGGTCCACGCGGTCAGCTCCAGGCAATCGGGCAGGCTCTCGTGCTTGACGATCAGCGAGTGATAGCGGGTAACGGTGAGCGGATGATTGAGGCCGGCAAACACGCCCTTGTCCTCGTGGAATACCGGGCTAGTCTTACCGTGCATGACCTGGCGGGCACGCACCACATCACCGCCGAAGGCCTGGCCGATGGACTGGTGGCCGAGGCAGACGCCGAGGATCGGCAGTTTGCCGGCAAAGTGCTTGATCGCGTCGATGGAAACGCCCGCCTCGGTGGGCGTGCAAGGTCCGGGGGAAACCACGATGCGCTCGGGATTCAGCGCTTCGATTTCGGCGATGGTCAGTTCGTCGTTGCGCACCACTTTGACCTCGGCACCCAGCTCGCCGAGGTATTGCACAACGTTGTAGGTAAAGGAGTCGTAGTTGTCGATCATCAGCAACATGGCGTTTCGAACCTCTTGAATTCTGACTTGATGACAGCCTTCAGATGACTTGTCCGCAGGGCGTTGCGCGATGTCGGACGCGCAGAGGGCGCCAGCACAGCGGCATTTCAGACAGACAAGGAAGGCAAAGCGATACAGATCCGGCGGGGCCGGCGGAGAAGATTCAGGCGCGCCAACGCCAGCGGGCGTGTGCCTTGATGACTTGATCCAGAAGTTTGCTGGTGATCAACACGGGGGAGGTCTCGTTCATACGTTCCGGCACAGTAACTTAGCTGGGCGGAGCGTGCAATATGGCGGGGCCTGCGGGTCATAAAACGGCAGAAGGATTCGCGACCGATGGCAAAATGCCGAAAGTTTTTGGTACTGTCGTTTCGTTCACCTACAACAATAAATAAACGGACTTGCTCATGATCAGACAGACGTTGTTTGTACCGCTGGCCAGCTGCTTGCTCGCACTCGCCTGCGCCCAGGCCAATGCAGCGCCCAATCCTTATTCCAGTTTCATTGTGTTCGGCGACAGCCTCAACGATGCCGGCACCTTCGCCGACACCGGCGGCCCGGCGGGGTCCACCGAGCGCTACACCAACCGCACCGGGCCAGTGTTTCAGGATGGCAGCGGCGAAGTGTATTCATTGAATTCCACCCAGTTGCTCGGCGGCCGCCTGGGCTTTTCGCCCGACCAGACAGCCTCTTCCAGCTCAGCGGTGCGTGCGGAAAACGGCCAGCCCGACGGCAACAACTGGGCGGTCGGCGGCTATCGCACTGACCAGATTCTCGACTCGATCACGACCCAATCGGCCACCGGCGAACGCACCCGTGCCGGGTACCTGCCGTCGAACGGCTTTCGCGCCGACCCGAATGCGCTGTATTACATTTCCGGTGGCGGCAACGATTTCCTCCAGGGCCGCATTCTCAGCCTGCCGCAGGCCAACGCCGCAGCCGATCGGCTGGCCGACAGCGTGCAGACACTGCAGACCGCCGGCGCCAAATACGTGATGGTCTGGCTACTGCCCGACGTGGGCCTGACCCCGGCGCTCAATGGCACACCGCTGCAAGCATTCAGCAGCACCCTCGCCAACCAGTTCAACAGCCAGTTGGTGACGCGCCTGCAAGGCATCAACGCCGAAGTCATTCCGCTGAATATCCCGGTGCTGCTCTCGGAAGTCTTCGCCGACCCGGGACGCTTTGGTCTGGCCACCGACCAGAACCTCACCGCGACCTGCTTCAGCGGCAGCGGCTGCCCGGAAAACGCCCGCTACGGTATCAACAGTGCCACGCCGGATCCGACCAAGCTGATCTACAACGATGGCGTGCACCCGACCGAATCCGGGCAGAAACTGATCGCCGATTACGCCTACTCCCTGCTGGCAGCACCATGGGAATTGAGCCTGCTGCCGGAAATGGCCCACGGCACCGTGCGTGCGCATCAGGATGAATTGCGTAACCAGTGGCAGGCGGATTGGGAAAACTGGCAAGCGGTCGGCCAATGGCGCGCTATCGTCGCGGCGGGCGGACAGCATCTGGATGTCGATAGCCAGAGCAGCGGCGCCAGTGCCGATGGCAGCGGTTACAACCTCAACCTCGGCGGCAGCTATCGCCTTAACGAAGCCTGGCGCGTGGGCGTGGCGGCCGGTTTGTACCGGCAGAATCTCGAGGCCGGCCACAACGACTCCGACTACAAACTCAACAGCTACATGGCCACCGCGTTCGCCCAGTTCCAGCAGAATCGCTGGTGGGCCGATGCCGCGCTGACCGGCGGCAAACTCGACTACGACAACCTCAAGCGCAAGTTCGACCTCGGCGCCAGCGAGGGCGCGGAGAAAGGCGATACCGACGGCAGTCTGTGGGCGTTCAGCACGCGCCTCGGTTATGACATTGCGCAAGCGGGCAGCCAATGGCATCTGTCGCCATTTGTCAGCGCCGATTACGCCAGTGTCGATGTCGACGGTTACTCGGAAAAGAGCAACCGCGCCACCGCGCTGACCTTCGATGACCAGAGCCGCGATTCGAAACGCTTGGGCCTGGGGATTCAAGGCAAGTACAACTTCACCGCGCAAACCCAGGTGTATGGCGAATACGCTCACGAGCGTGAGTACGAAGATGACGTGCAGAAGGTCAACATCGCCCTCAATACCCTGCCGGCCAATGACTTCACCCTTGAAGGCTATACACCGGCAAGTCACCTGAACCGCTTGAGTCTGGGGGTCAGTCACAAGCTGACGGCGGACCTGGCGCTGCGTGGCGGTTATACCTTGCGCAAGGATGATGACTTCAAGCAGCAGGGACTGAATGTCGGGGTTGTGCTGGATTTCTGAGTCGTAGATGCAAAAAAAGCGGCGCCTGTCGGGGCGCCGCTTTTTTTTAGGCTACACACAAATCGAATGTGGGAGCGAGCTTGCTCGCGAAGAGGGTATGTCAGTCGCCATTAATGTTGCCTGAAACGCCGCTTTCGCGAGCAAGCTCGCTCCCACAGGGTTCGGTGTTGGCTCAGGCTTCCGGGGTCTGCTCGGCCAGGGCCACGGCGCGGAACATCGCGCGGCGTTTGTTCAGGGTTTCTTCCCATTCCAGCGCCGGCACCGAGTCGGCGACGATGCCGCCGCCGGCCTGCACGTGCAATTCACCGTTCTTGATCACCGCCGTGCGAATGGCAATCGCGGTGTCCATGTTGCCGTTCCAGGCGAAGTAACCGACCGCGCCGCCGTACACACCACGCTTGACCGGCTCAAGTTCGTCGATGATTTCCATCGCGCGAATTTTCGGCGCACCCGACAAAGTGCCCGCCGGCAGAATCGCCCGCAGGGCGTCCATCGCGGTGAGGCCCGACTTCAACTGGCCGGTGACGTTGGAGACGATGTGCATGACGTTGGAATAACGCTCGATGACCATTTTCTCGGTGAGCTTCACCGAACCGATTTCCGAGACGCGCCCGGTGTCGTTGCGGCCCAGATCGATCAACATCAAGTGCTCAGCGATCTCCTTGTCATCCGAGAGCAGATCCTGCTCCAGCGCCACATCGGCTTCTTCAGTCGCGCCGCGTGGGCGAGTGCCGGCGATCGGGCGCACGGTGATCAGGTTGTCTTCAACGCGCACCAGCACTTCCGGGGAACTGCCGACAACATGGAAATCGCCGAAGTTGAAAAAGTACATATACGGCGTCGGGTTGAAGCAACGCAGAGCGCGGTACAGATCGATCGGCGCAGCCTTGAAGTCGATCGACATGCGCTGCGACGGAACGACCTGCATGCAGTCGCCGGCGAGGATGTATTCCTTGATGGTATCGACGGCTTTTTCGTAATCGTCCTGGGTGAAACTGGAACGGAACACCGGATCAGCCGATTGCTGTTTGCTGAAATCCAGGCCACGACGCGGGGTAATCGGCTGACGCAGTTGCTCGAGCAGTTCCTGCAAACGCGCCTGACCTTGCTCGAAGGCATCGGCCTGGGCCGGGTCGGCAAGGACGATCGCGTGCATCTTGCCGGCCAGATTGTCGAACACCACGACGGCATCGGAAACCATCAGCAGAATGTCCGGCACGCCCAGCGGATCCGGGTTCGGGCATTTGCCCAGACGTTTCTCGACATAGCGCACGCAGTCGTATCCGAAGTAACCGACCAGGCCACCGTTGAAGCGCGGCAGACCGGCGATGGTCGGCACGTTGTAGCGCGCCTTGAAGGTTTCGACGAAGGCCAGCGGATCTTCAACGTCGTGGCTTTCGGTCTCGACGCCATCCACGGTGATGCTGACGTGATGGTCGTGCACGCGCAGCACGGTGCGGCACGGCAGGCCGATGATCGAATAACGGCCCCATTTCTCACCGCCCTGCACCGATTCGAGCAGGTAGGAGTTGGGTTGGTCAGCCAGTTTCAGGTAGATCGACAGCGGCGTGTCGAAGTCGGCCAGGGTTTCGCAGGCCAGCGGGATGCGGTTATAGCCGTCAGCGGCCAGACGCAGGAATTCTTCGCGAATCATAAGGTGCCTCGTGGTGTGAGGTGCAATCAGTCAAGTATGCAAACGCGCCGGCAGGGCCGGCCAGAATCAGTCAGGCGCGCCAACGCCAACGGGCCAGGGCCTTGATGACTTTCATCCAGAGTTTGCGGGTGACCACCACGATGGCGTTTCCAGAAGGGGGTTGGACAGCGTCGGGCAACGTTATCCCACCGGCCAGATCCAGGCAACCGGGAATTAGTTTGCGCAAATCGTCGATCACCAGAGCCGGGGATTCCTCGGCAATCGGCCGGCCATGGTTGTAGCCGTAGCTCAGCGCCACGCACTTGACCCCCGCCGCTTTCGCCGCCTGCACATCGCTGCGTGAGTCGCCGACGAACAACGATTGCGAGGCCGGAATGTTGGCCATTTTCATCACGAAAAACAGCGCCGCCGGGTCAGGTTTCTTCTGCGGCAGGGTATCGCCGCCGATGATCCACTTGAAGTAGCGGCCGATTTTCATCTGATCGAGCAGCGGCGCGACGAAGCGCTCCGGCTTGTTGGTAATCAGCGCCATGGCCACGCCTTGCTTGTGCAGCCACTTGAGCGTGTCGCGCACACCGGGATAGACCACGGTCAGCTCATGGCTGGCGCCGTACGCCTCCATGAAAACTTCCAATGCGCGCTCGGCTTCGGCGTCATCCACCGCCGAATGCTCGATGCCACCCGCCAAGGCCCGACGTACCAGCACCGGCGCGCCGTTGCCGACCCATTCGCGCACCGCTTCGATGCCCGCCGGCGGACGGCCGAGGGAGAGCAGCATGGTGTCCACCGCCGCTGCCAGGTCGGGAACCGAATCGATCAGCGTGCCATCCAGATCGAACATCACCAACCGTGGCAGTTGCCCCGGGAACAGCTGCTCAAAACCGCTCATGGGCGCGCCAGAGCCAGTTCGGAACGCATCTTGTCGATGACTTCCTGATAGTTCGGCGCGTTGAAAATGGCCGAGCCGGCGACAAAGGTGTCAGCGCCAGCGGTGGCGATTTCGCGGATGTTGTTGACGTTGACGCCGCCGTCGATTTCCAGGCGGATATCGCGCCCCGAAGCGTCGATGATCGCCCGCGCCTCTCGCAGTTTGTCGAGGGTGCCGGGAATGAACTTCTGCCCGCCGAAGCCCGGGTTGACGCTCATCAGCAGGACCATGTCGACCTTGTCGATCACGTACTTGAGCACGTCCAGCGGAGTCGCGGGGTTGAACACCAGGCCGGATTTGCAGCCGCCTTCACGGATCAGTTGCAGCGAGCGATCAACGTGCAGCGTGGCTTCCGGGTGGAAGGTGATGTAGGTCGCGCCGGCCTCGATGAAGTCGCCAACGATGCGGTCCACCGGGCTGACCATCAGGTGCGCGTCGATCGGCGCGGTGATGCCGTACTTGCGCAGTGCTGCACACACCATCGGGCCGATCGTCAGGTTCGGCACGTAGTGGTTGTCCATGACGTCGAAATGGACGAAGTCGGCGCCGGCGGCGAGAACGTTGTCCACTTCCTCGCCGAGGCGGGCGAAGTCGGCGGAGAGGATCGACGGAGCAATTACGAAGGGCTGCATGACGCACCTGTGCTGAGCTAAATCACGATGGCGCGCATTGTATACCTCAAGTTTCCACGCGCGCACCGGGACCGCGATGATTGGGTTGCGCCATGAGCCCCAAGCGACCGCAACTCAGTAGGCCGCGCGATAGATCTTCTCGATGTCGGCGGCGCTGAGTTTACGTGGGTTGTTGCGCATCAGGCGCTCGATGCCGGCGGCCTCCACGGCCATGGCCGGAATTGCTTCTTCCGGTACACCGAAACTGCGCAGCCCGGCTGGAATTTCCACCGCCGCGCACAAGTCGCTCATGGCCTGCACGGCTTTGTCCGCGGCTTCGCTGGCGCTCAGATGCGCGGTCTTCACGCCCATGGCTTCGGCAATATCCTGCATGCGTTCGACGCAGGCCATTTTGTTCCAGGTCATCACATAGGGCAGCAGCAAGGCGTTGCTGACGCCGTGGGCAATATTGAAACGCCCGCCCAGCGGGTACGCCAGCGCATGCACCGCACCGACCCCGGCATTGCCGAACGCCATGCCGGCCATCAGGCTGGCGGTGGCCATGTCTTCGCGCGCTTGCAGGTTGGCGCCGTTGGCGTAGGCCTTGGGCAATGCGCTGGCGATGAGCTTGATTGCGCCGATGGCGAGGGAGTCGGTGATCGGCGAGGCATTGACCGACAGATAGGATTCGATGGCGTGCACCAGCGCATCGACGCCACTGGCGGCGGTGACGCTGCGCGGACAGGTCAGGGTCATTTGCGGACTGACCAGCGCCACGTCCGGCAGCAGATAGTCGCTGACGATGCCTTTCTTCAACTGCGCAACCTTGTCCGAGAGGATCGCCACGTTGGTGACTTCAGAGCCAGTGCCGGCGGTGGTGGGAATGGCGATCAGCGGCGGGCCCTTGCGCGGCACCTGATCGACACCGAACAGGTCTTCCAGCGCACCGTGATAACCGGCGTAGGCGGCGACGCTCTTGGCGATGTCGATGGCGCTGCCACCGCCGAGGCCGATCAAACCGTCATGCCCGCCCTCACGGTAGGCACGCATGCAGTCTTCAACGATGGCGATTTCCGGGTCGGGCAGCACCCGGTCGAAAATCTCGTACTCGCGCCCGCCGAGTTGTACCAGCGCCAGCTGAACGGTGCCGGACTTGACCAGCGCGGCGTCGGTGACGATCAGCGGGTTGTCGATATCCAGACGGGTGAGCTCGGCGGCCAGTTGTTCGATGGCTGCGGCGCCGGTGATCAGTTTGTGAGCGATTTTGAACTGGGACAGACTCATGGTGCGCAGCCTCTTATAGATATGGGAGCTGGGCACAAGATTAGCTGGGGATTTGGGGTTGTCTGCTATTCAGGTCATGAATGACCAACGGATAATCTGTAGGAGCTGCCGAAGGCTGCGATCTTTTGATCTTGATCTAAAAGCAAAATCAAAAGATCGCAGCCTTCGGCAGCTCCTACAGAGGACGATTCGGTTCCTGCAGGAGGGCTGGTGTCAGACTTGCGCAGTACGCAGTTTCTCGCTACGCCCACGCAGCCATTCCAGGGTCAGCAACAAGATCACAGAGAAGGCAATCAGCAACGTCGCCGCAGCCGCAATCGTCGGACTCAGGTTCTCGCGAATCCCGCTGAACATCTGCCGAGGCAATGTCGCCTGCTCAGGCCCGGCAAGAAACAACGTCACCACCACCTCATCAAACGAAGTCGCAAACGCAAACAGCGCCCCGGAAATCACCCCGGGCGCGATCAGCGGCAAGGTCACCCGACGGAACGCGGTCAATGGCGATGCACCGAGACTCGCCGCCGCGCGCACCAGATTGTGATTGAAGCCCTGCAGCGTCGCCGACACGGTGATGATCACAAATGGCACACCGAGCACCGCGTGCACCACGATCAGTGAGAAAAAGCTGTTGCCCAGGCCCAGCGGCGCGAAGAACAGATAACTCGCCACGCCGATAATCACCACCGGAACCACCATCGGCGAAATCACCAGTGCCATCACCAGCGATTTGCCGGGAAAGTCGCCGCGGGTCAGGCCGATCGCCGCCAGGGTGCCGAAGATCATCGCCAGCACCGTCGCGGCCGGGGCGACGATGATGCTGTTCTTCAGCGCACGCATCCATTCCGCCGAGGCGAAGAAGTCGTGGTACCACTGCAGCGAGAAGCCCTGCAGCGGATAGACCAGGAAACTTCCCGAGTTGAACGACAGCGGAATGATCACCAGCACCGGCAGGATCAGGAACAACAGAATCAGGCCGCAGAGGATCCGCAGGCTGTAGAACCACACCCGTTCGATGGGCGACATATAAGGACTCAGCATCGCAAATTCTCCTTAGCTCAGGCGCAGGCGACTGGCGCCGACCAGCCAGCTGTAGATCAGATAAAGCACCACGGTCGCCAGCAACAGCAGACCGCCGAGCGCGGTGGCCATGCCCCAGTTGATGCTGGTGTTGGTGTAGAACGCGACGAAGTAGCTGACCATTTGGTCGTTCGGGCTACCGAGCAGCGCCGGGGTGATGTAGTAGCCGATGGCGAGGATGAACACCAGCAGGCAGCCCGCGCCGACACCGGCATAGGTCTGCGGGAAGTACACGCGCCAGAAACTGGCGAACGGATGACAGCCGAGAGAAATCGCCGCGCGCATGTAGGTCGGCGAAATGCCTTTCATCACGCTGTAGATCGGCAGAATCATGAACGGCAGCAGGATGTGCACCATCGAGATGTACACGCCGGTGCGGTTGAACACCAGTTCCAGAGGTTTATCGATGATGCCCATGGCCATTAGACCGCTATTGATCAGGCCGCCCGATTGCAGGAGCACGATCCACGCGGCGACGCGCACCAGGATCGAGGTCCAGAACGGCAGCAGCACCAGAATCATCAGCAGGTTGCTCTGCCGCGATGGCAGGTTCGCCAACAGGTAGGCCAGTGGATACGCGAGCAACAGGCAGATCACGGTGATGACCAGGCCCATCCAGAAGGTACGGGCGAAGATGTCGAGGTAGATCGCCTGATCCGGAGTGGCCGGGGCAAGTTCGCCGAGGTCGTCGATGCGGTGATCGACCGCCGCCAGCAGGTAATAGGGAGTGATGCTGCTGGTGTTGCGTTTCACCGCTTGCCAGTAGGCCGGATCCCCCCAACGCTCGTCGAGGCTTTCCAGCGCTTCTTTATAAGAGGCCGGTTCGCTGGCGAACGGCAGCGCCCGGGCGGTTTTGGTCAGCAGGCTGCGATAGCCGGCCAATTCCATGTTCAAGCGCTTGGACAGATCGCCCAGCGTCTGGTTTTTGCGGGCTTCGGCGAGGTCTTCGCTGGCCGCCTTGTACACCGGCTCGGCGGGCAGACCACGGCCGTCCCAACCCGCGATGGCAGTGACAGTGCGCGGCATGCCGCCAACCACTTCCGGATTGCCGACGCTTTTATAGAGTAGCGCCACGATCGGCACCAGAAACACCAGCAGCAGAAACAGCACCAGCGGCGCAATCAGCGCCTGGGCCTTCCAGCGGTTGACCCGCTCGGCGCGCTTGAGCTTCTGCTTCAAGGTGGGGCTGGCGCCCTCGTTCAGGGGAACGGCGATGGCCATGACGTACTCCGCAAATCTTTGATCGTTACAGAGGTGGCGAACCACCTCGATCGATTGATGCACACAGATCCAAATGTGGGAGCGAGCTTGCTCGCGAAGGCGGCGTGTCAGTTGACATCAATGTTGAATGTACTGGCGCTTTCGCGAGCAAGCTCGCTCCCACAGGAGGGCGACCCCTCAGGTTATTTGGCGGCCCAGGAATTGAAGCGCTGTTCCAGTTGCTCGCCGTTGTCAGCCCAGAAGCTGACGTCGATCTGCACCTGGTTGGCGATGTTTTCCGGGGTGGTCGGCATGTCTTTCAGGACATCCTTGGCCAGCAGCGGCACGGCCTGGGTGTTGGCCGGACCGTAGGCGATGTTTTCCGAGTAGGTCTTCTGCTGCTGCGGCTGTACCGAGAAGGCGATGAACTTCTTCGCAGCTTCGGCACGTTTGGCGTCCAGACCTTTCGGGATGGCCCAGGCATCGAAGTCGTAGATGCCGCCGTTCCACACCACTTTCAGGTTGGATTCTTTCTGCACCGCCGCGATGCGACCGTTGTAGGCCGAGCTCATCACCACGTCACCGGAAGCGAGGTACTGCGGCGGTTGCGCGCCGGCTTCCCACCACTGGATGCTTGGCTTGAGTTCATCAAGCTTTTTGAAGGCGCGATCCTGACCGCCCTTGCTCGCCAGTTCCTTGTAGACGTCTTTCGGCGCTACACCATCGGCCATCAGCGCGAACTCAAGGGTGTACTTGGCGCCTTTGCGCAGGCCACGCTTGCCCGGGAATTTCTTGGTGTCCCAGAAATCTGCCCAGCTGGTCGGTGCGGTTTTCAGCTTGTCAGCGTTGTACGCCAATACGGTCGACCAAACGAAGAAGCCCACGCCACACGGCTGAATCGCGCCTTTGACGTAGTCTTCGCTCTTGCCGAACAGCGCCGGGTCGAGTTGCTCGAACATGTCTTCGTCGCAACCACGGGACAGCTCTGGCGATTCAACTTCCACCAGGTCCCAGGACACGCTCTTGGTGTCGACCATGGCTTTGACCTTGGCCATTTCGCCGTTGTATTCGCCGGCAACGATCTTGCCGTTGCCTGCCGCTTCCCACGGTGCATAGAAGGCTTTGACTTGCGCCGCCTTGTTCGCCCCGCCAAACGACACCACGGTCAAGTCCGGGCCGGCAGCCATTGCGCCGGTCGCACCCATCAGGCCCAGAGTCAGGGCGGTGAACTTCAGGGATCTCAACATTTATTGTTCTCTCCACGTGCAGGGTTGGTGTTGGTATTGCCGGGGCGCTTGGTGCGCCTCTTAATGCGCTTCTGAAAGCGGATCAAGCGCGCGTACGTGCTCGACCTGCCAGCCAAGCGGTACCACGTCACCGACGCTGAGCGCGGGATCGAGCTCGGCAATCGGCTGTTTCACGAAGAAGTCGGTCTTGCCGCAGACTTCCAGGCGCACCCGGACGTGGTCGCCCAGATAGATGAATTCCGCCACCCTCCCTGAGAAGCGGTTGACACATTGATCGCTCGAACCGTTGAGGCTGACGCGCTCCGGACGGATCGACAGGGTCACCGGCTCGCCGGTCTGGCCAACGTTGACGGCCAGTGCCTCGACCTTCTCACCGCGTCCCAACTCAACGACGCAGCGCTCGCCGCTCTGGCTGAGCAGGCGGCCGTTGAGGCGATTGTTCTCACCGATGAAGTTGGCAACGAAAGTGTTTTTCGGCTCTTCATAGAGCGTGCGTGGCGGCGCGATCTGCTGAATCTCGCCTTGATGGAACACGGCAACGCGGTCGGACATGGTCAGCGCTTCGCCCTGATCGTGGGTCACGTAGACCACGGTCACGCCGAGACGCTGGTGCAGGTGCTTGATCTCCATCTGCATGTGTTCACGCAGTTGCTTGTCGAGGGCGCCGAGGGGTTCGTCCATCAACACCAGTTGCGGTTCGAAGACCAAGGCGCGGGCCAGCGCCACACGCTGCTGTTGACCGCCGGACAACTGCGCCGGATAGCGCGAAGCGAAGGCATCGAGCTGGACCATGCTCAGAACTTTTTTCACCCGCTCGCTGACATCACTTTTGTTCAGGCCACGCACGGTTAACGGAAAGGCGAGGTTCTCCGCGACGGTCATGTGCGGGAACAGCGCGTAGTTCTGAAACACCATGCCGATGTCACGCTTGTGCGGCGGCACGTTGTTGATCGAACGCCCGGCCAGCAGAATCTCGCCAGCAGTCGGCGTTTCGAAACCGGCGAGCATCATAAGGCTGGTGGTCTTGCCGGAACCGGACGGCCCGAGCAGGGTGAGGAATTCGCCTTTGCGAATATCCAGGTTGAGGTCTTTGACGATCAGGTTCTCGCCGTCGTAGCTCTTCTGCACACCACGAAAGCTGACCAGCACATCACTGGCCCCTGCGCTTGTATCGACCTGGCTCATACCCACACCCTTGTTGTTGATGACTGCTTGTTCATCAAGCCTAGTGGCTGGCGTCAGCCACGCAAATCGGGGGGCAGGAGAGAATCGCTTAAGCGCAATGGAAGGTTGGGGGTAGGGATTGCCCTACAAGGATGGCGCTATTGGATAAAGCAGTGGCGAACGGTGAGCTGCAAGCCGCAGGCAAGGGCAAAAGCACCTGTCGTTGTCGGATATGCCAACGCGGTCTCATGTAGAAGCTGCCGAAGGCTGCGATCTTTTGATCTTGTTTTTTATAAGATCAAAAGATCGCAGCCTTCGGCAGCTCCTACAGGGGGTGGGCTCAGAGGAGTTTATGCTCCATCGCGTATTTGACCAGTTCGGCCAGCGAGGTGATGTTGAGTTTTTGCATCAGCCGCGCCTTGTGGGTGCTGATGGTCTTGCTGCTCAGGGCCAGTTGCTGGGCGATATCGTTGACGTTGGCGCCCTGGGCCAGACGCTCGAACACCGAGAATTCGCGTTCGGACAACAGCGAATGCAGCGGCCGGGTATCGGTCAGGCCGACTTCGAAAACCATGCGGTCGGCCAGTTCCGGATCAATGTAGCGCCCACCCGCCGCGACCTTGCGGATCGCCGTAAGCAGCAGCGCCGGATCGCTGTCCTTGGTCGCATAGCCGGCGGCGCCGACCTTCAATGCGCGAGCGGCCATTTGCGCCTCGTCGTGCATCGACAACACCAGAATCGCCGGCGGATTGTTCAGCGCACGGATGCGCGGGATCGCTTCAAGACCGTTGACGCCGGGCATGGAGATGTCCAGCAGCACCACCTCGCAAGGCACGCTGCGCAGGGTTTCCAGCAGTTGCTCCCCATTGCTCGCCTCGCCCACCACTTGCAGATCCTTGGCCAGGCCGATCAATTGCTTGATGCCTTCACGGACTATGGTGTGGTCTTCGGCTACCAGTACACGGATCACTTGCACTCTCCTCGGTTGTTGTTTTTAAAGGGCAAAAGATCGCAGCCTTCGGCAGCTCCTACAGGGGCATGCGATCAATGTAGGAGCTGCCGAAGGCTGCGATCTTCTAGCGATCCAAAGGCACCCACACTTTAAGACTGGTGCCCTCCCCCGGCTCACTCACAAGCTCCAGCCGCCCGCCCATGATCAGCACCCGCTCACGCATGCCGACCAGACCAAAGGACGTCGGCCTACCCTCGTCAACGGCGAATCCTACGCCATCATCGCTGACGGTCAGACACAATTCATCGCCCGCAAGCGCCAGGGTCAACTCCACCGTATGCGCCTGAGCATGACGCATCACGTTGGTCAGCGCCTCCTGCAAAATCCGGAACAGCCCCACCGCCTTGGCATCGCTGAGCGCCGGCAGGTTGTCCGGCACCTGCACCAGACACGGAATCTGCGTGCGCGCCTCGAAGCGTCGCGCCTGCCACTCGATCGCCGAGGCAATCCCGGCATCGAGAATCGGCGGGCGCAACGCGGTCGCCACATCGCGCACCAACTGAAACAACTGCGCGATCAGGCGCTTCATGCTGTTGAGCCGCTCGTTCAGACCCGGATCAAGTTGCGCGTAGGCCAGTTCGCACATCGACGTTTCCAGTTTCAGCACGGTGAGCATCTGTCCCAGCTCATCATGGACTTCGCGGGCGATGCGCGCCTTCTCTTCTTCGCGCACGCTCTCCAGGTGCGCCGACAATTCACGCAGTTGCTCGCGCGAGGCGGCCAGTTCCAGCTCGATGCGTTTGCTTTCGCTGATGTCCCAGACAATGCCGTCCCAGACGTAGGCGCCATCCTCCAGCTGGCGGGTGATCGCCTTGATCTCGGCCCAGCGCTGCTCGCCCCGGCGTGTGACGATGCGGCCCTGCCACGACCAGTCGCTGTCAGTGTCCAGCGCCTGATCCTGAGTACGGTGATAACTGGCCTTGTCGTCGGGATGCACCAGACTGCGCAAGCCCATGTCGCGATGAGCAATGGCCGCCGGCGCGTAGCCGACCAGATTTTCACTGCCTTCGCTGATATAGGCAAAGTCGATCTGCCCGGTGACCGGCGCCCGTTCCAGCCGGAACACCAGACCCGGGACATTGGCGGCGATGCCTTGCAGGCGCGCTTCACTTTCCTGCAAAGCAGCGAGTGCGCGGCGGCGGTCGGTGACATCGGTGAGGTAGACCACCAGATATTCACTGTCACGAAAGCGCAGGAAACTCAGGGAAACATCCGCTGGCAACACGCTGCCGTCGGCGCGCAGACAGCTGGTTTCGAAACTCAGCGGCCCTTCTTCGCTGGCCCGAGCACGCTTCCACAGATTGAGCCAGCGATCCATGTGCAGGCCGGGTTCAAAATCAATCAGCGGCCGCTCGATCAGCCCGCCCGAGGGATAGCCGAGCATGTTTTCCGCCGCCCGGTTGGCGTAGCGCACATGGCTGTCCCAGTTGACCCACAGAATGCCGACGGTGCTTTGATCGATGGAAAACTGCGTCAGCCGCAGGGCCTCTTCGCTGGCCGCGCGCAGTGCGATGTCCTCGCGGGCGCTGAGCAAGCGCTGCTCGAGGCTGTGTTGTTGGCGCCGCTGCCAGACCACGATCGCTGCGCAACTGAACAGCAGCACCGCGAACAGCAGGCTGAGGTTCTGCCAAAACCCCGGCGACTCGGTCAGCCGTGGGTATTTCGGTTGCAGCCATTGATTGTGCAGTTGTTCCAGATCCTTGGCCGGAATCGCACGCAAGGCGCTCTGGACGATGCCGGCCAGCTCCGGCCAGTCCCGCCGTGACGCCACGCGCAGCAATTGCGGCAGGCCGATATCGCCGACCACCACCAGTTCGGCGAACTCGGGCTCCACCGACAGGCGTCCCAACTGTGCTTCATCGACCACCGCGTAGGAGGCCTGCTGACTCAACAGCAACTGCAACGCCTGACGTTCCAGCGGCACGCCTTGCAGATTCAGGTGCGGATAGTTGCTGCGCAGGTAGTCGGCGGTGCTGCTCGGCATGCGCACGGCGACGCGAGTCTGGCTGTCGAGTTTTTCCAGATCGACCGTGCCGCTGCTTTTCTGGTCGCTGACCACCAGTTGCGGCACGCGCATGTACGGGTCGGAAAACTGCCAGAGGCGCAGCGCGCTCGGCGTTTGACTCAGGCCTGGGGCGATGTCGATCTCGCCCTCGCGCAAAGCGCTTTCCAACTGCCCGAGGTCCTGGAAGTTGCGCCAGCTCAATTGCACGCCGAGGGTTTTGCCGAGCAGTTTCATCAACTCGACATTGGCCCCGGACAATCGCTGCAAGCGCCGATCGTAAGTCGCGTAGGGCGCCTGCAAGACCAGGCCGACGCGCAACTCATTGTGCTGCGCCAGCCATTGCAGCTGCTCTGGCGTCAGTTGCGCGGCATGGGCCGGTGGCGCAGGCGCCGCCCAGCCCATCAAGGGAAACCACAAACAGCCGATAACCCACAGGCAGCAAAATCGCTTCATTGAAGTCTCATACACTGACAAATTCTGACCAACCCATTAGGCTGCCGGGATACTTTCTGGCCTGGAATAACCGATGCCCTCTGTCTACCGCCTGGCACTGCCAGCATTGTGCCTGTCGCTGATCCTGCCCTGTGCGTTTTCCGTCGAAGCCGCCGACCCAGCGCCCGCCGCCACGGACAAGCCCGCCGAAGAAAAACCGGTCGAACGCCAGCCATTGCTTGAGCGTAGTCAGGAAGAGGCGGCCGCACTGCAACGTAAACTGCCGGCGCAAGAGCAGCAACAGCTACAGGCAGGCAGCGACACCTTCCTCGCCTTGTGGAAACCGGCCAACACTGCCGAGCCCAAAGGCGCGGTGATCATCGTTCCGGGTGCTGGCGAAACCGCTGACTGGCCGCAAGCAGTCGGCCCGTTGCGACGCAAGTTGCCGGACGCCGAGTGGAGCAGCCTGAGTATCACCCTGCCGGATCTGCAAGGCGACGCCATCGCCCCACGCGTGATCGAACCTGCCGCCGCGCCGAAAGCCCCGGAAACCGCGAGCAAAGACGCCACCACCGCGCAGCCGATCGAACAAGCCGCTGGCGGTGAAGCGGAAGTCGCTGAACAGGTGGTGGCCGAGACCAGCGAAGAACAAGCCAAGGCCGACGCTGATCGCATCTTTGGACGGATCGACGCGGCGATTGCCTACGCCGAACAGCAGAGCGCACGCAGCATTGTCGTGCTCGGTCACGGCACCGGCGCCTATTGGGCGGCGCGTTTTCTCAGCGAGCGGCAAACGCCGCAGGTAGAGAAACTGGTGATGGTGGATGCGCAGGCACCAGCCAAAGCCTCGCCTCCCCTGGCCGAACTGACCCCGACCCTGAAGCTGCCAACGGTAGATATTTTCTATATGGACAAAGCGCTGGATCGCAACGCGGCGCTGGAGCGCATGCAGGCGAGCAAGCGCTTGAAGACCTCAGCGTTCAGCCAGGTAGCGCTGAAGGTGTTGCCGGATAAAAAGGCCGAGCAGGAACAATTGTTTCGGCGGGTGCGGGGCTGGTTGAATCCTCAGGCTGTTGACTGATAACCGAGTCGCCCCCTTTCGCGAGCAAGCTCGCTCCCACATTTAACCGTGTTTTATCCGAAAGAACCGGGTCGAATGTGGGAGCGAGCTTGCTCGCGAAGGGGCCCTTGCAGGCGCCACATCTTTAATGCCTAGCGAAAATCCCGCCGCTCCCGAATCAACGTATAGGCACTGTGCAATTCCCGGGTACGCTCGGTCGCCTCACGCACCTGCGCCGGCGTCGCACCGCTGCCGGCGATCTTGTCCGGGTGATGGCGACTGAGCAAACGGCGGTAGGCGCGCTTGATTTGCGCCGGCTCGCTGTTCGCCGACACCCCAAGCAATTTCATCGCGTCCTGATAGCTCACCGCCGCACTGACGATCGGCCGCTTGCCCGGCTCGTAATCGCTGGCCAGGGCTTGCACCTGCTGCGGCGTCCAGCCCAGCCACTTGCCCCACTGCGCCAGCAACTCGCGTTCGCTGACACCGGCGCGACCATCGGCCCAGACCATTCGCCAACAAGCGCGCAACACGCCTTCAGTTGCATGCGGCTGCGTACTCAGACGGCGCAGATAGCCGCGCAGATGGTCGCTGCCGGACTTGCCGCGGTTGAATGCGGCAATGGCCCGTCGTGTCGCCGGCTCGCTCATTTCCAGCGCGCGCATTTCATTGCGCGCCTGCTGGATATGCCCGTCAGTGACACGCCCATCGCTCTTGGCCAGACGCCCGAGCAAGACGAACAGCAGTTCATCGTTGCGCAGCATCGGCCGGCCACCGAGCTTTTCCCGTAAGTGTCCCCAGCTCTGCAGCTGCAGGCGCCGATCCAGCGCCTGCCCCAACAATGCCCCAAGCATGGCCCCCGGAATGCTGGCAATCACGTATCCCACTCCGGCTCCAATCAGAGTCCCTGGCCACAGCATGTCAGCGACTCGCTTCTATCAGGGCTTCAGCTTCGGCCAAGCGTTCATGGGTACCGACATCCACCCAGTGACCTTTGAGGCGCTCGCCCGTCACTTCGCCCTGGACCATGGCCTTGCGCAGCAACGGTGCAAGTTTGAAGGCGCCATCGCTGCAACCGTCGAACAGCTGTGGATGAAGCACGGCGATACCGCTGTAGGTCAGGGTCGCCGCATCAGGCTCGCCGTCCTGCACTTTGCCGTCGATCAGAGCGAAATCACCTGTCGGGTGATGCGCCGGATTGTCCGCCAGCACAAGATGCGCCAGACCGTTGATCGGCTGGTGCAACACGCTGAAGTCGTAATCGGTCCAGATGTCACCGTTGACTACCAGAAACGCATCGTCACCGAGCATGGGCAGCGCTCGGAAAATCCCGCCACCGGTTTCCAGCGGTTCGCCTTCCGGCGAGTACTGGATGCTCAGGCCGAAACGCGAACCGTCGCCCAGATGATCCTCGATCTGCTGACCGAGCCAGGCGTGGTTGATGACGATGTCGTTGAACCCTGCGGCCGCGAGGGCGCGCAGGTGATATTCGATCAGCGGCACACCGCCGGCACGCACCAGCGGTTTGGGCGTGGTCAGGGTCAGCGGGCGCATGCGCTCGCCTTTGCCCGCGGCCAGAATCATTGCTTTCATGCCGTCGCTCCAGCACGCAAGCTGCTGAACAGCGCTTGCAGTTCCGCCAGTTCAGGGCGGCGGGCAATCACTGCTTCTATATAAGAGAAGAAGCGCGGCACGTCCGCCAGATAACGCGGCTTGCCGTCGCGATGGCAGATCCGCGCGAAGATGCCGATGACTTTCAGGTGACGTTGCACACCCATCAGGTCACTGGCGCGCAGGAAGTCTTCGAAATCCGCCTGCACCGGGATGTCCAGCGCCGAGGCCTGCTGCCAATAACTTTCCATCCAGCCACGCACACGTTCTTCAGGCCAACTGAGGAAGGCGTCCTTGAACAGGCAAGTAACGTCGTAAGTCACCGGGCCGTATACCGCATCCTGAAAATCCAGCACGCCGGGGTTGGGTTCGCTGAGCATCAGGTTGCGTGGCATGTAGTCGCGGTGCACCAGCACTTTTGGCTGGACCAGCGCGCTATCGATCAAGAGCTCACTGATGTGCTGCCACTGTTGCTGCTGCGCCGCATCGAACTCGACGCCCAGCTCGCGCTTGACGTACCACTCGGGGAACAACTCCAGCTCACGACGCAACAAGGCGACGTCGTAACTGGGCAACGGCGCAACCATCGGCAACTGTTGAAAAGCCAACAGCGCTTGCAGGGCATCGTGGAATAACGCGTCGGCATTTTCGCCATCGATCACGTCGAGATAGGTCTTGTTGCCCAGGTCATTGAGCAAAAGAAAACCGCGTTCGAGGTCTTCGGCGTAAATTTTCGGCACATTAATTCCGGATTTCGCCAGCAAAAAGGCGATATCCACGAACGGTTTGCAGTTTTCCTGCGGTGGCGGCGCGTCCATCACGACGAAGCTGCGACCAGCGCCTTCCCAGCGGAAGTAGCGGCGGAAACTCGCGTCGCTGCTGGCCGCGGTCAACGTGGCCGGGGGCACGGTGCCCCAGCCCTGCTCGGCAAACAACTTTGCCAACTGCTCATCGAGCCAAACTTTCAGGTGTTGCAAGCGTACATCTTGGTCAGGCATTGCAAGGGTCTCCGACGGCGCTAGCCGTCAAGCGGGTCATGCTTTATTATCCAGCATCTTTTTCAGACCATCGAGAGGCGTGCGGCCCACACCGCGGGCAGATGGCACGCAGGAAGCCCGGACTAATAAGATGGCATTGAAATCCCCCGCGTTTCGTAAAAAATTTCCGTTGTTGGTAACCGGCAGTCTGCTGGCTATGCAACCTCTGGCCAGTCAATTCGTTGTTGCCGCCGAGCAGTATGACTGCTCCGTCTCGGCTACGGGTGGCTGGGACTGTGCGCCCAAGTCGCCCGCCGCGGCATTGCCGCCGCGCCCGGTGCATGACGGCAGTGCCGTCAGCGCCGCCGGCGAGCCTGTGGCCGACAAGGGTTCCGACGCCGACACTGGCGCGAAAACCGCACTGGTCACCGAAGCCAAGGGCCGCGGCCTGAAATCCCGTAGCGAAGACTACAGTCACCTCGACTGGGTTCCGCGCGAGAAGCTCACCGCCGCCCAATTGGCCGAGACCGGTCCTTACTGCTCTGGTTCCTATATCGAACCGATTCGTCCTGGCATGAATGACAAGACGAATAAAAGTGACGCGCCGACCTTCATCGGTGCCAAAGCGTCGCGTTATGAGCAGGACACCCAGGTCGCCAGCCTTGCCGGTGACGTGATCATGCGTCAGGGCAGCATGCAGGTCGAAGCCGACGAGGCGAACCTGTATCAGGCCGAGAGCCGTGGTGAACTGGCTGGTAACGTGCGTATCCGCGATAACGGTGCGCTGATCGTCGGCGACCATGCCGATGTGCAGCTCGACACTGGTGAAGCCAAGGTCGACAACGCCGAATACGTGATGCACAAATCGCGAATCCGCGGTAACGCGCTGTACGCCAAGCGTGCCGAAAACGCGATCATCCGCTTGAAGGACGGCACGTACACCACGTGCGAACCGAACAGCAACGCGTGGCAGCTCAAGGGCAACAACATCACCTTGAATCCGGCGACCGGTTTCGGTACCGCGACCAACGTGACCTTGCGCGTCAAAGACATTCCGATCCTGTACACGCCGTACATCTACTTCCCGATCGACGACCGTCGCCAGTCGGGCTTCCTGCCGCCGACCATCGGCTCGGGCAGCGACACCGGCTTCATGCTGGTCACCCCTTACTACTTCAACCTGGCGCCGAACTATGACGCCACGTTGTACCCGCGCTACATGAGCAAGCGCGGCATGCTAGTGGAAGGCGAATTCCGTTACCTGACCAAGTCGAGTGAGGGGCAGTTCGGTGCCTCGTACCTCAACGACGAGAACGACGATCGCAAGCGCCAGTCCGACTACAACGAGACTCGCTACATGTACAACTGGCAGCACAAGGGCGGTCTCGATTCCCGCGTGCTGACCCAGGTTGACTACACCAAGATCAGCGATCCGTATTACTTCCAGGACCTGCAAACTGACCAGATCGGCGTCAAGAGCGACGATTTCGTCAATCAGCAGGGCTCGGTCACGTATCGTGGCGACAGCTACACCGCGCGCCTGAACGCACAGCAATACCAACTGGCTACCGTCTCGAACATCACGCCGTATGGTCGTTTGCCGCAGATCACCTTCAATGGTCAACTGCCGTATCACCCGGAAGGTCTGAATTTCGATTACGAGACCGAGCTGGTGCGTTTCGACCGTGATCTGCGCAGCGGCACGTTTGTACAGGAAGACGGCTTCACTACCGAGTCGCGCCTGGATAACAACATTCAGGGCCTGGCTCGCGCCAACGGCGACCGTTTGAATCTTAAGCCTGGCGTCAGCCTGCCGATGAACTGGACGTATGGCTTCCTCAAGCCGTCGCTGAAGTACCAGTACACGCAATATCAACTGGACCTGGACGGCACCGGCAAGTCGCAAATTGCCCAAATGACCCCAGCTGATCAGAAACTCAACGGCACTTTCGACAGCAACCAGAACCGCGGCGTACCAATCGCCAGTGTCGATGGCGGCCTGTACTTCGATCGCAATACCTCGTATTTCGGCAAGAACTACCGTCAGACCCTGGAACCGCGCCTGTTCTACCTCTATGTACCTGAGGTTGATCAGGAAGACATTCCGGTTTTCGACACCAGTGAGTACACCTTCAACTACGCCTCGCTATTCCGCGACAACCGCTTCTCCGGCGCAGACCGTGTCGGTGACGAGAACAAACTGTCGCTGGGCGTGACCAGTCGCTGGATTGAAGACAACGGTTTCGAGCGTCAGCGCATCAGCGTCGGCCAGGCTCTGTACTTCAAAGATCGTAAGGTTCAATTGCCGGGTATCGCTTTCAACGATCGTGACGACGCGAAATCCAACGTCTCGCCTTATGCGCTTGAATACGAATATCGCTGGAACCGCGACTGGCGCACCACTGCCGACTACAACTGGGACCCGGATAGTCACAGCCCACGCTCCGGCAGTGCGATGTTCCACTATCAGCCGGAAGACAATCCGAACAAAGTCATCAACGTTGGTTATCGCTACCGTAATGACCAGGTTCGTTTTGACCAGAACACCGGTAAATGGTCGGTGGGCGGCGGCGACTACGGCACCCCGGGCCAACCTGGCTACGTGAAGGACTACTACAAGATCCAGCAGCATGACTTCTCGGTCATCTGGCCGATCGTTCCGCAGTGGAACGCTATCAGCCGCTGGCAGTACGACTACAACCGCAATCGCACGCTGGAAGCTTTCGGTGGTTTCGAATACGACAACTGCTGCTGGAAACTGCGCCTGATCAACCGTTACTGGGTTTCCTATGACGAGTTCAGCCAGGAAGCTCCGCAAAACGAAAAAGGCGACCATGGCGTCTTCCTCCAAATTGTTCTGAAGGGACTCGGCGGCCTGACTGGCGCCAAGGTAGAGAGCTTCCTCGACAAAGGCATTCAAGGTTATCGTGAACGTGAAGACCAAGCTTTCTGATTGTCTGCGCCCGGTGCTGCTGGGCGCGTTGTTCCTGGGTACGGCGGCAAACGCCGCCGTACAGTCCATCGATAAAGTCGTAGCGATCGTCGATAACGACGTGGTCATGCAGAGCCAACTGGACCAGCGCGTTCATGAAGTTCAGCAGACCATCGCCAAGCGTGGCGGCGGCTTGCCGCCTCCGGGCGTGCTGGATCAACAGGTGCTTGAGCGCCTGATCGTTGAAAACCTGCAATTGCAGATCGGCGAACGTTCCGGCATCCGCATCACTGACGAAGAACTCAACCAGGCTGTCGGCACCATTGCCCAGCGCAACAATATGACGGTTGACCAGTTCCGTGCTGCGCTGGCTCGTGATGGCCTGAACTATGACGACGCTCGTGATCAGATCAAGCGCGAAATGATCATCAGCCGTGTGCGTCAGCGCCGAGTGGCCGAGCGCATCCAGGTGTCCGAGCAGGAAGTGAAAAACTTCCTCGCTTCCGACCTCGGCAAGATGCAGCTGTCCGAAGAACTGCACCTGGCCAACATCCTGATTCCGACCCCGGAAAGCGCCAACTCTGACGCCATTCAGAGCGCCGCGCGCCAGGCGATGGAGGTTTACCAGCAGCTCAAGCAAGGCGCCGACTTCGGCCAGATGGCTGTTGCCAGGTCCGGCAGCGACAACGCGCTGGAAGGCGGCGACATGGGCTGGCGTAAAGCCGCGCAGCTGCCACCACCGTTCGATCGTGAACTGAGCAGCATGGCCGTCGGCGACATCACCCAACCTGCACGCACCCCGGGCGGCTTCATCATCCTGAAGCTGCTGGGCAAGCGTGGCGGCGAAGCGCAAATGCGCGACGAAGTGCATGTGCGTCACATCCTGGTCAAGCCAAGCCCGATCCGCGACGAGGCCAAGACCAAGGCACTGGTGCAATCGTTGTATGACCGCATCACCGCCGGCGAAGACTTTGCCGAGCTGGCAAAAAACTACTCGGAAGATCCGGGTTCCGCGCTCAACGGCGGCGACCTGAACTGGATCGACCCGAACGTACTCGTGCCGGAATTCCGCGAAGTGATGGCCTCGACTCCACAAGGTCAGCTGTCCAAACCGTTCCAGACCCAATACGGCTGGCACGTACTGGAAGTTCTTGGCCGCCGCGCCACTGACAGCACCGAACAGGCCCGTGAGCAGCAAGCCATGACCGTACTGCGTAACCGCAAATACGACGAAGAGCTGCAAACCTGGCTGCGTCAGATCCGTGACGAAGCCTACGTAGAGATCAAACTCCCTGGTGCAGACCAGGCAGCGCAGTGAAACCCAAGCGTTTCGCGCTGACACCCGGCGAACCGGCCGGCATCGGTCCCGACCTGTGCCTGCTGCTCGCCTCGCAAGCCCAGCCACACCCCCTGATTGCCATCACCAGCCGCGACCTGCTCCTTGAGCGGGCCGTGCAGCTGGGGCTGGCCGTCAACTTGCTGGATGTCGCACCGGGGCAGTGGCCTGATAATCCGGCGCCGACCGGCAGTCTGTATGTCTGGGACACACCGCTCAGCGCACCGGTACTTGCAGGGCAACTGGACAAGGCCAACGCGGCGTTTGTCCTCGAAACTTTGACCCGTGCCGGCAACGGCTGCCTGAACGGCGACTTCGCCGGGATGATCACTGCGCCGGTGCATAAAGGCGTGATCAACGAATCAGGTATCGCCTTCTCCGGACACACCGAATTCCTCGCCGACCTGACGCACACCGCGCAAGTGGTGATGATGCTTGCGACTCGCGGTTTGCGCGTGGCGCTGGTCACCACTCACCTGCCACTGCGCGAGATCGCCGATGCGATCACACCAGAGCGGCTGGAGCGCGTTACGCGAATCCTGCACGCCGATCTGCGAGACAAATTCGGCATCGCCCGGCCACGCATTCTGGTTTGCGGCCTCAACCCGCACGCCGGTGAGGGCGGTCATCTGGGCCATGAAGAAATCGACATCATCGAACCGACATTAGAGCGCCTGCGCAGTGAGGGCATGGACCTTCGTGGCCCGCTGCCTGCCGACACTCTGTTTACCCCCAAATATCTGGAGCACTGCGACGCGGTGCTGGCGATGTACCACGACCAGGGCTTGCCTGTGCTCAAGTACAAAGGCTTCGGCGCGGCCGTCAACGTGACACTGGGCCTGCCGATCATTCGCACGTCGGTCGACCATGGTACCGCCCTGGATCTGGCCGGCAGCGGCAGGATCGACACCGGTAGCCTGCAAGTCGCGCTGGAAACCGCCTACCAGATGGCCGAGACCCGTTTATGAACGAGCAATACCAACACAAGGCGCGCAAGCGCTTTGGCCAGAACTTCCTGCACGATGCCGGCGTTATCGACCGCATCCTGCGCTCCATCCACGCCAAGCCTGATGATCGCCTGCTGGAAATCGGCCCGGGCCAGGGCGCCTTGACCCAGGGTTTGCTTGGTTCGGGCGCGCAACTCGACGTGGTGGAACTGGACAAGGATCTGATCCCGATCCTCAACCAGCAGTTTGCCGGCATGAGCAATTTCAACCTGCATCAGGGCGATGCGCTGAAATTCGACTTCAACACGCTGAACGCCGCGCCGAACAGCCTGCGGGTGGTCGGCAATCTGCCGTACAACATCTCCACGCCGCTGATTTTTCACCTGCTGAACAACGCTGGCATCATTCGCGACATGCACTTCATGCTGCAGAAAGAAGTGGTCGAGCGTCTGGCCGCAGGCCCGGGTGGCGGTGACTGGGGTCGTCTGTCGATCATGGTTCAGTACCATTGCCGCGTCGAACATCTGTTCAACGTCGGCCCGGGCGCGTTCAATCCGCCGCCGAAAGTCGACTCGGCGATCGTTCGTCTGGTGCCCCACGCGGTACTGCCGCACCCGGCCAAGGACCATCGCCTGCTCGAGCGGGTTGTCCGCGAGGCCTTCAATCAGCGCCGCAAAACCCTGCGCAATACCCTCAAGCAATTGCTCAGCAACGCTGAAATCGAAGCCGCTGGCGTCGATGGCAGCCTGCGTCCCGAGCAGCTGGATCTGGCTGCATTCGTGCGCCTGGCCGACCAGCTCGCCATCCAGGTCCCGGCCGCCCCTGCAGCCGACTGACCGGCGATGAACGCTATCGGGCAGCACACCACTCTGGTTTACTGCCCGATACTTGCCTAGACTGATTCCCCATCAGCTACGCCCCGCGTTTCGCTTCATAAGGCCTTCTTGCATGTCCGATTCCCGTTATCAGGTCGATGTCAGCGTCGTCACCCACTATCTGGCAGACCAATCGCAACCCGAACACGACCGTTTCGCCTTCGCCTACACCATCACCGTACAGAACAACGGTGAGATTGCGGCCAAGCTTCTCTCCCGGCATTGGGTGATTACCGATGGCAATGGCCATGTCGAAGAAGTACGCGGTGAAGGGGTCGTCGGCCAGAAGCCGCTGATCGCCGTTGGCGAAAGCCACACGTATACCAGTGGCACGGTGATGACCACGAAGGTCGGCACCATGCAGGGCACCTATCAAATGCTCGCCGATGACGGCAAGCATTTCGATGCAGTCATCAAACCGTTTCGCCTCGCCGTACCCGGAGCCCTGCACTGATGACGACTTACGCCGTCGGTGACCTGCAAGGCTGCCTCGAACCGCTCAAGTGTCTGCTCAAGCAAATTGCCTTTGACCCGGCGCTCGATCGGCTGTGGCTCGTGGGCGACCTGGTCAATCGTGGTCCGCAGTCGCTGGAAACCCTGCGCTTTCTCTATGGCATGCGGGAATCACTGGTGTGCGTGCTGGGCAACCACGACCTGCACCTGCTGGCCGCCGCGAAGAAGATCGAGCGTTTGAAGAAAAGCGACACATTGCGCGAAATCATCGAGGCCCCCGATGGGCCGCAGCTGATGGAGTGGCTGCGCCAGCAGAAGCTGATGCATTACGACGAAATGCGCGATGTTGCGATGGTCCACGCCGGCATCCCGCCGCAATGGTCGCTGCGCCGTGCCCTGAAGTGCGCCGCCGAAGTCGAGACCGCACTGCGCGACGACAATGTGTTCCCCGCCTACCTCGACGGCATGTACGGCAACGAGCCGGCGAAATGGGACAGCGACCTCAAAGGCATCGATCGCCTGCGGGTGATCACCAATTACTTCACGCGCATGCGCTTCTGCACCGCCGAAGGCAAGCTTGACCTCAAGAGCAAGGAAGGCCTCGACAGCGCCCCGCCCGGCTACAAGCCGTGGTTTCAGCACAAGGAGCGTAAAACCAAAGGCCTGCGCATCATTTTTGGCCACTGGGCAGCGCTTGAAGGGAATATCCACGAGCCGGGCATTTCGGCGCTGGACACCGGATGCGTATGGGGCGGTAGCCTGACGCTGATGAACGTCGACAGCGGCGAACGCGTGGCATGCAAATGCGATGAACACGGCGGGCTTGCGCACACGGTCGCGCCACTTATCTCCGAATCTTCGCCAGTCGGCGCACCGCGTTAGACTGCACTTTCAGTTGAGCTACAGGAACCCGCCATGACCGAATTCAAACGAATCCCCCCGGAACAGGCCCAGACCCTGCGTGAGAAAGGCGCCGTCGTGGTCGACGTGCGCGACCCGGCGACCTTTGCCGCGCTGCACATCAGCGGTTCGAAGCATCTCGATAACCATTCGCTGCACGCTTTCATTCAAGACGCCGACCTTGATGCACCGACCGTCGTGGTCTGCTACCACGGCAATTCCAGTCAGGGCGCAGCCGCCTATCTGGTCAGTCAGGGCTTCTCCGACGTTTACAGCATGGATGGCGGCTTCGAGTTGTGGCGTACGACTTATCCGTCGGAAACCGCGCAAGGCACCGCCGAATAATTTTTTTGCGCGGCGCAGGCCCCGGCAGCCGTGGCCCTGCGCGCGGCAGACGAACGGTCTGCCACAACTAATTACGTATCTCGCCTTTACCTCTCGAATTCCCAACTATCCTTAAGCGCAGGCCATCCAAATCAGGGGAGAGCCGGTACACCGGCGCGCGGGTCATCGGGAGTAGCTTTCGCGGTTTGTCGACCGTGGGAGAATTCTGGGGGGGTAAACAGCAGCTGCCACAGCGACTGCTGCCAGCATCGACTGAGTGATCCGGCGTCGGCTCCACGTATCGAGCGAGGTGACGTCATGAGTATCTTTAGCCACTTCCAACAACGCTTCGAGTCCACACGCCAGGAAGAACTCTCGCTGCAAGAGTACCTGGAGCTGTGCAAGAAAGACCGTAGCGCCTACGTTTCCGCCGCCGAGCGTCTATTGATGGCCATCGGCGAACCGGAACTGCTCGACACTTCGACCAATTCGAGGCTGTCGCGCATCTTCTCCAACAAGGTGATCCGCCGCTATCCGGCCTTTGAAGACTTCCATGGGATGGAAGAATGCATCGACCAGATCGTCTCGTATTTCCGCCACGCCGCCCAAGGCCTGGAAGAGAAGAAGCAGATCCTCTATCTGCTCGGCCCTGTCGGTGGCGGTAAATCGTCCCTGGCCGAGAAGCTGAAACAACTGATGGAAAAAGTGCCCTTCTACGCCATCAAGGGTTCGCCGGTCTTCGAATCACCTCTGGGTCTGTTCAACGCCACCGAAGATGGCGCGATCCTCGAGGAGGATTTCGGCATTCCACGGCGCTATCTGAACACCATCATGTCGCCCTGGGCGACCAAGCGCCTGGCCGAGTTCGGCGGCGATATCAGTCAGTTCCGCGTGGTCAAGCTCTATCCGTCGATCCTCAATCAGATCGCTGTGGCCAAGACCGAACCCGGTGACGAGAACAACCAGGACATTTCGGCGCTGGTCGGCAAGGTCGATATCCGCAAACTTGAAGAATTCCCGCAGAACGACGCCGACGCCTACAGTTACTCCGGTGCGCTGTGCCGGGCCAACCAGGGCCTGATGGAATTCGTCGAAATGTTCAAGGCACCGATCAAGGTGCTGCACCCATTGCTGACGGCTACTCAGGAAGGTAACTACAACAGTACCGAAGGCCTCGGCGCGATTCCGTTCACTGGCATCCTGCTGGCGCACTCCAACGAATCGGAGTGGCACACCTTCCGTAACAACAAGAACAACGAGGCGTTCATCGACCGGATCTACATCGTCAAGGTGCCGTACTGCCTGCGCGTCAGCGATGAAGTGAAGATCTACGACAAACTGCTCTTCAACAGCTCCCTGTCCAAGGCGCACTGCGCACCGGACACCTTGAAGATGCTCGCGCAGTTCACCGTGCTGTCGCGCCTGAAGGAACCGGAAAACTCCAACATCTATTCGAAGATGCGCGTCTACGACGGCGAAAACCTCAAGGATACCGATCCGAAAGCCAAGTCGATTCAGGAGTACCGCGATTCGGCCGGCGTCGACGAAGGCATGAATGGCCTGTCGACCCGCTTCGCCTTCAAGATCCTGTCCAAGGTGTTCAACTTCGATCCACACGAAATTGCTGCCAACCCGGTGCACCTGCTCTACGTGCTGGAACAGCAGATCGAACAGGAACAGTTCCAGGCCGAGACCCGCGAACGTTATCTGCGCTATCTAAAGGAATACCTGGCACCGCGCTACATCGAGTTCATTGGCAAGGAAATCCAGACCGCATACCTGGAGTCCTACAGCGAGTACGGCCAGAACATCTTCGATCGCTACGTGCTGTACGCGGATTTCTGGATTCAGGATCAGGAGTATCGCGACCCCGAAACCGGCGAGATCCTCAATCGCGTGGCGCTGAACGAAGAACTGGAAAAAATCGAAAAACCTGCCGGCATCAGCAATCCGAAGGATTTCCGCAACGAGATCGTCAACTTCGTCCTGCGCGCCCGGGCCAACAACAACGGCAAGAACCCGACCTGGCTCAGCTACGAAAAACTGCGGGTGGTCATCGAGAAGAAAATGTTCTCCAACACCGAAGACCTGCTGCCCGTCATCAGCTTCAACGCCAAGGCCAGCAAGGAGGATCAGCAGAAACACAACGACTTCGTTACGCGAATGGTTGAACGTGGCTACACCGATAAACAGGTACGGCTTCTGTCCGAATGGTACCTGCGGGTCCGCAAGTCGCAGTGAGGCAGCTGCAAGCTATAAGCCACAAGCTGCAAGTACAAAGCGCGTGAACCCGCAAACACGGGCATTCGCTTCTACTTGCAGCTTGCAGCTCGAAACTTGAAGCTCCCCGGAGGGGCCTTATGAGCTATGTGATCGACCGACGCCTCAATGGCAAAAACAAGAGTACGGTGAACCGTCAGCGTTTTCTGCGGCGTTACCGTGACCACATCAAGAAGGCTGTCGAAGAGGCAGTCAGCCGGCGTTCCATCACCGATATGGAGCACGGCGAACAGATCAGCATCCCCGGTCGCGATATTGACGAGCCGGTGCTTCACCATGGACGCGGCGGCAAACAGACCGTGGTGCATCCCGGCAACAAGGAATTCACGGCCGGTGAACACATCGCCCGCCCACCGGGAGGCGGAGGTGGCCGCGGTCCGGGCAAGGCGGGCAATTCCGGCGAAGGCATGGACGAGTTCGTCTTCCAGATCACCCAGGAAGAATTTCTCGAATTCATGTTCGAAGACCTCGAACTGCCGAACCTGGTCAAACGCAACCTGACCGGCACCGACACGTTCAAAACCGTACGCGCCGGGATCAGCAACGAGGGCAATCCGTCACGGATCAATATCATCCGCACCCTGCGTTCGGCCCATGCGCGGCGCATTGCCCTGTCTGGCAGCAGCCGCGCGAAACTGCGCGAGGCCAAGGAAGAGCTGGCACGGCTCAAGCGAGAAGAACCGGACAACTTCGGCGATATTCAGGAACTGGAAGCCGAAATAGAGAAACTCAGCGCACGGATCCACCGCGTGCCGTTTCTCGATACCTTCGACTTGAAATACAACCTGCTGGTCAAGCAACCGAACCCCAGCTCGAAAGCGGTGATGTTCTGCCTGATGGACGTGTCCGGCTCGATGACTCAGGCGACCAAGGACATCGCCAAGCGTTTTTTCATCCTGCTATATCTGTTCCTCAAACGTAACTACGACAAGATCGACGTGGTATTCATCCGTCACCACACCAGTGCCCGGGAAGTGGACGAAGAGGAGTTTTTCTATTCACGGGAAACCGGCGGCACCATCGTTTCCAGCGCTTTGAAGCTCATGCAGGAAATCATGGCCGAGCGCTATCCAAGCAATGAGTGGAACATCTATGCCGCTCAAGCCTCCGACGGCGATAACTGGAACGACGACTCGCCGATCTGCCGCGACATCCTGATCAACCAGATCATGCCGTTTGTGCAGTACTACACTTACGTGGAGATCACTCCGCGTGAACATCAGGCCCTGTGGTACGAGTACGAACGCATTGCCGAAGCCTTCTCCGATACTTTTGCCCAACAGCAACTGGTCTCGGCCGGAGATATCTATCCGGTCTTCCGTGAACTCTTCCAGCGCAGGTTAGTGACATGACCGCCAAAGAGCAGAAGCGCCAACCTATTTCCACCGGCTCTGAATGGACATTCGAGCTGATCCAGACCTACGACCGCGAGATTGCCCGGATCGCGGCACGCTATGCGCTGGATACCTACCCCAACCAGATCGAAGTGATCACCGCCGAGCAGATGATGGACGCCTATGCCTCAGTGGGCATGCCGCTGGGCTATCACCACTGGTCGTACGGCAAACACTTCCTCAGCACCGAGAAATCCTACAGCCGCGGGCAGATGGGCCTGGCCTACGAGATCGTGATCAACTCCGATCCATGCATCGCCTATCTGATGGAAGAGAACACCATCTGCATGCAGGCGCTGGTAGTGGCTCATGCCTGCTATGGCCACAACAGTTTTTTCAAGGGCAACTACCTGTTTCGCACCTGGACCGATGCCAGTTCGATCATCGATTACCTGGTATTCGCCAAGCAGTACATCATGCAGTGCGAGGAACGCCACGGCATCGATGCCGTGGAAGACCTGCTCGACTCCTGCCACGCGCTGATGAATTACGGTGTCGACCGCTACAAGCGTCCATATCCGATTTCCGCCGAGGAAGAGCGCCGGCGCCAAAAGGATCGCGAAGAGCACATGCAGAAGCAGATCAATGATCTGTGGCGCACCATTCCCAAAGGTGCGGACAAATACAGCGACAAGGACAACGCCCGCTTCCCGGCCGAGCCGCAGGAAAACATTCTGTATTTCATCGAGAAGCATGCACCTTTGCTGGAGCCGTGGCAGCGCGAGATCGTGCGCATCGTGCGCAAGATAGCCCAGTACTTCTATCCGCAGCGCCAGACCCAGGTCATGAACGAAGGCTGGGCGACGTTCTGGCATTACACGCTGATGAATGACCTGTATGACGAAGGTCTGGTCACTGACGGCTTCATGATGGAGTTCCTGACGTCGCATACCAGCGTGGTGTTCCAGCCCGGCTTCGACAGCCCGTATTACAGCGGCATCAATCCCTACGCGCTGGGGTTCGCCATGTACCGCGATATCCGCCGCATGTGTGAAGAGCCTACCGAGGAGGATCGCCGCTGGTTTCCCGACATCGCCGGTTCCGACTGGCTGTCGACCATCAAATTCGCCATGAGCAGTTTCAAGGACGAGAGCTTCATTCTGCAGTACCTGTCACCGAAAGTGATCCGCGATCTGAAGCTGTTCAGTATTCTCGATGACGATCTTAAGGACGACCTGCTGGTACCAGCCATTCATGACGAGGGCGGGTACCGTATCATTCGCGAGACCCTTGCGGCGCAGTACAACCTCGGCAATCGTGAGCCGAACGTGCAGATCTACAGCATTGATCGACGCGGTGATCGCTCGCTGACCCTGCGGCATCAGCAGAACGACCGCAAGCCATTGGGCGATTCCACCGATGAAGTGCTAAAGCACCTGCATCGGTTGTGGGGCTTTGATATTCATCTGGAAACCCTGCAAGGCGACCAGATCATGAAAACCCATCATGTGCCGCCGCGCAGCGAGCACAGCGAAGGTGATTACGGCCGGCTCGACCTGGCCGTGATTCATCTTTGATCCGGTTCTGCCTCCGCAAGCCTGACGCAAGGGTTATCCTGTCAGGCTAACGGAGGTTTTTTATGCAGGTTTACAAGGTTGGCGGCGCGGTACGTGATCGCCTGTTGGGGTTGCCGGTCACTGACATCGACCGGGTCGTGGTCGGTGCCACCACGGAGGAAATGCTCGCCCAGGGATACCGCCCGGTTGGCGCGGATTTTCCGGTGTTTCTGCACCCCAAAACCGGCGAGGAATATGCCCTCGCTCGCACGGAGCGCAAGAGTGGCCGCGGTTATGGCGGCTTCACGTTTCATGCGAGTCCCGAGGTCACGCTGGAAGAAGACCTGATTCGCCGCGACCTGACCATCAATGCCATGGCCGAGGACGATCAGCTCAACCTGACCGACCCGTATCACGGGCAGCGCGATCTTGAAGCGCGAATTCTGCGCCACGTTTCCCCGGCGTTCGCCGAAGATCCTCTGCGTGTGCTGCGCGTTGCCCGTTTTGCTGCGCGCTATGCCGGACTGGGCTTCACGGTCGCGGACGAGACAATGGACCTGATGCATCAGCTCAGCGAGTCCGGCGAACTGCAGGCACTGACTGCCGAACGCAGCTGGAAGGAAATTTCTCGGGCGCTGATGGAAAACCACCCGCAGGTATTCATCCAGGTGTTGCGCGACTGTGGCGCACTCAAGGTGCTGATGCCGGAGGTTGACGCCTTGTTCGGCGTACCGCAGCCGCAGGCCCATCACCCGGAAATCGACACAGGCCTGCACACCCTGAGTGTGCTGGAACAATCAGCCCTGCACAGGCAACCGCTGACGGTGCGCTGGGCCTGCCTGCTGCATGACTTGGGCAAAGGCCTGACGCCAGAAGAGGAATGGCCTCGGCATATCGCCCATGAGCACACCGGGCTGAAGCTGATCAAAGCGGTCAACCAGCGCTTCAAGGCACCCAAAGAGTGTCAGGAGCTGGCTCTGCTGGTTGGCCAGTATCACACCCATGGGCACCGGGCTCTGGAGTTGAAGGCGTCCACATTGCTGGAGTTGCTGCAGAGCTTCGATGTCTATCGGCGGCCGCAGCGCTTCGAAGAATTCATCGCTGCATGCGAGATGGATGCTCGTGGCCGCAAAGGCCTGGAGCAACGCAGTTATCCACAGGCGGATTATTTGCGCGGAGCGGCGAAAGCCGCGCGAGAAGTGGCGGTGCAGCCATTGCTGGAAAAGGGCTTCAAGGGGCCGGAACTGGGCGAAGCGCTGAAGCGCGAACGGTTGAAAGCATTGAAGATTTACAAAGACAACGCCTGAAGCAAGATCAAAAGATCGCAGCCTTCGGCAGCTCCTACAGGGAAGCGCAAATTCCTCTGTAGGAGCTGCCGAAGGCTGCGATCTTTTGTTTTAAAGATTCGACGGAGTCAATTGCTGCCCATTCCATTCGAATGCAACCGGCGCCAACACCTGATCAATCTGCGCCTCCGCCCACAACGTCGCAAAGCTCTTGCCCACACCCGGATGCACCCGCTGCGGCGCAATCAACGACAGCGGCCACAGCACGAAAGCGTTTTTCAGGATCTCCGCCCGCGGCAGAATCAACCCATCGAAATTACCCACCAGATCGCCATACAGCAGCACGTCGATATCCAGCGGCAATCCCTTGCGATCCGGTGCATAACGTCCGTTATCCGCCTCGATGAATTTCAAGCGCCGATCCAGCTCCATCAATGGCAGATCGGTGTACGCCGAAACCACAAAATTGAAGAACGGCCCGCTCTTGATGCCCACCGGCTGGCTCTCGAACACCGCCGAACAACGGATATCCGCCAGGAACGTGGCCAGCGCATCGAGACCGGCGCGCAAATGGGTTTCCCGCTCGATATTGCTACCGAGCCCGAGGTAGACCTGAGTCAGCGACATCCGCGCTCGATCTCCACACCCACACCGCCCTTGGCCGCTGGCACGGCGCCCGGCTTGATCAGTCTCAGTCGCACCCAGGTGATGTTGAATTCGGCCATGAGCACTTCAACCAGACGCTCGGCAAAGGTCTCGACCAGTTGGAACTGCGCCTGCTCGGCAAAGGCCTGAATGCGCGTGGAAACGCTGGCGTAATCGAGCGCCAGGGTCAGGTCGTCACCGGCGGCGGCCGGGCGATTGTCCCAGGCGAAGCTCAGATCAAGCCGCAGACACTGACGGATGCCGCGCTCCCAGTCGTAGGCACCGATCACGGTGTCGACTTCCAGGCCCTCGATAAACACTCTGTCCACGCACTTCTCTCCGCTGCACGACAAGGGCGCGATGCGCCGTTAGAATCAGGGCGTCCTCGCCCGGAATAGTTAGCATGTTTTGGTTACTGGCGATTCTCGCCTACCTGCTCGGCTCGCTGTCCTTTGCCATTTTGCTCAGCCGCCTGACCGGAAATCCGGATCCGCGAATGAGTGGCTCGGGTAATGCCGGCGCCACCAACATGCTGCGCCTGGCCGGTCGCAAACTGGCGATCCTGACCCTGCTCGGTGATCTGTGCAAAGGCCTGCTGCCGGTGCTGATCGCATCGAGCGCGGGCCTTTCGCTGCAGGATCAGGCCTGGATTGGCGTGTGCGCCGTGATCGGTCACCTGTTCCCGCTGTACTTCCGCTTTCGTGGCGGCAAAGGCGTCGCCACTGCCGCCGGCATGTTGCTCGGCCTGTATCCGCCCGCCGCGCTGCTGGCGGTGTGCGCCTGGCTGCTGACGTTCTACCTGACTCGCACCAGTTCGCTGGCAGCGCTGATTGCCACGCCGTTGACCCTGCCCCTGCTGGCCTGGCAGGAACCGAAGGCCTTGCTGCCAATGAGTGCGCTGACCTTGCTGATTGTCTGGCGTCATCGCGGCAATCTACGCGACCTGTTTGCCGGGCGCGAACGGCATTTTTGAATGCCGCCCGTGAGCGTCAGTCATCACAACGCCGACAACTGCTCCATCGGCCACCGTGCCTGCACGGTGATGGCCAGACTTTCCTGCTGACCGGCCTTGAGGCGCTGGCAACCGGCAAACGCGATCATCGCGCCATTGTCAGTGCAGAACTCGGGACGCGCATAGAACACATCGCCCTTCATATCGCCGAGCATCTTTTCCAGGGAAATCCGCAACGCCTTGTTGGCGCTGACGCCGCCGGCAATCACCAGACGCTGCATGCCCGCCTGTTTCAGGGCGCGCTTGCACTTGATGGTCAAAGTCTCCACCACGGCCTGCTGGAACGCCAGCGCGATGTCGCAACGGGCTTGCTCACCGTCGTCCCCGGCGCTGACGCATTGCTGCCAGGTGTTGAGGGCGAAGGTTTTCAGGCCGCTGAAGCTGAAATCCAGCCCCGGACGATCACACATCGGACGCGGGAAGGTAAAACGTCCTGCGACGCCCTTCTCGGCCAGCTTGGCGATTTCCGGCCCGCCGGGATAATTGAGGCCCATCATCTTCGCGGTTTTGTCGAACGCTTCGCCGGCTGCATCGTCGAGCGTCTCGCCGAGCAGACTGTATTGGCCAATGCCATCAACCTGAACCAACTGCGTATGCCCACCGGAAACCAACAAAGCGACGAACGGGAATTCAGGGGGTTTCGGCTCCAGCATCGGTGCCAGCAAGTGGCCTTCCATGTGGTGCACGCCGAGCGCCGGAATGCCCCAGGCAAACGCCAGTGCCTGCGCGCAGGACGCACCGACCAGCAGCGCGCCGACCAGGCCAGGACCTGCGGTGTAGGCAATCGCATCGATCTCGGTCGGCACACAGTCGGCCTCGGCCAACACCTGACGGATCAAGGGCAGCATGCGTTTGACGTGGTCACGCGAAGCGAGCTCCGGCACCACACCGCCATAGACGCGGTGCAGGTCGATCTGACTGAACAGCGCATCGGCCAGCAGGCCGCGTTCGCTGTCATACAATGCGACGCCGGTTTCGTCGCAGGAGGTTTCTAATCCCAGTACTAGCATGGGTTTGCGCCTTGTTTAGGCTGAATTCGAAGGCGCGCATAATAGTCGCCACGTGATGCCCCGACCAGCGGTTTTCGATCAGAGGCTTTGCATTCCGAGCGATGAGGGGTTAACATCCGCAACCCTTAAAAACCGACGTCTTCAAGTGCTCTTTTGCCGCGAGGATGTTGACCCCGGTAATGAATGAAGGTAGCTCTGGATGCCAGCCGTCAAAGTAAAAGAGAACGAACCCTTCGACGTAGCTCTGCGTCGTTTCAAGCGCTCCTGCGAAAAAGCCGGTGTACTGGCTGAAGTTCGTAGCCGCGAATTTTACGAGAAGCCAACTTCTGAGCGTAAGCGCAAGGCAGCAGCCGCTGTTAAGCGTCACGCCAAGAAAGTTCAGCGCGAACAGCGCCGCGCCGTTCGTCTGTACTAATACACAGACGTTCGTAGCAAGCTTCTTGCCTAAGCCCGGCCCTCAGCCGGGCTAATGGCATTTGCGTAAAACGCTTGATGCTTCACCGTCGACGCCGCCGATGCGACCGAGACAAATCTGCTTCACCGCGTCAGGCCTGGCTCTTTTGCCAGCGGTGCACGTCTTTTCTGACGAGCCTTTCAAGGCTACTGACGAGCACACCCACTGATTCCTCTTACGACGATCAGCCCAAGGCACCTGCATGCGTGCCCGCTTTATTGAGCTATCCGAGGCCGACAACCGGCCGTCAGCGGATTCAGCGCAACACTTTCAAATAGTCGAAGACTGATAGGTACTAACGTCAGTGGATTTTCGGCAGATACACTCCCGACAGCGATCACGCAAACGACACCGGTCGAGCCGCACTTTTCGTGCGTTTCCAGCAATGGCCCGCGTCCGACAGCCTGTCGCAACGGACTTATTGCAGCGCAGACGACGAGAACGCCATGGCCGGGCTGATTCCCCAGAGCTTCATTGACGACCTGCTGAACCGCACCGACATCGTCGACGTGGTCAGCTCGCGCGTGCAATTGAAGAAGGCCGGCAAGAATTACACCGCCTGTTGCCCGTTCCATAAAGAGAAAACCCCGTCATTCAGCGTCAGCCCCGACAAGCAGTTCTATTACTGCTTCGGCTGTGGCGCTGGCGGCAATGCCCTCGGCTTTCTCATGGATCACGACAACCTGGATTTCCCCCAGGCCGTTGAAGATCTGGCCAAAGCCGCCGGCATGGAAATCCCCCGCGAAGAAAGCGGTCGCGAGCGCAAGCCGCGCCAGCCGACCGATTCACCGCTGTACCCGCTGCTCACCGCCGCCGCCGATTTCTATCGGCAGGCACTCAAGAGTCATCCATCGCGCAAGGCTGCAGTGGATTATCTAAAGGGTCGCGGCCTGACCGGCGAGATCGCCCGGGATTTCGGCCTCGGTTTTGCGCCACCGGGCTGGGACAATCTGCTCAAGCATCTGAGCAGCGACACCCTGCAACAGAAGGCCATGATCGAAGCCGGCCTGCTGATCGAGAACGCCGAAACCGGCAAACGCTATGATCGCTTCCGTGATCGCGTGATGTTCCCAATTCGCGACACCCGTGGGCGGATCATCGCCTTCGGCGGTCGCGTACTGGGCGACGACAAGCCCAAGTACCTGAACTCACCGGAAACGCCGGTATTCCATAAAGGCCAGGAACTCTACGGCCTCTATGAAGCGCGCAAGAACAATCGCAACCTCGACGAAATCATCGTCGTCGAAGGCTATATGGACGTCATCGCCCTCGCCCAGCAAGGCTTGCGCAATGCCGTCGCCACGCTGGGTACCGCGACCAGCGAAGAGCATTTGAAGCGCCTGTTCCGCGTTGTGCCGAACGTATTGTTCTGCTTCGACGGCGACCAGGCCGGCCGCAACGCCGCGTGGCGCGCACTGGAAGCGACCCTGCCGTGCCTGCAGGACGGTCGCCGCGCCCGATTCCTGTTTCTGCCCGAAGGCGAAGACCCGGATACCCTGGTGCGCGCCGAAGGCACCGACGCTTTCAAGGCGCGCATCAATCAGCACGCGCAGCCGCTGGCCGATTATTTTTTCCAGCAACTGACAGAGGAATCCGACCCGCGCTCGCTCGAGGGCAAGGCGCACATGGCCACCCTCGCTGCGCCGCTGATCGACAAGGTGCCGGGCGCGAACCTGCGCATTCTCATGCGTCAGCGCCTGACCGAGATCACCGGCCTGAGCAGCGAGACCGTCAGCCAATTGGTCCAGAGTGCGCCGCAGGAAGCACCGCCCGCCTACGATCCGGGCATCGATTACGACGCCATGCCGGATTACAGCGACTACCATCAGCCGCAGGCACAGGACATGTATGTGCCGCAGCAGGAATGGACGCCGAAGAAACCCGGCGCCGGCGGCAAGAAGTGGGACAAGAAGCCGTGGGACAAGAATGGCAAGCGTGGCGGCGATCGTGAACAGCAGCGCCCGCGCACGCCGATTGGCGTTGAATCGCCAACCCTGACGGCACTCAGAACATTGCTCCATCATCCGCAACTGGCCAAGCGCGTCGAAGACGCCGGGCACATTGCCGACGAAAATCAAACCAACGCCCAGCTGCTTGTGGCGCTGCTCGAAGCCGTACAGAAGAATCCCAAGCTAAACTCATTTCAGCTGATCGCGCGATGGCACGGTACTGAACAGGGTCGTTTACTCAAGGCACTGGCAGAAAAGGAATGGCTGATTGACGGAGATAACCTTGAACAACAGTTTTTCGACACCATTACTAGCCTGTCAGCCCGCCAACGCGAGCGAAATCTCGAACAGTTACTCAGGAAAGCGCGGCAAAGCGAACTGAGCGTCGAAGAGAAAAATCAACTGCGCGACCTTTTAAGTCGCAATGTTTCCGCATCAAACCCGACCTCAACTGGCGCGTGAGGTCATAGCTCAGGTATAATCCTCGGCTTGTTTTTTGCCCGCCAAGACCTTCAGTGGATAGGGTGTTATGTCCGGAAAAGCGCAACAGCAGTCTCGTATTATTGAGTTGATCAAACTGGGTCGTGAGCAGAAGTATCTGACTTACGCCGAGGTCAACGACCACCTGCCCGAGGATATTTCAGATCCGGAGCAGGTGGAAGACATCATCCGCATGATTAACGACATGGGGATCCCCGTACACGAGAGTGCTCCGGATGCGGACGCCCTTATGTTGGCCGACGCCGATACCGACGAGGCCGCTGCGGAAGAAGCAGCCGCTGCGTTGGCGGCGGTGGAGACCGATATCGGTCGCACCACTGACCCGGTGCGCATGTACATGCGTGAAATGGGTACGGTCGAGCTTCTGACCCGTGAAGGCGAAATCGAAATCGCCAAGCGGATCGAAGAAGGCATTCGTGAAGTGATGAGCGCAATTGCGCACTTCCCTGGCACGGTTGACCACATTCTCTCCGAGTACACCCGCGTCACCACCGAAGGTGGTCGCCTGTCCGACGTCCTCAGCGGTTATATCGACCCGGACGACGGTATTGCGCCACCTGCGGCAGAAGTGCCGCCGCCGGTTGACCCGAAAGCCGTCAAGGCCGACGACGATACCGACGATGATGATGCCGACTCTTCCGATGACGAAGAAGAAGCTGAAAGCGGTCCGGACCCGGTCATTGCTGCGCAGCGCTTTGGTGCTGTGGCCGACCAGATGGAAATCACCCGCAAGGCCCTGAAAAAGCACGGTCGTCACAACAAGGCAGCGGTTGCCGAGTTGCTGGCCCTGGCCGAGCTGTTCATGCCGATCAAACTGGTGCCGAAGCAATTCGAAGCCCTGGTCGAGCGTGTGCGCAGTGCCCTGGATCGTCTGCGTCAGCAAGAGCGCGCGATCATGCAGCTGTGCGTACGTGATGCACGTATGCCACGCGCCGATTTCCTGCGTCAGTTCCCGGGCAACGAAGTCGACGAAAGCTGGTCCGACGCCCTGGCCAAAGGCAAGAGCAAGTACGCCGAAGCCATCGGTCGCGTGCAGCCGGACATCATCCGTTGCCAGCAGAAGCTGATCGCGCTGGAAACCGAGACCGGCCTGACCATCGCAGAAATCAAGGACATCAACCGTCGCATGTCGATCGGTGAGGCCAAGGCCCGCCGCGCGAAGAAAGAGATGGTTGAAGCCAACCTGCGTCTGGTGATCTCGATCGCCAAGAAGTACACCAACCGCGGCCTGCAATTCCTCGATCTGATCCAGGAAGGCAACATCGGTCTGATGAAAGCGGTGGACAAGTTCGAATACCGTCGTGGTTACAAGTTCTCGACTTATGCCACCTGGTGGATCCGTCAGGCGATCACTCGCTCGATCGCCGACCAGGCCCGCACCATCCGTATTCCGGTGCACATGATCGAGACGATCAACAAGCTCAACCGTATTTCCCGGCAGATGTTGCAGGAAATGGGTCGCGAACCGACCCCGGAAGAGCTGGGCGAACGCATGGAAATGCCTGAGGACAAGATCCGCAAGGTACTGAAGATCGCCAAAGAGCCGATCTCCATGGAAACCCCGATCGGTGATGACGAAGACTCCCATCTGGGCGACTTCATCGAAGACTCGACCATGCAGTCGCCAATCGATGTCGCCACGGTGGAAAGTCTGAAGGAAGCGACTCGCGAAGTACTGTCCGGCCTCACTGCCCGTGAAGCCAAGGTATTGCGCATGCGCTTCGGCATCGACATGAACACTGACCATACGCTCGAAGAAGTCGGCAAACAGTTTGACGTAACGCGTGAGCGGATACGTCAGATCGAAGCCAAGGCGCTGCGCAAGCTGCGCCACCCGACGCGAAGCGAGCATCTGCGCTCCTTCCTTGACGAGTGATACCAGACCCCCCGGCCCAGGCCGGGGGTTTTGTTTTATGGCAGATTAAATTCCCCGCCCCACCCTCCCCGCCGCATACCCCGTCTACACTCGAAACAACCACCCCCGAGCCTTGACGAGAGCGTTATGCCCAGACTGGCGCCGGTGCTTTTTCTGCTGTCATTGATGATTTGCACCGCCACGGCTGACGCGCTGACTCTGACCGATGAAGAACGCAGCTGGCTGGCGGCTCACCCTGATTTGCGCCTGGGTGTCGATGCGTCGTGGCCGCCATTCGAATTTCGCGACGACCAGAACCGTTATCAGGGTCTGGCTGCCGACTATATCGACGTGATCCGTCAACGTCTGGCGATCAAGCTGACGCCCATCGAACCGGTCAGCTGGACGGTGGTGCTGGAGCAGGTCAAAAAAGGCAAAATCGATTTGCTGCCGGGAATCATGTCTACGCCGGAGCGCCAGAACTATCTGTCATTCACCCGGCCGTACCTCGACTTCCCGATCGTCATCCTCGCCCATGTCGGCGGCGCCCAGCCGCGCAAACTCGACGACCTGTACGGTCTGAAAATCGCCGTGGTGGAAAACTACGCCCCTCACGAACTGTTGCGCACTCATCACCCCGATCTGAATCTGGTCGCAATGCCCAATGTCAGTTCGGCGCTGCAGGCATTGGCAACCGATGAAGTGGACGCCGTGGTCGGCGACCTGGCTTCCAGCGTCTGGAGCCTGCGCCAACTCAAGCTCGACGGGCTCTACGTCAGCGGCGAAACCCCGTATCGCTATCAACTGGCAATGGCCGTGCCCCGCGACAACAAAGTGCTGGTGGGGATTCTCGACAAGGTCCTCGCCGACATGACGCCCGCGGAAATCAGCAGTATCCAGGAGCATTGGGTCGGCAACGTGCTCGACCATCGCTCGTTCTGGTCAGACCTGCTGGTGTACGGCCTGCCCGGTCTGTTACTGCTGATCACCGTCCTCGCCGTGGTGATTCGCATCAACCGCCGCCTGAGTTCGGAAATCACCCGGCGTATCGATCTCGAACAGGAATTGCGCAGCAGCGAATATCACTATCGCGGCCTGGTGGAAAGCCTGTCGGCCATTGCCTGGGAAGCGCGGATGAGCGACTTCACCTACAGCTATGTTTCGCCCCACGCTGAAGATTTGCTCGGTTATCCACAATCGCACTGGCTGATTCCGGGCTTCTGGCACAACATCATTCACCCCGCCGACCTGACCCGCACGCAGAACTATTGCAAGGAAGCGCTGCGTGAGGGGCGTGATCACATTGTCGATTATCGCGTCATCACTGCCGACGGCCGTTGTCTGTGGGTGCGCGACATTGTCAGTCTGATTGAGCATGGCCACGAACCGGTGATGCGCGGGCTGATGATCGACATCAGCGAAATCAAGCGCACCGAAGAAGCGCTGCGCCTGTCGGAGCAGAAGTTCGCCTCGGTGTTCGAGCAATGTCCGGACATTCTGGTGATCGCGCGCTCGTCCGACGGCTGCTTGCTGGAGGTCAACGAAGCTTTCGAAGAGCAGATCGGTCTCAGGGCCGAGGACGTGATCGGCCAAACCGCCACCAACCTCAATATCTGGGGCATTCCCGGGGTCGGCCCGGGTCTGTTGCAGCGCTTGCAGGCCGGCAGCATCCGTAATCTGGAAATGCCCTTTCGCCGCAACAACGGCCAGGTATTCACCGGGCTGATTTCCGCCGAACCCTTCGACCTCGACACCACGCCGGCGCTGGTGGTTGTGGTGCGCGACATCAGCCAGCTCAAGGAAACCCAGCAACAACTGCAAACCTCCGAAGAGAAGTTTGCCAAAGCTTTCCATGCGTCACCGGACGGTCTGCTGCTGTCGCGTCAGAGCGACGGTCTGCTTTTGGAGGTCAACGAAGGTTTCAGTCGCATCACCGGATTCAACAGCGCGATGTCGGTGGATCGCTCGACACTGGATCTGGGCATCTGGGTCAACCTCAACGAACGCAAACAGATGCTCGACCTGCTGCAGCGCGACGGTTTTGTCCGCGACTTCACCTGCCATATCCGTCGCAGCGACGGGCAGATCCGCCTGTGCGAAGTCTCCAGTCGCCCGCTGCCGATCGGCGACGAGGACTGCATGCTGACCATCGCCCGGGACATCACCGAACGCCATCTCATGCAGGAAAAACTGCAGCAGGCGGCGACGGTTTTCGAAAGCACCGCTGAAGGTGTACTGATCACCGACACCCAGCAACACATCAGCGCGGTCAATCGCGCCTTCACCGAAATCACCGGCTACAGCGAAAGCGAGGCGCTGGGCCACACGCCACGGCTATTGGCGTCTGGGCTGCATGACAGCGCGTTCTACGCGGCGATGTGGCATCAGTTGACCGATGAAGGCCACTGGCAAGGCGAGATTTCCAACCGACGCAAGAACGGCGAGTTGTACCCGAGCTGGCTGACCATCAGCGCCGTGCGCAACCGCGACAAGTTCATCACGCACTTCGTCGCGGTGTTCGCCGATATTTCCAGCCTCAAACATGCTCAGGCCAAGCTTGATTACCAGGCTCACCACGACCCGCTCACCGGTCTGCCCAACCGCACCCTGTTCGAAAGCCGACTGCATACGGCACTGATCAGTCAGCAAGAAAATGGCGGCCTGGGCGCCGTGCTGTTTCTCGACCTCGATCGTTTCAAGCACATCAACGACAGTCTCGGTCACCCGGTCGGCGATCTGTTGCTTAAAGGGATTGCCGTACGCTTGAAGGAACAACTGCGCGACATTGACACCGTCGCGCGGCTGGGCGGAGATGAATTCATCATCCTGCTACCCGGGCTGCAGCAAGCCAGTGACGCCGATAACATCGCCACGAAACTGCTCCACTGTTTCAGCGCGCCCTTTCAGGCAGGCGAACATGAATTCTTTATCAGTGCCAGCATCGGCACCAGCCTTTATCCACGCGATGGCTGCGACGTCGCGACCCTGGTAAAAAACGCCGACGCCGCGATGTATCGCTCCAAAGCCAAGGGGCGCAACCGCGTAGAAAGCTACACCCGTGACCTAACCGCCCAGGCCAGCGAACGAGTTGCGCTGGAGCATGAATTGCGCCGTGCCATTGAGCGCGACGAGCTCTTTCTCTACTACCAACCGAAAATCAGCCTTGTCGACCACAGTCTGGTGGGCGCCGAAGCACTGATTCGCTGGCGTCATCCAACCTTCGGCGAAGTGCCGCCAGAGCACTTCATTCCGCTGGCCGAAGAGAATGGCATGATCCTGCAAATCGGCGACTGGGTTCTCGAGACCGCCTGCAGGCAGATGTTCGAGTGGAATCAGATCCACGAACCGCTCGGTCCGCTCTCGGTTAATCTTGCCGGCGCGCAACTGCGCCAACCGAACCTGCTCGCGCGCATCGAGCAACTGCTCAAGGACAACCGCCTCAGGCCGGATTTACTGCAACTGGAAATTACCGAGAATTTCATCATGAGTCAGGCCGAAGAGGCGCTGGCGGTGCTGCACCAGCTCAAACACCTCGGCGTACAGCTGGCGATCGACGACTTCGGCACCGGCTATTCCTCGCTCAGCTACCTCAAACGCCTGCCCCTCGACATCCTCAAGATCGACCAGTCTTTTGTCCGCGGACTGCCCGACGACCCCCATGACGCGGCGATCGTACGCGCCATCATCGCACTCGGCCGCAGCATGCAATTCACCGTGATCGCCGAAGGCGTGGAAACCCAGGCGCAACAACAATTCCTCACCGCTGAGGGCTGTGAACAGATCCAGGGCTACATCGTCAGCCTGCCACTGCCACCGGACGAATTCGCCGCGACGTTTCTGCATGTGACCGTATCGGATTTTTCGGATAGCACAGCCGCGAAACCGTCGCTATAATCCGCGGCCTACTGAGGGCCTATAGCTCAGTTGGTTAGAGCAGAGGACTCATAATCCTTTGGTCCACGGTTCGAGTCCGTGTGGGCCCACCAAATTGAAAAGCCGCGCTGAATGCGCGGCTTTTTTGTGGGCTGATGATTTCTCAGTCTTGCCAAGCTAGACGCTCGGAACATGGCCGAGTTCTCTGTAGGAACATTCTGAAGCGATCTTTCGGGGACGTTTGCAGTCTTGTGAGGTTTTCCTGCGAGCAATTAATCTCCTGGCGTCATCGCCGCCCAGGATTGTTTCCATGCTCATGAATGCTGCTCCAACAATCAGGGAAGCAGCCGACCAAGCAACCTGGATCGATCTTGCCCTACCCGACTTGAGAACACTCTCAAAAGAACTTCGATCAGCCGCAATCACAGAAATAAAAAGGGCTGACGATGCAGCGGGTGCCTTGGGAATACTCTTGGATTACTTCGGATTCATCGATGAGTTCGTTATGGCCGTCACGATTCTGACACCGATTGGAAACGTTGCGGTTGGGAGAGACAAACTTGCCCACATCGTTGAAAAACGCCCGGACTCGCGCGAGCGCTATGTTCGACACGCTATCGATACCTTAACGGGCCCCTTTGAAATATGGAAAGTCCGCTAAGATAACGGCGGACACCGCGTGGCATTCATCAATGCGTATGAGGCGAAGAATGACATGCTCGTGGTTGTGGATATTCGTGATGGACACGTTCTCTGGAATTTCATGCACGCTCCGGCGAGAGCCATGAACAGGCATCGAAAAGGCGAACTTTTGTATAAGCGGTACATTCTTACGGACAAAAAAAGGGCAGCCATCGGGCTGCCCGTAACATCTGAATCCTGATATTTGCATCCTCAGGAAATGGGATGAAGAGGTCTCACCTGACACCGATGTTGCAGCATCGCTGAGGTACCTACATCTGCTGATGCCCTGCAAGGCAGCAGATTTCGCGCTCTTGTTGGCATTCTTGGGAAACAGGGCAGACAAGTCAAATCAATTGTCAGAACATTTGTTTCAGCAAAACCATCCGCGACCACTTTGCTATGGCGCAGAAGCTTATCGTTGTTTGCCTGTAGAGTGCGCCACCCTCCGACCCAACGCCAATGGAACCTCCCTTGCCAGACACCCGCCCCCCCACCCTCGACGAAATCGACCGCCAGCTGATCGCCGCGCTGCAAATCAACGCCCGCGAAAGCGTGGCCATGCTCGCTCGGCAACTGGGGATTGCGCGTACGACGGTCACGTCGCGCCTGGCCCGGCTGGAAAAGGCCAAAGTAATCACCGGCTATGGTGTGCGCCTCGGTCAGCGCGTGGTCGATGGTGGCTTGCAGGCCTACGTCGGGATCAAGGTGCAGCCGCGTTCCGGCAAGGATGTGCTACGGCGCTTGAGCGCGATGGCGCAGGTGCAGCAGCTGTGTGCGGTGAGTGGCGAGTTTGATTATGTGGCGTGGTTGCGCACTGATTCGCCGGAGCAACTGGATCAGTTGCTGGATCAGATTGGCAGCGTCGATGGGGTAGAGAAGACTACGACCTCGATCATCTTGAGCAGCAAGATTGATCGTGGGCAGCCGGTTTGAGGTTATGACCGAGCTTCTCGGGTGAATTTCAGAGCCTCTTCGCGATCAGGCTCGCTCCCACATTTTGGTCGGTGTGTAGTCGCCACTCGTCATATTGAACGTTAATCTGGCAAAACGACGACACATTGCGTCTTATTAACGCGCTCCACGCTCCCTAGAATGGCTGGCATCTTTTCCTATACTCAGACGCGAATCCGGCGTCGGGTCGCCAACAAGGACAGCCATGAACAAGAACAACCGCCATCCTGCAGACGGAAAAAAACCAGTCACCATTTTCGGTCCGGACTTTCCGTTCGCGTTTGACGACTGGATCGAACACCCGGCCGGTCTCGGCAGCATTCCTGAGCAAAATCACGGCGCTGAAGTGGCGATTGTCGGCGCGGGTATCGCCGGGCTGGTAGCCGCTTACGAGCTGATGAAGCTCGGCTTGAAACCGGTGGTTTATGAGGCGTCGAAACTCGGCGGTCGTCTGCGCTCGCAAGCCTTCAATGGTACCGACGCCATCGTCGCGGAGCTTGGCGGCATGCGCTTTCCAGTGTCCTCCACGGCGTTTTATCACTACGTCGACAAGCTCGGCCTCGAAACCAAGCCTTTCCCCAACCCGCTGACCGGCGCTTCGGGCAGCACCGTGATCGACCTGGAAGGCGAAACCTATTACGCCGAAAGCCTGAAGGATCTTCCTGCATTGTTCCAGGAAGTCGCCGACGCCTGGGCGGATGCGCTGGAAGCCGGTTCGCAGTTTTCCGATATTCAACAAGCCATTCGCGATCGCGATGTGCCGCGCCTGAAAGAGCTGTGGAACAAGCTGGTGCCGCTGTGGGACGACCGGACCTTTTACGACTTCGTCGCCACCTCGAAGGCCTTCGCCAAATTGTCGTTCCAGCACCGCGAAGTGTTTGGTCAGGTCGGTTTCGGTACCGGCGGCTGGGATTCGGACTTCCCCAATTCGATGCTGGAAATTTTCCGCGTCGTGATGACCAACTGCGATGATCACCAGCACTTGGTGGTCGGTGGCGTCGAGCAGGTGCCGCAAGGCATCTGGCGTCATGTGCCGGAGCGCTGCGTGCACTGGCCGGCCGGCACCAGCCTGAAATCCCTGCACCGTGGCGCGCCGCGTTCCGGGGTGAAGAAAATTGCCCACGCGCCGGAGGGCCGCTTCGCCGTTACCGACAATAACGGTGACACCCGTGAATACGCCGCAGTGCTGACTACCTGCCAGAGCTGGCTGCTGACCACGCAGATCGAATGCGACGAAACCCTGTTCTCACAGAAGATGTGGATGGCCCTCGACCGCACCCGCTACATGCAATCTTCGAAAACCTTTGTCATGGTCGACCGACCGTTCTGGAAGGACAAAGACCCGGAAACCGGTCGCGACGTGATGAGCATGACTCTCACGGATCGCCTGACCCGTGGCACCTATCTGTTCGATAACGGAGACGACAAGCCGGGAGTGATCTGCCTGTCGTACTCGTGGATGAGCGACGCGCTGAAAATGCTCCCGCATCCGGTGGAGAAACGCGTCGAACTGGCGCTGAACGCGTTGAAAAAGATCTACCCGAAAGTCGACATCGCCGCACGCATCATCGGTGATCCGATCACTGTGTCGTGGGAAGCCGATCCGTATTTCCTCGGTGCTTTCAAAGGCGCCCTGCCCGGCCATTACCGCTACAACCAGCGTATGTACGCGCACTTCATGCAGGACGACATGCCGGCCGAACAGCGCGGGATTTTCATCGCCGGCGACGACGTGTCCTGGACACCGGCATGGGTCGAAGGCGCGGTGCAGACTTCGCTGAACGCGGTGTGGGGCATCATGAAACATTTCGGCGGATCGACACATAAAGAGAACCCGGGCCCGGGTGATGTGTTCAAAGATATCGGCCCTATCGCCCTGCCCGAGTAAGAGGATTCCCCGATGCGCGTAGCCGTTTACCAATGTCCACCGCTGCCACTGGACCCCGCCGCCAATCTGCATCGCCTGCATCAGGTGGCGATGGAGGCCAAAGGCGCCGATCTGCTGGTGCTGCCGGAGATGTTCATGACCGGCTACAACATCGGCGTCGAAGCGGTCAGCACGCTGGCCGAGGTCTATAACGGTGAATGGGCGCAGCAGATCGGCCGGATTGCCAAGGCTGCCGGTCTGGCAATCGTTTACGGTTACCCGGAGCGCACCGCCGACGGGCAGATCTACAACGCCGTGCAACTGATCGACGCCCACGGCGAGCGCCTGTGCAATTACCGCAAGTCGCATCTGTTCGGCGACCTCGATCGGTCGATGTTCAGCTCCGGCGAAGCGGAGCTGCCGGTGGTTGAGCTGAACGGCTGGAAGCTCGGTTTCCTGATCTGCTATGACCTGGAATTCCCGGAAAACGCTCGTCGTCTGGCCTTGGCCGGCGCCGAGCTGATTGTGGTCCCAACGGCCAACATGATTCCGTTCGACTTCGTCGCCGACGTCACCGTGCGCGCCCGTGCGTTCGAAAACCAGTGCTACGTGGCTTACGCCAATTACTGCGGACATGAAGGCGATATTCAGTACTGCGGACAAAGCAGCGTCGCCGCACCGGACGGCAGCCGTATCGCCCTGGCAGGTCTGGACGAGGCGTTGATTGTCGGTGAACTGGACCGACAACTGATGAACGATTCACGCCAAGCCAATCGCTATCTCAGCGATCGCCGCCCAGAGCTTTACGGCGCGCTCAACCGACGTTAATCCGCTAGCATGGGCACTTCACTGTTCTGGAAGTGCCCATGCCCGCGCCGACTCATCCCCGTTCCCATACTGAAACCCTGGCCAACGGCTTGCGCGTGACCCTGCGCCACGTGCCCGGCCTCAAGCGCAGCGCTGCCGCGTTGCGTGTGGCGGCCGGCAGCCATGACGCGCCGTTGGCATGGCCGGGGCTGGCGCATTTTCTTGAGCACTTGCTGTTTCTCGGCACCGAGCGTTTTCCCACAGACGAAGCGCTGATGGCCTACGTGCAACGTCACGGCGGGCAGGTAAATGCCAGCACCCGCGAGCGCACCACGGATTTTTTCTTCGAGCTGCCCGTATCGTCGTTCAGCGCGGGGCTCGAGCGTCTGTCGGATATGCTCGCCCGTCCACGTATGAATCTGCACGAGCAACGGCGCGAACGGGAAGTGCTGCAGGCGGAATTTGTCGCCTGGTCGCAAGATCCGACAGCGCAACAGGAGTTTGCCTTGTATGAAGGTTTACCGGCGCCGCACCCGTTGCGCGGTTTTCATGCGGGCAATCGGGACAGCTTGCAGGTGGAATCCCAGGCGTTTCAAACGGCGCTGAAGGATTTCCATCACAGGTTTTATCGAACCGGGCAAATGAGCCTGAGTCTGGCTGGGCCGCAGAGTGTCGATGAGCTGGGCGAGTTGGCGCTGCAATTCGCAGCGGTATTGCCGATTGGCGATAACGTTGCCCAGGTCGCGCCGCCACCGCTGACAGTGAAAAGTTATCAACAGGTCGGCGCTCAGGCGAACCTGCTGTTTGCTTTTGACGCCTTGCCTGACTCATCCGCCGAAGCGCTGGCCTTTCTCTGCCATTGGTTGAATAGCGCCAAAGCCGGTGGATTGCTCGCGTATCTGCAACAACAGAACCTGGCTGACAATCTGAAAGCCACGCCGGTTTATCAGTTCGCCGGACAAGCGCTGGTGCATCTTCAATTCAATGTTGATGGCGGCCGGTTGAATGCCATTCGTGAGCAACTGCTGGACTGGCTGAGCTTTTTCGCCCGCCAAGACTGGACGCCGCTGCGCGAGGAATACACCGCCCTGCTTCAGCGCCAGCAACAAGTCAGCGGCGCATTACAACTGGCGCGCCTCGATGTTGAGCAGCATGCACTCGGCCTGTCCGAATCGGGCGCTGCCGCACTTGCGCATATCCTCCGCGAAATCGGTGTTGTGGATAACTTCAGCGAACATTGGCACCGGCCCGCCGCCAATCCTTTCCTGCGGGCCAGTGAACCGCCGGCCAACGCCGGGCTGATTCGCGGCCAGACCAGCGCCCACCGTGGCCTGCGCACGTTCGCCCAGGATCGCTCGCGCAGTCGTCGTGAACGCTCGCCGATGCAGTTCAGCCAGGCGCTGCCGGACAACAGCGATGAAGGCGCAATTTATCTGCGTTGGCAGGTCGAAGCGGCAGCCAGTGCAGATCTGCGCTCAAGATTGCAGCGCAGTCTGCGCCAGACACGACAGGACGCGGCCGAGGCCGGAGTGGATGTGTCTTTCAGCGCCGCGGGTAACCAATGGCTGCTGAAAATGACTGGTCTGCAAGAATCCATGCCCAACGTCCTGGAGCATGCGCTGAAATGTCTGACGGCCATCGGCGCCGATTCGCCGCGCGACGATGCACAGACACCCTCGATGCCGATCCGCCAACTGCTCGAAGCGTTACCGGAAACGTCCCTGCCGACAAATGAAACCAGCGATGACGCCAAACAGCTGTGGACAACTTCGCGCTGGGACGGCCTTGCCCTCGGGCTTAATCAACAAACCCAATCAGCCATGGGCCTGGCGCTCAGCCGGATTCCCGGCACGCCCAACAACCAGCTACCGATGACTGCGCGCAACAACGGCGAGTTCCGCTGGAGCCGGATCGACACGGCCTCCACCGAACATGCCCTGCTGCTCATCTGCCCGACCGCCAGCCATGACATCGCTGATGAAGCCGCTTGGCGCCTGCTTGCACAACTGTGCCAGACGCCTTTCTACCAGCGCCTGCGTGTCGAACTGCAATTGGGTTACGCCGTGTTCAGCGCGTTGCGTCAGTTGCATGGCAAGACTGCGATTGTCTTCGGCGTGCAATCGCCAACGACCTCAACGGTCGTCCTGCTTGAACATGTGCAAGCGTTCTTCAAGAGCATTCCAGCGCTGGTCGAAACGCTCGACGACACGAGTTACAAGCAACAGCGCCAAAGCCTCGCCGATCAGTTCGACGACGCCACACTGTCCACCAAGAACACAGCCGAACTTCTCTGGCAGGGTAAACTCGCCGGCCATTCGTCGGATTACCGTGAACAATTGATCAGGGCGTTCCAGCGGCTCGATCGCGAGGCTGTGCTGGCCGCTGCGCAGCGCCTGATCAGCGCCGAGGGTGGCTATCTCTGCCTGGCCAATGAATCGATGCCCGGTGCGCCGTGGCAAGCGGCAAACTGATCATTACCGAGCCTGCAAGGAGCTTTCTCAAAGATTCACGGGTCACTGCGCTGAAATTTTGAGTAACATAGCCGCCTAACCAATTGGAACGTCATCGCGCTGCCGTGGACTATAACTATGGATAGCGCTATCCCAAACCTCAGAAGGAGACATCTCATGGCCTGGACCAAACCTGCTTACACCGACCTGCGTATCGGCTTCGAAGTCACCATGTACTTCGCCAGCCGCTGAGTTCTGCTAACGCAGAATCGCAGTGCAACGCCTCGGCTCGCCGAGGCGTTTTATTTTCCGCGTTGAAATGATGGAGCGTTCATGTTCGTCCAGATTCTGGGTTCGGCCGCCGGTGGCGGTTTTCCGCAGTGGAACTGCAACTGCGTCAACTGCGCAGGCTTTCGCGACGGCAGCCTGAATGCCAAGGCGCGCACCCAATCGTCCATCGCCATTTCCGATGACGGCGTGAACTGGGTGCTGTGCAATGCCTCGCCGGACATCCGCGCGCAGCTGCAAAGCTTCGCCCCGATGCAACCGGGCCGGGCCCTGCGCGACACCGGCATCAGCGCGATCATCCTGATGGACAGCCAGATCGACCACACCACGGGCCTGCTCAGCCTGCGCGAAGGCTGCCCGCATCAGGTCTGGTGCACGGACATGGTTCATGAAGATTTGAGCACCGGTTTCCCCCTGTTCAAGATGCTCACCCACTGGAACGGCGGGCTGGACTGGAACCGCATCGAACTCGACCAGAGCTTCACCGTAGCCGCGTGCCCGAACCTGCGCTTCACGCCGCTGCCATTGCGCAGCGCCGCGCCGCCGTATTCGCCGCATCGTTTCGATCCGCATCCGGGTGACAACATCGGCTTGATCGTTGAAGACCTGAACACCGGCGGCAAGCTGTTTTACGCGCCGGGTCTGGGCAAGGTCGATGCGCCGCTGCTGGAAATCATGGCGGGCAGCGATTGCCTGTTGGTGGACGGCACGATGTGGGACGACGATGAAATGCAGCGCCGTGGCGTTGGCACGCGTACTGGCCGTGAAATGGGCCATCTGGCGCAGAACGGGCCTGGCGGCATGCTCGAAGTGCTGGAGCAACTGCCTGAGCAGCGCAAAGTGCTTATCCACATCAACAACACCAATCCGATTCTCGATGAAGATTCGCCGGAGCGTGCCGAACTGGCGCGGCGTAATGTTGAAGTGGCGTTTGATGGCATGAGTATTGTGCTGTAGCGGATGGCCTCTTCGCGAGCAAGCTCGCTCCCACATTGGATCTGTGGCGTTCACAAACCCTGTGGGAGCGAGCTTGCTCGCGAAGACGTCCGAATAGACACCCAGGATTTCAACGGTTGTTCCCCGGAGAACCGCAATGACCGACACCCCGCTGTCCCCCGCAGAATTCGAAGCGGCCCTGCGCGCCAAGGGCGCCTACTACCACATTTACCACCCCTACCATGTGGCGATGTACGAAGGCCGCGCCACCCGCGAGCAGATTCAGGGCTGGGTCGCCAACCGCTTCTACTATCAGGTGAACATTCCCCTGAAAGACGCGGCGATCCTCGCCAACTGCCCGGACCGCGAAATCCGCCGCGAGTGGATTCAGCGCCTGCTCGACCACGACGGCGCGCCCGGTGAAGACGGTGGCATTGAAGCCTGGCTGCGTCTCGGCCAGGCTGTCGGCCTCGACCCGGATCAATTGCGTTCCCAGGAGCTGGTGTTGCCCGGTGTGCGTTTCGCCGTCGATGCCTACGTCAACTTCGCTCGGCGCGCCAGTTGGCAGGAAGCCGCCAGCAGTTCGCTGACCGAACTGTTCGCGCCGCAGATCCACCAGTCACGCCTGGACAGTTGGCCGCAGCATTACCCGTGGATCGACCCGGCCGGTTATGAATATTTCCGCACCCGCCTCGGTCAGGCGCGCCGCGATGTCGAGCATGGGCTGGCAATCACCCTTGAGCACTACAAGACTCGCGAAGGGCAGGAGCGCATGCTGGAAATTCTCCAGTTCAAACTGGACATTCTTTGGAGCATGCTCGATGCCATGAGCATGGCCTACGAACTGAACCGTCCGCCGTACCACAGCGTGACCGAACAACGGGTCTGGCATAAAGGAATCACCTTATGAGTTTCGATCGCAGCAAAGTGCCGAACTGGCGCCCAGGCTACCGCTTTCAGTACGAACCGGCGCAAAAGGGCCATGTGTTGCTGTACCCGGAAGGCATGATCAAGCTCAACGAGACGGCCGCGCTGATCGGCGGCTTGATTGATGGCGAACGCGATGTCGCGGCGATCATTGCCAGACTCGACGAGCAGTTCCCCGGTGTGCCCGAACTCGGTGACGACGTCGAACAATTCATGGAGGTTGCCCGTGAGCAACACTGGCTCAGCCTTGCCTGATCTGCCGGCGAAACCTGAAGTCGGCCTGCCGCTGTGGCTGCTCGCCGAGCTGACCTACCGTTGTCCGTTGCAATGCCCGTATTGCTCGAACCCACTGGATTTCGCCAAGCAGGGCAAAGAGCTGACCACCGAACAGTGGATCAAGGTGTTCCGCGAAGCGCGGGAAATGGGCGCGGCGCAACTGGGCTTTTCCGGCGGCGAACCGTTGGTGCGCCAGGATCTCGCCGAACTGATTCATGAAGCGCGGCAGTTGGGCTTCTACACCAACCTGATCACCTCCGGCATCGGTCTGACCGAGCAGAAGATCAGCGACTTCAAAAAGGCTGGACTCGACCACATCCAGATCAGTTTCCAGGCCAGTGACGAGCAAGTGAACAACCTGCTCGCCGGCTCGAAAAAGGCCTTTGCGCAGAAGCTGGAAATGGCTCGTGCGGTGAAGGCCCACGGCTACCCGATGGTGCTGAACTTCGTTACCCACCGGCACAACATCGACAAGATCGACCGCATCATCGAGCTGTGCATTGCGCTGGAGGCCGACTTCGTCGAACTCGCCACTTGCCAGTTCTACGGCTGGGCACAGCTCAACCGTGTCGGTCTGTTGCCGACCAAGGAACAACTGGTGCGCGCCGAACGCATCACCAACGAATACCGAGCCAAACTGGAAGCGGAAGGGCATCCGTGCAAGCTGATTTTCGTCACCCCCGACTACTACGAAGAACGCCCGAAAGCCTGCATGAACGGTTGGGGTAGCATCTTTCTGACGGTGACTCCGGACGGCACGGCCCTGCCCTGCCATGGCGCCCGCCAGATGCCGGTGCAGTTTCCCAACGTGCGCGATCACAGCATGCAGCACATCTGGTACGACTCGTTCGGCTTCAATCGTTTTCGCGGTTACGACTGGATGCCCGAGCCGTGCCGCTCTTGCGACGAGAAAGAAAAAGACTTCGGCGGCTGCCGCTGCCAAGCGTTCATGCTCACTGGCGACGCGAGTAATGCCGACCCGGTGTGCAGCAAGTCCGAACATCACGGCGTGATTCTCAAGGCCCGCGAAGAAGCCGAGACCGCCACTCAAACCATCGAACAATTGGCCTTTCGCAATGAACGAAACTCACGCCTCATCGCCAAGGGCTGAGCCTTTCAGCGCCGCCCAGGCCGTCGCCGCCGGGACCGACTTCGCCGAACTGCAGCTCGGCGTCCACGGTCTGTTCTGGAATGAATATCGCCCAGAGGATGCCGCCTGCCGAATCTGGCATTGGCGCGGGGGCGTGGCGAAACGTCTGACGCCGGATGGCTTCAGCGTGCGTAGCCGCGTGTACGAATATGGTGGTGGCGCGTTTTGTCTGACACCTGACGGGGTAGTTTTCGTCAATGAAGCGGATCAGCAGATGTATCGGCAGGCGCTGGATGGCGCGCCGGTCTTGCTGACGTCGACTGACTGCCGCTATGGCGATCTGCAATTTGCCGGTGGCCGGGTGTTGGCAGTTGAAGAGCAGCAGGATCGGCATCGCCTGGTGGCAATTGATCTGGCGAGCGGTACGCGACAGGTGCTGGCCGAGGGTGCGGATTTTTATGCGTCGCCAACGTTGAGCCCGGACGGCCAGCGGTTGGCATGGATCGAGTGGAGCCGACCGCATCAGCCGTGGACGTCGACGCGGTTGATGGTTGCGGAAGGTGATTTTTCTGCGCCTCGTTGTGTGGCTGGCAACGATATCGAAGAGTCAATCCAGCAGCCGCGCTTCGATGCCGATGGCCGTTTGTATTGCCTGACGGATCGTGGCGGTTACTGGCAGCCGTGGGTTGAAACGTCCCGAGGCTTGCAAGCGCTGCCCGGTGCCGAGGCCGATCACGCGCCCGCGCCCTGGCAATTGGGCGGCTGCACTTGGCTGCCTGTCGGTGATCAATTCTTAGCCAGCTGGAGCGAGGATGGTTTCGGTCGCCTGACCCTTGGCGATGAAGATTTCAGCGGCGACTACAGCCGCTTCCGCCATTTGGCGATGGATCAACAATTCATCTATTGCATCGCTGCATCGCCGACCAGCCCGTCGGCAGTGATCGCCATTGATCGTGTCTCTCATGCCGTGAAAATCCTCGCTGGCGGCGTGGCTCCATTGCCTGCCGAACGCATCAGCCGTCCGCAAACCTTGCGTTATCCGAGCGGCTCCGGCGAGGCGCACGGTTTCTTCTACCCGGCCATGAGCGGTGAAGCGAAACCGCCGCTGGTGGTGTTTATCCACGGTGGCCCGACGTCGGCGTGCTATCCGATGCTCGACCCGCGCATCCAGTACTGGACGCAGCGCGGCTTCGCTGTCGCCGACCTCAACTATCGCGGCAGCAGTGGCTATGGTCGTGAATATCGTCAAGCGCTGCATTTGCGCTGGGGCGAGGTGGATGTCGAGGATGCCTGCGCGGTGGTCAGCCACCTCGCTGACCAAGGTTTGATCGATGGTGACCGCGCGTTCATTCGCGGCGGCAGCGCGGGCGGGTACACGACACTGTGCGCGCTGGCGTTCAGACAAGTCTTCCGCGCAGGCGCCAGCCTCTATGGCGTCAGCGACCCGGTGGCTTTGGCGCGGGCCACGCACAAGTTTGAGGGCGATTATCTAGACTGGCTGATCGGCGATCCCGAGCTGGATGCCGAACGCTATGCCTCCCGCACGCCATTGCTGCACGCAGACAATATTCGCGTGCCGGTGATTTTCTTCCAGGGTGAACTGGACGCGGTGGTCGTGCCGCAACAGACCCGCGACATGGTTGCGGCGCTGGAGCACAACGGCATCCCGGTAGAAGCGTATTACTACCCTGACGAACGCCACGGCTTTCGTCGCGCGGCCAACCAGGCGCATGCACTGGAGCAGGAGTGGACGTTTTATCGGCGGGTGATGGGACTGGCTGACTGAAAACCGTGTCGTCCCGTTCGCGAGCAGGCTCGCTCCCACAGGGGACTTGTGTACAACACAGATCCAGTGTGGGAGCGAGCCTGCTCGCGAAAGCTATCTAAGTTGCGCTACTGGACTCAACGCTTGGCGATGATATACACCGCATGCACGATCCCCGGAATGTAGCCGCACAGCGTCAGCAGAATGTTCAGCCAGAACGCCCCGCCAAATCCGACCTGCAGAAACACGCCCAGTGGCGGCAACAGAATAGCGATGATGATGCGAATGAAATCCATGGGGCAGCTCCTGAATGGGGGTTGGCTCACTTGAGCCATACAAGCTAATCGACCTGCGCCGTTCGTCAGGGTTCACTACGGTTGCTATTTGATCGCCAGCACCACAAAAAAACGCCCCACGCTAAAAGAATCAGGCGTGGGGCGTGCGTTATACCGCGAGACGGTTCGGGTATTTCAATTCAGACGGCAATGCCCTTGCGGCATTGCAACTGGGCAGTGCGCACTCGCGAGAAGGCGCGGCCCAGACGCAGGAGCATTTCGTCGATGTTGGCTTTGCTGACAGTGAGGGCCGGGGTGAAACGCAGGCAGTCGGGTTGCACGGCGTTGAGTATCAGGCCCTCGTGCAGCGCAGCGTGGACGACGGCGTCGGCGCACTCTGTCGATAACGTCAGCCCATAGAACAGGCCCTGGCCGCGCAACTCACCATGGCCGTAGCGGTACGCCAGCCGCGCAAGGCCTTCGCGCAGATGCTGGCCGTTGTCGCTGACCTGCTGGAGGAAGCTGCGGTCGTGCACGCTGTCGAGCACCACCAGACCGGCCGCGGTCATTAGTGCGTTACCGTGATGAGTGCCGCCCAATTCGCCAACGCCGAAACAGCAGGCCGTGCCCCGCGCCAGCAAAGCCGCCAATGGCAATCCGCCGCCAAGACCTTTGCCGAGCACAACGATATCGGCGCGAATGCCGTAGGACTGTTCAGCGAGCAAGGTGCCGCAGCGGCCGATGCCGGTCTGCACTTCGTCGAGAATCAGCAGAATGCCCAGGTCACGACACAGTCGCTCGACGCCTTTGAGATAGTGCCCGGCCGCGGGAATAACCCCGGCATCGCTCTGGATCGGCTCAAGCATGATCGCAACGGTCTGCGCGTCGACCGCCGCGTGCAGGGCCGGCAAGTCGTTGAATGGCACTCTATCGATCGTCGACAGACTGCGGCCATGGCAGCCCTGCTGCGCCACGATGATCCGCGAAGCGCCGCCACGATGCAGTTGCCCCCATCTGCGCGCCAGTTCGATTGCCGCCGCACAGGCTTCGCTGCCACTGTTGAGTAGATAAGCCTGATCGCTGTGGGTGCTGGCACACAGACGCTCGGCGAGGCTGAGCATGCCGCGATTGTGCAGAGTGAAGCCAGGATTGATCAGCGCCTGGGCCTGATTGGCGATAGCTTTGACCAATGCCGTGGGACTGTGACCAAGGCTGTTGGCGCCGCCGGCCTGGGAAAAGTCGAGGTACGCGCGGTCATTGTTGTCCCATAGCCAGGAACCCTGGCCTCGGATGAACACCTGTTGCGGCCGCGCAACATTGGGCATCAGGCGTTCGGCATTGAGACGATCGGCCATTGCGGATGGTCGCGGCTCGAACATGAGGTCATCGAGACTCGGCTTCTGGCGCCGCAAATTGAACAGATTCATCCGTAAAAACCTGCTTGGAGGTATTTTGAACTGCCTATGCAAAAACCAGCGGAGCACATGTTTTTCATCACGCCTTCCGGCCCTGCAAGCCTTGCGAATGCGGTTAGACTAAGCGCGCGGGCGGCTACCGGCCATTTCGATTTCCAAGCTATTTCGATAAGCATCACTTATGGATTTCAAACATCTGCGTTATTTCGTCGCGGTCTACGAAGAAGGACACGTCGGCCGTGCGGCTGAGCGTTTGTCGATCTCGCAACCAGCGCTGTCGCAGCAGATTCGTCAGCTTGAGCAGAACCTTGACGTAACGTTGTTCGAACGCAGCAGCAAACGCTTGCTGCCGACCCTCGCTGCGCACACTTTGTACAACCACGCGTTACCGCTGCTCGATGGTTTGCAACGAGCACGCGAGGCCTTGGGTAATTTCAAGGGGCAGGCGTTGCGCACCCTGGCGATCGGCGTGCTGCAAACGGTGCACACCAGCCTCGTGCCGCAAATGCTCGAGCGTGTGCGCAAGGCGCAGCCGCATCTGGTGGTGCAGATCTATGAGCTGACCGGGCTGGAAATCGAGCGACGTCTGCTCAATGGTTCGCTGGACATTGGCATCAGCTATCTGCCGCCGCGCCAACCTGGGCTGCATGGCGTGTTGCTGTACGAGGATGAACTGACGCTGGTCATCCCGGCGGATCATCCCTTGCGTGATTTCAAGAAAGTCTCGATGCGCCAGGCCGCTGAGCTGCCAATGTTGCTGCTCGGCGAAGAGTTCCAGATCCGGCAGATCTGGCAGGCACAATTGGCCAGCCTCGGACGTCGCCCACAGGTGCAGGCCGAGTTGAACAATATGCTGGGGATTCTCGACAGCCTGCCGCACACCAAGCTGGCGACGGTGCTGCCGGGGCGCTCGCAAAAGGAATACGACGATGAGGATCTGCTGTGGAAACCGCTGAGCGAGCCACGCGTTCCGTTGAAAGTCGGCCTGGTGTGCCGCGATGTACAACGCCAGCAGGCTTCGTTAGCTCTTTTGCGGACATTGCTTGAAGAAGTCATCGACCGCGAAGTGCAACGGCCGCTGGATCCGCTGGGCTGAAAACTTTTCTTCAGGCAAAAGAAAACCCCGCCGAAGCGGGGCTTTGCAGACTGTTTCCCTGACATCCATTTCACTCCGCCACCCTGGCAGAATCCTACGTGTCCGTGTTATTTACTTTGCGCTTCCTGCGCGACGTCCATGAAATGTAGATTAGCCGTGGATCCAATGTACGCATATGGGAGAACAGCAGCACGTCACGTAAGCAAATGCTTACATGACGCGCGCGGGATCAGAACTGTGCAGCATCGAGCAGGAAAAGCGACTCGCTACCGGCCTTGACCGACGCGCTCAGCGAATGAATACGCGGCAGCAGGCGGGCGAAATAGAAGCGTGCGGTGCCCAGTTTGCTCGCATAGAAATCATCTTGCGTCTCCTTGCCCAGCGCGGCTTTGGCCATCAATGCCCACATGTAGGCATAGGCCGTGTAGCCGAAAGCTTGCAAATATTCGACCGAGGCCGCGCCGATTTCGTTCGGATTGTTTTTCGCCCGATCCAGCAGCCACGCGGTCAGCTCGTCGAGGGTGTCGACGGCATCGTTCAGCGGCTTGGTGAACTCGCTCAGATCGGCACTGGCGGTTGCGGTGAAATGGCGGATTTCATCAGCAAACAACTGGTAGAACGCGCCGCCGCTGCCAACGATCTTGCGCCCGACCAGATCCAGCGCCTGAATGCCGTTGGTGCCTTCGTAGATCTGGGTGATGCGGACGTCACGCACCAGTTGTTCCTGGCCCCACTCGCGGATGTAGCCGTGGCCACCGAAGATCTGCTGGCCGTGGACGGTGGTTTCCAGACCCAGGTCGGTCAGAAAGGCTTTCGCCACCGGCGTCAGCAACGCCACCAGGTCTTCCGCACGCTTGCGGGTGGTCGCATCCTCGCTGAACTTGGCGGTGTCCAATTGCATCGCCACATAAGTGGAGAACGCACGGCCGCCTTCGTTCGAGGCTTTCATGGTCAGCAGCATGCGCCGAACGTCCGGGTGGACGATAATCGGGTCAGCGACTTTGTCCTTGTTCTGCGCACCGGTCGGCGAACGACTCTGCAGACGGTCGCGCGCGTATTCGACGGCATTCTGATAGGAGCGCTCGCCTGTGGCCAGGCCCTGAATACCGACGCCCAGACGCTCGTAGTTCATCATGGTGAACATCGCCGCCAGGCCTTTGTTCGGCTCACCGACCAGATAGCCGACCGCTTCGTCGAAGTTCATCACGCAGGTCGCTGAGGCCTGGATGCCCATCTTGTGTTCGATCGAACCGCAGTTGGCCGGGTTGCGCGCGCCAAGACTGCCATCGGCATTGACCATGAACTTCGGCACCAGGAACAGCGAAATGCCTTTCGGCCCTGCCGGGGCGTCAGGCAGCTTGGCCAGTACCAGGTGAATGATGTTTTCGGTGAGGTCGTGCTCGCCACCGGTGATGAAGATCTTGGTGCCGCTGACCTTGTAGGAACCGTCGGCCTGAGGTTCGGCTTTGGTGCGAATGATCCCCAGATCGGTGCCGGCGTGCGGCTCGGTCAGGCACATGGAGCCGGCCCAGATGCCGGCGTACATGTTCGGCAGGTACGCGGCTTTCAGCTCTTCGCTGGCATGGGCGTTGATCGACAGGCAGGCACCGGCGGTCAGCATCGGGTACAGACCGAACGCCAGGCTGGCGGAGTTGACCATTTCTTCGACCTGCGCCGACACGGCTTTGGGCATGCCCATGCCACCGTAGGCCGGATCACCGCCGACGCCGACCCAACCGCCTTCAGCATAAGTCTGATAAGCCTGTGGGAAACCGGCCGGCGTAGTGACGGCACCGTCCGCCCAATGGCAACCTTCTTCGTCAGCGGCACGGCTCAGCGGCGCGATGCTTTTGCTGGTGACCTTGCCGGCCTCTTCGAGAATCGCTTCAACGGTTTCGGCGTCGACGGTCTCGGCCAGCGCCGGCAGCTCCGCCCAGAGTTTGGCGACTTCGAACACTTCATTGAGGACGAAGCGCATATCGCGCAGCGGCGCTTTGTAGTCAGCCATGGCAAACCTCGCAAGATCTAAACAGGTGGTTCGTGGAATGATGTTTTCGTTGATCCGGAGTGTACCTCAACAACTTTTGCGACACATAGGGTCAACCGGTGACTGATTTGTTATTTTTAGTCACTTCAAAAAGATCGCAGCCTTCAGCGGCTCCTACAGATAAAACGCGATCCCCTGTAGGAGCTGCCGCAGGCTGCGACCTTTTGCTTTAAAGCGCAAACGACTCCGCCGGCAAAGTCATCAAGCAATCACTCCCCGCCTCGATCGCCAACTGATGCGCAGCCGTACGCGGCAACAAGCGCTTGAAATAGAACTCGCACGTCGCCAGTTTGCCCTTGAGAAAATCAGCCTCACCCTCGCCTGCGTCCAGCTGTGCCTGCGCGACCAACGCCATGCGCAACCACAGGTAGCCAAGGATGATGTAGCCGCTGTACATCAGATAATCCACCGACGCAGCGCCGACTTCGTCCGGGTTCTTCATGGCCGCCATGCCGACCTTCATGGTCAGGTCGCCCCACTGTTGATTGAGCCCGTTGAGTTGCGCGACGAAGCTGCCCAACTGCGCATGGTCGGCGTTCGCTGCGCAGAACTTGTGGACGATTTTGGTGAAGCCGCGCAGCAGCTTGCCCTGACTGCCCAGCACTTTGCGCCCGAGCAGGTCGAGCGCTTGAATGCCGTTGGTGCCTTCGTAGATCGGCGCAATCCGGCAATCCCGCACCAGTTGCTCCATGCCCCACTCACGAATGAAACCGTGGCCGCCAAACACCTGCATACCGTGATTGGTCACCTCCAGACCGGTGTCGGTCATGAACGCCTTGCAGATCGGCGTGAGGAACGCCAACAGGTCTTCGGCCTCCTGGCACGCACCGGAATCGCTGCTCAGGTGCGCAACATCAAGCATCTGCGCGGTGAAATAGGTCAGCGCGCGGTTGCCCTCGTTGAAGGCTTTCATGGTCAGCAACATACGCCGTACGTCCGGGTGGACGATGATCGGGTCGGCAGGTTTTTCCGGGGCTTTGGCACCGGTCAACGCGCGCATCTGCAGGCGGTCATTGGCGTATTTGACGGCGCCCTGAAAACTCGCCTCGCCCAGACACAGGCCCTGCATGCCGGTGCCCAGCCGCGCGTGGTTCATCATGGTGAACATGCAGTTGAGGCCCTTGTTCGGCTCGCCGATCAAGTAACCGGTAGCGGCATCGAAATTCAGCACGCAGGTGGCCGACGCTTTGATGCCCATTTTGTGCTCGATCGAGCCGCAGGAAACGCCGTTGCGCTCGCCTGCTTCGCCTGCTGCATCAGGGAGGAACTTGGGCACGATAAACAGGGAAATGCCCTTGGTTCCGGCCGGTGCATCCGGCAGCTTGGCCAGCACCAGGTGGATGATGTTGTCGCTCAGGTCATGCTCGCCGGCGGAAATGAAAATCTTGCTGCCGGTGATCGCGTAGCTGCCGTCGGCCCGGGGCACCGCGCGGGTCTTGATGATGCCCAGATCGGTGCCGCAGTGGGCTTCGGTCAGGCACATGGTGCCAGTCCACTGGCCAGCGGTGAGTTTGCTCAGGTAGGTGTCTTTCTGCTCGGCGGTGCCGTGGGCGTGGATCGCCGACATCGCGCCGTGGGTCAGGCCCGGGTACATGCCCCAGGACGTGTTGCTGGAGCCGACCATCTCGCTGATCACCAGCCCCAGCGAGCTCGGCAGGCCTTGGCCGCCGTAAGCCGGATCGGCCGCCAATCCGTGCCAGCCGCCCTCGACATATTGTGCGAAGGCTTGCTTGAAGCCTGTAGGCGTTGTCACCACACCGCTGTCGAAATGGCAGCCCTCTTCGTCGCCGCTGCGATTGAGCGGGGCCAGTACGTTTTCGCAGAACTTCGCGCCTTCCTCGAGGATGGCGCTGATCATGTCCGGGCTGGCGTCATGCGCGCCGAGCTTGGCGTAGCTGGTGTGGAAGTCGAAGACGTGATCGATCAGAAAGCGCATGTCGCGCAGGGGAGCTTTGTACTCGGGCATGGTGGCTTCTCCGTCAGCAGATGCCACCAACCTACTGCCGGCCACCCCGCCCCGACAATCACTGTGCGGGCGCTGAATGCGCCGTCATCACTCAACCCGCAGCGGTGTCCATGCGCACCGCGCCGCGGCGGTTCTGCCCGAATGCCATGACGCAGTTACGCCCGGCGCCCTTGGCGCTGTATAACGCCTGGTCGGCGGACTTGAGCACTTCTTCCGGGGTGCGCTGCTCCACGCGTTCGGCGACGCCGATACTCACCGTCACCGACACGGCCGAGGCGCCAGAACCGCTGCGCCGCTGGCGCCCTTGCTGATCATCCTGCGGACGGTTTTCCTGGTTGCGCAACTGAATGCTGTAGGACGCAATCGATTCACGAATCACTTCCAGGTGCGGCATGCATTCCTCAAGGGTTTTGCCTGCAAACACCAAGGCAAATTCCTCACCCCCATAGCGATACGCCCTACCGCCACCGCTGATTTTCGACAGTTTGCTGGCGACCAGGCGCAGCACCTGGTCACCGACATCGTGGCCATGGGTGTCGTTGAATTTCTTGAAGTGATCGACGTCGCTCATCGCCAGCACGTAGTTGCGCCCCAGGCGTTGCATGCGTTCGTTGAGCGCGCGTCGACCCGGCAGACCGGTGAGTTCGTCGCGGAAGGCCATTTGATAGGCCTCATGCGCAACCGCTGCGGCGATCATCAGCATTACTTGGCTGCACATGATGTTCAGGGTGAACGGCAGAATGAAGGTCTTCGGCAGCATCCAGAATACCCCGAGCAACCCGACCAGTTGCGCCGCGTGCAACGGACGCGGGTTGCGCCAGTATTGCCAGGCCAGCAGCAGAAAAGCCGAGATGAACACCGGGTAGGACAACTGGATCAGACTCATCCACGCGCCATGCAGCGCCGGCCAGCGGATCTCCGACAGCCACAGCAGCAGCGCTTGTGGATAACTTTGTTCCAGGCCCAGCGCCACACTGCCAAACGCCAGCAGCACAGCGAACCGCGCGACCATGTCCTGAAACAGATGGGTACGCTCCTGCCATGCCGCGAACAGCCCGAACAATAACGGCAGGAGCAGGCAGACCAGATGGAACACCACTGCAGCGTCTTCGCGCACTTTGCCGTTGTCGCGGTAAAAGTCGGTCTGGGTGTCGAGCAGAAAATAGGCGATGTACACCGTCAGCATCAGAAACAGTTCGCGCTGACGCCGGTACACCGCGCAATACGCCCCGCCGAGCAGAAGGACCAGGGTCGGCAAAACGTTGAACAGGGATGTGAAGAACACGCTGAGGTCTTTGACGTACGCAGCCGCCAGCCCCGCAAGCAATAACAGCAGTGATGGCAGGAAATGGCTGAAACGTACAGCGGAAGAACGCGGCAAGGGTAAGCTCCGACCCGTCATAGCAAAGAGATGGCATTGTGCCTGCAAAGTGCGGCCAAGCCCACACAATGTGATCCAGATCACACACTGTCTCTGTAACGGCCGGAAGACCGACTATCTGAGCGGTTCGCCAACAAAAAAACCGCTGCCCCCTAATGGAAGCAGCGGTTTTCGGCAGACTGCGGTGAGGCTTAGTAGCCCAGTGCGAAGTCTTCTTCTTTCATGTCCATCAGGTTGCCAGCGCCCGACAGCATAGTGGCCACGTGTGTACGGGTACGCGGCAGGATGCGCTGGAAGTAGAAGCGCGCGGTTTGCAGCTTGGCGGTATAGAACGCCTCGTCGCTGGTGCCGGCAGCCAGTTTTTCCGCAGCCAGACGCGCCATGTCCGCCCAGAAGTAGGCAAGGCAGGCATAACCGGAGTACATCAGGTAATCCACGGAGGCAGCGCCGACTTCTTCGCGATCTTTCATGGCAGCCATACCAACCTTCATGGTCAGCTCGCCCCATTCCTTGTTCAGTGCAGCCAGCGGCGCGACGAATTCCTGGACGGCTTCGTTGCCTTCGTTGGTCTGGCAGAACTTGTGGACGATCTTGGTGAAGCCTTTCAAAGCCTCGCCTTGAGTCATCAGCACTTTACGGCCGAGCAGGTCGAGGGCCTGGATACCGGTGGTGCCTTCGTACAGCATCGAAATGCGGCTGTCGCGAACGTTCTGCTCCATGCCCCACTCGGCGATGAAGCCGTGGCCGCCGTAGATCTGCACGCCGTGGTTGGCGGCTTCGAAACCGACTTCGGTCATGAACGCTTTGGCGATCGGGGTCATGAACGCCAGCAGTGCGTCGGCCTTCTTCTTCTCTTCTTCATCGACGCCGTATTTGACGATGTCGACCTGTTTGGCGGTGAAATAAACCATCGCGCGGTTGCCTTCGGCGAACGCCTTCATGGTCAACAGCATGCGGCGCACGTCCGGGTGAACGATGATCGGGTCAGCCGCTTTGTCCGGCGCTTTCGGGCCAGTCAGCGAACGCATTTGCAGGCGATCGCGAGCGTATTTCAGACCGCCCTGGAAGCCGATTTCGGCGTGGGCCAGACCTTGCAGCGCGGTGCCCAGACGAGCGGTGTTCATAAAGGTGAACATGCAGTTCAGACCTTTGTTCGCCGGGCCGATCAGGTAGCCGGTGGCGCCGTCGAAGTTCATCACGCAGGTGGCGTTGCCGTGGATGCCCATCTTGTGTTCCAGCGAACCGCAGCTCACTGCGTTGCGTGCGCCGATGGTGCCATCGGCGTTCGGCAGGAATTTCGGCACGATGAACAGCGAGATGCCTTTGGTGCCAGCCGGTGCATCCGGCAGGCGCGCCAAAACGATGTGGACGATGTTGTCGGCCATGTCGTGCTCACCGGCCGAGATGAAGATCTTGGTCCCGGAGACTTTGTAGGAGCCGTCGGCCTGAGGCTCGGCCTTGGTGCGCAGCATGCCCAGGTCGGTGCCGCAGTGCGGTTCGGTAAGGCACATGGTGCCGGTCCATTCGCCGGAGACCAGTTTGGTCAGATAGGCTTCCTGCTGCTCAGGGGTGCCGTGCTCGGAGATGGTGTTCATCGCGCCGTGCGACAGGCCTGGGTACATGCCCCACGACCAGTTGGCTTCACCAACCATTTCGCTGACTGCCAGGCCCAGCGACTCCGGCAGGCCCTGACCGCCGTGCTCAACGTCGTGCGCCAGGCTTGGCCAGCCGCCTTCGACGAATTGCTTGTACGCCTCTTTGAAGCCAGTCGGGGTTTTCACGCCGGACTCGCTCCAGGTGCAGCCTTCCAGATCGCCCACGCGGTTCAGCGGTGCCAGTACCTGCTCACAAAACTTGGCGCCTTCCTCGAGGATGGCGTCAACCATGTCCGGCGTGGCGTCTGCGCACGCTGGCAGGCTCTGATAGTGCGCTTCGTAGCCGAGCAGCTCGTCACGAACGAAGCGAATATCACGCAAGGGGGCCTTGTAGTCAGGCATAGCGATAAACCTCTGCTGATGTAACCGGGAATGAACGACCGTGTTGAGTTGTTGTGACGGTCAAACAGTTGTTTGAAACATACGTTTACGCCGAAATCTTGTCAAGCGTCGATCTTTTGCCGTTCGTCATCATGTTTCCTCCATACCCGCACCTGCGCAGCATTGTCCGCCAGGGTCATTCGATTGGCTCGCAAGGACTGCAGCACTGTCATTTCTGACAGGTGCGCAAAAAAACGCGTTTGTATGAAATGACCGGAGTAGCAGAGAGCCGGACGAATTTCCGAAAACCGCGTATTTGGAGTGAAGAGCTATGAACCAGCAATCAGATAACAACCAATCGTCTCAGTCAGCAGGATATCCCGACTACAGCTTTGGCTACGGCGGTCATATTTCCATTGGGGGAGCAGGCACTGCCAACGCAATCGCGTCTGACAAGGGCGGCAATCTTTATGTAGCTTACGAGATAGACAAAAGCATGCGACTGGCTCGCTACCTCGTCGATGGGGCCAGGGACGAGGCATTCCAGGAAACGACGTGGCAATATGACCAACACGATGAAACGCGCCCCACGCGCCTTCTGCTGGAAGCCAGCGGAAAAATCATCGTGATCGGAGAATCTTTCAAGAACAACTTAACCCGCCCCGCAGTCACCCGCTTCAATGCCAACGGTAGCCCGGACCTCGTTTTTGGCAACCAGGTCATGTCCATTGACGCAGAAACAGGTATCAATTATTTCAAATACAAACGGGTAGATGGATGCCTGCAAAAGGATGGAAAAATCCTTATTGCCGCGACCTTCGTCATTGGCTTCGATCAGTTGAACAGATTGTATCGGCTACAAAACAGCGGCCAACCGGACGAAGCTTTTGGCGAGGGTGCCGGGTTCATCGATATCAATCTGCATGATCGCTTGAGTGACGTCTGCAATGTTGCGACGCAGGCCGACGGGAAGATCGTGGTGGCGGGCCAACAGAAAGACAATTTGCTCAGAACAGTCGCGCGCTACCACACGACGGGGGCTCTGGACCTCAGTTTCGGTTCGGGCGGTTATGCCGATATCGAACTGGCGCAGGAACCATTGCCTCGAAAACAAGAGCCCAACGGGTTCTTTAAAAGTTCTGTCAGCCGGATAGTCATCCAGGACGACGATAGAATTTTGATCGCAGGCTTCGGCTATGATGCCAATGAGGTGGAGTGCGGGTTGCTTGCCCGGCTCGAGGCCAACGGCGAAGCGCTGGACCCTGAATTCAACTCAGGTAAACCGCTGCTGTTTTCGCGCTCCCTGAACAGCATCGGGTTCAATTCCATCGCCGTTCAGCCAGACAACAAGATCGTCACGGTGGGCAGTGCCAAGATGGCCAACACCCCGATGGTGGAATATCAGCGATTCAGTAAGAACGGGGTAGACGAACATTTCTGGAGAGGGAATAGCGTAGGCGATTGCATTGACGTGGTCGTTCAACCGAAAGGTCGGGTGGTCGTGGCCGGGAGTAGCGGTATCTCTGCCTCTCCACGCATCAGCGGCTACGTCGGTTCCTGACAAGCGCTGAAATCAATGTCATGCGCCGGTGGCTCATTCACCGGCGCTGTACTGACGGTTCAGGCGTAGGTATCAATCAGCGTACCCAGCACTTCGTCGGACGCCTTGGCCACCTTCACACCCAGCTCCGCGTGGATCCTGCCCTGCGACAGTTCGACGATATTGCTCGCCAGATCCGATTCCTGTGCGCGATCCACTCCACGCAGGCGATTGACCTGCACTTCGGACGACTGGCTGGTCACCGAGCGTTCGATGGTGTTGTTGGCGATCTGGCTGGCAGCCTGATCGACGCGGTTCTGCCCGGACTGAATCGAGCTCAGCCCCGCATAAAAAGCTGTGTTGCCGGAGATTTCCATAGTCGCTCTCATCCCTGCAAAGGATCAATGGTCGCCATTGAAGCAGACGCGCCGGCAAAACACCCGTCAAAAACACTAATGGCACAGTGCCTTTTCATAGTGAAAAACTTAGTCGAGCAAATCCAGCTGCAAATGCTCGGCTACCGCTTCGGCGCTCAGCGCCTTGAGTTTCGGCACGCGGCCCAGGCACGGCGCGGGGATGCGCTCGGCGAGGGTTGCAAGATTTTCCTCCAGCCGCGAAGTCTTCGGATCAATGATATTGGCCACCCAACCTGCCAATTGCAGGCCATCGCGGGCGATCGCCTCGGCAGTCAGCAACGCATGACTGATGCAACCCAAGCGCACGCCGACCACCAGTATCACCGGCAGCTTCAGTGCAATCGCCAGGTCCGACAGATTGTCCTGATCGGCCAACGGCACCCGCCAGCCACCCGCACCTTCGATCAGGGTGAAATCAGCGTTCATTGCGAGGATTGCGCGCATAGGCGCCAGCAGCGATTGCACCGTCAGCGCCACCCCTGCTTCGCGCGCTGCCAGATGCGGAGCGATCGCTGGCTCGAATGCCACCGGGTTGACCTGTTGATAAGTCAGCGGCAACGAACATTCGGCCAGCAGCGCCAACGCATCGGAGTTGCGCAAGCCTTTGGGCGTGATGTCACACCCGGAAGCCACCGGTTTGCCCGCCGCCGTGCTCAAGCCGGCCAACCGCGCCGCATGGAGCAATCCGGCAGCGACGGTGGTCTTGCCCACATCGGTGTCGGTACCGGTGATGAAATAGGCTGCGCTCATAGGGGTTTCTCCAACACGGCGTACACCACCTGATACGTTGCCGGCAGTCCCGACGCCTGACGGAACTGCTCATACGCGTCGATCAGCCCGAGTATCCGCGCCCGCCCGGTCAAACCGCCCGGCCGCCCAGGGTTCAGATTGTGCGCGCCAAGCGCCTTCAGCTCATGAGTCAGGCTGCGCACATCCGGGTAATGCAACATGTGCGGCTGATTCTCCAGCGCCACGACGCGCAAGCCACTGCCAGCACATAACTGTTCATAGCGGGCGAACTCGCGGAAGCGATTGACGTGCACCAGCCCGTCGACCTGCCGCCAACTTTCCCGCAATTCGAACAGCGTCCCTGTACACAGACTAGCAAACGCAAAAATCCCGCCCGGTTTCAGCACGCGAAAAGCCTCGCGCAGCACCGCGTCAAAATCGGCGCACCACTGCACGGCGAGGCTGGAGAAAATCAGGTCCAAACTGGCATCCTGCAACGGCAGCCGCTCGGCATCGCCCGCGATGAAATGCTCAGCGCCACCCAGCGGCCGTGCGTGATTGAGCATGCCCTCGGCGATGTCCAGCGCGACACCGCTGCTCTGGGTAAAACGCGAGGCCAGCGCCCGGGTGAAATAGCCGGTCCCGCAACCGAGATCGAGCCACCGCGACGGCATGAAACTCGCCGGTAAACGCTCGATCAGCTGCGTGCCGACGTCGCGTTGCAACTCGGCGACGCTGTCGTAACTGGCCGCTGCACGGGAAAAAGACGCCGCCACCTGGCGCTTGTCGGGCAAGCCTTGAGGCAGCACAAGGGACAGATCAGTCATCAGCGCACTCATGAAGAAACGCCAGGATCGCGCCCGCGATTCCGTGCGGGTCTTCCAGCAGAAAAGCATGGCTGGCCTGTTCGATCAGACCAATTTCGATATCCGGCAATTGCGCGAATAACGCGCCGGCCGCCTCCGCCGGGACCAGCGCGTCCTGTCCGCCGAACAGATGAAACTGCGGGCCGCGAAACGCCTGCAACGCCTGACGCGTGTCCAGTTGCGCGAGCAATTCCAGCCCCGCCATCAGCGCGGTCGGCGCGGTGGCTGGCGCGCCACCCAGCAGCAAGCGCGACAAGCCACGCGGATCTGGCGAACCTTGCGCACATAACAGAGAGAAGCGCTTGAGCGTGGTACGCGGGTCAGCCTGGCAACCGGCAAGGAATGCATCGAAGGTCTCGCCAGGCATCGCATTCGGCCACTGCTCATGGGCGACAAATGCTGGGTTACTCGCCAGCGTCAGCAGCCCGCAGCACGCCTCGCCGCGGCGTGCCGCCAGCTTGCTGGCGAGCATGCCGCCCAGCGACCAGCCACCGAGCCAGACTTCCTGAGCAATGCTTGCATCGAGTTCGTCGAGCCAGTCTTCAAGGTTGGCGGAACCCAGCTCCGGCAGCGGCTCGATCTCGACCTGCAGATGTTCGTCAAGGCCACGCAATGCCGCCGCCAGCGGTTCCAGCGGCGATACGCCGAGGCCCCAGCCGGGCAGCAGAATCAGACGATTACGCATGGCTTGGCTCCAATGACAATCGGGCGAAACAATCTGCCAACCCCTCCAGCAACTGTTGCACCTGTGCCTCGCTGTGGGCGGCGGTCAGAGTTACACGCAATCGCGCGCTGCCGGCGGGAACAGTCGGCGGACGGATCGCCGTGACCATCAGCCCGCGCTCGCGCAGCATCTGCGACAACCGCACGGCGCGCCCGGCATCGCCGATCAGGATCGGCTGGATCGGCGTGAAGCTGTCCATCAGCTCCAGCCCGATCTGCTCGGCGCCGTGGCGGAACTGGCGGATCAGCGTCTGCAAATGCTCACGGCGCCAGTGTTCTCTGCGCAGCAGCTCGAGGCTTTTCAGCGTCGCGCAGGCCAGCGCCGGTGGTTGGCTGGTGGTGTAGATGTACGGGCGGGCGAACTGGATCAGGCTTTCGATCAACTCTTCGCTGCCGGCGACAAATGCCCCAGCGGTGCCGAAAGCTTTGCCGAGGGTGCCGACCAGCACCGGCACATCGTCCGGGCTCAAGCCGAAATGCTCGACGATGCCTCCACCGTTGGCGCCCAACGGGCCGAAGCCATGGGCGTCATCAACCATCAGCCATGCGCCTTTGGCCTTGGCCTCGCGGGCCAGCGCCGGCAGGTCGGCGATGTCACCGTCCATGCTGAACACGCCGTCGGTGACCACCAGCGTGTTGCCAGTGGCTTTCTCCAGTCGTTTGCCCAGGCTTTCGGCGTCGTTGTGCTGGTAGCGATTGAAACGCGCGCCGGACAACAGGCCCGCGTCCAGCAAAGAAGCGTGATTGAGCCGGTCTTCGAGCACCGTATCGCCCTGCCCTACCAGCGCGGTGACCGCGCCGAGGTTGGCCATGTAGCCGGTGGTGAACAGCAGCGCACGCGGCCGGCCGGTCAGATCGGCGAGTGCTTCCTCCAGCGCGTGATGCGGGCTGCTGTGGCCGATGACCAGATGCGACGCGCCACCACCGACGCCCCAACGCTCAGCGCCGGCGCGCCAGGCTTCGATCACCTGAGGATGATTGGCCAGGCCCAGATAGTCGTTGTTGCAGAACGCGAGCAGCGGTTGGCCGTCGACTACTACTTGCGGGCCTTGCGGTGATTCGAGCAGCGGGCGCTGGCGGTAGAGGTTGTCGGCACGGCGGGCAGCAAGGCGTGCGGCGAGATCGAAAGACATGCAGGCCTCACATCAGACAAATAACTGGGTAGGAGCTGCCGAAGGCTGCGATCTTTTGATCTTGTTTTAGAAAGTCAAAGTCAAAAGATCGCAGCCTTCGGCAGCTCCTACAGGGTTTTGCATTTCAAGCGATGGTCAGATGGCAGCGTTGTAGAACTGCTCGCTACTCTTCTGCTCCACCAGCGCCTGCTCGATCGCCGCCTGGTGCACTTCATCGGCGTGCTCTTCACGGGCCTCCGGCTGGATACCGAGGCGCGCGAACAACTGCATGTCCTTGTCCGCCTGCGGGTTGGCGGTGGTGAGCAATTTGTCGCCGTAGAAAATCGAGTTGGCGCCAGCGAAAAAGGCCAGGGCCTGCATCTGCTCGTTCATCGCTTCACGCCCGGCGGACAGGCGAACGTGGGATTGCGGCATGAGGATGCGCGCCACCGCGAGCATGCGGATGAAGTCGAACGGGTCGATGTCTTCGGCGTTCTCCAGCGGCGTGCCGGCGACCTTCACCAGCATGTTGATCGGTACCGATTCCGGATGCTCGGGCAGGTTGGCCAACTGGATCAGCAGATTGGCGCGGTCGTCCAGCGATTCGCCCATGCCGAGAATGCCGCCGGAGCAGATTTTCATTCCCGACTCACGCACGTAGGCCAGCGTTTGCAGACGTTCGCTGTAAGTACGCGTGGTGATGATGCTGCCGTAGAACTCCGGCGAGGTGTCGAGGTTGTGGTTGTAGTAATCGAGACCGGCCTTGGCCAGCGCTTCGGTCTGCTCCTGATCGAGACGCCCGAGGGTCATGCAGGTTTCCAGGCCCAGGGCTTTAACGCCTTCAACCATCTTCAACACATACGGCATGTCTTTCGCCGATGGATGCTTCCACGCTGCGCCCATGCAGAACCGCGTCGAACCAATGGCTTTGGCCCGGGCCGCTTCTTCGAGGACCTTCTGCACTTCCATCAGTTTTTCTTTTTCCAGACCGGTGTTGTAGTGCCCGGATTGCGGGCAGTACTTGCAGTCTTCCGGGCAAGCGCCGGTCTTGATCGACAGCAGCGTCGAGACCTGCACGCGGTTGGCGTTGAAATGTGCGCGGTGCACCGTTTGCGCCTGGAACAGCAAGTCGTTGAATGGCTGTACGAAGAGTGCTTTGACTTCGGCCAGAGACCAATCGTGACGCAGGGTGGCGGTGGTGCTCGCGCTCATGGGCAATTCCTTGGTTATGCTTGACCGGCGCCGGGGAAAACGGAATACCCACAGGCGCTACACGGATGTTCGGCATATTTAAGGAAGAGCGATGCGCTGTCAACCACAATACCAAGGTCAGGTTTACATCTGTTTAAAAAACGTACAGGCCTGCTTGTTATGCGACGAGCCGGCAGAAGCAGAAATGCCAATATGCGTGGCCTGCGAAACCGAACTGCCCTGGCTCGGCAGCCACTGCCAGAGCTGCGCTTTGCCGCTGGCTGCCGATGGCCTGACCTGCGGCGAGTGCCTGCTAGAGCCGCCGGCCTTCGAGCAGGTCGCCGTGCCTTGGGTCTATGCATTCCCGGTGGACAGTTTGATCACACGCTTTAAACACAACGCGAAATGGCCGTTTGGTCACCTGCTCGCCGACGTTCTCGGTCAATACCTGCAGCATCGCTTCGAAGAGGACTTACCGCGCCCGGATGTGTTGCTGCCGGTGCCGCTGGCGAATAAACGTCTTCGGCGACGAGGTTTCAATCAGGCGTCGATGCTCGCGCGCTGGTTGAGTGTTTCGCTGGATTTGCCGTGTGAAGAACAGGTACTGCGGCGAATCATGGATACCGATGCCCAGCAAGATCTCGACGCCAAGGCGCGTAAACGCAATCTGCGCAATGCCTTCGCGCTGGCGCCTGAGGCGCAGGTAAGCGGCCGTCATTTCGCGCTGGTTGACGACGTCCTCACCACCGGCGCGACCGCTCAGGCACTGGCGCGATTGTTGATGAACGCAGGTGCGGCGCGGGTCGATGTGTATTGCCTGGCCCGCACGCCGAAACCTGGAACCTGAAGCGAACGCAGATCTCATGTGGGAGCGAGCCTGCTCGCGAATGGGCATCACATTCAACAAAGATGTTGTTGGTCAAACCGCTTTCGCGAGCAGGCTCGCTCCCACAGGGGTTCGGTGTCGGGCTTGACTCGTGCGTTGCAAGTAGCCAACGTCCATTTCATCGCCCGAGCCAGAAGCGTTCTGCCATGTCCCTGCCCTCCCTGCTCTCCCAACACATCGTCCGCCGTCCGCAACGCATCGCCCTGCTGCAACACATCGCCGAGCAGGGCTCGATCACCCGTGCGGCGAAGAGCGCAGGGCTCAGTTACAAGGCGGCGTGGGATGCGATCGATGAGCTGAACAACCTGGCGCAAAAACCCTTGGTCGAGCGCGTGGTGGGCGGCAAGGGTGGCGGTGGCGCCAGGCTGTCCAGCGAGGGCCAACGGGTGCTGCGTCTGTATCAGAAATTGCAGGCGCTGCAGGCACAAGTGCTGGAAGCGGCGGAAGACGCCAGCGATCTGGATCTGCTCGGGCGCCTGATGCTCAGGACCAGCGCGCGCAATCAGTTGCACGGCACGGTCGTGGCGATTCAGGCACAAGGTCGCAACGATCTGATCCGCCTCGAACTGGCCGAAGGCATTGGTCTTGATGCGCAGATTACCCACGACAGCAGCATGCATCTGGAGCTGCAGCCCGGTACTGAAGTCGTGGCGCTGATCAAGGCCGGTTGGCTCGAACTGCTTGGCGCCGAACAGCCTGCAACGCCCGGTCATAATCTTCTCAAAGGCATCATCGAAGCCGTTCTTGACGCCGAGGACGGCCCCAGCGAAGTACGCATTTCCCTGCCCAACGGCCACACTCTTTGCGCCTTGGCCGAACCGCTGCACTTGCGCAATCAGGGCCTCGCCGTGGGGTCTGCGGTGCAGGTGCAATGCGCGCCGTCCAACGTGCTGATCGGCACGCCGCTCTGATTCGCCTCTGCAACGAAAGCGTCATCGACCCGCATTAAGGTGTTGGCCATAAACCAAGCAGGGAGCCTGATGTGAGCCTATTAGAAGAAAACCAATCCACTGATCTGGAAAAAATGGTCGGCCTCAGCCGTCGCGGTTTCATCAGCGCCGGTGCGTTGTGCGGCGCGGCGATGTTCCTGGGCGGCAACCTGTTGACCCGCAGCGTCATGGCCGCCAGCGTCAGCGCCGGCAACAGCCGTCTGCTCGGTTTCGAGAGCATCCCGGCAGCGACCACCGACGCCATCAGCCTGCCCAAAGGCTACAAGTCGTCGGTGCTGATCAGTTGGGGCCAGCCGCTGCAAAAGAACGGCCCGGCCTTCGACCCGAGCGGCAATGGCACCGCCGCCGCCCAGGAAGTGCAGTTCGGCGACAACAACGACGGCATGAGCCTGTTCGCCTTCCCCGACGACAAGAACCGCGCGTTGATGGCGATCAACAACGAATACACCAACTACCGTTATCTGTATCCGCACGGCGGCATGCCGCAATCGGCCGAAGACGTGCGCAAGGCGCTGGCCTGTGAAGGCGTGTCGGTGATCGAAGTGCAGCGCAAGAACGGCCAATGGCAGTTCGTCCAGGGCTCGCGCTACAACCGTCGCATCCACGGCAACTCGCCGCTGCGCATCAGCGGTCCGGCCCGCGGCCACAACTTGATGAAAACCGCCGCCGACAAGCACGGCAAGAAAGTTCTCGGCACGTTCCAGAACTGCGCCAACGGCAAGACGCCATGGGGCACCTACCTGACCTGCGAAGAAAACTTCACCGACTGCTTCGGCAGCAGCAACGCCCAGCAGCAGTTCGATGCCGCGCAAAAACGCTACGGCGTCGTCGCCAGCAGCAAAGACATCAACTGGCACCCGCACGACCCGCGCTTCGACATGGCCAAGAACCCGAACGAACTCAACCGCCACGGCTGGGTGGTCGAGATCGATCCGTTCGACCCGCAATCGACCCCGGTCAAACGCACCGCGCTGGGCCGCTTCAAACATGAAAACGCCGCTCTGGCCGAGACCGATGACGGTCGCGCCGTGGTGTACATGGGCGACGACGAGCGTGGCGAGTTCATCTACAAATTCGTCAGCCGCGACCGCATCAATCACCGCAATCAAAAGGCCAACCGCGACATCCTCGACCACGGCACCCTGTATGTGGCGAAATTCGATGCCGGTGACGGCAACCCCGATCACCCGAAAGGCCAGGGCCAGTGGATCGAACTGACTCACGGCAAAAACGGCATCGACGCCAGCAGCGGGTTTTCCGATCAGGCCGAAGTGCTGATCCACGCGCGCCTTGCCGCCAGCGTGGTTGGCGCAACACGCATGGACCGCCCGGAGTGGATCGTGGTCAGCCCCAAGGACGGCCAGGTCTATTGCACCCTGACCAACAACGCCAAACGCGGCGAAGACGGGCAACCGGTGGGCGGGCCGAACCCGCGCGAGAAGAACGTCTACGGGCAGATTCTGCGCTGGCGCACCGACCGCGACGATCACGGCTCGAAGACTTTTGCCTGGGATCTGTTTGTGGTTGCCGGCAACCCGGGCGTGCATGCCGGGACGCCGAAGGGCGGCTCATCGAACATCACCCCGCAGAACATGTTCAACAGCCCGGACGGTCTGGGTTTCGACAAGGCCGGACGCCTGTGGATTCTCACCGACGGCGATTCGAGCAATGCCGGGGATTTCGCCGGCATGGGCAACAACCAGATGCTCTGCGCCGATCCTGCGACCGGTGAGATTCGCCGTTTCATGGTCGGGCCGGTGGGTTGCGAAGTGACCGGGATCAGCTTCTCGCCGGATCAGAAAACCCTGTTTGTCGGGATTCAGCATCCCGGTGAAAACGGCGGTTCGACCTTCCCCGAGCATCTGCCCAATGGCAAACCGCGGTCTTCGGTGATGGCGATTACCCGCGAGGATGGCGGGATCGTCGGCGCCTGATAAACCGCTTTCGCGAGCAGGCTCGCTCCCACAGAGGATTGCATTTCAATGTGGGAGCGAGCCTGCTCGCGAATAGGCCAGACCAGACACCAACCACCTTCGCGCTGCCATCTGCGTTACCATGCCGAGCCGGACGCAGCAGCCTGCTGCGCGCAGGAGTCAGCATGGCCCACCCGTTTGAAACCCTCACCCCCGATCTCGTCCTGGATGCCGTCGAAAGCATCGGTTTCCTCAGCGACGCGCGCATTCTGGCGCTCAACAGCTACGAGAACCGCGTCTATCAGGTCGGCATCGAAGACTCCGAGCCGCTGATCGCCAAGTTCTACCGTCCGCAGCGCTGGACCAACGAAGCCATCCTCGAGGAGCACCAGTTCACCTTCGAACTGGCCGACATCGACATCCCGGTAGTAGCGCCGCTGATCCACAACGGCGAAACCCTGCATGAGCACGCCGGTTTCCGCTTCACCCTGTTCCCGCGCCGTGGGGGCCGTGCGCCGGAGCCCGGCAATCTTGATCAACTGTATCGCCTCGGCCAGTTGCTCGGGCGCATGCATGCGGTGGGCGGCACCAAGCCGTTCAAGCACCGCGAAGCCCTCGCGGTGCAGAACTTCGGCCATGCCTCGCTGAACACCCTGCTCGAAGGCAACTTCATTCCCAAGAGCCTGCTGCCGGCTTACGAGTCGGTTGCCCGCGACCTGCTCAAACGCGTCGAAGATGTCTACGCCGCCACGCCGCACCAGAACATCCGCATGCACGGTGACTGCCACCCCGGCAACATGATGTGCCGCGACGAGATGTTCCACATCGTCGACCTCGACGATTGCCGCATGGGCCCGGCGGTGCAGGACATCTGGATGATGCTCGCCGGCGATCGCCAGGAGTGTCTGGGGCAGTTGTCGGAGTTGATGGACGGCTACAACGAATTCCATGATTTCGACCCGCGCGAACTGGCACTGATCGAACCGTTGCGCGCCCTGCGCCTGATGCACTACAGCGCCTGGCTGGCGCGGCGCTGGGACGACCCGGCGTTCCCGCACAGCTTTCCGTGGTTCGGCACGGAACGGTACTGGGGCGATCAGGTGCTGGCGTTGCGTGAGCAGCTGGCGGCACTGAATGAAGAGCCGCTGAAACTCTTCTGATCAAAGATCAAAAGATCGCAGCCTTCGGCAGCTCCTACCTTGGAATGCATATCCCTGTAGGAGCTGCCGAAGGCTGCGATCTTTTTGCTTTCTGACACGACACATCTATACAACCTCCTTACAATCCTTTCTTTGTCAGCTGCCCGAGCAAGGATTCTGCATGCAAGCCGCCAACCCGCGTCGCGGGTACATTCTGGGCCTGAGCGCCTACATCATCTGGGGCCTGTTCCCGATCTATTTCAAAGCCATCGCCGAAGTCCCGGCAGTCGAGATCATCATCCATCGGGTGCTGTGGTCAGCGCTGTTCGGTGCGTTGCTGCTGATGGTCTGGAAACATCCCGGCTGGTTGCGCGAGTTGCTGGACAACCCCAAACGTCTCGCGATCCTCGCATTGAGCGGTACGCTGATCGCTGCGAACTGGCTGACTTACGTCTGGTCGGTGAACAACGGCCGCATGCTCGAGGCGAGTCTGGGTTACTACATCAATCCGCTGGTCAACGTGCTGTTGGGCATGGTGATCCTTGGCGAAAGACTGCGACGTATGCAGTGGGTGGCGGTGGGTCTGGCTGCGGTGGGTGTGGCGCAACAGGTGTGGCAGGTCGGCAGTCTGCCGTGGGTCTCGTTGGCGCTGGCGTTGACCTTCGGTTTCTACGGTCTGATCCGCAAGCAGGCGCCGGTCAAGGCGTTGCCGGGGCTGGTGGTGGAAACCTGGATGCTGGTGCCGATTGCGATTGCGTGGTTGCTGTTCAATCAGACTGCGACCAGCGTGCAACCTGCCTTCTGGACTACGTCCGAGGCGTGGTGGCTGGTGGCCGCCGGCCCGGTAACGCTGGTGCCGCTGGTGTGTTTCAACGCCGCCACCCGCCATCTGCCTTACACCACCATTGGTTTCCTGCAATACATCGCGCCGACCCTGGTGCTACTGCAGGCCGTGCTGCTGTTTGGCGAGCATTTGTCGTCCAGCACGCTGGTTGCCTTCATGTTTATCTGGGCCGGTCTGGCGGTGTACAGCGTCGATGCGTGGATAAGTTTGCGCCGACGCGCCTGATCAAAAAACGCACAAACCTCCGCAGGCCACAGTTCTCGTGGCCTGCATCGTTCCTTCCCAAGGTTATCCACAGCGTGATCCCCGCCGTTTGTGCGCAAGTCACTGAATGTTGGCGGTTTTTTGATCAACGGGCGCAAAGCCACAGCCGGCGTGGCGTGGCGGTCTGTCTCTACAGGTTATCCACAGGCAGGTGCACGTTAAACCTGAATAACCTCTGCGGCGTTCAATCCTCGGTGCGTAGCACCAGTTCCACCATCAACTCGTCGGCCAGCGTTTCCAGGCGCGCCTGCAATTCATCCAGGGACAGCGTCAGCGGCACCGCCAGAATCGCCTCGGCATGAAACAGCAACTCGCTGCTCATTGGTGCCGGGCGCACCTCAGTCACCAGCCGTTCCAGGTTCACGCCCTGCTCACCCAACAGTTGGGTGATATCACGGACGATACCCGGGCGATCATTGCCGACCAGTTCCATGGCGATCGGTTTCCAGGTGCAGGATTGTTCGACGGCGCTCTCAGCGATCAACACGCGGATGCCATGCGCCGACAGCGCCTGCAGGGAGTCGACCAGTTCATCGTAAGCCTCCGCCGGAACGCCCACGCGCAGAATCCCGGCGAACTGCCCGGCCATCCGCGACATGCGGCTTTCCAGCCAGTTACCACCGTGCTCGGCGATGCATTGGGCGACGCGTTCGACCTGCCCGGGCTTGTCCGCGGCGAAAACGGTGAGTACGAGATGGTCCATGGCGCAGCCCTCTGTGCATGACTTTTGTTAACGAAGGGCAAGTATAGGCAAGGGCTGGTTTTGTGTTGAGTTGACTGGCCCTCGCAAGCAGGCTCGCTCCCACACGGATCGCATTGCAAATGTGGGAGCGAGCCTGCTCGCGAATAGTGGCATCAGCGACATGTCCGAAAGACAAATCGTGTACAACTTTCGATATTTAGCTGGAACAATCCAACACTTTTTTGAGAACATCGCGCTCCGCGACGTGACCGCAATGCGTCATGAGGTCGCAGAACGACGTAATTAGTCCGATTTTCACAAGCGCAACTCATCATGTAGTATGCCGCAGCGCGCACTACATAACGCTGGATCGATGTCTGCCCAAGGTCGTTCGCAACCCTGAAAGCGCCGTCAGCAAGGCCTCCAAGCCGTTGATCGGTCCTGGCCCAGCCGCCTGCAATGGCATGTACTGGTCGGCAGGTTTGTGGTTTAAATGGCCGAAAGCTTCATTGTTAAATTGACGAGCTGAAAAGCGAAATAGCTGAGCAGAGTGAGGCAAGCAATGACTGAACACGTTCAAGTCGGTGGCCTGCAGGTCGCCAAAGTCCTGTTCGACTTCGTGAACAACGAAGCCATTCCCGGTACCGGCCTCACCGCCGAACAATTCTGGGAAGGCGCCGACAAGGTCATCCACGACCTGGCGCCGAAGAACAAAGCCCTACTCGCCAAACGCGATGACTTCCAGGCGCGCATCGATGCCTGGCATCAGCAGCATGCCGGCCAGGCGCACGACGCCGTGGCCTATAAAGCTTTCCTGCAAGAGATCGGTTATCTGCTGCCAGAAGCGGCTGATTTCCAGGCCACGACGCAAAACGTCGATGACGAAATCGCCCGCACCGCCGGTCCGCAACTGGTAGTGCCGGTGATGAATGCGCGCTTCGCACTCAACGCCTCGAATGCCCGCTGGGGTTCGCTGTACGACGCCCTCTACGGCACCGACGCGATCAGCGAAGACGGCGGCGCGGAAAAAGGCAAAGGCTACAACAAGGTGCGTGGCGACAAAGTCATCGCCTTCGCCCGCGCCTTCCTCGATGAAGCCGCGCCACTCGCCGCAGGTTCCCACGTCGATTCGACCGGCTACAAAATCGCTGACGGCAAACTCGTCGTCACTCTGAAAGGCGGCAGCAACAGCGGTCTGCGCGACGACGCTCAGTTGATCGGTTTCCAGGGCGATGCCAACGCGCCGATCGCAGTTCTGCTCAAGCACAACGGCCTGCACTTCGAAATCCAGATCGATGCCAGCACCCCGGTCGGCCAGACCGATGCCGCCGGCGTCAAAGACATCCTCATGGAAGCGGCGCTGACCACGATCATGGACTGCGAAGACTCCGTGGCCGCCGTCGATGCCGACGACAAAGTGGTGATCTACCGCAACTGGCTCGGCCTGATGAAGGGCGATCTGTCGGAAGAAGTCGCCAAGGGCGGCCAGACCTTCACCCGTACCATGAACCCGGATCGCACCTACACCGCGCCCAATGGCGGTGAAGTGACCCTGCACGGTCGTTCGCTGTTGTTCGTGCGCAACGTCGGCCATCTGATGACCATCGACGCGATCCTCGACAGTCAAGGCAACGAAGTACCGGAAGGTATCCTCGATGGTCTGGTGACTTGTCTTGCGGCAATGCACAACCTCAATGGCAATACCTCGCGGCGCAACACCCGCACCGGTTCGGTGTACATCGTCAAACCGAAGATGCACGGCCCGGAAGAAGCAGCGTTCACCAACGAGTTGTTCGGGCGTATCGAAGATGTCCTGCGCCTGCCGCGCAACACCCTGAAAGTCGGGATCATGGACGAGGAGCGCCGCACCACGGTCAACCTCAAGGCCTGCATCAAGGCCGCCAGCGAGCGCGTGGTGTTCATCAATACTGGTTTCCTCGACCGCACCGGCGACGAAATCCACACCTCCATGGAGGCCGGCCCAGTAGTGCGCAAGGCTGACATGAAGGCCGAGAAGTGGATCGGCGCCTACGAAAACTGGAACGTCGATATCGGTCTGAGCACTGGCCTGCAGGGTCGTGCGCAAATCGGTAAAGGCATGTGGGCGATGCCTGATCTGATGGCGGCGATGCTCGAACAGAAGATCGCTCATCCGCTGGCCGGCGCCAACACTGCCTGGGTGCCATCGCCGACCGCCGCAGCGCTGCACGCGCTGCACTACCACAAGGTCGATGTGTTCGCACGTCAGGCCGAACTGGCCAAACGTGGGCGCGCCTCGGTGGACGACATCCTGACCATTCCATTGGCAGTGAACCCAAGCTGGACACCAGAGCAGATCAAGAACGAACTGGACAACAACGCCCAGGGCATTCTCGGTTACGTGGTGCGCTGGATCGACCAGGGCGTCGGTTGCTCGAAAGTGCCGGACATCAACGACGTCGGCCTGATGGAAGACCGTGCGACGCTGCGTATCTCCAGCCAGCACATCGCCAACTGGCTGCGCCACGGTATCGTCACCCAGGAGCAAGTGATGGAAAGCCTCAAGCGCATGGCGCCGGTGGTCGACCGTCAGAACGCCAACGACCCGCTGTATCGCCCGCTGGCACCAGATTTCGACAGCAACATCGCCTTCCAGGCGGCGGTCGAACTGGTGATCGAAGGCACCAAACAGCCCAATGGCTACACCGAGCCGGTGCTGCACCGCCGTCGTCGTGAGTTCAAGGCCGCGAATGGTCTGTAACGTACGCTGATGGCCGAAATGAAAAGGCCCTGATCGAGAGATCAGGGCCTTTTTTGTTTATGTGCTCGGCGTCGGGTTAGCTAAGCTGCGCAGATCCAACCCCCTCACCCCAGCCCTCTCCCCCAAGGGGGCGAGGGGGAAAGGGAGCCGATCTTTGTGCTTTTCAGAACCGGAGTTCGACTGAGGAGTCTCAGGTCGGTGTACCACGAATATTCACCGCGGTCAGTCCCCTCTCCCTCCGGGAGAGGGTTAGGGTGAGGGGCTTCTAGGGTTCTATACCCAATTCGTGTTTCACCAAACCCAACAACTTCCCCGTATCAATCGGCTTGAGCAGAAAATCCACCACGCTCAAGTGCATCGCCGCGATCGCGTCTTTCACGTCGGCATCGCCCGACACAATGATGATCGGCATCGCTGCGCGCACCGATTCGCGCACCTGGCGGATCAGGTCGAGGCCATCGACATTGCCCATGCGCAGATCGGTAATGACCAGCCCGATCGAAGGCTTTTGCTCAAGCATTTTCAGCGCCGTTTCACCGCTGGCTGCGGTCATGCAATGAATGCCATCGAGCGCGAGAATCTCCGACAACAGCTCGCGGGCGTCCTTGTCGTCGTCGACGATCAACACACGCTGCGGCGGCAGATCGGGTTCGAGCATTACTGCGCTGAGCGCTTCACGCTCGGCGTCGCTCAAAATATCGTGGTCGGACATGGCGCTCTCTAAATGTTCAATCAATCCCTGGCAAGTCGTCAGACATCGCCGGACAGCGCTTCAATGTGCACTTCGTCGGATTTTTTTCCAAGGGGCTACGACGAGCTTTTGCGAGCTTTTGCGTAGGTTATTTCCGAAAATCGGCCGATGGTGGCAAAACCTAGACTTACGTCCAATGGGCACCCTGCCCGTCGGGGTCGACCATGGCCGCAACGATCCGACAACAACAATTCGAAAAAGACTGCGGTAATGGTTATGAGCAAAGCGGACGCCTTCACCCAGGCAGGGAAAACCGCGGTTTTGCAGAATATTCAGGGCACCCTGCAATTCCTTCAGCGCTTCCCGCCCTTCAATCAGATGGAACACGCCCACCTCGCCTATCTGGTGGAGCAATGTCAGCTGCGTTTTTTTGCCCAGGGCGAGAGCATCATCAAACCGGCCGACGGCCCGGTCGAACACTTTCACATCGTCAAACAGGGTCGGGTGGTCGGCGAACGCCAGCACATCACCAGGCCCGGCACCGAGACCACGTTCGAAATCACCACCGGCGAATGCTTTCCGCTGGCGGCGCTGCTCGGTGAGCGCGCCACACGCACCGAACATCTGGCGGGCGAAGACACCTTCTGCCTGCAACTGAACAAACTGGCGTTCATCAAACTGTTCGCCCTCTCCAGCACCTTCCGCGACTTCGCCCTGCGCGGGGTCAGCAGCCTGCTCGATCAGGTCAACCAGCAAGTGCAACAAAAAGCCGTGGAAACCCTCGGCACTCAGTACTCGCTGAACACCCGCCTCGGTGAACTGGCGATGCGTCATCCGGTGACTTGCAGCGCCGATACGCCACTGCGTGAAGCGGTGAAGCTGATGCACGAGCAACAGGTCGGCAGCATCGTCGCGGTTGACGAGCACAAGGCGCCGCTGGGAATTTTCACCCTGCGCGATTTGCGCCATGTGGTGGCCGAAGGTGTCGGCGATTTCAGCGACGCCATCGCACAGCACATGACCCGATCGCCGTTTTATCTGTCGCCGGATCACAGCGCATTCGATGCGGCGATCGCCATGACCGAGCGGCATATCGCCCACGTGTGTCTGGTCAAGGATCAGCGCCTGTGCGGGGTGGTTTCCGAACGTGACCTGTTCTCCCTGCAACGGGTCGATCTGGTGCATCTGGCCCGGACCATCCGCAGCGCGCAACGGGTCGAACAACTGGTGACCCTGCGCGGCGAGATCGGCCAACTGGTCGAACGCATGCTCGCTCACGGCGCGTCGTCGACGCAGATCACCCACATCATTACGTTGCTCAACGATCACACGGTGTGCCGGGTGATCGAATTGACCCTTGCGGAAAAAGGCGACCCGGGGGTGCCGTTCAGTTGGCTGTGTTTCGGCAGCGAGGGCCGGCGCGAGCAGACACTGCACACCGATCAGGACAACGGCATTCTGTTCGACGCGCGCGATGCGGCGCACGCGGCGGAGATTCGCGGCAAGCTGCTGCCGATCGCCCAGCATATCAACCAGAGCCTGGCGCAGTGCGGCTTCACCCTGTGCAAGGGCAACGTCATGGCCGGCAATCCCGAGCTGTGCTTGTCGCGGGCCGAGTGGGCGCGGCGCTTTGCGGCGTTCATCCGTGAAGCCACGCCGGAGAACCTGCTGGGCTCAAGCATTTATTTCGACCTGCGCGTGGTCTGGGGCGATGAGCAAGGCTGCGAGCAATTGCGCCGGGGCATTCTCGATCAGGTCGGTGACAACCGTTTGTTCCAGCGCATGCTCGCCGAAAATGCCCTGCGCAATCGCCCCCCGGTCGGGCGTTTCCGCGAATTCGTGCTGGCCCGCAAGAACGGCGAGAAGGCCACGCTGGATCTGAAAATCCAGGGTTTGACGCCGTTCGTCGACGGCGCCCGCCTGCTGGCGCTGGCCAATGGCATCGACGCCAACAACACCCTCGAGCGCTTCCGCCAACTGGTGGATAAAGAAGTTATCGAGCCACTCGACGGCGCGGCGTATGAAGAGGCCTATCACTTCATTCAGCAAACGCGGATGCAGCAGCATCAGCTGCAGACCCGGGAGAACCAGCCATATTCCAATCGCGTCGATCCCGACAGCCTCAATCACCTCGATCGGCGCATCCTGCGTGAATCCCTGCGGCAGGCGCAGCGCCTGCAAAGCAGCCTGACGTTGCGGTATCAGCTATGAGCCTGTTTTCCTGGCTGCGCCCGGCCAGTCCCGTCGTGCCGGCCGCGTTTGCACAGCGACTGGCGCGATTGCCGAGCATCACCGAGCTGAGCGCATGCAGCCTGCGCGAGCAGCGCTGGGTGGTGCTGGATCTGGAAACTACCGGCCTCAACATCAACAGGGACCGTGTGTTGTCGATCGGCGCCGTGGTGATCGAGGACGGCGCGATCGATTTACGCCAGCAGTTCGAAAGGACCTTGCAATGCCGGGAATTGAAGCTCAGCCCCAGCGTGCTGATTCATGGCCTCGGGCCGAATGCGATTGCCGCGGGTAGTGATCCGGCGGAAGCATTGCTGGAGTTGCTGGAGTTCATCGGCGACAGCCCGCTGCTGGCGTTTCATGCGCCGTTCGATCAGCACATGCTCGGGCGTGCGCTTAAGGAGCATCTGGGGCACAAGCTGCAGCATGTATTTCTGGATGTGGCGGATCTCGCCCCGCTGCTGTGTCCGCAGGCACAGATTCGCGAGGCCGGGCTGGATGAGTGGATCGAGTGGTTTCGCCTTGAAGTGTTCGAACGGCATAACGCCAGTGCCGATGCATTGGCCACGGCGGAACTGGCATTGATTCTGTTCAGCCGGGCGCGGGCGCAGCAGATTGACAGCCCGTTGCAGCTGCAGCAGCGGTTGGGTCAGTGGAAGCGCAGGCAGCAGGCGCCGTCCTTTTGAACTGTGTCAGATTCAAAATCCATCCCCCTCACCCCAGCCCTCTCCCCCAAGGGGGCGAGGGGGAAAGGGAGCAGATCTTCATGCTTTTCAAATCTGAGTTCGACTCCGATATCTCAAGTCGGCGCATCTTCAGTATTCAATGCGGTCGGTCCCCTCTCCCCCGGGAGAGGGCTAGGGTGAGGGGCTGCCCTTGATTCACCACCTGACCAGTGGCCAATTGCTAACCATTCCCACCTCTGCCAGAATCGCGAACTATTCTCGTTAGTTAACATTTCCCAATCGGTGATGTCCGGTGTCGTCAGTGCCCAACCCCCACAGTGAGCTCGTCGGTGCGATGTATCGCGACCATCGCGGTTGGCTGCTGTCGTGGTTGCGGCGCAATGTGGCCTGTCCACAGCGCGCCGAGGATTTGAGTCAGGACACGTTCGTGCGCCTGCTCAACCGCGACGAATTGCTGACGCCGCGCGAGCCGCGGGCGTTTCTGGTGGCGATCGCCAAAGGCCTGTTGTTCGACTACTTCCGCCGCGCCGCGCTGGAACAGGCCTACCTCACCGAACTGATGCTGATCCCCGAGGGCGAACAGCCGTCGGTGGAAGAACAGCAAATGATCCTCGACGACCTCAAAGCCATCGATCGCCTGCTCGGCAAGTTGTCGACCAAGGCTCGTGCGGCCTTTCTGTATAACCGCCTCGACGGCCTCAGCCACGCCGAGATCGCCGGCAAACTCGGCGTCTCGGTGCCGCGCGTGCGGCAGTATCTGGCCCAAGGCCTGCGCCAGTGCTACATCGCCCTCTACGGTGAGCCGACATGACCGCGGCCAGTTCGCGCCCGGTGCCGGCGCATGTGCTGGACGCGGCGATTGCCTGGCAATTGACCCTCGATTCGAGCACCGCGCTGGAGCGCGAAGAATTCGCCAAATGGCACGCGGCCCATGAAGAACACGCCCGCGCCTGGCGTCAGTTGGGCATGCTCGATCAGCGCTTCAGCGTCGCCAAGGGCCCGGCGCGCAGTGCGTTGCTGCAATCGCGCGAAGGCATCCGCCGCCGCATACGCAAACTCGGCAGCGGGCTGGCCAGTGTCGTCGTGATAATCGGTCTCGGTCTGTTTGTCAGTGAGCGTTATCTGCCGCTGGATTACTGGCTCGCCGATCAGCGTACGGCCACCGGCGAACAGCGCACCGTGCGCCTGTCCGACGGCACTCTGCTCAATCTCAATACCCACAGCGCGGTCGACGTGCGCTTCGATGACAAGCGCCGCTTGATCGTGCTGCAGGAAGGCGAAATCCTCGTCGAAACCGGGCATGGCGACGCGCGGCCGTTTATCGTCGAAACCCGCGAAGGCAGCATGCGCGCGCTGGGCACGCGGTTTCTGGTCAAGCGCGAGGACGATGGCACGCGCCTGAGCGTGTTGCAGTCGGCGGTCGCGGCGCATGCCCAGGCCGACCCGCAAGAACAGATTCTGCGCGAAGGCCAACAGGTGTTGCTGCGCAGTGACGGGCTGAGCTCGATTGCCGCCCTCGCCCCCGGCGCCGATGCTTGGACGCGCGGCATGCTGGTGGTGGACAACGCGCGGCTGGGCGATCTGGTGCATGAGCTCGGGCGCTACCGCCACGGGCATCTGGGCGTGGCGCCGGAAGTGGCCGATCTGCGCATTACCGGCAGCTTTCCGCTGCACGACACCGACAAGGCGCTGAGTGCGTTGCTGCCGACCTTGCCGGTGCAGATCGAGCGGCATACGCCCTATTGGGTCACCGTGGCGAAGGCTGATATCAAGCCTGAGTAATGCGCCGGCAGGAAAACCGCCTTCGCGAGCAGGCTCGCTCCCACATTGGCATGCGAGCACCTGTGGGAGCGAGCCTGCTCGCGAAGGCGACATCAGCCGCACAACCATTTCCTGCAAAAAATAATGTCCACCCAGCCCTATCACTTTTCCAATCTCATCCGGCACACAGGCAATTGAGAAATATTTCCATTCAGGAGCCGCCGTATGTCCCGTTCGCCAGACACCTTGTTGCGCCCCAGTCTGCTGGCCTTTGCCATCGCTTTCGGCACGCCGCTGATCAGCACTGCGTTGCTCGCCGCGGATCAAGCGTCCAGCGTGCGCGCCTACAACCTGCCGGCCGCGCCGTTGTCGACCACGCTGAACCAGATCGCCAGCCAGGGCGGCCTCGCCCTGTCCTTGAATCCGGCACTGGCCGCAGGCAAGACCTCGGCGCCGGTCACCGGCCAGTACGACGCCGCCGGTGCCCTGCGCGCAGCCTTGCGCGGCACCGGCCTGCAACTGGAGCAAAGCAGCGCCGGCACCTACTCCCTGGTGGCCGTGCCGGAAGGTACGCTGGCCCTGCCGGAAACCTCGGTCATCGGCGTGGAAAATCTGGAAAGTGCCTGGGGCCCGGTCGAAGGCTACACCGCGACCCGCACCGCCGCCGGCACCAAGACCGACACCGCACTGGTCGAAGCACCGCGTTCGATCTCTGTTGCCACGCGCCAGCAAATGGACGACCGCAGCGTGCACAGCCTCGATGACGCGGTGCGCTACATGCCGGGCATCACCGCCAGCAGCTACGGCAGCGATACGCGTGCCGACTGGCTGCGCGTGCGCGGCTTTGAACCGACCCAGTTCCTCGATGGCCTGCCGCTGCCCAAAGGCGTGTACGCCAACCCGAAACAGGAAACCTGGAACCTCGACCGCCTCGCCCTGCTTCGTGGCCCGGCCTCGTCGGTGTACGGCCAGACGCCGCCGGGCGGTTTGCTCGACATGGTCAGCCGCCGCCCGAGCGCCGAGGCCAGCAACGAAGTCCAGGTGCAATACGGCAGCGACAACCACCGCCAGATCAACTTCGCCAGCACCGGCAAGATCGATGACGCCGGGCAGTTTCTCTACGGCCTCAGCGGCGTCGTGCGCGACAGCGATACGCAAATCGACCACATCGACAACAAGCGCTACAACATCGCGCCGAGCCTGACGTGGAATATCGACGACGACACCAGGCTCACTCTGCTGACGCAGTTCACCCGCGACGATACCGGCGTCACCAGCCAGTTTTATCCGATCCAGGGCACCAGGATCGACATGCCATTTGGCAAGATTTCCCATCACAAAAACCTGGGCGATCCCGACTACGATTATTACGATCGCACCTATTACGCGCTGGGTTATGCCTTCGAACATCGGCTCAACGATGTCTGGCAGTTCAAGCAGAATCTGCGCTACACCAAATCTGACCTGTCGTTCCAGACCGTCACCGTCAACAGTTACAACCCGTCGTTTGCCGGATTTACCGTGGACGATCAGGGCAATGTCGGTCGCAGCACCACCAACGCCGATGAAGACATCAGCCAGTTCGCCGTGGACAACAACTTCCAGGCCGACTTCGCGACCGGTGAAATCCGCCACACGCTGCTGCTGGGCCTCGATCATCAGCGCAGCAACACCAACTACACGTCAATCTTCGGTTCGGCGCCGAGCATCAACGTCAACAACCCGATCTACGGCCAGCCGATCGTACGCCCGGCACGCTCCACTGCGTTTTACGATTACAACCAGAAGACCTACCAGACCGGTCTCTACGTGCAGGACCAGATGGCCCTCGACCAGTGGCGCCTGACCCTCGGCGGCCGTGAAGACTGGGTGCACACCAGCACCGAATTCTTCAACAAGGGCGACGCCACCAATACCCAGCGTGACAAGCAGTTCAGCGGCAATGCGGCGCTCAGCTACGTCTTCGACAACGGCTTCGTGCCGTACCTGTCCTACGCCGAATCGTTCCAGCCGACTACGGGCGCCGACGCCACCTCGACCGGCTCGCTCAAGCCGACCGAAGGCAAGCAATGGGAACTGGGCATCAAATACCAGCCGCCGGGCAGCAAGACCCTGCTGAGCGCCGCCGTGTATGACCTGACCCAAAAGAACGTCGCGGTGAACACCTTCGTCAATAACGTCTCGGTGACCAGCCAGACCGGTGAAGTGAAGGTCAAAGGGCTGGAGCTGGAAGCCGTGTCCGACGTTACCGACAACCTGAAAGTCATCGCCGCCTACACCCTGGCCAAATCCGAAGTGCAAAAAGGCCTCGACAAGGGCAACCGTCTGCAACTGATGCCCAACCAGCAAGCCTCGCTGTGGACCGACTACACCTGGCACAGCGGTGTGCTCGATGGTTTCGGCGTCGGCGCCGGCGTGCGCTACACCGGCAACACCTACGGCGACAAGGCCAACACCTGGCTGGGCAAGGCCGATGCCTATACCGTGTTCGACGCCAGCGTGCATTATGATCTCGGCCGTCTGGACAACAGCCTTAAAGGTGCGTCGCTGGCGGTGAACGCGACCAACCTGTTCGACAAGGACTACATTTCCACCTGCGACAGCTTCTACTGCTACTACGGCGACCAGCGCAGCGTCGTCGCCAGCGCCACTTACAAGTGGTAAGCCAGTGAGCTGAAACAGGCCCTGTTCCCAAGCCGTCCGCACCGGGCGGCTTTGGTGTTTTTGAAGGTCATGCAATGAAAAGTAAAACCATCCGCCGCTGGTCGTTCATCCACACCTGGACCAGCCTGATCTGCACGGTATTTCTGCTGATGCTGGCACTGACCGGTCTGCCGCTGATCTTCAGCCACGAGATCGATCACTTGCTGGGCAACGCCCCAGAGCTGCGCGAGATGCCGGCCGACACGCCGCAACTCAATCTGCAGCAACTGATCGAGGCCGCGCAGAAGCATCGTCCCGGCGAAGTCATGCAGTACTTCGGTTATGACGACGAAGACCCGAATGCGGCGTTCGCGATCATGGCGAAAACTGCCGACACCGAGCCGAACTCATCGCACACCTTCATGCTCGACGCGCGCACTGGCGAAGCGCTGGAAACCCCGTCAGCCAACGGCGGTTTGATGCTGTTCATCCTGCGCCTGCATGTCGACATGTTCGCCGGGCTGCCGGGCAAGCTGCTGCTGGCGTTCATGGGTTTGCTGTTTGTCGTGGCGATCGTCTCCGGCACGGTGCTGTACCTGCCGTTCATGCGCCGCTTGAAATTCGGCACCGTGCGCCAGGACAAGTCGACAAGACTGCGCTGGCTCGATCTGCACAATCTGATCGGCGTCGTGACCCTGACCTGGTGCCTGGTGGTGGGTGTGACCGGGGTGATCAGCGCCTGCGCCGACCTGCTCATCGCTGCGTGGCGCAACGATGCGCTGACAACGCTGATCGCACCGTATCGCGATGCGCCGCCGCTGACGCAACTGGCGCCGGCCACGCGCGTGCTCGACATTGCCGAAGAAGTCGCGCCGGGGATGAAGCCGGATTTCATCGCCTTCCCCGGCACACGCTTTTCCAGCGAACACCACTACTCGGTGTTCATGAAGGGCGGTACGCATCTGACCTCGCACCTGCTGACACCGGTGCTGATCGATGCCACGACGTTGCAAGTCACCGCGGTGGCCGAACGGCCGTGGTATATGGACGCCATGGGCATGTCGCAACCGCTGCATTTTGGTGACTACGGCGGCATGCCGATGAAGATACTCTGGGCGACGCTGGATGTGCTGACGATCATCGTGTTGGCCAGTGGTGTGTATCTGTGGGTGGTGCGGCGCAAAGCGGCCAAGCCTGTGCTGGAAACGGCGGAGGCCTCGGCATGAAGCCGCGTCAGTCGAGTTTCTGGAAAGTCTTCAGCACACCGATCGTGATCGCCCTGCTCAGTGCGGCGGGGCTGTTTGCGGCGTTGCTGGGGGACGGGATCTGGGATGCGTTGAGCTGGGTTGGCCTTGGCGTGCCGGCATTTCTGGCCATAAGAGGCTTTCTGCCGCGCAGCTGAAATCCTTGTAGGAGCTGCGGAACGCTGCGATCTTTTGCTTTTTACAGCAGAATCAAGATCAAAAGATCGCAGCGTTCCGCAGCTCCTACGGCTAATCTCCTGCTCTTCGCCGACCACCGAGGTTCATCCATGTCCGCCCCCAGCATGACCCTGTACCACAACACCCTGTCGCCCTTCGTCCGCAAGGTCATGGTGCTGCTGCACGAAACCGGTCAGCAGGATCGTGTCGCGCTGCAGGACTGCGTGCTCAGCCCGGTCAGCCCGAACCCGGCGCTGATCGCCGACAACCCGCTGAGCAAGATCCCCGCCCTGCGCCTGGCCGACGGCAACGTCATCCACGACAGCCGCGTCATCCTCGAGTACCTCGACCAGCAACACGTCGGCAATCCGCTGATTCCCCGTGAAGGTGCGGCGCGCTGGCGGCGCCTGACCCTGGCGTCGATGGCCGACGGGATCATGGATGCCTCGGTGATGGTGCGTTACGAAACCGTGCTGCGCCCGGTGGAAAAACACTGGGACGAATGGCTCGACGCCCAGCGCGACAAGATTCGCCGCGCCCTCGCCGCGCTCGAGAACGAAGCGATTGCCGAGCTGACCAGCCATTTCGATGTCGCGGCGATCAGCGTGGCCTGCGCATTGGGCTATCTGGACCTGCGCTTCCCGGACATGGACTGGCGCGCGGCCAACCCGCAACTGGCCAACTGGTATTTCGAAGTGAGTCAGCGGCCGTCCATGGTTGCGACGATGCCCAAGCCTTAAAGCTGCGCTGCCTGTTCCGGCCTCTTCGCGAGCAGGCTCGCTCCCACAGGATGGATGCCATACCCGAATCCCTTGTGGGAGCGAGCCTGCTCGCGAATGCACCACCTCGGTTCTGGCGGCAGCGCTGCAAAAATCAGCGTCAGCAACACCGCTACTTCCCTGCGCTCAGCTCTCAACCCGCTCATTGCATCGCCTCCACATCAAACTCCAGCGGCTTGGCCGACTTTGCGCCAATCCCGTACCAGTCCAGTTTGCGCGTCAGCACCATGAACACCCCGAGCAGACCGAACAGCATCAGCGAGCCCATCAGCAGCGCGTAATCCTCGGCGCTGAGCAAGCCGTACAACAGGCCATACAGCGCCGCCAGCCCTGCCGAAAAACTCAAACCATGCCGCGCGCTGCGCAGAACGTGGCTGACGTAGAAACCGATCAAAAGCACGCAGCCACTGGCCGACAACAGATACGCCAGAGCAAAACCGATGTGTTCCGACAGCGACAACAGCAGCAGATAGAAGAACGCCAGCGCGACACCGACCAGGGCATATTGCACCGGGTGCACCGCCAGGCTCTTGAGCACTTCGAAGAGGAAGAAACCGGCGAAGGTCAGGACGATGAACAGCAGCGCGTATTTGATCGCCCGGTCGCTCTTCAGGTACTGATCCACCGGATCAATGAAGCTCACGCCGAAGCTGCGCCCGTTGAGTGCATCACAGTCGCCAGCGACGCAGCGCTCCATTGCCTCTTGCAGGTTGGTGGAGAAAAAAGAGGTCTGCCAATCGGCGCTGAAACCCTGATCGTTGATCTCGCGCTTGGCCGGCAGGAAGTTGCCGACGAAGCTGGGGTGCGGCCAGTTGGCGGCGAGGCTGACGCTACTGGTCTTGCCCACCGGCACCACGCGCAGCGAGCCGGTGCCTTGCAGGCGCAGGTCGAAGCCGAATGTCAGCTGCGTGGCTTTACTGGCGTCGAGGGCCGGGAGGGTCACATGCACGCCCTCACCGATCCAGGCCACTTCGCTGCCGGGCACGAAGTCCAGCTGCTGACCGGCGAGCTCCAGTTTCAGCGCGTTTTCGATGCCGCGAATGTCGCTGATGCCGACGGCGAGGAACGGCGCGTCGAATTGATAATCGGCAAAGTTTTCCTTGATGCCCAACTGTGCCGGCAGGGAAAAATGCCCATCGATGCGGTTGTCAGCGTGGAACAGCCGCGCCTCGTAAATCCCACGTTTGCGCAGCTCGGTCTGCACCTGGCCGTCGAGTTCGAAGCGCTCCGGCAGAAAGTACAGGCGCCCGCGCGCCTCGCTGACCTCCTCGTAACGCTTGTTGGTTTTTTCGTTGGTCTTCCAGGTGCGCACAATCTTGCGATACGGCACCACCATCACCGGCCCGGTCAGTTGCTGGCTGTAACTGGAACTGCGGGCGATGTCTTCGAGCACCCCGTCGCGCAGTTGCTGACGCTCATCGATGATGCCGTCGATCATCAGCAACGGGATCAGCAACAGCAGGATCAGCAAGGCAATCGCGCCGAGCTTGATGGTCAGATTCTTGTTCATGGGACTCTCCCTGTTTGGATGGGGAGAGTCTGGCGATGCGGTGTGGAGGGAATGTGCGGGGAATATGGAGATTGTGTGGAAAGATCAAAAGATCGCAGCCTTCGGCAGCTACAGTTGTACCGTATTCCAAATGAAGGAGCTGCCGAAGGCTGCGATCTTTTGGCTATTTCAAGGCAGGCGCAAGACCACCTCCACCCCGCCCTCGACATTGCCAATGCGCATCGCCCCGCCATGCAATTTGACCACCTCTTCAACAAAATTCAGCCCCAGCCCGGTGCTCTTGCGCCCGCTATCCGGGCGCGGCAGCGAGTAGAAGCGTTCGGTCAAACGCGGCAAGGCGTAATCGGGAATCGGCGTGGTCTGGTTGAACAGGCGGAACTCGACCTGTTCGCCAACCCGCTCGGCACGCAAGCGCAACAAGCCCTGCGCCGAAGTGAAATCAAGCGCGTTTTCCAGCAGATTGCCCAACGCCTGGCGCAGCAGAAACGGCTCGCCAATCAACAGCAGATCCTCGCCGATCGCTTGCTCGACGCGCAGTTGCTTGCCCTCGATCCGCGCGGCCTGCGCCTTGAGCAGTTCTGCGACCAACAGCGCCAGCGGCACTGCCACCCGTTCTTCCAGCCCTTGGCGTTGTTCGACTTGCGCCAGGTTGAGCAGGCGCTCGATCAACTGCTGCATTCGCGCGCTTTCGCTGTCGATGTTGCTGACAAAGCGCAAACGCTGGACGGCCGGCATCTCGCTTTGCAGCAACTCCGCCGCACCCCGGATCGCCGCCAGCGGACTTTTCAATTCATGGGTCAGGGTGTGCACGTAGCGCTCGACGTAGGCCTTGCCTTCGAGCTGCGTGCGCATCTGCTCGACCGCCGTCGCCAATTGCTCCAGTTCGCCGCCGCGATAGTGCGGCACTTCCACGCGCCGGCCCTCGCTGACCGCTTGGGCATAACCGGTCAAACGGTGCAGCGCACGACTCAGCCACCATGACAGCAAGGCGCCGAACAGCAGGCCGAGGCCGATCAGTCCGGCGCCGTAAAACAGCAAGCGCCGCTCGGTGCGATCGACATAGGGCTGCAGCGAGCTGTTGGGCTTGGCCACGGTGACCACGCCGATGATCTTGCCGTTGTCACGGATCGGCGCGCCAACGTGCATCACCGAAGAGCTCGGATCGTCAGGATCGCTGCGGCTGGAGCGCGCGCCGTACTCGCCGCGCAGAGTCAGGTAGACATCGTTCCAGCGCGAATAATCCTGGCCGATCGCAACGCCGCTGGAGTCGAGCACGACGATGCCTTTGGCGTCGGTGACGTAGATGCGGTGGTTGACCTGGTTCTTCGGCAAGCCCCAGATCGTCGCTTGCGGCTGGCGCTCGCCATAGGCGCGGAGCAGTTGCGGCCAGCGGTTCTCGCTGAGGGTGCCGGCCTTGAAATCGTCGCGCAGGATTTCTGCCATCAGGTTGGCGGTATCGACCAGCGTTTCCTCGGTGGATTGGCGCACGCCGGGACGGATTTCCTCCATCACCGTGTTGAGCACGAAATAGCCGGTGAGGCCGACAAACAGCACGTACACCAGAAAGATCCGCAGCCCCAACGACATCAGCTGTGCCCCGGGCTGTAGCTGTAACCGAGGCCGCGATGGGTCTGGATAGGCTCGGCCTCGGCACGTACCAGACGCAACTTGGCGCGAACGCTTTTGATGTGGCTGTCGATGCTGCGCTCGTAACCGGCATCAGCGGCAACGCCCAGTGCATCGAGCAATTGCTCGCGGCTGAACACGCGTTCGGGTTGTTCGAGCAGGCATTGCAGCAGACGGAATTCATGGCGGGTCAGGCTCAACGGCTGGCCGCGATAGCTGATCTGCACGCGTTCGGGGTCGATGCGAAACAGCGTTGAGCCTGTTTCCGGGCTTGGACGCGGCGCCATGCGTTTGAGGATGGCTTTGACCCGCGCCGCCACTTCGCGCGGACTGAACGGCTTGACCACGTAATCGTCGGCACCGATCTCAAGACCCACGACGCGGTCGATTTCAGCGTCGCGGGCGCTGAGAAACAGCACCGGCACTTCAGTGAAGCGCCGCAACTGCTTGCAGGTTTCGAAGCCACTGATGTCCGGCAAGCCGATATCGAGAATGATCAGGTCGGCCGGGGTCTGCCGCTGATGCTCCAGCGCCGCTGCGCCGAGGTTCAGCCACGTAGTGCTGAACCCCTCGCCCTGCAAGGCAAAAATCAGTGTGTCGGCAATCGCCGCTTCGTCTTCGACAATCAGGATGTGCGGCATGGCGTCCGAGCCCGTGGCAGTTAGTGCGCGAACGGTGCCCCAAGCCCGGGGTTACGTCAATCAGACCACTTAGCAGTCAGGCTTGTCGGCGGTATAGCGCCGCGCCGGATTGACCGCCGCGCCGAACTCGCGCAAGGCCTTGGCGCCGATCAGCAGCGGGTAGTTGAAATGGCTGCGGTCGGTCAGGTTGACCTCGACGGTACGCTTGACGTTGCCCAGGCACAGTTCCAGATCGACCACCGGGCGCTTGGCGACATCGCTGCTGTCGCGCTCTTCATCGTCCTCGTCGGAACGGCTTTTGATCTTGCTGATGCGCGCGACCTTGTGCTCGAAAACCTTGTTGCTGGCGTCCTTGGTGGCGAGGCGGAAACGCACCCAGTCTTCGCCATCACGGGTGAAGGTCTCGATGTCCTTGGCCGACAGCGAGGCGGTCAGCGCGCCAGTGTCCATCTTGGCCTTGAGCACTTCGCCGCCGATTTCCGGCAGCGCGATGTATTCGTAGCGACCGTACAGCGTCGGCTCGGCGGCCATGACCGGCAGCGCGACGAGGGCAAACAGAGCAAGGAGGGATTTCACGTAAGGGGCTTCCTTGGAAGGTTGGGCAACGGGATTTTAGACCGCCGCCTTTGAATTCGTTCGGGCGAATCAAGATCAAAAGATCGCAGCCTTCGGCAGCTCCTACAGGGATCGGTGTAGGAGCTGCCGAAGGCTGCGATCTTTTGATCTTACGGTTTGAGAAGTGAAACATTCGTCAGCGCCGATTTGGCCTGTCGCGCGAAGCTGCTTATCATGGCCCGCCCCTGCCACTTCATAGAGTTGCTTATGCGCCGCCTGCTCACCGGCTGTCTGGTCACCCTGCTGTTGTTGCTCAATACCCTGATCCTGATCGGGCCGTTGATGGTGTTTGCCCTGCTCAAACTGATCGCACCCGGGCGCTGGCGGGATTACGCATCGTGGGCGGTGATGTGGATCGCCGAGACCTGGGCCGAGATCGACAAGCTGATCTTCCGGCTGTGCATCCCGACGCAGTGGGACATTCGCGGCGGCGACGATCTGCGCCGCGACACTTCCTATCTGGTGGTCAGCAACCATCAATCGTGGGTCGACATTCCAGCACTGATCCAGACCCTCAACCGGCGCACGCCGTTCTTCAAGTTCTTCCTGAAGAAAGAGCTGATCTGGGTGCCCTTTCTCGGGCTGGCGTGGTGGGCGCTGGATTACCCGTTCATGAAGCGCTACACCAAAGCCTTTCTGGCGAAGAATCCGGAACTGGCGGGCAAGGATCTGGAAATCACCAAAGCCGCTTGCGAGCTGTTCAAGCGCCAGCCAGTGACGGTGGTGAATTATCTGGAAGGCACCCGCTACACCCTGGCGAAAAGCACCCAACAGGACTCCCCGTTCCACCACCTGCTCAAACCCAAGGCCGGCGGTGTGGCGTTCGTGCTGGCGGCGATGGGCGAACAGCTCGATGCGATGCTCGATGTGACGGTGGTGTATCCGCAGGAAAAGATTCCGGGCTTCTGGGACCTGATCAGCGGCAATGTGCCGCGGGTGATCATCGACATCAGGACCCGCGAACTCGACCCCGCACTGTGGCAGGGCGATTACGAAAAAGATCCGGCGTTTCGCCAGCGCGTCCAGAACTGGGTCAACCAGCTCTGGACCGAGAAGGATCAGCGCATCGTCGCGTTGCGTAACGAGCGCCGCTGAATCAACTGCCGGTGCCCCAGATGCTGCCCAGGCTGCTCAACAGCGAACCGCCGACGCCCTGCTGACCGAGGTATTGCAGCAGCACCGGGGCAAACTGGCCGATCATGCCCCTGTCCATGCCCAGCGCGCTGAACGCGTTGTTCAGATCATTGGTGTCTTTGACATTGCCCAGCGCATTCTCAAGGCCAGCTGACTTGCCGGAGGAACCGAGCAACGCCCCGAGCGCCGCCAGATTGCCGCTGCCACCGGACAACTTGTCGATGCCCGGCACTTCCTTGGCCAGTTGCGAGTAATCGGTGCTGCTCAGCTGATTCTTCGCCAGCCCGAGCATCGCGCTGGTGCCGCCCACGGCCTGCTCCGGCGTGACATCCAGCGCACTGAGGGCGCTGAGCAAACCGGCGGTTTCCGAGGTCGGCGCCGCAGCGGCCGCCTTGTCACCATCATGCATCCCCGCTACCGCACCGGCCACATCATTCAGACTGAAACCGGCAAACACCGGCCCGGCGGCCAGGGTCAGGAGCGATGCCAAGGCAAAACCGCGTGAAATCTTCATTCAGACATCCTCTTGGGAAAAGCTGCCACCGGACAACGGCGACGAAACTGCGGGTTTGACCGGGGATCGGGCGGCATGTTCCAACCATTCCAATTCGATATTTTCACTATTCCAAATCGATCCTAAAAACTGTCAAACCTGACAGTTACCACCTCAATTCAAGTCAATTACATTGGCTTCGAGACAAGTTTGCCGCGGATCAATTTCGAGGGAGGTACTGCGATGGAAAAGCGAATGTCAGACCGCGACGACTCGATCATCCCGCCGGTGAACGGACCGCTGAAGGACGCCGCAAAGGATGTGATTGCCCAACCCTCATCAATCATCTTTTGCGTTGATCCTGACGACCCAATCATTGGAAAAATCAGGGCTGGAAGAAGGGTCAGTTATGAAGTGATGAAAAGCGATACAGGGCAGCAATACGCAATCAACGTTCGACTGGTTCGCGGCAAAAAAACAGGTAAATCCTTGTCGTGATCCCTTGGTTTTGAAAAGCAAACAGGAAGCATGGACATGTCAAACAGACAGAACGGTACTGTAAAGTGGTTTAACGACGAAAAAGGCTTTGGCTTCATTACCCCTGAGGGTGGGGGTGATGATCTATTCGTCCATTTCAAGGCTATTGAATCCGATGGATTTAAATCCTTGAAAGAGGGCCAGAAAGTTTCTTTCGTTGCTGAACCCGGACAAAAAGGAATGCAAGCAGCTCAAGTTCGCGCTGAATGAACCATAACAAAACGGCGACCCTGAGGTCGCCGTTTTACGTTTCGGAAAAACCCTAAGCCGCACTGAACAACTTATGCGGATCAATCACAAACTTCTTCGGCACGCCTGCATCAAACTCGCCATAACCTTCCGGCGCCTGATCAAGGCTGATGACCTGCACGCCAACCACTTCGGCGATATTGATGCGGTCCCACATGATCGCCTGCATCAACTGGCGGTTGTACTTCATCACTGGGGTCTGGCCGGTGTGGAAGCTGTGGGATTTGGCCCAGCCCAGGCCGAAGCGGATGCTCAGGCTGCCCATTTTTGCCGCGGCGTCGACGGCACCCGGATCTTCGGTGACGTACAGGCCGGGGATACCGATTTTGCCGGCAACGCGGACAACACCCATCAGTGAGTTGAGCACCGTAGCCGGAGCTTCGGCCTTGACGCCATCGTGGCCGTGGCCGCGCGCTTCGAAACCGACACAGTCCACTGCGCAGTCGACTTCCGGCTCGCCCAGCAGTGCGGCGATCTGTTCGTGCAGCGGGGTGTCCTTGGACAGGTCGACGACTTCAAAGCCCTGGGCCTTGGCGTGGGCCAGGCGGATGGTATTGACGTCGCCGACAATCACCACCGCAGCACCGAGCAACCGTGCGGAAGCGGCAGCGGCCAGACCGACCGGACCGGCGCCGGCGATGTAAACGCTGCTACCCGGGCCAACGCCGGCAGTGACGGCGCCGTGGTAACCGGTCGGGAGGATGTCGGAGAGGCAGGTCAGGTCGCGGATTTTCTCCATGGCCTTGTCGCGGTCCGGCAGTTTCAACAAGTTGAAGTCGGCGTACGGTACCAGCACGTATTCAGCCTGGCCGCCGGTCCAGTCGCCCATGTCGACGTAGCCGTAAGCGCCACCGGCACGGGCCGGGTTGACGGTCAGGCAGACGCCGGTGTGTTGCTCCTTGCAGGAACGGCAGCGCCCGCAAGCCACGTTGAAGGGAACGGAGACCAGATCGCCGATCTTCAGGTTTTCGACGTCAGAGCCCTTTTCGATCACCTCGCCGGTGATTTCGTGGCCCAGTACCAGACCGGTCTGCGCCGTAGTCCGGCCGCGCACCATGTGCTGGTCGGAGCCGCAGATGTTGGTGGAAACCACTTTGAGAATGACCCCGTGCTCGATCTTGCGACCGCGCGGGTCCTGCATTTTCGGGTAGTCGATTTTCTGTACTTCGACCTTGCCAGCGCCGAGATACACCACACCACGATTGCCAGACATGCTTTCACCTCGCTGTTGTTTTTATGGAACTGCGCTGCCCCGGTTGGGCAGCGCGTTGAGTGCTCGGTAAATCAAAAGATCGCAGCCTTCGGCAGCTCCTACATGGATCGCATGCCCCTGTAGGAGCTGCCGAAGGCTGTGATCTTTAAGCGTTCTAGAGAACGACCGTACGATTGGCGTTGAGGAACACTCTTCGCTCAATGTGATACCCAACCGCCCGCGCCAGCGTCAGGCCTTCGATATCGCGCCCCTTGGCGATCAGATCCTCGGGGTAATGACTGTGATCCACCGCTTCGACGCCCTGGGCGATGATCGGCCCCTCGTCGAGGTCGTTGTTGATGTAGTGCGCCGTCGCGCCAACCAGTTTCACGCCTTTGTTGTAAGCCTGGTGATAGGGCTTGGCGCCCTTGAAGCCCGGCAGCAGCGAGTGATGAATGTTGATCGCCTTGCCGTCGAGCTTGCGGCACAGCTCCGGCGACAGCACCTGCATGTAACGGGCGAGGATCACCAGTTCGGCACCGGCCTCTTCGATCACCTGCCAGACCTGACGCTCCTGCGCCGGTTTGTCATTGGGGTCGAGAGGGAAATGGTAGTAGGGAATCTGGTGCCAGTCGGCCAACGGCTTGAGATCCGGATGGTTGGACACCACCGCCGCCACGTCCATCGACAACTGGCCGATGCGCTGGCGGTAGAGCAAGTCGTTGAGGCAGTGATCGGCTTTGGAGACCATGATCACCACTTTCGGCCGGTAGTTCGGCGCGGTCAGCTCGAAGAGCATGCCGAAGGCCTGGCCGCGTTCGGCCAGACCTGCGCGGAAAGATTGCTCGTCAAAACCGTCGGGCTGACGGAATTCCACCCGAATGAAGAAGCGCCCGGAGAGGCGATCATCGAACGAGTGGTGCTCGGTGACGTAGCACCCCTGCTCGAACAGAAAACGCGTGACCGCGTCCACCGTGCCGAGGACGCTGGGGCAGTCGGCGGTCAGAATCCATGTGTCTGGGGCGCGGCTCATGGTGCGGTGACTCCTGTTCTTTGTGCGGGGTGTCAGGGTTTTCCCCTCACCCTAGCCCTCTCCCAGAGGGAGAGGGGACTGACCGTGGTGCTCTTTCGAGCTACGCCGACCTGAAATATCGCGGGTGAATATAGATCACAAAAACACCCGAGACCGGCTCCCTTTCCTCCTCTCCCCCCTGGGGGAGAGGGCTGGGGTGAGGGGGTAGCTCTTGATCTTAGGCCTGAACGCTGAGGCCGTACTCGGCCGAAGCATCCTGCAACCACAACCACCAGTAATCCGAGAAGCTGCGACGGATCAGCAGTTCCCAGGTGTCTTCAGCGGTATGACGAATCATCAGCTGCGACTTGGCGAATACCGTGCCGACCGCTTTGCCGACCGGGAAGTTGTTCGGGTGCACGTCGTAGCTGGTGGATTTCATCAGCACTTGACGCACGTTCGGCCCGCTCAGTTCGAGGATCTGCTGGCCGCCGCTGACGTTGACGATGGCAATGTGCAGATCGCCCAGCGCTTCACGCAGTTTCTGCTCGGCGGCGAACTCTTCCCCGCTCGGGACGATCAGCAACCATTCGTCCGGTCCCATCCATTGCAGGCTGGTTTCGCCTTTGACGATCACGCTCAGGGCGCCGGGCAATTCAATGCCCAGCGCCTTGTGCACACCGGCCGCGAAGGCTGCATCGTGGCCATCGCCACGAAGGGTCAGGTGGCCGAGGAGTTTCTTTTCCCGCACGATCACGCCGGCGTTCTTGCGGCCCTTGCCGACCAGGCTGGCGAGGTCGGCATGGTGCAGCGACGACTCGGCCTTGGCGCCAGTGGTCGGGCGTTGTTGGTACACGTTGGCTGTGGTCATAAAGCACCTTCTGAATGCTGTTGGTTCCTGTGGTGGCTGTGCCGCCGCCTTCGCGAGCAGGCTCGCTCCCACAGGGGAACGCGATCGAATGTGGGAGCGAGCCTGCTCGCGAATAGCCGCCCGCCCACCGCTCCCGAGGTTGTCAGATATTCTGGCGATCACCCTTCGGATCGAAGAACACCGAAGAAACGATTTCCGCCTCGATCACGCTGCCATCAGCCAGCGGTGCGAACACCCGCTCGCCCATGCGCTTGAGACCGCCCTTGACCACACCCATGGCAAACGAATAGCCAAGGGAGTTGTGCGCATAACTGGAGGTCACGTGGCCGACCATGGTCATCGGGATCGCCTGCTTGGTGTTGAACACCAGTTGCGCGCCTTCCGGCAGCCATTTGGTCGGATCGACCGGCTTGAGGCCCACCAGCTGTTTGCGCTGATCCTTGATGCAATCTTCGCGGTTCATGCCGCGCTGGCCGATCCACGAGAACGGTTTGGTGCGACCGACACACCAGCCCATGTTCAGGTCGTCCGGGGTCATCGAGCCGTCGGTGTCCTGGCCGACGATGATGAAACCCTTCTCGGCCCGCAGCACGTGCATGGTTTCGGTGCCGTACGGCGTCAGGTTGTACTGCTTGCCGGCCTCGACGATTTTCTCCAGCACGCCCATCGCGTAGTCGGCCTGCACGTTGACTTCGTACGACAGCTCACCGGTGAACGAGATACGGAACACCCGTGCCGGCACGTCGCCGACCAGACCTTCTTTCCAGGTCATGAACGGGAACGCTTCGTTGCTCAAATCGATGTCGGTCACGGCGCTGAGCAGCTTGCGGCTGTTCGGCCCGGACAAAGTCATGGTCGCCCAGTGGTCGGTGACCGATGTGAAATACACCTTCAGGTCCGGCCATTCGGTCTGGTGGTACAGCTCCAGCCACTGCAGTACGCGTGCAGCGCCACCGGTGGTGGTGGTCATGACGAAATGGTTGTCGGCCAGACACGCCGTCACACCGTCGTCGAAGACCATGCCGTCTTCCTTGCACATCAGACCGTAGCGAGCCTTGCCCACGTCGAGCTTGGTCCAGGCGTTGGTGTACACGCGGTTGAGTAACTCGCGGGCATCCGGGCCTTGAATATCGATCTTGCCGAGGGTCGACGCGTCGAGCAGGCCGACGCTGTCGCGCACGGCTTTGCATTCACGCTTGACCGCCGCGTGCAGGTCTTCACCGTTTTTCGGGAAATACCACGGACGCTTCCACTGACCGACGTCTTCAAACTCGGCGCCGTTCTTCACGTGCCAGGCATGCAGCGCGGTGTAGCGCACCGGTTCGAAGATGTGCCCACAGTGCCGACCGGCCACGGCGCCGAAGGTCACCGGCGTGTAGTTCGGACGGAACATGGTGGTGCCCATCTGCGGGATGGTCACGTTCAGCGAACGGGCGGCAATGGCCAGACCGTTGACGTTGCCGAGCTTGCCCTGATCGGTGCCGAAGCCCAGCGCGGTGTAGCGTTTGACGTGCTCGACCGATTCGAAACCTTCGCGGGTCGCCAGTTCGATGCCACCGGCGGTGACGTCGTTCTGGAAGTCGACGAATTGCTTCGGTGCACGCGCCGAGTTCTTCTCGTGCGGCACCTGGAACAGCGCAAGCGTCGGCTCTTCGAGACGGCTCAGGGCTTTCGGCAACACGCCTTCGACGGTCTGGAAACCGGCTTCGGCGGCAGCGCGCACGCCACCTTCGAAACCGTCGGCCAGCGAATCGCCGAGCGCGTAGACGCCGTTGATGCCTCCGACGCACACGCGTTTCTGCGGTGCTTCGCCCGGTACGAAACCGAGAATGTCTTCACGCCAGACCGGTTTGCCGCCGAGGTGCGAAGCCAGGTGGACCACAGGGCTGTAACCGCCGGAACTGGCAACCAGGTCGCAGTCGAGCCATTCGCCCGGGCTGGTCACGGCGTGTGCCTTGACGTCAATCGCGGCGACGCGGGCAGCGGTCACACGCTTGCTGCCACGCACTTCGATGACGGCGCTGCCGGTGAGGATGCGAATGCCTTTGGCGCGCGCTTCTTCGACCAATGCACCGCGCGGATTGCTGCGGGCGTCAGCGATCGCGACCACTTGCAGACTGGCATCGAGCCAATCCAGAGCGACGCGATAGGCGTGATCGTTGTTGGTCGACAGCACCAGTTTCTTGCCTGGCGCCACGCCGTAGCGACGCACGTAAGTCGACACCGCACCGGCAAGCATGTTGCCCGGCACGTCGTTGTTGCCGTAGACCAGCGGACGCTCGTGGGCACCGGTCGCCAGCACCACACGCTTGGCGCGGACGCGGTGGATGCGCTGGCGCACCTGACCGATCGGCGCACGGTCGCCGAGGTGATCGGTGAGGCGTTCGTGAATGGTCAGGAAGTTGTGGTCGTGATAACCGTTGACCGTGGCGCGCGGCAACAGCAGCACGTCCGGGGTGTTCTTCAGTTCAGCGATGACGCTGGCAACCCATTCCATCGCCGGTTTGCCGTCGAGGCTTTCGCGGGAATCGAGCAGGCTGCCGCCGAACTCTTCCTGCTCATCGGCCAGAATCACTCGGGCACCGCTGCGCGCAGCGGCCAGGGCTGCGGCGAGACCGGCCGGGCCGGCGCCGACGATCAGCACGTCGCAGTGCTGGTTCATGTAGTCGTAGGTGTCCGGATCGTTCTCGGTCGGCGAACGGCCGAGGCCGGCAGCCTTGCGGATGTACTTCTCGTAAGTCATCCAGAACGATTGCGGGTACATGAAGGTTTTGTAGTAGAAACCCGGCGGCATCAGCTTGCCGCCGACCTTGCCGAGAATGCCCATCATGTCGTTGTTGACGCTCGGCCAGCCATTGGTGCTGGTGGCGACCAGGCCCTGATACAACGCCTGTTGCGTGGCGCGCACGTTGGGAATCTGCGTGGCTTCGGTGGCACCGATCTGCAGCACGGCGTTCGGCTCTTCGGAACCGGCGGCAAAGATGCCGCGAGGACGCGAATACTTGAAGCTGCGGCCGATGATGTCGACGCCGTTGGCGATCAGTGCAGCAGCCAGCGAGTCGCCTTCATAGCCTTTGTAGGTCTGGCCGTTGAAGGTGAAGCTCAGCACTTTGTTGCGGTCGATCCGTCCACCGTTGGACAGGCGATTGGTCTGGCTCATACCTTCTCTCCCAGCGCCGTCGTGGCTGTTTTCGCAGTGCCAGCCTTGTCGGTGAATTGCGGCTTCTCGCCGATCTTGTAGCTCTCGAGAATCTCGTAGGTCACGGTATCGCGAGTGACGTTGAAGTACTGCCGGCAACCGGCAACGTGGTCCCACAACTCATGGTGCAGACCGCGCGGGTTATCGCGGAAGAACATGTAGTCGCCCCACTCTTCATCGGTGCAGGCGTTCGGATCCAGCGGCCGCGGGATATGCGCCTGGCCGGATGCATGGAATTCCTCTTCGGAGCGCAGTTCGCCGCAGTGAGGACAGAAGATGTGCAACATAGGGATTTCTCCTGTTAGTGGGCGACGGCAGCAGCGCCGTGTTCGTCGATCAGGGCGCCGTTGTGGAAACGGTCGATGGAAAACGGTGCGGCCAGCGGGTGCATTTCACCCTTGGCCAGACTCGCGGCAAACACGTTGCCCGAACCCGGTGTGGCCTTGAAGCCACCGGTGCCCCAACCGCAGTTGAAGAACATGTTCGGGACTGGCGTTTTCGAGATGATCGGGCAGGCGTCCGGGGTGGTGTCGACGATGCCGCCCCACTGGCGGTTCATGCGAACGCGCGACAGCACCGGGAACATCTCGACGATGGCCTGGATGGTGTGTTCGATCACCGGGTACGAACCACGCTGGCCGTAACCGTTGTAGCCGTCGATACCGGCGCCGATCACCAGGTCGCCCTTGTCGGACTGGCTGATGTAACCGTGTACGGCGTTGGACATGATCACGCTGTCGATAATCGGTTTGATCGGCTCGGACACCAGCGCCTGCAGCGGGTGGGATTCGATCGGCAGGCGGAAACCGGCAAGCTTGGCCATGTGCCCGGAGTTACCGGCCGTCACCACGCCGACGCGCTTGGCGCCGATGAAACCCTTGTTGGTTTCGACGCCGATGCACACACCGTTTTCCTTGCGGAAACCGATCACTTCGGTCTGCTGGATCAGGTCCACACCGAGGGCATCGGCGGCACGCGCGAAGCCCCAGGCCACGGCATCGTGACGGGCGACGCCGCCGCGACGCTGCACGGTGGCGCCCATGATCGGATAGCGGGTGTTCTTCGAGCAGTCAAGGTACGGGATCTCGTCAGCCACTTGCTTGGCGTCAAGCAGTTCGCCATCGACGCCGTTGAGGCGGTTGGCGCTGACCCGACGCTCCGAATCACGGATGTCCTGCAGGGTGTGGCACAGGTTGTAGACGCCGCGCTGGGAGAACATCACGTTGTAGTTGAGATCCTGCGACAGGCCTTCCCACAATTTCATCGCGTGTTCGTAGAGGTGCGCCGACTCGTCCCACAGGTAGTTGGAACGCACGATGGTGGTGTTGCGCGCGGTGTTACCGCCGCCCAGCCAGCCTTTCTCGACCACGGCGACATTGGTGATGCCGTGCTCCTTGGCCAGATAGTAGGCCGTCGCCAGGCCGTGCCCGCCGCCGCCGACGATGACTACGTCGTAGACTTTTTTCGGCGTGGGCGTGCGCCACATGCGTTGCCAGTTTTCGTGGTGGCTGAGCGAGTGTTTGAACAGGCCGAAGCCGGAATAGCGTTGCATAGTCATTACTCCAAAGCCGACTCAGCGATAAACCGGGAAGTCTGCGCACAGGGCCGAGACCTGCTGGGCGACATTGGCCTCGACATCGGCGTCGCCGAGGTTGTCGAGGATGTCGCAGATCCAGCCGGCGAGGGTTTCGCACTGGCTGACCTTGAAGCCGCGCGTGGTCACCGCCGGGGTGCCGATGCGCAGGCCCGAGGTCACGAACGGCGACTGCGGGTCGTTCGGCACGGCATTCTTGTTCACAGTGATGTGGGCACGGCCAAGGGCGGCGTCGGCGTCTTTGCCGGTCAGGCCCTGACGGATCAGGCTGACCAGGAACAGATGGTTGTCGGTGCCACCGGAGACCACATCGTAGCCACGCTTGATGAACACGCTGGCCATCGCCTGGGCGTTGTCGATCACTTGTTGCTGATACGCCTTGAAGCCAGGCTCCAGCGCTTCCTTGAAGCACACCGCTTTACCGGCGATGACGTGCATCAGCGGACCGCCCTGGGCGCCGGGGAATACCGCAGCGTTGAGCTTCTTCTCGATCTCTTCGTTGGACTTGGCCAGGATCAGCCCGCCACGCGGACCGCGCAGGGTTTTGTGGGTGGTGGTGGTGACCACATCGGCGTACGGCAGCGGGTTCGGGTACAGGCCGGCAGCGACCAGACCGGCGACGTGGGCCATGTCGACGAACAGCAGCGCACCGACCTTGTCGGCGATCTGGCGGAAGCGCGGGAAGTCCAGAGTCTTCGAGTAAGCGGAGAAACCGGCAACGATCATTTTCGGTTTGCACTCGACGGCCAGACGCTCGACTTCGTCGTAGTCGATCAGCCCGGTGTCGGTGTTGATGCCGTACTGCACGGCGTTATAGAGCTTGCCCGAGGACGACACTTTGGCGCCGTGGGTCAGGTGACCACCGTGAGCCAGGCTCATGCCGAGGATGGTGTCGCCTGGCTGGATCAGCGCCAGGTACACGGCGCTGTTGGCCGAAGAACCGGAGTGCGGCTGGACGTTGGCATAGTCGGCACCGAACAGTTGCTTGGCGCGTTCGATGGCCAGCGCTTCGACTTTATCCACATGCTCGCAGCCGCCGTAGTAGCGCTTGCCCGGATAGCCCTCGGCGTATTTGTTGGTCAGGCCGCTGCCTTGCGCCTGCATGACGCGCTTGCTGGTGTAGTTCTCCGACGCGATCAGCTCGATGTGATCTTCCTGACGTTGCTCCTCGGCATTCATCGCCGCCAGCAGTGCATCGTCGTAACCCTGGATCTGGTCTTGCTTGCTGAACATCGCGTCTCTCCCAGCGGCATCTGTGCGCCATTCGTCTCGGTAAGGCACCGGCAGTGATGGCAGTGCCCTTTGATGCGATGGTATGACCGGCTTCGAGTGCTCAAATGCCTGCGGACGCCACGCAAAGGTGCGTTTACGACATGGCTGGAAATGACTGCAGAATGCGTTCCCCTGTAGGAGCTGCCGAAGGCTGCGATCTTTTGACTTTGACTTTGAAGATCAAAAGATCGCAGCCTTCGGCAGCTCCTACAGGGCTTATGCGATCAACTGGCGGACGGCAAGCAGCAGGAGGAAATGCATGGGATAGAGGGCATACGCCCAGCGCCGCATCGGTGGTGGCCGGACATGTCGCCCATGTCGCAACAGGAACATTCCCAGTATCGGCGCGAACACGCACGTCGCCAGACCAAGAATCGCCACGCTGTTGCCGAACCGAGCCGATTCGAGCAGCACTTGCCATTGGTTCGCCGCCAGACACACCAGCCCCGGCAACAGGCCGAAACACCAAGGTCGGCGGACTACCAGCAGCATCGCCAACGGCAACAATACGCCGAAGAACCCGAACATCAGTCGTTCTGAAAAAACCGCCGCAACCACCAGCGCGGTCAATGCGAGTAATCGCGACAGCGACGCAGAATCCTGCCAGCCCCGCGCTACCAGTAGGCCCAGCGCCAGCGTCGGCATCACGTTCAAGGTGTCAGGTTCGGGTATGTACAAGCGATAAGGGATTTCGCTGACGGCGCTGAACAGCAACAGCCAGCCCAGATAGCGCCACTCCATCTTGCCCGAACCGTCGCGTGCCAGATTCGCCGCCATTGCCAGGCAAAACCACGGAAACGCCAGCCGCCCCGGCACATACAGCCAGTCGACGGAGAAGCCGACATATCGCAGGTGATCGAGCAACATGCTCAGCAGCGCCAGCCACTTGAGCAGATCCAGGGCACCGTCGCGTTGGCTCAGGTGCATAATCGGCCCATAAACTGGTAATTTTCTGCACCCGACATCGCATGTGCTCCCCGGAAGATCTTCGGTAAAGTGCGCATCCTCATTGACCACGAGCCTTCACAAGAGTCTCGATTACGGAAGCCGGCCATGACCGACAAGAGCCAACAATTCGCCAGCGACAACTATTCCGGTATCTGCCCCGAAGCCTGGGCCGCCATGGAACAGGCCAACCACGGCCACCAGCGCGCGTATGGCGACGATGAATGGACCGCGCGTGCGGCCGATCATTTCCGCAGACTGTTCGAAACCGACTGTGAAGTGTTCTTCGCCTTCAACGGCACCGCCGCCAACTCGCTGGCCCTGTCGTCGCTGTGCCAGAGTTACCATAGCGTGATCTGCTCGGAAACCGCCCACGTCGAAACCGACGAATGCGGCGCTCCGGAATTCTTCTCCAACGGCTCGAAGCTGCTGATCGCCGGCACTGAAAACGGCAAGATCACCCCGCAATCGATCCGCGAAGTCGCGCTCAAGCGCCAGGACATCCACTACCCGAAACCGCGCGTGGTGACCCTCACCCAGGCCACCGAAGTCGGCAGCGTCTACACCCCGGAAGAAGTCCGCGCCATCAGCGCGACTTGCAAGGAACTGGGCCTGCACCTGCACATGGACGGCGCGCGCTTCTCCAACGCCTGCGCGTTCCTTGGCTGCTCGCCTGCCGACCTGACCTGGAAGGCCGGCGTCGATGTGCTGTGTTTCGGCGGCACCAAGAACGGCATGGCGGTGGGTGAAGCGATCCTGTTCTTCAACCACAAACTGGCCGAAGATTTCGACTACCGCTGCAAACAGGCCGGGCAACTGGCATCGAAAATGCGCTTCCTGTCGGCACCGTGGGTCGGCATTCTGGAAAACGACGCCTGGCTCAAATACGCCCGCCACGCCAACCACTGCGCGCAACTGCTGGCAGAACTGGTCAGCGACATCCCCGGCGTCGAACTGATGTTCCCGGTGCAGGCCAATGGAGTGTTCCTGCAACTCTCGGAACCGGCCATCGCTGCGTTGACTGCAAAGAACTGGCGCTTCTACACCTTCATCGGCAAGGGCGGCGCACGTTTCATGTGCTCCTGGGACACCGAAGAAGAGCGCGTGCGCGAACTGGCGCGCGATATTCGCGAGGTCATGTCGGCCTGATTCCCCTCCCTAGTTGCATTCCCATGCTCAGCACGGGAATGCAACCCAGAGGCTGCGCGTCGCAGACCTGCATTTTCAGAATCGGACTACACCAAGGCCTACAGAAAGCACGAAAATCCCGCCATAGACTGCCCGCTCCCGATTCAAGGAGCGCACGCGATGGCAATTCCCGGCTACATGACGATCATGGGCAAGACCCAAGGGCTGATTTCGGCAGGCTGCTCAACGCCTGATTCGGTCGGCAACAGATATCAGGCGGCACACACCGATCAAATCATGGTGCTGTCGTACAGCCACAACCTCGCCAACCTCGACAACTCTCACCGAGCCACCCACGCGCCGGTCATAGTCACCAAAGTCGTCGACAAATCTTCACCGCTGCTGGCCCAGGCACTGGCCAACCGTGAAGAGATCGACTGCAAGATCAACTTCTACCGAACTTCCCCTCAGGGTCAGCAGGAAAAATACTTTTCTGTCTCGATCGACGGTGCGGTGCTCACCGAACTGAACCTGGATATGCCCCACGTCATTCTGCACAACGACGCTGAACCTCAAGAGCAGGTCGCGATTCGTTATCGTGGCATCAGCTGGGTGCATCACCTCGCCGGGACCAGCGGCCATGCCTCGTGGGGCGAAGAAGGTTGAGCGATCGGCGCCATGGTCTCAGCGACGTTCGACACGTTGCCGGCAAGCTGCTCGCACAGGCACAGGCAGTCGGCTCACGTCATCTGGCATTCGGCAGTGCGCGCGTGCAGTTCAATCAGGAGGTCGCGCGCTTCGCCAAGGGCATTGTCGATGATGTCGCCAGCGGCCGCCTTTCAGCGGACATGGGCCTTGACGCCCTCGCACAGGAACAGCGTCATCTTCTGAACCAATCCAGAGTTCTGGTAAGCGGCACCAAAGGTGCCGTTCCTGAAGCGGTGAAAAAACGCCCGTTATCGATGCTCAGGCAGCCTGCCTCGCGCTCCGATCCAGACAGGTTGCTGCGCGCGATTCATCAGCAGAACCTCAGAGTGGCGCGCCTGGACACCAGCAACAACGCTGGGCCCCACCCTGTCGACGACTTGAAGTTCTTCCCCAGCGAACACTGGCCGCAAGAACGTCCAGCTCCACCGGAGCCGGGGTTTTACGTCGTGCCGAAAAGCATTGTCGCCGAGAAGCTCGAGGCACAGCTTTTTCCTTCTGCCAAGCCGAATGTCATCGCTAGATTCAGGAGCTTGAATCCGAACGCGGACATGATTAAAGCCGGTTCGATGATCGTGCTGAGCGATCCTGACAATCAACAATGCACATACGAAGAAGCATTGCTGATGCAGACCGCCCGTTTCGTCAGTGCGACGCTGGAACCACTGACCTTGGAAGAAGCGGATTTCATGGCGCAGCACTATGGCGTGATCCAGACCGCACTCGCCTATGAATCAAAAGTGATCGGGGTCGTCACGGCCATGGCGGCCAATCATCTGGATGGCATAAAAAATGTCCTGGCGGATCTCGAGAAATTGCATGTTCATACGCTGGACGTAAAAGGCCACCGGGTCTCTGAAGAATTCATAAACAAGCGTGACCAATTACTCAAAAAGCTGGACGTCCAACTCAATCAGTTCACCCGGCAGAGCATCGGGCTCCCCGATTACCCGAGCCTGAAGACCACTCTAGGCATCGATCACCCCCATCTTGTGCACCGCTGGCGAAAAGCCGGCGGAATCGGCCAGAACCCAGGTTATGCCACTCATATTCGGGCAGTCAGCCAAGCATCACAGTACGTTAAATATGGCGGCTGGATCGGTACAGCGGTGGGTGGCGGTGCCTCCGCCTTAAAGGTGCAGGATGTTTGCACACACGGAAGTGCGGCGGCATGTGAAAAGGTGAAGTTCACGGAGAGCGGAAGCTTTTTGGGTGGCGTGGGTGGCGGAATGGTTGCCGGCGCGCTCGTAAGCTTCACGGCCTCAACGATCTGCGTAGGCGCTGGCCTCCCGACTGGCGGACTTGGCACTGTACTTTGCAGTGCGCTACTGGCAGGACTCGGAAATTACGCCGGCGGGACTTTTGGCGAGAAAGGCGGCGAACGGATCGCAGAGAAAGTATACGAGGCTGTTAGATGACTCTTCGCACTTCAGAGAAAATTTTCTTATTGATTGGGTTTGTAGACTTCGTCGGCATATTTACTTTGATAGGAGTGATGTTGTATGTCGCGAAAACAAAAACTAAAACCATACTGAACCATCTAACAAACAGTTCTATTTCGAGCAGACTGATAATGCTTTGGCACGGAGGTCCTTGGGGCAAAGTCTACATGATGGGAGAAGTGTTCGACATCATGCGAAACCCTGAATTTTACATTCATACCGGAAAACTTTGCGCGAACGACTTCGAAAACTTTCCAAAAAAGCTTAGAAAGAACTTAATTATTTTATATAGATTGGTTTTCATATTTTTTGCAATTATGATGGGCTTGGGAATAAGCTCATCCATGGATCAAATTAACAATATCGTAAAAGATCCAATAGTGATCATGGCACTGGTGAGTTTCACAGGTCTTTTATTGGTGAATGGAATTTTACTTTATACAGCCAAGAGAAGACTGGAAACGATCCTCAATAGCCTAAAACGCAGTTCAATCACATCGTCTTTGCTCATGTTATGGCAAGCGGGCGTGGGGGGACGTATTTATATGATGGGTGAGATTTTCGGCATCCTTAAAAACCCCGCACGGTACATTTCCCAAGGCAAAGTCAGCGCAAGAGACGTTAAGAATTTCCCGCCGAAACTCAAGCGCGACCTGCTCAGACTGAATAAATACCAGCAAATATTTGGCTTTGCCTTAGTGGGCTTCGGCCTGCTCGCCTTGTTCGGGCTGATTTGAAATCTCACTTTCCCGGTCGATCTCCTCCTTGAGGAGATCGACCCAAGTTCAAGACTATTTAAAACTCAATCCGCACATCCCCCTTCGGCACGCTGCAGCACGACAGGATGAACCCCTCGGCCTCATCCTCCTCGGTAATCCCGCCGTTGTGTTCCATCTCCACTTCGCCGCCAAGTTTCAGCACCTTGCAGGTCCCGCAAATGCCCATGCCGCAGGCTTTCGGGATCATCAGGCCGAGCTTGGCGGCTGCTGCGTGGACGGTTTCCCCCGGTGCCACGCGAATGCTTTTACCGGAAGCGGTGAATTCGACCTGATGCAGATCCGCTGCGTCGATTTCCGGTGCATCGGCAGCCTGTTCGGCTTGCTCCACTGCGTCGGCACGCGCTTCCGGTGGCGTGGCGCCGAAGGATTCTTCGTGGTACCGCGACATGTCGTAACCGGCCACTTCCAGCAGGCGCTTGACCGCGTTCATGTACGGCGTCGGGCCGCAGCAGAACACTTCGCGCTCGAGGAAATCCGGGACCATCAGTTCGAGCATCTTGTGGTTCAGGTAACCACGATAGCCGGCCCATGGCTCACCCAGGCCGTGCTTTTCACAAATCAGGTGCAGGCTGAAGTTGTCGATCCGCGACGCCATGTGCTCGAGCTCGCGGTGGTAAATGATGTCTTTCGGCGAGCGTGCGCTGTGCACGAAGGTCATGTCGACGTTGGCATTGGTGTCGTAGAACCAGCGCGCCATCGACATGCACGGCGTGATACCGACGCCGCCGCTCAAGTACAGGACTTTCGGGCTCGGGAAGTCCATGGCATTGAACAGACCGACCGGCCCGTGCACCGCCAGCTCTTGCCCCTCATGCAAAGTGTCATGCAACCAGTTCGAGACCTTGCCGCCCGGCACGCGCTTGATCGTCACCGAGAAGCTGTACGGCACCGACGGCGAGCTGGAAATCGTGTACGAGCGCATGATCGGCTGGCCTTCGATTTCAAGCTCGAGGGTGACGAACTGCCCCGGTTTGAAGAAGAACAGGATCGGCTGGTCGGCCATAAAGCAGAACGTGCGCACATCCCAGGTTTCCTGGATGACTTTGACGCAACGGACAATGTGTCGGCCATTGGCCCAGGTCTGGGTGGTGACCGGATTCAGGAAGCTGTTGGACATGCTGTTCTCCACGGCCGACTGTCGGCCTCATGTCGGCGATTCTGCGTATAGCGCAGAGCGCGCGTTTACCTATCCGCGACATTGACATACTTATCGCGACCAGCCCTTGAACACCGGGGCTTGCGCGTCGGGAACAGATTGCACCATGTCGCGCATGGATAAGGTTCCGCCCAGCGCCGGCCCCACACTCGCCCCAACACAAGACGACTTCTTTACACCTTGCGTAGCAACCGTTTTGCAGCACACCTGATCAGCCACTTTCGCCGGCCACGCAGAGGGCCATGAGGATTACATCGATGGACGTCACCGCAAAAATCAGCCTGGGCGATCCGCTGGAACCCGCACGCAAGGCCACCGCGCAAATGCTTCAGGAGCGCGAGCGCACCTTTTCCCTGCCGCAACCGTTCTACAGCGATGAGCGGCTGTTCGATATCGACATGCAGGAGATCTTCCAGAAGGAATGGTTGATCGCCGGCATGACCTGCGAGATCCCGGCCAAAGGCAACTACCTGACCCTGCAGATCGGCAAAAACCCGATCATTGTCATTCGTGGCGCCGAAGGCGTGGTGCACGCGTTCCACAACGTCTGCCGCCACCGTGGCTCGCGCCTGTGCACCAGTGAAAAAGGCAAGGTCGCCAAACTGGTCTGCCATTACCACCAGTGGACCTACGAGCTGGACGGTCGCCTGCTGTTCGCCGGCACCGAAATGGGCGCCGACTTCGACATGAAGCAGTACGGCCTGAAGCCGGTGAACGTGAAAACCGCTGGCGGCTACATCTTCATCAGCCTGGCGGAAAACCCGCCGGCCATCGATGACTTCCTGTCGACGCTCAACCATTACATGGAACCGTACGACATGGAGAACACCAAGGTGGCGATCACCACCACCTTGATGGAGAAGGCCAACTGGAAACTGGTGCTGGAAAACAACCGCGAGTGCTACCACTGCAACGCGTCGCACCCGGAACTGTTGAAAACCCTGCTGGAATGGGACGACGTCACCGACCCGCGTGCCGATCAGGCGTTCAAGGATCACGTCGCCGCGTCCGCCGCTGCCTGGGAAGCGGAAAAGATCCCTTACGCCCACGCCAGTTTCGGCCTGCGCAACCGCATCGTGCGCATGCCGCTGCTCAAGGGCACCGTGTCGATGACCCTCGACGGCAAACAAGGCTGCGCGAAGTTGATGGGCCGGATCAAGAACCCGGACCTGGGCTCGATGCGCATCCTGCACCTGCCGCACTCGTGGAACCACTGCATGGGCGACCACATCATCGTCTTCACCGTGTGGCCGATCAGCGCCCAGGAAACCATGGTCACCACCAAGTGGCTGGTGCACAAGGACGCGGTGGAAGGTGTCGATTACGACGTCGAGCGCATGCGCCAGGTGTGGGACGCGACCAACGATCAGGACCGGCGTCTGGCTGAGGAAAACCAGCGCGGGATCAATTCCACCGCTTACCAGCCAGGGCCTTACTCCAAGACTTATGAATTCGGCGTGGTCAACTTCGTCGACTGGTACAGCGAGCGGATGCTGAACAACCTCGGCGCCGAGCCTGCGCCTTACCTCAAAGGCGTGCCGGTCCAGGGCTAAAAGCAACAGCTTCGCGAGCAGGCTCGCTCCCACATTTGGAATGCGTTTCACCTGTGGGAGCGAGGCTGCTCGCGAAGAGGCCGGCCCAGTCACCGCCTCATTTGGATGACCACCTCACACTGCCATCCTCGCCAATAAACTCCTCGAAAATCTCCTCCCCCACCAGCCTGATTTTCGCGTACCCGTTCAGCACCCGCAGCGGATACGCCGGGTCGTTGGCATCCTGGGTCTCCGACCACAACACCCGCGCATGCCCGTTCAGTTCGCTGGAATTGCCATAGGGAATCGCCCCGTGCCCGGCACAGCGCGCATGCAGACCGCCCTGCTGCGCATAGACGATGCCGTTGTGCAGATGCCCCCAATACCAGTAATCCGGCTCGCGCCCCAGCGCATCGCACACCGGTTGATACAGCGCCGTCTTGTGGTGCCCGGAAATATCGAAGCCCTGATGATGACTGAGCACCATGAGTTTTTTGCGTTTCGGCAGACCTTTCATCCACTGGATCTGCGGCTCGTTCAGGGTGCCGTCCATGTACAGATTCATCGCATCAGACGCATAGGCAGAATCCAGCCCGACCACCAGCCAGTCATCATTGATCAGGGCAAAATAACTGGTGCCCTGTTGTCCGGGAAATTGCCTGGCCAGTTCCTTGAAGTAGCCATGGGCGCCGCTGTACATCTCGTGGTTGGAGTTGAGGGTGAACGAGCCGTGTGTGCCCATCGGCCAACCCGCCATGTCGACGTCTTCCTGGGAATGACTGCCGGCGTAATACACATCGCCCAAATGAATGGTGAAATCGGCCTGGGCCAGTTGCATCTGGTTGGCCACCGACACCGCCGGCGCATGGCTGTCGAACGGTCCGGTGCCCCAGTCGCCGGCAATCGCCAGGGTCACGTCGCGATCCATTTGCACCACCGCCGGGTCAGTGCCGAACGTTGCGTGATGGCGCAGGTTTTCGATCCACTTCAGCAGCGCCTCGCTCCACAGCAGATCGAGCAGTTCCCACTTGCGACACCCGAGCAGGCTGCCATCCTTGAGCACCCGGGTCGCCAGTTGATCGGTGGACTGCGGCAACGGCGTGGCATTGCCGATGCGCAGGATCGACAGACCATGGGCCAACTCCCACGGCACCGCCGGCTCGTCAGTCGGCAATTCGCCGTTTTTCAGCACGTAATGCGCCTGATCGTGGCCGCGCTGCAACAGCTTGATGATCGCCTGAAATTCCTGCGGCTCCAGCTCGCTGATGAGCTTCATCCAGGCCATTTCCATGCGCGTCAACAAGCCGTGAATGCGCAATTTGACCTTGTCATATTCGTGTTCCCAATGACTGACCAGTGACATGGCGTAATCCTCTCTCCGTAAGGGTTCACAGGGTTTTCATGAATTCGATCAACGCGCGTTTGTCGTCGTCGGACAAGGTCGTGCCGTACAGGTGACCGCTGTTGTGGTTGCCCTCCAGGCGCGTGTCGTATTTGAAGTCCGCCGAGGCTTTGGCCTGTGCGCCGCTGGTGACAAAACCGACGTTGACCGGGTCGTAGATGTCCGAGCCGGTGATGAACACCCGCGGACGTTTTTCCGGCGGTTGCAGCAAGTCCCACAATGTCGGTACCGAACCGTTGTGCAGGTAGGGCGCGCGCAACCATACGCCGTCGGTGGGCGTGTTGCTGTAGCTCTGGGTCTTGCGATACGCGCCGAAGTCGAACGGCGGCTTCTTGAAGGTGTGGAATGCTGCGACCAGCCCCGTGGTGAACGAGTCGAGCCGGTGCGGATCGGTGCCGAGCTGGTCGATTTCGGTGGTGACCTGGCCGGTATCGGCACGACCAAAATCATGACAAGCCGCGCAGTTGGCCTCCCAGATCGGCTTGCCCCGGGCGACCCTGGCCTGATCCAGCGCCCACGGCCACGCCGGTGCCTTGTGCCCGAGCAGCCAGTTGGTCACGCGGTTGAAGCTGGGTGGCAGCACCGATTCCGGCGTCGCACCCACGGCCATCGCGGCGGCGTAGTTGCGTTCGTGGATCTTGTTGTTATTGCCATCCCAGTGCAGGTACATCGATTCCCTGGGTTTCTGGTTCCACACTTGTGGCAGGTCGACGGTGCCGATGGTCGAGTCATCCGGGAAGCCGAACACCACCATTTTCGTCGGGTTGAAGGTATCGGTGCGGCCCGGCCCCTGTTGCGGGCGCAGCTTCTGCCAGGCGTAGGCCTGCTTCTGCTTGAGCAAGGCGCTTTTAGCCATCGGCATGATCAGGTAGCGGTTGTAGAGTTTCTCGAAAAAGCCCAGCTGGAATTTTCCGTTGATCGCCGCCATCACCGCGTCGGTGGTGAATTTCGGATCACTGGCGCAATCGTAGGCAAACCACTGGAAGGCTTGCAGTTGCAGAGTGTTGGCCGGCGCGCTCGGCACGTTGACGGCGACGTCGCTGGCATTGGCGCGGTAGGAACCGGTGTGGCACAGCGCGCAGTTCGGCTCGACGGTCGGGTAGCCGATCTGCCGTTTGGCCATGCCGATCGGCAGGTCCTTGCCGTTTTCAAAGAGGAAGCCGAACACCTCCCAGCCGCCGGGTTTTGGCATCTTCTCCGGGCACATTTGCGGCAGCACCGCGAACAGGTAATAGGGAATGCGCGCTTCGATGCCGAGGCCAATGGCGGCGTACTTGTAGTGGTCTTCGTCGGAGGCATACTCCTGTTCAGGAACGACCCGGAGCATCTGATACCAGGTCTCGTAACCGATGAAGCCGAGCACCGCGACCACCACCAGTGTGCCGACCTTGAAGGCGTGACTCTGCCATCGCCGCTGCCACGCCGCGCGCCATTCGCGACAGCCATCGCACAGCAGGGTCCAGGGCCGGTTCGCCGGCGTGGTGCCGAGGTAGAGCAAAATGCCGAGGATCAGAAAGAAGCTCAGATCGCCCATCAACATCGGCACGAACACCGAGCCTTGAATGCTGGTGTTGATCAGATAAATCCAGAACACCACCGCGATCAATCGCGTCAGCACACACAGCCAGGAATGCACCACGTAGCGCGGCGCGTTGAAGCCCGACGGCATGTACAACACGCTGATGCCGACCAGCAGCATCCCGGCGTTTTCCAGCCACGGGTCGGAGAGTTGCGGCGGCAGCCCGACCACCGATGTCAGCAAGCCCGGCGCGAACAGCGCGGGGATGGCGAACACCATGTTCATCGCAATGCCGATCCAGATGAAGCGTTGAAACCAGCGGATGTAGCTGTCCATGTCATCCATTTCCTTGTGCAGACCGGAGAAATGCAGCGCCTGATACACCGCTATCGCGAGCAGGCTCACTCCTACAATTGGAATGCGTGCCCCTGTGGGAGCGAGCTTGCTCGCGATGCAGTCGACTCGGTCTGAAGTCAGCCGAGCGCGGTTTTCTCCAGATGTTCAAGGATGATCGGGTAGACATCGACCACCGCGTTCTTGCCGAACATGCAGTCGATATGGCCGTAGCCCGGCACCACCTGCCGGCTGTAGCGCTCCGGCCCGTTTACTTCGCACACTCGCTGATAGGTCTTGAGCGTACTTTCCGGCAGATAACACTGGTTGTCGGCGCCGCTGATAAAGCAGATCGGCATGGTCAGCCGATCAAAGTGCGGCATGTACACATCGTTGCCTTTGAAATCCACCAGATGCCCTTTGCGCACGATCAGCGCCAGATGTTCGAAGGTCTCGATATTCGATTCGCCGAACAGTTCGTGCAGGTTGTCGTGCAGGGTTTCGTTGAGGGTGTCGTGGCGATACAACGACGCGTACATGAAGGTGATGCGGTGGCACACCGGGTTGGTGCAGTAACCCTGCGCCTCGATCCGCGCGTAGCCGTTGAGGGCCTTGTCGTAGAGTTTGTTGAACCAGTTTTCCTTGCTGTCGGCGTAAGCGGTCATCGACTTGATGCCGATCGCATCGAGCATGCCCGGCAGGTGCAATCCGGCTTTCAAACCCGTCGCGGTGGCGACCACGGTGTCTGCGGCAATTTGTGAGCAGACCACCGAACGCACGCCCTGCAAACCGGCGAGCAGCGACATGAAGAAGGTCGTTGCACCGTAGCAATGCACCACGCATTGCACATCACGGGCGTGGGTTTCCTGCTGTATCTGCGCGATGGCCGCCTTGAAGTCGTATCGGGCGATCTGATCGCCGTTCCACTCCTTCTTGCTCGCCGGCAGCAAAATGCTCACGCGAAAATCCAGCAACCACACGTCGTAGTCGTGCTTGCACAGGTACTCCAGCAGATTGGTCTGGATGGTATCGGTGGAAAAGATATTCGACCCGACACCCAAGCCATGCACCAGCATCACTGGCCCTTTGCTCCCGGCCTGATAACGGGTCAGACGCAGTTCGACGCCATCCTCGGTGGGGAAGAAATGCACCGTCGGGGCTGGCGCATCCAGCGGTCGTTTCAGCCGTGGCGGCGCGTCGGGGTTGAAGTAGATATCGCCGGCAAACACCCCGCCATAACTCTCCCAGAGAATCCCGGCGAAGAACTTGCCGAACCGCGCCAGGCCTTCGATGCGCTCACGCTCGTTGCGTGCATTGAGCACTTTCATGGTGGTCATCTGCTTGGCGAAATCGGTCGGGTGAATGTGCATCACTCCCGAGCCGATCACCTCGCCCGACTTGTCCGGCCCGCGGTAGAGCGTCACGTACAGCGTGCTGGTGTCGTGCCAGATATTCAGCACGCCGTTGTCTTCCGGCACGGTTTTGAAGGCGCTGAAGAAATAGTCGTTGCCGTCCTCGGCGGTCAGTTTCATGTCGTATTTCATGTGGCGCGTATCGACCTGCTGCTCGAATTGTTCGAACAGGTTGAACACGCCGTTGCTGGCGGTCAGCGGCTGCGGTGACAGTGCCGGGGCATTCACCGTGCCGACAATGGTCGCCGCGTGTTCCGGCTCCTTGATCATCCGGTTCATGTCGCTGGCGGTGATCGTCAGGGTGAAGTCGATCGGCGAGTTGTCCGCCTCTCCGCGTTTGGCCGCCGCTTCATAAACTTTCAGGTCGGTGCTCTGCGCCGCCATGAAGGCGCGGGAGAAATAGCCCTTCATGGTTTCCGTGAACTGCACGCCGAGGGTGGGCGGCGCCACCGGTTTGCGCGGCGCGGAAGGCAACGTGTAGTCGATCTGCCAGCCACGATCAGCGGCGAGCAGGCCCATGTTGCGCTCACTCACGGCAGAGATGGTCAGCAGTGGGTTGACCGCCAGCGAGGTCGGAATCACCGCGCCATCGGTCACGTAGAGATTGGCGTAAACATCGCTGCCACTGGCGCCGCTGAACACCTGGCCCTTGTGATTGACCACGCCTTGCGCCGCGTCTTCGCCCATCACGCAACCGCCCAACGGGTGTACCGAAACGATGCTGTGCTTGAGCAGTTTGGACCAGATCGGGTTCTCCACCCACACCCCGCCCAATGCCTTGGTGCTCTGGTGCAAACGTTCGTTGCCGAGTTTGAAGTTCTCCTGCTCGCCAACACCCGGCCAATCGATGCGCAGCTGATCCTTGCTGTCGAGGACCATCCGCCCCTGACCACTGTCATGGCTCATGATCAGGTAAGTCTGCATGTTGTGCAGTGCGCCGTAGTACGGCCCGCGCAGGAAGCTTTCGGCTTCACGTTCCTTGTATTTGACCTTGCCGCTGAAACTGTCATCAGTGGCGACACCGATCATCTCGGCAAACCCGGCCATCGCCGGCACCATCGGTCGGCCGAGGGCGCCAGGGATCGAGCCTTCCTCGATGACCATGCGACTGCGCCAGTCGCCTTCGGTGCGCATGTCGATGACCGAGGTGATGCACGGGCCGACCGGGTGCAGTTCCTTGGCCGGGTGCGCACCGAAACCGATGCCGTTGATGGTCTGCTCGCAGTTGTGGCCGAAGCCGAGGATGTCGCCGTTGCCGCTCATGTTCTCGCCGAGCTGGCCGGACATCGCCACACCTTTGTCGCGCGAGCGCAAAAGAATTTCCGTGGAGCCGAGGGTACCGGCGGAAACCACAACGATGTCGGCCTTCACGAACAACGTCGGTGCGCTGAACAACTCGCGACCACTGTCCAGGTACTGGAAGTGCACGATCCAGCCATCACCGTTGCGCTCCAGATGCCGCACTTCGGCCTGACAGAAAATCTCCGCGCCGTGGTTCCAGGCGTCCGGCAGATAGTTCATCAGCGTGGTGTTCTTGGCTTTGTTGTTACAGCCCGAAACGCAGTCGCCGCACTGGTTGCACGGCAGTTGCTCGACGCCGACGTGGTTGAGATTGTTCGGCAGTTTGTCGAAGGTCACGTTGATCGGCGGTTTGTAGAAATGCGCACCCTGCTGGAGGTAATCGGCGGACTTCTTGTTGGCGTCGAGTTTCGGCAGGTTCGGTGCAGTGCTCGGGTAAGGGTTGGGCTTGAGCATCTCCCGGGCGCGGGCGTAACCGTCCTTGAGCAACGTATCACGGTGTTCACGCACCGCTTGCGGCCAGCGTGGATCATCGAATACGCCGGGCTCCGGCTCGAGGGCAACGTTGGCATTGATCAGCGACGTGCCGCCGAGGCCGCAACCGACCACGACGTTTTGCTGGGCGTTCACATGCAGATCGAACAAACCGGTGCGCGAACCGATATGCCCGTCCGGGTCATGCACCTGCAGCTCTTCAGTGGCGGCAATCATGGTGTTGGGGTATTCGCCGGGCTGGATTTCCCGACCGCGTTCGAGCAGGCACACACGCTTGCCGGCACGGGACAGGCGCGAGGCAGCAATACCGCCGCCGTAGCCTGAACCAATGACAATCACATCGTAGTGTTCCTTGATCTCGCTGATGGGCGTTGCGATCCGTGTCATGAAGTGGTTCCTCTAATCAGGCAGATGGGGCAACTCTGCGGTTGCCTGCAATCAATGGGCGAACGGGCACTTGGCCACCGGAGCAAATCCGGCGACAGCACAACGGTCTGAACGGTCTGGCGGGTATGGCGCGCTACAGGCGAGCGTGCTGATTGGCGGCGCGTCGGAGCGTGCGCTTGCGTGGCGAGGGCGGGGGGCGGTGCGGCTGGCTATCCATCATGCGTTCTCCCAGAACCTGATGTGGATAAATGACGGCTGTCCTTGTGCCATTGCAGTGAAGACATCGCAGGAATCGAAGTCAAGGTCGCTTCTTAGAACTGTATGAAATGTAATCAATTGCCGTTTGGACTAAGCAGGCTGGGGCTTGCAGGGTTTGGCGAACAAGTTATCCACATAGCCACCCACAGCAAATGGGGGTAACTGTGGATGAGCCGAAGATTATCGTGCTGATTTACAAAGAAAAATCGTGACTTATGCAGAACAGGCGGTTGCGGGGGACATTGATCATTTTTTAATCATATCTTTGCAAGCCATGATTTTAACGGCCTGTGGAGGATAGCGAACACGTTATCCACAGAAGCGCCAACAGAGTTCGGGGGTAACTTTGCAGCGCCTGTGGAAAAATGCTCAAACCTGCGAATAACCAGGGCTTACAGATGAATTCAAGGCTGAAAAGCGCAAAGCGATCAAATATTGAACAATCACGTACAGGGCTTGGTTTATAAGGCTCCCAGCGGGCAACGAACATCTTATCCACAGAAGCACCAACAGAGATTGGGGGCAACTTGTGGCGCTATGCCGCAGAAAAACCTCGTAAAAACCGTAAGTTAGGTTGGTTGTTTTTTGATCTGCGGGCTGCAGACCACGGTTTACGGGAGCTGTGATGAAGGGCGAACACGTTATCCACAGACTGACCAACAGGGATTGTGCGTAACCGCTGTCCGGTGGATAACCCAACGCTAAGCGCGGTGCATCAGGTAGGCTTCTCCGGTTACCCGAATCAGCGGATGCGGCGTGACCTGGCAAGTCTTGATGATGCGGAAGCCATGGCGCTCATAAAATCGCCGCGCACCGGTGTTGGCCGCGTAGTCAATCAGACTCAGGCCGTTTAGCGCCATCTGATCAGCGCGCGCCTGAGCATGCGCGAGGAACTGCACACCCAGGCCCCGATTGCGCCAGTCTTCATGCAGGGCCAGGCTGGAGATGTACAACGAATCGGGCACTTCCATATCGGCGTACGGTGCCAGCACCGGATCAGTGGACGGCGTCGGCTCGGGATCCTCGCGCATCGCATAACTGTGCATCATGCCAACGACCCGGTCTTCGGCCTCGGCGACCATGCAGTTCTGCCAGGAGAAATCCACATCGACGCGGGCATAACGGCGCTCGCCGACATCCAGCAGCGCCTCCCCAGGCTCCGCCAACTGGCTCCAGATGTAATCCGAGGCGCCTTCCGAGGAAATCTGAAACAGACGCGCAATGTCGCGCGCATCCGAGCGCCGGGCAGGGCGAAACTTGACGGTCATTCAGTTGACTCCTTGTGGGGTGAGTGGCTTTTTACCCTGCGTTTGAAACCGGCCGCAAACAGAAGCGCCAGGTTTTTCGTGTCAACCAATGACAGCTGTCGGCCCGCCCCTACGAGCATTGGTTGCGGGGGTCAGCGGACCACGCCTTCCTCGATCAGCAACTTGAGGATCGCTTCGGCACCGGCCTGTGGGGTGACGCCCTTGAGCACTTGCCCGCCGCCGCCACTGGCTTTGGCGGTCGCAGCCTTCATGCGGTCGGCGCCGCTTTTGGCTTTGATCACTTTCAGGCGTTTGGGCCGTGGTTTGGCCGGTTGCAGAGTGGCGACAGACAAGAGCTCATCGTCGACGACTTCAACCTCATCAGCCTCCAGAATCCCTCGCCGCGCCGGGCCATAGGCGCTCTGTCGAGGCTTCGGCGCGGCGTTATCCACAGTGGCCAGAAACGGCAATTTGACCTTCAGGCGCCGCCGCTGCCCACGCGGCAACGCTTGCAGAACCAGCGCCGAACCATCATTGATCGATTCGACCTGCGCCAGGCCCACCACCAGCGGCCAGCCCAGACCTTCCGCCAGCAGGAACGGCAACATCCCCGAGCCTTCACCGGTTTCCGCCTGACTGCCGGTCAGCACCACCTGCGCCCCGGCATCGCGCAGATACTCGGTCAGCGCCGGCAAGGCGTCGGCGCCAGCGGGTTGCTCCAGTACATGCAGCTGTTCCAGGCCCATGCCCAGATAGGCGCGCAATGCCGGTTCGGCGACGTCGCCGGCGTGCAGCACTTGCAGGTTATTCCCAGCCAGTTGCAGGCCCAGTTCCACTGCGCGGGCATCCTGATCGGCGCGGCGCGGGCGGCCGGAAGTCGGGTGAGCGCCGATTGAAACCAGACTGATAACGTTTGTGTTCATAGCGTTTCCTTAAGCCGCATCGCGCTTGGCTTCGTTGCGGTAAGCCGCGACCGCTTCGATCAACGCTTGCAGAATCTCTGCGCTTTCGCCGATCACCGAGAGGTCGGCGCGTTTGATCATGTCGCAACCCGGATCAAGATTGATCGCGACCACCTTGTCGCAGGCGCCAATGCCTTGCAGATGCTGGATCGCTCCGGAGATACCCACAGCCACATAGACCCGCGCGGTGACCCAGGTGCCGGACGCGCCAACCTGGCGATCACGGGCCATGAAGCCATCGTCCACCGCCACCCGCGACGCGCCTTCGGTAGCGCCGAGGGCTGCCGCCGTTTCATGAAACAACGCCCAGTCCTTCACGCCATTGCCGCCGGAGAAAATGAACTCGGCCTCGGCCATCGGGATCGCCGCCGGATCCACCGCCACCGCGCCGAGATCTTCGATTCGCGACAGGCTGCGCGCGACGCTTGTGGATAACTCCACCGGTAACGCTTCGTGACGGGTTTCGCTGACCGGATCTGCGCATTCGGCGGCGGCGAGAATCAACCGTGCGACCGGACGCGCGAGGTCCTGCAACCCGGCACCGGCGCGGCCGATGCATTCCTGATCCTTGACCTGCCAGACCCGTGTAGCCGGGCGTTCGCCCAAGGCTGCGGCAAAGCGCCGGCCGAGTTCACCGCCGCCGCTGCGGCTGTCCGGCAGCAACCAGTGACGCGGGTTGAACTGGTTATCCACAGCGCGCAAACCCTGCACCCGTTGTTCCGGTGCATAACCGCTAAACTGCTCGCCTTCGAGCACCAGCAGGCGATCGACGCCGGCGGTTTCGAACGTGCTTTCCTTGTGCTCACCGAAGACCACAGCGAGCACCGCGCCGTCGGTGCCGGCCAACTGATGAGCGAGGCCGAGCAGATCGCGGTCGTGGCTGCTCAGGCGGCCGCCGACCATATCCGGCACCACGCTGATGTAAAACGCCGGGGCCAGTATCTTTTGCAGCGGCAACTGCACTTCGACCGTGGCCGAGCGTTTGACCGCCCCACCCTGCTGCGCGCCGCTGCGGTCAATGCGTTTGATGCCGTTAGGGCCGATAAAACCCATGCCGTGCAGATTCTTGCGGATGACGCCATTGGGCCCCATCCAACTGTGCTGCGCCGGCTGCATCGCCGCGTGCAGCGGGTGCAGGCGGTTGCGCGCAATCCATTCGGCGCGCGGGTCGCGGCGGATAATGTCGCTCATCAGTGCACCTCCGCAGGTTCACGTTTGGCCGGCGTGGCAGGCTTGCTTGGCGCGGCGTCTTCGAGCAAGGCGTCGGCGACCAGTTCGGCGATGTCCTTGATCAGCGGACGCGGTTCGACCACGCCTTCGAGCATCGCCGTGCACTGTGGACAACCCACCGCCACCAGCTCGGCGCCGGTTTCGCGGATGTCTTCCATGCGCATGTCGGGGATGCGCTGTTTTCCCGGAATGTCGGTGATCGGCGCGCCGCCCCCGCCGCCGCAGCAGCGCGAGCGGAAACCGGACCGTTGCATCTCTTTGACTTCGATGCCGAGGGCACGCAGCACTTCTCGCGGTGCTTCGTACTCGCCGTTGTAGCGGCCCAGGTAGCACGGATCGTGATAGGTCACGCTGTTGCCTTTGTGCTGACCGAGGTTGAGCGCACCGGCCTGAATGATCTCGGCCATGTAGGTGCTGTGGTGCTGCACCAAGTAATTGCCGTCGAACGCGCCGTACTCGTTTTTCAGCACATGGAAACTGTGCGGATCGCAGGTGACGATGCGGTTGAAGCTGTATTTGGCCAACGTCTGGATATTGCGTTTGGCGAGCTGCTGGAACGTTGCTTCGTCGCCGAGACGGCGGGCGACGTCGCCGCTGTCACGCTCTTCGAGACCGAGCACGGCGAAGTCGATTTTTGCCGCTTTCAGCACTTTGACGAAGGCACGCAGGGTGCGCTGGTTACGCATGTCGAAGGCACCATCGCCGACCCAGAACAGCACGTCGGTGGATTTCTTTTCGCTGAGCAGATTGAGGTTCAGATCCGCCGCCCAGTTCATCCGCCCGCCCGGGGCGAAACCGCCGGGGTTGTCGGTGGCGATCAGGTTTTCGAGGACTTCGGCGCCCTTGTTCGGCGTCGCGCCTTTTTCCAGGGTCAGGTGACGGCGCATGTCGACGATCGCATCGACGTGCTCGATCATCATCGGGCATTCCTCGACGCAGGCGCGGCAGGTGGTGCACGACCACAGGGTTTCGGCATCGACCAGACCGTTGACGATCGGTTGATGCGGATTGCCGCCATGCTCGCCGATCGGTTTGCCTGGGTATGGGCTGCCGGCAAATTTCGCGTCAGTGCCGCCGGCGAGGCCGACGACCATGTCCTGAATCAGTTTTTTCGGGTTCAGCGGCTGGCCGGCGGCGAAGGCCGGGCAAGCCGCTTCGCACTTGCCGCACTGCACGCAGGCATCGAAACCGAGCAGCTGGTTCCAGGTGAAATCCTTGGGTTTTTCCACGCCCAATGGCGCATCGGGATTATTCAGGTCCAGCGGTTTCAAACCGGTCGAGCGCCCGCCACCAAAACGTTCCGGGCGACGGTGCCAGGCCAGGTGCAGAGCACCGGCAAAGGCGTGTTTCATCGGCCCGCCCCAGGTCATGCCGAAGAACAGCTCCGATACGCCCCACAGCACGCCAACACCGAGGATGACTGCGAGCAGCCAGCCGCCGAAGTTTTCCGGCAGGATCCCGGCGACCGGCAGGGTCACCAGGAAAAACGACGCCGAGAACGCCAGCAGGCTTTTCGGCAAGCGCATCCACGGGCCTTTCGACAGACGCGCAGGCGGATTGACGCGGCGCAGGTACATGAAGATCGCGCCGACGAACATCACCGCCGACATCAGCAGCAAGGCATAGCCGAGGATGCGGTTATGCAGGCCGAAGCCGTGCACCAGAATGGCCAGCACGATCGACGCCACCGCACCGCCCGCCGTGGCGACGTGGGTATTGGCAATGTATTTGTCCCGCGCGACGACGTGGTGCAGGTCGACCATGTAGCGCTTGGGCATGGCCAGCAGACCGCCGAGCAGATCGACCTTCGCCGCCCGCCCCCGGCGCCACATGTTCATCCGCCGCAACGCGCCGAGGGCAGCGAGGCCGATGGCTGCGAACAACAGGATTGGAAGAAGGGTGTTCAACATAGGTGTTGCTCCCAAAGACCGCAGGGTCTTGCAGGTCGAGTTGCCTTACTCGGTCACTGTGGGAGCGAGCTTGCTCGCGAAGGCGGACTGACATTCAACATCGATGTCGACTGATCCACCGCTTTCGCGAGCAAGCTCGCTCCCACAGGGTTGTGTGCAAGCCTTTAGAAGTCTTTACACAGTCTGAGTGCGTCATAGATCGCGGCGTGTGTGTTGCGCTGCGCCACGCAGTCGCCGATGCGGAACAGCAAGTAGCCGTCGCCCGCTTCGCTCAGCGAAGGTTGCGGCTGGATCGCGAACAGCGCCTCGACGTCGATCTGGCCCTTGTTGCGCGAGCCGTCCTTGAGCGCGTAGTAGATTTCCTCGTCCGGGCGAACGCCGTTTTCGACGACCACCTGATCGACCACCCGCTCCTCTTTCGCGCCGGTGTATTCGTTCTCCAGCACCGCGATCAGCTTGTCGCCTTCGCGGTAGACCTTCTCCAGCATCATGTCGCCGGTCATGATCACTTCTTTCGGGTACATGCTGCGGTAGTAGGTCGGGAACGACGTACCGCCGATGGCCACGCCCGGCTTGATGTCGTCGGTGACGATCTCGACCTGGCTGCCCTTGTCGGCGAGGAAGTCGGCGACCGACATCCCGGTGAACTCGCAGATGGTGTCGTAGACCAGCACGTTCTTGCCCGGCGCAACCTTGCCGTCGAGCACGTCCCAGCTGCTCACCACCAGCCCTTCGGCGGCGCCCCAGTGTTCGTTCTGCTCAAGGTACGGATGACCGCCAACCGCCAGCACCACCACGTCCGGACGCAGGTCCATGATGGTGTCGGTATCCGCCGCCGTGCCCAGGCGCAGATCGACTTTCAGCCGCGCCAGTTCCAGCTGGAACCAGCGGGTGATACCGGCGATCTGGTCACGCTGCGGTGCTTTCGATGCGGTGGTGATCTGCCCGCCGATGAAGTCTTTTTTCTCGAACAGCGTGACGTCGTGGCCCCGCTCGGCAGCCACGCGTGCTGCTTCCATCCCGGCCGGGCCGGCACCGACGATCACCACTTTGCGCTTCGGCCCGGTGGATTTCTCGATGATGTGCGGCACGCCCATGTATTCACGAGACGTCGCGGCGTTCTGGATGCACAGCACGTCCAGGCCTTGATACTGGCGGTCGATGCAATAGTTGGCGCCGACGCACTGCTTGATCTGGTCGATCTGGCCCATCTTGATCTTGGCGATCAGGTGCGGGTCAGCGATGTGCGCGCGGGTCATGCCGACCATGTCGACGTAACCGCCCTCAAGAATCCGCGTGGCCTGATTCGGGTCCTTGATGTTCTGCGCGTGCAGCACCGGCACCTTGACCACTTCCTTGATTCCGGCAGCCAGATGCAGGAACGGCTCCGGTGGATAACTCATGTTCGGAATGACGTTGGCCAAGGTGTTGTGGGTATCGCAACCCGAGCCGACCACGCCGATGAAATCGAGCATGCCGGTGTCGTCGTAATACTTGGCGATCTGCTTCATGTCCTCGTGGGACAAACCGTCCGGATGGAACTCGTCACCGCACAGGCGCATGCCCACGCAGAAGTCGTCACCGACCTCGGCGCGCACGGCTTTGAGGACTTCGAGACCGAACTTCATCCGCCCTTCGAAGCTGCCGCCCCATTCGTCGGTGCGCTTGTTGACGCGCGGGCTCCAGAACTGGTCGATCATGTGCTGGTGCACGGCCGACAGTTCGACGCCATCGAGGCCCCCGGCCTTGGCCCGGCGCGCGGCCTGGGCGTAGTTGCCGATCACGCGCCAGATCTCTTCCGGCTCGATGGTCTTGCAGGTGGCGCGGTGCACCGGTTCACGGATGCCCGACGGCGACATCAGCGTCGGCCAATTAAAACCGTCCCAGCGCGAGCGCCGGCCCATGTGGGTAATCTGGATCATGATCTTGGCGCCATGCTTGTGCATGGCGTCAGCCAGATTCTGGAAGTGCGGAATGATCCGGTCGGTGGACAGATTGACCGAGCTCCACCATTCCTGCGGGCTATCGATCGCCACGACGGACGAACCGCCGCAGATGGCCAGGCCGATGCCGCCCTTGGCCTTCTCTTCGTAATACTTGACGTAGCGGTCGGTGGTCATGCCACCGTCAGTCGCGTAGACCTCGGCGTGCGCGGTGCTGAGCACGCGGTTGCGGATGGTCAGTTTGCCAATCTGGATCGGCTGGAACATTGCTTCGAAAGCCATGGCACGGTCCTCGGCTTACAACGGCTTGACGATGAACAAGCCGTCATCGTGGCCCTCTTCGGAGCCTCCGTAGACTTGTTCGGCCACAGTACGGATCTTGCTGCCACGGGCTTCGAGAATTTGGTCCATGGCCCCGGCAAACCAGCCGGTGAACATGTAATCGACCTTGCGCCCGACCTTGCCGTAGACGTAGACGAACGCCGAGTGCTCAAGCTTGACGCTGGCGGTACCCTTGTCGAGGTCGATGTCCTGAATCTTGAACAGGCCCCAGCCGCGCTGCGACAGGCGTTTCATGTAGTGCTCGAACACCGCGACGCCTTCCAGCCCGTGGCATTCGGCTTCCTTTTCGCACCAGTGCCAGGCGGATTTGTAGCCGGCCTTGTAGAGGATTTCCGCATAGGCTTCAGCGCCCAGCACTTCCTCGATGCCCATGTGGTTGTTGACGAAAAAGTGACGCGGCACATAGAGCATTGGCAGGGCGTCGGAGGTCCAGACACCGGTCTCGCTGTCGACTTCGATAGGCAATTGCGGGGCGATCTTGGCCATGGAAACTTAACTCCAGAAAAATTATGGTTCAGTGGTGGCCGCGGCCCTCACCCCAGCCCTCTCCCGCAGGAGAGGGGGCAGTTCGGCGGCGGTCGTGAAAGCGTTATTCGCCCCAGACGTCCTTGAGGACGTTCACCCAGTTCTCGCCCATGATCTTGCGCACCACGCGCTCGGAATGGCCGCGCTTGAGCAGGGTCTCGGTGAGGTTGGGGAATTCGCCGACGGTACGGATGCCCAGCGGGTTGATGATCTTGCCGAAGCTGGTCAGGCGGCGGGCGTAGCCCTTGTCGTGGGTCAGGTATTCGAAGAAGTCCTGGCCGTGACCCTGAGTGAAATCGGTGCCGATACCGATGGCGTCTTCGCCAACGATGTTCATGGTGTATTCGATGGCTTCGGCGTAATCGTCGATGGTCGAATCGATGCCCTTGGCGAGGAACGGCGCGAACATGGTCACGCCGACAAAACCGCCGTGGTCGGCAATGAACTTCAGTTCTGCATCGGATTTGTTGCGCGGGTGCTCTTTGAGACCCGACGGCAGGCAGTGCGAGTAGCAGACCGGTTTTTTCGATTCGAGGATGACTTCTTCGGAGGTCTTGGAACCGACGTGGGACAGGTCGCACATGACGCCGACGCGGTTCATCTCGGCGACGATCTCGCGACCGAAACCCGACAGCCCGCCGTCACGTTCGTAGCAACCGGTGCCGACCAGATTCTGGGTGTTGTAGCACATCTGCACGATGCCGACGCCGAGCTGCTTGAACACCTCGACATAGCCGATCTGGTCTTCGAAAGCGTGGGCATTCTGGAAGCCGAAGAGGATGCCGGTCTTGCCCTGTTCCTTGGCGCGACGGATGTCGGCGGTGGTGCGCACCGGCATCACCAGGTCGCTGTTTTCGCGGATCAGTTTCTGGCTGGCAGCGATGTTGTTCACGGTCGCCTGAAAGCCTTCCCACACCGACACAGTGCAGTTGGCTGCCGTCAGACCGCCCTTGCGCATGTCTTCGAACAGCTCGCGGTTCCATTTGGCAATGATCAGACCGTCGATAACGATGCTGTCGGCGTGTAATTCGGCTGGGCTCATCAGGCGTCCCCTTATTGGCGATTCATGCGCCGAATCGTCTGCCGGCGCTTTGGGGCCAGCATATGCCTCGGTGCCGGGGCGACCGGGTGCAAAAACGACAGGGGAATTGCCGAAAGCGTCAATCCGCGACAAAGGGTCGTCAGCCGCCCTCCTCGGCTGGCTGTTCAAGCCCGCGCGCTTGCGCCAGAATCTGCCGCAGCCTGCACACACCCACGGATTAGAGCGACCCCAATGAAATCGATCTTCCTCGCCCTGGCACTGATTGCGACCGGCGTTCACGCCGCCGAAGAATCCGAGAACAACCCATGCGACGCGGTGGAAAACGACATCCAGACCCTGGAATGCTCCGCCTATAGCCGCACCACCGCCGAAGACCTGCTGAAGGACAACTACGCCAGCCTCAACGAACGCATGCAGGCCGCCTACGGCAAGAATCCGACGCAACTGGCCGACATCACCGCCAAACTGAAAACCGCCCAGCAGCAATGGCTGAAAACCCGCGATGCCGATTGCGCGGTGGAAGCCTTTCCGGCGACGGCGGGTAGCAAAGCGTTCACCATTGCGCAGAATGATTGTGTGGCGCGGATGAGTGACGAGCGGTCGGAGTTTTTGGAGTCGATTGGGCAGGAGTGATCGAAATTTTAGAGGGCTACCGCGTCCTCATCGACGAAACTTCTTTCTGAACCATTGCGATCGGGCCGACACGCTTTGCTTTGATCGCCAAGAATGACGCGCCCACGCAACATGCCGACACGCCTTGTTTATTGGTCACTGGAAAATATAAGTAAAGATTCGCGAATCTTATAAAAGACTTATATTCTTCTATGAACAGCATCCACTGGACTCGCAAAGCTGTTAAGCAGCTTTTGAAATTGCATTCCGTGCACCAAGGGAAGGTTCGCGACGCCGTCACGGCGCTTGCCGACATGCCCGATGTTGGCACGTAAAAGCATTGGTTGGTCATGACTACGCTTACCGACTGCGTGTCGGCAATTATCGAGTTATGTTCGACTGGGATGGCGCAATCAAAGTGGTCAGTATTCAAGAGGTCAAAAAACGTGATGAACGCACCTACTGACGTTCAAATAATCAATGACGCCGAGGGTAACCCTGCGTTCGTGGTTATCCCCTACGCTCAATATGTCGCACAGAAAATACAGCCCGATCTGATTCCCCATGAGGTGGTCAGTCGAATCGTTGATGGCGCAACACCGATCCGCGCCTGGCGCGAACATCTCAACCTGACGCAGGAAGAAGTGGCGAAGCGCATGGGCATCTCACAACCGGCGTTTGCCCAGCAGGAAACAGTCGCCAAGCCGCGCAAGGCCACCCGCGAGAAAATTGCGTCGGCGTTCGGCATCACCGCCAATCAGCTAGAGCTGTAAGCTGAACCTCTTAAGCCAGTCTAAGGATTCCCATGAACATCTGCGGCATTGAAATCAAAGGCAGCGAAGCGATCATCGCCGTGGCTGCGCTCGACGGTTCGACGTTGAGCCACGTCCCTCTCGCCACGAAAAAGATTGCGCTCGATGACGATGACGAGGCGGCAAACGTGCGGCGGTTTGCGGCGCAGGTGGCGTCGTTCGTGCGGGAGAATTCGGTGGACCGGATCGCGATCAAGAAGCGCAGCAAGAAGGGTGAGTTCGCCGGAGGGCCGACGACGTTCAAGATTGAGGGTGTGTTTCAGTTGCTTGATGGTTGTGAAGTGACGCTGTTGTCGCCGCAGACGATCAATGCGCAGGCCAAGAAGCACAATTTCGAACTGCCGGGGACGTTGAACAAGTATCAGCATGAGGCTTACAAGGCGGCGTGCTCGGCGTTGGTGAAGAAATAATCAAGAGCAAGGTCAAAAGATCGCAGCCTTCGGCAGCTCCTACAGGGAAATGCATTCCAAAGTAGGAGCTGCCGAAGGCTGCGATCTTTTGATTTCAGGCCTGCGCGGTACGCCGGTCTTCGCGGGGACAGCGGGCGAAGCGGGCACGGTAACTGCGGGTGAAATACGACGGTGATTCAAACCCGCAAGCAATGCTGACTTCGAGCACGCTCATGTCGGTCTGACGCAACAGCTGTCGCGCCTTCTCCAGGCGCAGGCGCAGGTAAAAGTTGCTCGGCGTGTCGTTCAGGTGCAGCCGAAACAACCTCTCCAGTTGCCGCCGCGTCACCTTGATCGACTCCGCCAGTTGCAGCGTGCTCAGCGGCGGTTCGCTGTGCTGCTCCATTTCGCCGATCACCTGCACCAGTTTCTTGTTGCTGATGCCGTAACGCGTGGCGACTTCCATGCGCTGGTGATCCTTGCGCGGGCGGATGCGCCCGAGCACAAACTGCTCGCTGACCTGAATCGCCAGTTGCGCGCCATGGGCCTGGGCGATCAGGTCGAGCATCAGATCAATCGACGCCGTGCCGCCCGCCGAAGTGATGCGCCGGCGGTCGATCTCGAATAGCTCCTGGGTAACGCTGAGCTGTGGATAAGATTCCTTGAACGCATCGATCGCCTCCCAGTGCAGGGTCAGGCGATGGCCATCGAGCAGACCCGCTTCGGCGAGGACGAAGCTGCCGGTGTCGATGGCGCCGAGGGTCACGCCGTCCTTGTCCAGCCTGCGCAACCAGTGCTCCAGTGTCGGCGTGATGAACTTCAGCGGTTCGAACCCGGCCACCACCAGTAACGTTGCGCCTTTCTTCAGCGGCTCCAGCGCCGCATCGGCGTTGACCGACATGCCGTTGCTCGCCAGCACCGCGCCGCCATCGGAGCTGAGCACATGCCAGCGGTACAACTCGCCACGAAAGCGGTTGGCCACGCGCAATGGTTCGATCGCGGAGATAAAGCCGATGGCGGAGAACCCCGGCATCAGCAAAAAGTAGAAATCCTGGGACATGGGCGCACTCGGTTGGCGGACGCGTGGCTCGTTGATACGCCGATTGTTGGCGGCGTTCAAGCGTGCAGGTCGCTACAGTGCAAATGCCAGTCGCCGCAGTGCGCTTTCACGGGCGTATAGCTGCGTAACTTGGCCTCACCGGCGCGCAGATGCCGGGAACCACAATAATCGAACTGCCGAGGAACCCGACATGAAACGACTGATCAGCAGCTGCGTTCTTGCACTCAGCGGTACCGCTTTTTTCAGCACCGGCGTGATGGCCGCCGAACCGGCCTCCTGCAAGAACGTACGCATGGGCGTGGTCAACTGGACTGACGTGATCGCCACCAGTGCCATGACCCAGGTCCTGCTCGACGGCCTCGGCTACAACACCAAACAGACCAGCGCCTCCCAGCAGATCATCTTCGCCGGGATTCGCGATCAGCGCCTGGACCTGTTCCTCGGCTATTGGAACCCGTTGATGACCCAGACCATCACGCCGTTCGTCGAGGCCAATCAGGTGAAAGTGCTTGAAGCACCGAGCCTGAAAGATGCCCGCGCCACCCTCGCCGTGCCGACCTATTTGGCCGACAAGGGCCTGAAAACCTTTGCCGACATCGCCAAGTTCGAGAAAGAACTGGGCGGCAAGATCTACGGCATCGAGCCCGGCTCGGGGGCCAATACCCAGATCAAAGCGATGATCGCCAAGAACCAGTTCGGCCTCGGCAAATTCCAGCTCGTCGAGTCGAGCGAAGCCGGCATGCTTGCCGCCGTCGATCGCGCCGTGCGCCGCAAGGAAGCCGTGGTGTTCTTCGGATGGGCGCCGCACCCGATGAACGTCAACATTCAGATGACCTATCTGACCGGCAGCGAAGATGCCCTTGGCCCGAACGAAGGCATGGCTACGGTGTGGACAGTCACTTCACCGAAATACGCCGAGCAGTGCCCGAACATCGGCCGCCTGCTGACCAACCTGACCTTCACCGCCGAAGCCGAGAGCCGGATGATGCAGCCGTTGCTCGACCACAAGGACGCCTTCGAATCGGCCAAGCAATGGCTCAAGGATCACCCCGAAGACAAACAGCGCTGGCTCGAAGGTGTGACGACTTTCGATGGCAAACCGGCTGCTGAAAATCTGCAACTGACCAGCAAATAACCTTGCGATCAAAAGCCCCCTCACCCTAGCCCTCTCCCGAGGGAGAGGGAATTGAATGACGCTTCGCAGCCCCCGCAACGGGCAGCGGACAGACCCATCACGCCTGAAGGAAACGCACCATGAACCACGACGTCATCATCACCTGCGCACTTACCGGTGCTGGCGACACGACCGCCAAAAGTCCACACGTGCCGGTCACCCCGAAACAGATCGCCGCTGCGGCAGTGGAAGCGGCCAAGGCCGGCGCCACCGTCGTCCACTGCCATGTACGCGACCCGCAGACCGGCAAGTTCAGCCGTGACGTGGCGCTGTACCGCGAAGTGATGGAGCGTATCCGCGAGGCGGACGTCGACATCATCGTCAACCTGACCGCCGGGATGGGCGGTGACCTGGAAATCGGCGCTGGCGAGCACCCGATGGAGTTCGGCCCGAACACCGATCTGGTCGGCCCGCTGACCCGTCTCGCCCACGTTGAAGAGCTGCTGCCGGAAATCTGCACCCTCGATTGCGGCACGCTGAATTTCGGCGACGGCGACACCATCTATGTCTCCACGCCGGCACAACTGCGCGCCGGCGCCAAGCGCATCACCGAACTGGGCGTGAAAGCCGAGCTGGAGATTTTCGACACTGGGCATCTGTGGTTCGCCAAGCAGATGATCAAGGAAGGCTTGCTCGACAATCCGCTGTTCCAGCTCTGCCTGGGCATCCCGTGGGGCGCGCCGGCCGACACCACCACCATGAAGGCCATGGTCGACAACCTGCCCGCCGACGCGGTGTGGGCCGGGTTCGGCATCGGCCGCATGCAGATGCCGATGGCGGCGCAAGCAGTGCTGCTCGGCGGCAACGTGCGGGTCGGGCTGGAAGACAACCTGTGGCTGGACAAAGGTGTGCTGGCGACCAATGGCCAACTGGTCGAGCGCGCCACGGAAATCCTCAGCCGTCTCGGTGCCCGTGTGCTGACCCCGGCGGAAGGTCGTAAAAAAATGGGCCTGACCCAGCGCGGCTGATCCCATCACCCATTCACCTGTAGGAGCTGCCGAAGGCTGCGATCTTTTGCCTTTGATTTTTAGAAGCAAGATCAAAAGATCGCAGCCTTCGGCAGCTCCTACGGGGTCCTCGACTATCAGGGAATACCTATGCGCTTTATCACCGAAATCAAAACCTTCGCCGCCCTCGGCAGCGGTGTCATCGGCAGTGGCTGGGTCGCGCGCGCCCTCGCCCATGGCCTCGACGTCGTGGCCTGGGACCCGGCGCCCGGCGCCGAAGTGGCGTTGCGCCAACGCGTGGCCAATGCTTGGGGCGCGCTGGAGAAGAACGGCCTGGCGCCGGGCGCTTCGCAGGATCGCCTGCGCTTTGTCGCCACCATTGAAGAGTGCGTGCGCGACGCCGACTTCATTCAGGAAAGCGCCCCGGAGCGGCTGGAACTGAAACTCGATCTGCACAGCAAAATCAGCGCTGCGGCCAAGCCCGATGCGCTGATCGGTTCAAGCACTTCGGGCCTGTTGCCCAGCGAGTTCTATGAGAGCTCGACGCATCCTGAACGCTGCGTGGTCGGGCATCCGTTCAACCCTGTCTATCTGTTGCCGCTGGTGGAAGTGGTCGGTGGCAAAAACACCGCGCCGGAAGCGGTGCAAGCGGCGATGCAAGTCTACGAATCCCTCGGCATGCGCCCGTTGCATGTGCGCAAGGAAGTGCCGGGGTTCATCGCCGATCGCCTGCTCGAAGCGCTGTGGCGTGAGGCGCTGCACCTGGTCAATGACGGTGTGGCGACGACCGGCGAGATCGACGATGCGATTCGTTTTGGCGCCGGCCTGCGCTGGTCGTTCATGGGCACTTTCCTGACCTATACCCTGGCCGGCGGCGATGCCGGCATGCGCCACTTCATGTCGCAATTCGGCCCGGCGTTGCAGTTGCCGTGGACGTACCTGCCAGCGCCGGAGCTGACCGACAAGTTGATCGACGATGTGGTCGATGGCACCAGTGAACAGTTGGGCCGCCACAGCATCTCGGCGCTGGAGCGCTATCGTGACGACTGCCTGCTCGCGGTGCTTGAGGCGGTGAAGATCACCAAAGAGAAGCACGGGATGAGTTTCAGCGAGTAATGCGTATGGCATGACACCGCTGCCCTCACCCTAGCCCTCTCCCAGAGGTAGAGGGGACTGACCGAGTTGATTGTTCGAGCTACGCCGACTTGCACCACTGAGCCGAACTCAGGTTTTGAATAGCATAAAGATCGGCTCCCTTTCCCCCTCTCCCCCCTGGGGGAAAGGGCTGGGGTGAGGGGGTAGCTCTTGATCTGAAAAAACCCGCCCAATGCCCGGAACCCAAACCATGCCCCACCTCACCACCTACCAAACCACCATCATCCCCGACTGGGTCGACTACAACGGCCACCTGCGCGATGCTTTCTATCTGCTGATCTTCAGCTACGCCACCGACGCGCTGATGGACCGTCTCGGCATGGACAGCAGTAACCGCGAAGCCAGCGGCCACTCGCTGTTCACCCTCGAGCTGCACCTCAATTATCTGCACGAGGTAAAGCTCGACACCGAGGTCGAAGTGCGCACGCAAATCATCGGCCACGACAGCAAGCGCCTGCACCTCTACCACAGCCTGCACAAGGTCGGCGATGAGCAAGCGCTGGCCGGCAACGAACAGATGCTCCTGCACGTCGACCTCGCCGGCCCGCGCTCGGCGCCGTTCAGCCCCGATACGCTGCATCGCCTGCAGGCCATCGTCGCTGAGCAAACCGACCTGCCCGCTCCCGCTTACATCGGCCGCGTGATCGCGCTGCCACCCGCCCGGTAAATCCGCCCACTGCCAAGGAGCCGCCATGAACACCGCCGTCGCTGTTGCCGATTTTCGTACTTATCCGTTGATCAGCGCGCTGCGTGGCGTGCAGGGTCTGGCGGATCGCGTTGTCATCGAATGGGCTGACGGTCGTGTCAGCCCGTTTCACCATGTCTGGTTGCGAGACAACTGCCCGTGTGATCGCTGCGTCTACAGCGTCACCCGCGAGCAGGTATTCGAGAGCGTCGATGCCGCCGAGGATCTGCAACCGCTGGCCACGCGCATCGACACCGACGGCTGCCTGCGCATCGACTGGCAGGATGGTCACCTCAGCCGCTTCGATCCGGGCTGGTTGCGCGCTCACGCCTATGACGACGAGTCCCGCGCCGAACGCCTGGCCGGCAAACCGCAGAGCCGTTTGTGGCATAGCGATCTGCAGCTGCCGGTGTTCGAATACGCCGCTCTGATGAACGACAACGCTGCGCTGCTGCAATGGTTGCTCGCCGTGCGTGACGTCGGCCTGACTCAAGTGCGCGGCGTGCCCACCGAGCCGGGCTCGCTGAAGCTCATCGCGCAACGGATTTCCTTTATCCGCGAAAGCAATTTCGGCGTGCTGTTCAATGTGCAGTCCAAAGCCGACGCCGACAGCAACGCCTACACCGCCTTCAACCTGCCATTGCACACGGATTTGCCGACTCGCGAGTTGCAACCGGGGCTGCAATTTCTGCATTGCCTGGTGAACGATGCCGAGGGCGGCGAGAGCATTTTCGTCGATGGTTTTGCGATTGCCGACGCCTTGCGCCTGGAGGAACCGCAGCTGTTTCAGGCGCTGTGTGAAATCCCTGTGGAATTTCGCAACAAGGACCGCCACAGCGACTATCGCTGCCTGGCGCCGATCATCGCTTTGGACGCGCTGGGCCGGGTTGCGGAGATTCGCATGGCGAACTTTCTGCGCGGGGCGTTCGAGACGTCGGTGGCGCAGATGCCGTTGCTCTATCGAGCCTATCGACGATTTATCGCGATGACCCGCGAGCCGAGATTTCGGCTGATACAGCGGCTCAATCCGGGAGAGTTGTGGTGCTTTGACAACCGCCGCACGCTGCATGCGCGCAATGCCTTTGACCCGGCGACCGGGGCGCGGCATTTTCAGGGCTGCTATGTCGACCGGGATGAGCTGTTGTCGCGGATTCTGGTGTTACAAAGATAGACCGCGTCATCGACCTTCGCGAGCAAGCTCGCTCCCACATTGGAATGCATTTCAACTGTGGGAGCGAGCTTGCTCGCGAAAGCGTCAGTCCAAACAACGCGCTACTAACTGATTCACCGACAAAAAAAACTCCGATCAAGCCGTGACAGGATCGGAGCTGAGGAGGGTACTGTTGAGGAGCTGCCAGGCGAGGGTGACCAAACCTTCGTGAAGCGAGCTGGGGCCAGTTTGCCTACTCGCCCATTCAGTCGGTTAGCCGAAAACGACCTGTTCATAGTCGTCCCGGCCACCGCGACAAAACGCCCTTGCCGCGTCCGGTCGGGGCCACCAGAATCGAGCCAAGACCTCCGTTGCCACAGAAGGATTTGCGTAATGATGTACGCCGATTTGATTGACCAGGAAGATCTGTTGGGCCAGCTCAAGGCCTTGGGTATTCAGGTGCCGAGCGGTACCACCGCCGAACAGGCCTGTGAGTGTGCGGTGCGAGGATTGGATAACGTCCGCGCGTTTGAACTGCGCAAGATGGTCAAGGACATGTACACCAGCGGCGCCAGCATCCAGCCGGCGGTGCGTCAGGCGATCGACAAGCAGTTGTTGCCGGCCCTCTCGGATTATCAACAGTCCCACAGCGCCTGAGAAAAGATCAAAGGATCGCGGCCTTCGGCAGCTCCTACAGGGGAACGTATTCCAAATGTAGGAGCTGCCGAAGGCTGCGATCTTTTGCTTTACAGCCTCACGCTGGCAAACGTCGACTCATTGCGCGCCTGACTCAGCGCCGACATCGGCCCCGACAGCGGCGACATCACGATCGCCTGCGGCAGTGGCAGCATGGCCACTTGCTGGGTGGTGTTGGAGCCGACGCGTTCGTCACGCGGCGGGATGCCGAAGTATTCGCGGTAGCACTTGGAGAAGTGCGGCGTGGAGACGAACCCACACACCGACGCCACTTCGATGATCGACATCGGCGTCTGCTTGAGCAGTTGCCGGGCGCGGATCAGGCGCAGTTTGAGGTAGTAGCGCGACGGCGAGCAGTGCAGGTATTTCTGGAACAACCGCTCCAGCTGTCGACGCGACACCGCGACATACACCGCCAGTTCATCGAGGTCGATCGGCTCTTCCAGATTGGCTTCCATCAGTGCGACGATTTCCTGCAGCTTCGGCTGGTTGGTGCCAAGCATGTGCTTGAGCGGCACGCGCTGGTGATCCTGCTCGTTGCGGATGCGTTCGTAGACGAACATTTCCGAGATCGCTGCGGACAATTCGCGACCGTGATCGCGGCTGATCAGGTGCAGCATCATGTCCAGCGGCGCGGTGCCGCCGGAGCTGGTGAAGCGGTTGCGGTCGAGGGTGAACAGGCGTGTGCTCATGGCCACGCGCGGGAAAGCTTCCTGCATCGCCGCCAGACATTCCCAGTGCACGCTGCAATCGAAGCCGTCGAGCAGACCGGCACAGGCCAGCGCCCAACTGCCAGTGCACACCGCGCCAAGACGCTTGGACTGACGCGCCTGGCTTTGCAGCCAGGACACGTGCTCACGGGTCACGGTGCGTTGAATGCCGATGCCGCCGCAGACAATCACGGTGTCCAGTGGCGGGGCTTTGTGCATGGAGGCGTCAGGGGTGATTTGCAGACCGTCACTGGCCCAGACCTGGCCGCCGTCGACAGTGAGGGTGCTCCAGCGATACAGCTCGCGACCGGACAATTGGTTGGCCATGCGCAGTGGCTCAACGGCGGACGCCAGGGAAATCAGCGTGAAATTGTCCAGCAGCAGAAAGCCGATGGATTGAGGCGCACGGTTCTGGGGTTGGGCCCCGGAGTTGAACGACGTCATCGCGGTATCTCCTCACACAAAGCGGGTGATGGCCTCAGGCGGAGGCTCTTGTTATTGCCGGCATTCGCACGAGGGAAGCAGGCTTTGTTATGACAGAGCAATTGCCATGCCTAAAATTGGATGGCCATTCAATAACTCCTGAAAACGACCTCGCGACGCGTCTATACGAGACCTTGGAACGCTGCATTTCGAAGTGCCATCAGAGGCCGCAACGGCCCTTCTACGCAGGCTGTGAGCAGATCGGTAGCACTTGTGGGAACTGGCCTGCAGAGGTTTTGCAAAGAGTGTCACCGCAAGCACGGACGACGGACGGTCAGGTAACGACTGATAAGTCACGACTGACAATGACTCTTGTCTGATTGCGACGCGCCAAAAGGTGGCGTGGCTGGATCGAGGTGTTCTTTTGTTGAGCAGTTTTGACTGGTCTGGCGCTTTCGCGAGCAAGCTCGCTCCCACAGTTGAAATGCATCCAACCTGTGGGAGCGAGCCTGCTCGCGAAGAATCCACCTCGGTGTGGCGGGTTCAACACTCAACCGCACTGACCGCCAACCCACCGCGCGACGTTTCTTTATATTTGTCATGCATATCGGCGCCGGTATCGCGCATGGTGCGGATCACCCGATCCAGCGAAATAAAATGCTGACCATCACCACGCAGGGCCATCTGCGCCGCGTTGATCGCCTTCACCGCCGCAATCGCATTGCGCTCGATGCATGGCACTTGCACCAGCCCACCGACCGGGTCGCAGGTCAGACCCAGGTTGTGCTCCAGGCCGATTTCCGCCGCGTTGCACAATTGTTCAGGCGTGGCGCCGAGAATCTCCGCCAGCCCCGCCGCTGCCATGGCGCAGGCCGAACCGACCTCGCCCTGGCAACCGACTTCGGCGCCTGAGATCGAAGCGTTCTTCTTGCACAGAATGCCGACCGCCGCTGCGCTGAGGAAATAGTCGACGACGTTGGCGTCGGTCACCGCCTCGCTGAACTTCATGAAATAGTGCAGCACCGCCGGGATGATCCCCGCCGCGCCGTTGGTCGGTGCGGTGACCATACGCCCGCCGGCAGCATTCTCTTCATTGACGGCCAGGGCGAACAGGTTGACCCACTCCATCGCGCTCAAGGTCGAGCCGATGACATTGGGTTTGTTCAGTTCCTGCAGGCTGCGGTGCAACTTTGCCGCCCGCCGGCGAACATTCAAGCCACCGGGCAGAATGCCTTCGTGCTTGAGGCCCTGCTCGACGCAATCCTGCATCGCCCGCCACAGCTTCATCAGGCCGGCGCGGATTTCTTCTTCGCTGCGCCAGACCTTTTCGTTGGCCATCATCAGTTCGGCAACGCGCAGATTGTGCGTCTTGCACAGATCGAGCAGCTCAACCGCACTGGAGAAGTCGTAGGGCAATTCGGTGCGATCCAGATCGACCACACCGCTGGCCGCTTGCGCCTCGTCAACGACAAAGCCGCCGCCGATTGAATAGTAGGTGTCACGGTGCAGTTCACCGAACTCGCCTTCGGCAACCAGGGTCATGGCGTTGGGATGGAATGGCAGGTTTTCGTCGATCAGGCGCATGTCCCGCGCCCAGACAAACGGCACCGACAGACGACCATCCAATAACAGCGTATGCGTCTCGCGCAGCGCCTGAATGCGCGGGCCGATCTGCGACGGGTCGATTGCGTCCGGCCATTCGCCCATCAGGCCCATGATCACCGCGTTGTCACTGCCGTGGCCGACACCGGTGGCCGACAGCGAACCGAACAACTGCACCTCGATGCGCCGCACCTGTTCCAGCTGATGCTTGTCGCGCAGCGACTCGACGAACAGCGCGGCGGCGCGCATCGGCCCGACGGTGTGGGAACTGGAAGGGCCGATGCCGATTTTGAACAGGTCGAAAACGCTGATAGCCATTGCTGCAGAGCTCCTGAGAATACCGGTCCGGGCGGCAAAAGCGCCCGCTGGCGGAGCTGCTACGCTCAAGCTGCGATCCGCCGAATGCCGGCATCATCGGGCTTTTGTCGGCGCGCACGGCGTCTGACACCGACGCACTCATGTCCAGCAGCGTCGTTACGTTTTCGCCCCGCAAATACGCCGTTTTTATGCAGTTGCGCAGGTCCTCGGGGGCGGAAAAAAGCTGTAAGCGACGTCACCGACACTGGAAGCGACCATCCCTGTACTGGATACGACCCTCCCTGTAGGCGTCAGATTTTCACTGGTACATGATCGGGATGACTCGATTGCCAGGCGCTGCGGTAGAGCTGTCTTACGAACGCCACCAACCGCAACCCATAAGTGCGGTGGTCCACAGTCGGAACACTGCCAAAAAAAACACCAAGGAGTCCATCCATGAAAGGTTCCCCGTCGTTGTTGTTGGCCGCCCTGCTGAGTCTGCCGTTACTGGCGCAAGCCGCAGAACCGGCACAGTGCAGCCTCGTTAACTTCTCCGATGTCGGCTGGACCGACATCACCGCAACCACCGCCACCACTTCCGTTGTTCTCAACGCCCTCGGCTACAAGACCAAGACCACCATGATCTCCGTGCCCGTGACCTACAAGTCGCTGGCCGACGGCAAGAACATGGACGTGTTTCTCGGTAACTGGATGCCGACCATGGAGAACGACATCAAGCCCTATCGCGATGCCGGCACCGTGGACACCGTGCGCACCAACCTCAAGGGCGCCAAATACACCCTCGCCGTGCCGCAAGCCCTGTACGACAAAGGCCTGCATGACTTCGCCGATATCGCCAAATTCAAGAAAGAGCTCGACGGCAAGATCTACGGCATCGAGCCGGGCAACGACGGCAACCGGCTGATCCAGAGCATGATCGACAAGGATGCCTTCGGCCTGAAAACCGCCGGTTTCAAAGTCGTCGAATCCTCCGAGGCCGGCATGCTCTCGCAAGTCGACCGGGCGCAGAAGCGCGACACCGCCGTGGTCTTCCTCGGCTGGGCGCCGCACCCGATGAACAAGCGTTTCAAGATTCAGTACCTGACCGGTGGCGACGATTTCTTCGGCCCCGATTTCGGCGCAGCCACCGTGGCCACCAACACCCGCAAGGGTTACGCCGAAGAATGCAGCAACGTCGGTCAACTGTTGAAAAACCTGGAGTTCACCGTCGACATGGAAAGTGAACTGATGGGCAACATCCTCGACGACAAGATGAAGCCTGACGCGGCCGCCAAGGCCTGGCTGAAAAAGAATCCACAGGTGCTCGAAACCTGGCTCGCTGGCGTGACCACCATTGACGGTAAACCAGGCCTGGAGGCCGTGAAAGCCAAGCTCGCGCCTTGATTCGAGGGGCATCGCTTATGCCGGGCAGGCGTACCTGCCCGGGCTGTTAATTTCCTTGCATGCGGACGTTCACTACCATGCTGATTGATCAGAAAATACCTCTAGGCCAGTACATCGCGGGCTTCGTCGAATGGTTGACGCAACACGGCGCCAACACCTTCGACGCAATCGCCGTGACACTGGAAACGATGATCCACGGCGTGACGTTTGCGCTGACCTGGTTCAACCCACTGGTGCTGATTGGCCTGATCGCCATCATCGCCCATCTGATTCAACGCAAGTGGGGCCTGACCGCGTTCGTGGTCGCCTCGTTCCTGCTCATCCTCAATCTGGGGTACTGGCAGGAAACCATGGAAACCCTCGCCCAGGTGCTGTTCGCCACCCTGGTCTGCGTGTTGATCGGCGTGCCGCTGGGCATCGTCGCCGCGCACAAACCGATGTTCTACACCATGATGCGGCCGGTGCTCGATCTGATGCAGACCGTACCGACCTTCGTTTACCTCATTCCTACCCTGACCCTCTTCGGGCTGGGTGTGGTACCGGGCCTGATCTCCACGGTGGTCTTCGCCATCGCAGCGCCGATCCGCCTGACCTACCTGGGCATCCGCGATGTCCCGCAAGAACTGATGGACGCCGGCAAGGCCTTCGGCTGCTCGCGTCGCCAACTGCTCTCAAGGATCGAACTGCCGCACGCCATGCCAAGCATCGCGGCCGGCATCACCCAGTGCATCATGCTGTCGCTGTCGATGGTGGTGATCGCGGCACTGGTCGGCGCCGACGGACTCGGCAAACCGGTGGTCAACGCACTGAACACTGCTGATATTGCGCTGGGCTTCGAAGCAGGCCTGGCAATCGTACTGCTGGCGATCATGCTCGACCGTATCTGCAAACAACCCGACGCCAAAGTAGGGGGTGACGCATGAGCATAATTCGCTTCGAAGACGTCGACGTAATCTTCTCCAAGGACCCGCGCGAGGCGCTCAAGCTGCTCGATCAGGGCATGACCCGCAACGAGATCCTGAAGAAGACCGGGCAGATCGTCGGCGTGGAAAAAGCCACGCTGGACATCAACAAGGGCGAAATCTGCGTGCTGATGGGCCTGTCCGGTTCGGGCAAGTCGAGCCTGCTGCGCTGCATCAACGGCCTCAACACCGTGAGCCGCGGCAAGCTGTTCGTCGAGCATGAAAACCGCCAGATCGACATCGCCTCGTGCACGCCGGCCGAACTGAAAATGATGCGCACCAAGCGCATCGCCATGGTGTTCCAGAAGTTCGCCCTGATGCCCTGGCTGACGGTGCGCGAGAACATCAGTTTCGGTCTGGAAATGCAGGGCCGACCGGAGAAGGAACGCAAGAAACTGGTCGACGAGAAACTCGAACTGGTTGGCCTGACCCAATGGCGCAACAAGAAGCCTGACGAGCTCTCTGGCGGCATGCAGCAGCGCGTCGGCCTCGCCCGTGCGCTGGCGATGGACGCCGATATTCTGCTGATGGACGAACCGTTCTCGGCCCTCGACCCGCTGATCCGCCAGGGCCTGCAGGACGAACTGCTGGAACTGCAACGCAAGCTGAGCAAGACCATTGTGTTTGTGAGCCACGACCTCGATGAAGCCCTCAAATTGGGCAGCCGCATTGCGATCATGAAAGACGGCCGGATCATCCAGTACAGCGTGCCGGAAGAAATCGTCCTCAACCCGGCAGACGACTATGTGCGCACCTTCGTCGCCCACACCAATCCGCTCAACGTGCTCTGCGGCCGCAGCCTGATGCGCACGCTGGACAAGTGCAAACGCATCAACGGCTCGGTGTGCCTCGATCCGGGCGGCGACTCGTGGCTGGACCTGGCCGAAGGCAACACCATCAAAGGCGCACGCCAGAACGGTTCAGTACTCAACCTGCAGAACTGGGCACCGGGGCAAGCGGTGGAAGGCCTGGAGCGCAAGCCGACGCTGGTGGACTCGAACATCGGCATGCGCGATGCGCTGCAGATTCGTTATCAGACTGGCAACAAACTGGTGCTGCACGATAACAATCACGTAGTGGGGATTCTGGGGGACAGCGAGCTGTATCACGCGTTGTTGGGCAAGAATCTGGGGTAATGGGCCAGGTGGGATGAAAAAAGGGATCGCGGAGAGCGATCCCTTTTTAATTGGGTCAGGGAAAAGCCCCTCACCCTAGCCCTCTCCCAGAGGGAGAGGGAACTGACCGGGGGATGCTTCAGATATACACCGACCTGATCTTGCTTTACCGAATCCATAATCGACTCGATCTCTCAGGTCGATGTATGACGCTAGACATCTCGGTCAGCTCCCTCTCCCTCCGGGAGAGGGCTGGGGTGAGGGCAAGCTTTTGACTTTAGCTATACACCCGGCCAAGAAGCTGCCGATGGCTCTCGAACTGATCCAGCACATCCCGGGTAATCTGCTCCGGGGTGAAGCCCATCAAGTCATAGTCCTGACTGCCATTGTGCAGATACACCTCCGCCCGGTAATAGCGCTGGCGCGCGTCATCCGATTGCGCCGATTCGGTCGGAGTCGCCAGATAACCGTCCAGGCTCACTTCATAAACGAAAGGGTTGCCCTCTTCCATTTCGACCCGCACGCCCATGCAACGCTTGGCCTTGCCCAACAGCGTCTGCACTTCAATCCCCTGATTGCGCAATTGCGCCGCTGCATCCTCCAGCGCCGGGGTGACGTGTTTGTCCATAAAGCGCTGCACCACCGATTGGCTCGGCTGCAGATCCAGCTGAGTCAGACGCTCGCTGAATCCACGTCGTCCGCGCTCGGCCAGTTGCGCTTGCTCCTGTTCGATCTGCACGTCTTGGCGCATCGCCTTGTGCAGGCCGAACATGAAGCAGATCAGCACCACCGAGAACGGCAGGCCGGCCAGCACCACCATGGTCTGCATGGCTTCGAAGTTGCCGGCAAACAACAGGCCGATGGTCACCAGCGTGATTACTACCGACCAGAAGATCCGCAGCCAGTGCGGCGCGTCTTCATCGACGTTGCCGCCCTTGCACGAAAGATTCGCCATCATCACCGCGCCGGAATCGGCCGGGGTCAGGAACAGCACGAAGCCGACAAAGATCGACACCCCGATGACGACTTTCGACGCCGGGTAATGCTCAAGCAACTGATAGATCGCCATCGACGGCTGTTCCAGCGCCGTCTTGCCCAGCTCCACCGCGCCCTGATTCATCACCAGATCCAGCGCCGAGTTACCGAAGATCGACAGCCACGCCAAGGTGAAGCCCAGCGGAATCAACAGCACGCCAGCGACCAGTTCACGCACGCTGCGGCCACGGGAAATCCGCGCGATGAACATGCCCACGAATGGTGCCCAGGAAATCCACCACGCCCAGTAGAACAGCGTCCACAGGCCGAGCCAGCGGTCGGACTTGGCGCTGTCGCCTTCATAGACGTACAGGTCGAAAGTCTTCAGGACTACGCCGTTGAGGTAGTCACCGATGTTCTGCACGAAGCCGTTGAGCAGGTGCAGGGTCGGGCCGAACAGCAGGACGAAAATCAGCAGGCCGCTGAACAGGACGATGTTCAGGTTGGACAGACGACGGATGCCGTTTTCCACACCCGACACGGCGGCGATGGTCGCCACGGTGCTCATGACAATGATCACGATCAGCAGGTTGGTGTTGCTGTGCTCCATGCCGAACAGGTTCTCCAGCCCGGACGACACTTGCAGCGAGCCAATCCCCAGGTTGGTCACCAGACCCAGCAGCGTTACGAACATGCCGAAGCCATCCACCGCGTGCCCGGCCGCGCCCTTGACCCAGCGCTCGCCGACCAGCGGATACAGTGCCGAACGCAGCGCCAGAGGCTGGTTATGCCGATAGGCAAAATACGCCACGGCCAGACCGACCAGTGCGTAGATCGCCCAGCCGTGCAGGCCCCAGTGCAGGAACGTCAGTTGCACTGCCTGCCGCGCGGCCAGGTTGCTGGCCGACGTGCCTTCCGGCGGATTGAAATAGTGATCCAGCGGCTCGGACGCGCCGAAGTACAACAGCGAAATGCCGATGCCTGACGAGAACAACATCCCCGCCCAGGCGCCGTAACTGAAATCCGGGGTGTCGTCCTTGCTGCCCAGTTTGAGTTTGCCGTACGAGGAAAACGCCAGACCGACCACGAACACCAGGTAGGCAGCGATCACCACCATGTAGTACCAGCCGAAGCTGCGCGACAACCAGGCCTGGGCCATCCCCAACATTCTGCCGGCCTCTTGCGGGGCGATGATCAGAATGGTGGTCAACAACAGAATCAGCGCGGTCGAGGTGTAGAACACCCAACCGTTGACCGTCACCTTCTCGGGCGGGGTCTTTATTAGCGAGGCAGAACTCATGGCACAAATGCTCCAGGCAGTGCGAGAGAAGAACACAAGGCATCACGGAACCCGACCAATCGGTTAGTTGGCAGCCGACCGGCGGGTGATATAAAGACACTCCGAAAAAAGCCCGAACCTGCCGAAATGGCGTTGCGTATTCGCTTTCGTGGCCAGAGGTGCCGGACGTTCATCCGAAACCTGGCCCCGAGCGTCTTGCCCTTTCAACACGTCCATCGAATCGCGAACCGCGCCATGCCCCACGCAGGTTTCGAGCCGTTTCAGGTGTCGGTTTTTATCGTCATCACGCGTAGGAATTTTCTGTAGGCAGCGACGAATTGTCGCAGATCTTATTCTTTGTTGATTGAACGTTCAATCAAAACAAAATAGACTGGCCCTCAATCCGATCGGCGTCATTCGCCCCTCGGAAGGCCTAAGGAGATGTGCAAGATGCCCAAGGTCGGTATGCAACCCATCCGCCGCCAACAACTGATCGAAGCCACTTTGCAGGCCGTCGATCAGGTCGGAATGGGGGACGCCAGCATTGCGCTGATCGCCCGTTTGGCCGGTGTCTCGAATGGCATCATCAGTCATTACTTTCAGGACAAGAACGGCCTGATCGCCGCCACGATGCGGTACCTGATGACCGCCCTCAGCGAGAGCGTCACCGCGCGCCGTCAGGCGCTGGCAGATGACAGCCCACGGGCGCATCTGCAGGTGATCATCGAAGGCAACTTCGACGCCAGCCAGGTCAATGGCCCGGCAATGAAAACCTGGCTGGCCTTCTGGGCCACCAGCATGCACCAGCCGTCTTTGCACAGGTTGCAGCGGATCAACGATCACCGTCTGTATTCCAACCTGTGCTGCCAGTTCCGCCGTGTGCTGCCGCTCGAAGATGCGCGCAGTGCGGCCCGGGGTCTGGCAGCGTTGATTGACGGCTTGTGGTTGCGCGGCGCGCTGTCGGGAGACGCTTTCGACACGGCGCAGGCGCAACAGATTGCTTACGAATACATGGATTTCCAATTGGCCAAGCAGGTGAGTTAGAGCACACAGAAACCGCTCGACCCCTGAACTCCACCGCAGCGTGATCGCGGTGGTCAACGCCAACCACTTATGCACTTGCGAGGACACTATGGCCCGTTTCGAACTGCAAAAACTCTACATCGATGGCGCGTATACCGATGCCGGCAGCGACGCCACCTTCGAAGCCATCAACCCGGCGAACGGTGAAGTCCTCGCACTGGTGCAACGTGCGACCAAGGACGACGTCGAGCGCGCCGTGGTCAGCGCCGAAAAGGGCCAGAAAATCTGGGCCGCGATGACCGCCATGGAGCGTTCGCGGATCCTGCGTCGCGCCGTCGACATCCTGCGCGAGCGCAACGATGAACTGGCCGCGCTGGAAACCCTGGACACCGGCAAATCCTTCTCCGAAACCAAGTACGTCGACATCGTCACCGGCGCTGACGTGCTGGAATACTACGCAGGCCTGGTGCCCGCCATCGAAGGCGAGCAGATCCCGCTGCGTGACACCTCTTTCGTCTACACCCGTCGCGAGCCGCTGGGCGTGGTCGCCGGTATCGGCGCGTGGAACTACCCGATCCAGATCGCCCTGTGGAAATCCGCGCCAGCCCTGGCGGCCGGTAACGCGATGATCTTCAAGCCAAGCGAAGTGACTTCGCTGACCACGCTGAAACTGGCCGAGATCTACACCGAAGCCGGCGTGCCGAACGGCGTGTTCAACGTCCTGACCGGCAGCGGCCGTGAAGTCGGCACCTGGCTGACCGAGCATCCGCGCATCGAAAAAATCTCCTTTACCGGTGGCACCGACACAGGCAAGAAAGTCATGGCCAGCGCTTCGGCTTCGTCGCTGAAAGACGTGACCATGGAACTGGGCGGCAAGTCGCCGCTGATCATCTGCGACGACGCCGACCTCGATCGCGCCGCCGACACTGCGATGATGGCCAACTTCTACAGCTCCGGTCAGGTCTGCACCAACGGCACTCGCGTGTTCGTTCCGGCGCACCTGAAAGCCGCGTTCGAGGCGAAGATCGTTGAGCGCGTTGCACGTATTCGCGTCGGCAACCCGGAAGACGAAAACACCAACTTCGGCCCGCTGGTCAGCTTCGCCCATATGGAAAGCGTGCTGGCCTACATCGAAAAAGGTAAGGAACAAGGTGCCCGCGTACTGTGCGGCGGCGGTCGTCTGACCGACGGCGAATTCGCCAAAGGCGCGTTCGTGGCGCCAACCGTGTTCACCGACTGCACCGACGACATGACCATCGTGCGCGAAGAAATCTTCGGCCCGGTCATGGCGATCCTCTCCTACGAAACCGAAGAAGAAGTGATCCGCCGCGCCAACGACACCGACTTCGGTCTGGCTGCCGGTATCGTCACCAAAGACCTGAACCGCGCGCACCGCGTGATTCATCAACTGGAAGCCGGTATCTGCTGGATCAACGCCTGGGGCGAGTCCGACGCGAAAATGCCGGTTGGCGGCTACAAGCAGTCGGGCGTGGGCCGTGAGAACGGCATCAGCTCGCTGAACAACTTCACCCGCATCAAATCGGTACAGGTCGAGCTGGGCGATTACGTCTCGGTGTTCTAAGACCCGAGATTTGCATTGCTCGCGAGGCCGTCTTCGCGAGCAGGCTCGCTCCCACAGGTTTGGTGTCATGCACCAAATCTGTGGCATCCCCAATCCCCTGTGGGAGCCAGCCTGCTGGCGATTGAGTGCAAAGCACTCACCAGGCCTGACCTGACCACATCTAAAGAGGGTGCATTCAATGTCCCAAGAATTCGATTACATCATCATCGGTGCCGGCTCGGCCGGTAACACCCTGGCGACCCGTCTGACTGAAGACGAAGGCGTCACCGTTCTGCTGCTCGAAGCCGGCGGCCCGGATTACCGCCTCGACTTCCGCACGCAGATGCCCGCCGCGCTGGCGTTCCCGTTGCAGGGTCGTCGCTACAACTGGGCCTATGAAACCGATCCAGAGCCGCACATGGACGGCCGCCGGATGGAATGCGGTCGCGGCAAGGGCCTTGGCGGTTCGTCGCTGATCAACGGCATGTGCTACATCCGTGGCAATGCCATGGACTACGACGGCTGGGCGAAACTGCCGGGCCTGGAAGACTGGTCGTACCTCGATTGCCTGCCGTACTTCCGCAAAGCCGAAACCCGTGACATCGGCCCGAACGATTACCACGGTGGCGACGGCCCGGTCAGCGTGACCACGCCGAAAGCCGGCAACAACCCGCTGTTCCACGCCATGGTTGAAGCCGGCGTGCAGGCCGGTTATCCGCGTACCGAAGACCTCAACGGCTACCAGCAGGAAGGCTTCGGCCCGATGGACCGCACCGTGACGCCGAACGGCCGCCGGGCTTCCACCGCCCGTGGCTACCTCGACATCGCCAAAAAGCGCTCGACCCTGACCATCGTCACGCACGCCCTGACCGACAAGATTCTCTTTGAAGGCAAGCGTGCGGTCGGCGTGCGTTACCTGATCGGCGACGCTGAAGAACGCGTTGAAGCCAAGGCACGCAAGGAAGTCCTGCTGTGCTCCGGCGCCATCGCATCGCCGCAAATTTTGCAGCGCTCCGGTGTCGGCCCGGCGCAACTGCTGGAAAGCCTCGACATCCCGGTGGTTCACGATCTGCCGGGCGTCGGTGAAAACCTGCAGGATCACCTCGAGCTGTACCTGCAATACGCCTGCACCCAACCGGTCTCGCTGTACCCGTCGCTGCTCTGGTACAACCAGCCGGCGATCGGTGCCGAGTGGCTGTTCAACGGCACCGGCATCGGCGCCAGCAACCAGTTCGAGGCCGGCGGCTTCATCCGTTCGCGTCCTGAATTCGAGTGGCCGAACATCCAGTACCACTTCCTGCCGGTGGCGATTAACTACAACGGCAGCAACGGTGTGAAAGAGCACGGTTTCCAGGCGCACATGGGTTCCATGCGTTCGCCGAGCCGTGGCCGCATTCAGGTCAAATCCAAGGATCCGCGCCAGCACCCGAGCATCCTGTTCAACTACATGGCCACCGAGCAGGACTGGCAGGAGTTCCGCGACGGCATCCGCCTGACCCGCGAAATCATGCAGCAGCCGGCGCTCGACGCGTTCCGTGGCCGCGAAATCAGCCCGGGCATCGACGTGCAAACCGATGAGCAGCTCGACAAGTTCATCCGCGAGCACGCCGAAACCGCGTTCCACCCGTCCTGCTCGTGCAAGATGGGCACCGACGAAATGGCGGTGGTCGATGGCGAAGGTCGTGTGCATGGTATGCAGAGCCTGCGTGTGGTCGATGCCTCGATCATGCCGATCATCACCACCGGCAACCTCAACGCCCCGACGATCATGATGGCGGAAAAAATCGCCGACAAGATTCGTGGCCGCAAGCCACTGCCGCGTAGCAATGCGGCGTACTACGTCGCGAACGGCGCGCCGGTCAAGGGCAAGCCGATGCGGGATATCACCCCCGTTACGCAGTAAGTCGTAAGACCGAGGCGCGACCTTCGCGAGCAAGCTCGCTCCCACACTGGATCTGTAGCATTCACAAATCCCCTGTGGGAGCGAGCCTGCTCGCGAAGAGGCCCTCACAGCAACACACAACTCCCCGCTGCACAGTAAAACCTCCTACACCCCCTCTTCACTTGATCCTACCCCCACGCAGGCCTACTCTAGACCTCGCGCAACCGTTTCACCCCTCCCCGCTGTCGCCATGCCGCTACTCCATTACAAGGAGGTTCCCGAATGTTCGATTTCCACCCCCAGCTCAAGCAGCGCTTTGCTGCCTTGCGCACGGGCGCTGAATTTTTTTCCCTGCGGTATGTGCGCGAGTCCGGGCAGTTTCTGTCGGTGCGCAAGAATGTCGCCGAACCGCCGAGCCTGAGCCGCGACGAAGGGGCGATGCTTACCGTGCGCGTCAATGGCGTCGAAGCCTACGCGGCGACCAATGATCTTTCGCAACAGGGCCTGCAAGCTGCCTTGGAACGCGCCGAGCAACAGGCTCGCCGACTCAAGCCGCACGCCTTGCTCGATCTGCGCGAGCAGCCGGTTTCCAGCGACCGCGCTGATTATTTTTCACCCAATCTCGAACAGCCCTTTCCTTCCCTGAGCGAATGTTTCGAGCTGCTCGGCGCGGAATCCGCCGCGGTGCCCAAGGATGAGCGCCTGGTCAATTGGCAAGTGAGCATTGGCATCACCCACGTCGAGCAGATTTATTTGAGCAGCGCTGGCGCCGAATTGCGTCAGGCCCAGCGCTTCGTCTATCCGGGCCTGGACGTCACTGCCTACGATGGCAACGACAGCCAGACCCGCAGCCTTGGCCGGGAGAATTTCGGCCAACAGGGTGGCGCCGATGTCATCAGCCGTTGCGGCCTGGTCGGCGCCGGCCCGCAAGTCGCCGATCAGGCCCTGCAATTGCTGCTCGCGCCGAACACGCCGCAAGGCCCGCGCGACCTGCTGCTGATGCCCGATCAGATGATGCTGCAGATCCACGAATCCATCGGCCACCCGCTGGAGCTCGACCGCATCCTCGGTGATGAGCGCAATTACGCCGGCACCAGTTTCGTCAAAACCAGCGATTTCGGCAGCCTGCAATACGGCTCGAATTTGCTCAACGTGACTTTCGACCCCGGCATCCCGGAAGAACTCGCCAGCTACGGCCATGACGACGACGGCACCGCGGCAAGCAAACAATTCCTGATTCGTGACGGCCTGCTGCTGCGGCCACTGGGCGGAGCGCTGTCGCAATATCGCGCCGGCCTCGATGGCGTCGCCAACAGCCGCGCCTGCGGCTGGAACCGCCCGCCGATCGACCGCATGGCCAACCTCAATATCGAGCCAGGCGATCAGACACTGGAGCAGATGATCGGCGGTATCGAACACGGCATCTTGATGAGCACCAACCGCTCGTGGTCGATCGACGATGCGCGCAACAAATTCCAGTTCGGCTGCGAATGGGGCCAGTTGATCGAGAATGGTGAACTGAAAGGCGTGGTAAAAAACCCCAACTACCGGGCGATTTCCGCGCACTTCTGGAAGAGCCTGCGCGCCGTCGGCGATGCCAACACCGTCAAGGTGCTGGGTACGCCAAACTGCGGCAAAGGCGAACCGAACCAGGTGATTCGCGTCGGCCACGCTTCGCCGGCCTGCGTATTCAGCAATATTGATGTGTTTGGGGGAGACGCCTGATGAGCATTTCGAAGCGTCAGTCCGACGCCTTCAAGGTCATGGTCAACTGGCTGCGCGACAGCGTGCGCGAGCCGGAACAGTTCACGCTCAGCTACGCCGCCGAAGCCTCGGCGTTCGTGCGCTTCAATCACGCCAAGGTGCGCCAGGCCGGGCAGGTGCAACAGGCCAACGTCGGCCTGAAACTGATCAACGACGGTCGCCACGCCGACCTGCAGATCACGCTGTCAGGGGATCAGGAAGCCGATCTGCAACGGCTCGCCGAAGGCCTGCAGCAATTGCGCGAAACCCTGCCGCTGCTGCCGCAGGATCCGTACCTGCTGCTCAATCACAACAGCTGGCAGAGCACGCACGTACAAGCGCATCCGCTGCCGGACACCGAAGATGTCGTCGGGCAAATCTGCGCCGCCGCTGAAGGTCTCGATCTGGTCGGCTTCTATGCTGCCGGCCCGATCAGCCGCGGGTTCGCCAGTTCCGCCGGCGCGTTCGGCTGGCATGAAGCCAACAGCTTCAATTTCGACTTCAGCCTGTTCCATGAAAATGGCGAAGCGGTGAAGGCCAGCTACGCCGGGCACGACTGGAGCGATGAGGGCTTTGCCCGGCGTTTCGCCCAGGCCCGCGAACAGCTTGAGTTTCTCGGCCGACCGTTACGCACTTTGGCGCCCGGTCAGTACCGCGCCTATCTGGCGCCGGCGGCACTGGAAGAGATTATGGGCATGCTCAGCTGGGGCGGGTTCTCGGCGCAGTCGATTGCCAGCAAGAGCAGTCCGTTGCAGAAGCTCTACGTCGGCGATCAGGCCTTCAGCCCGCTGCTGTCGCTGGACGAAAAGGTCAGCGAATCGCTGAGCCCGGCGTTTTCCGCCGAGGGCTATCCGCGCAGTGATCTGCGTCTGATCGTCGAGGGCAAGGCCGGCGATCAACTGGTCGGCTCGCGCAGCGCTGCCGAATATGGTCTGGCGGCGAACGGTGCGGGCGGCGGCGAGATGCCCAGTGCGTTGAACATGGCCGCCGGTGATCTGTCGCAGGAAGAGATCCTCAAGCAGTTGGGCACCGGGCTGTACATCAGCAACCTGTGGTACCTGAACTACTCGGATCAACCGGCGGCGCGCATGACCGGCATGACCCGTTTCGCGACCTTCTGGGTCGAGAACGGCGAGATCCAGGCGCCGGTCAGCACCATGCGTTTCGACGACAGCGCTTACAACCTGCTCGGTTCGCAGTTGGAGGCGTTGACCACGGAGCGTGAACTGTTGCTGTCGGCGAGTACGTACAGCCAGCGCAATACCTCGTCGGCGTTGTTGCCGGGGGCGCTGATCAGCCGGTTGACGCTAACGCTGTAAATGCAAAACCTGTGGGAGCGAGCCTGCTCGCGAAAGCGGTAGATCAATCGACATCAATGTCGAATGAAATGGCCTCTTCGCGAGCAGGCTCGCTCCCACACTGACTGCGCTCGACTCCGAAATGCACTAATCACAAGAGGTTCCATGCCCAACCGCCCGCCTCTCGACGCCATCACCGCCCGCTGGTTGCCGTGGGTCGTCGCCATTGCGTTCTTCATGCAGTCCCTCGACGGGACTATCCTCAATACCGCGCTGCCGGCCATGGCCAGCGATCTGGCCGAAGACCCGTTGCGCATGCAGGGCGTGATCATCGCCTACATGCTCACCGTCGCCCTGCTGATCCCGGCCTCCGGCTGGATCGCCGACCGCTTCGGCACCAAGAAAATCTTCTTCGGCGCGATCCTGCTATTCAGCTTCGGCTCATTGCTCTGCGCCTTGTCCAGCAGCCTGAGCATGCTCATCGGTGCGCGGGTGATTCAGGGCCTCGGTGGTGCGCTGATGCTGCCGGTCGGGCGGCTGGTGGTGCTGCGTGCCTACCCGCGTTCGGAACTGGTGCGGATCATGGGTTTCATCACCATTCCCGGCCTGCTCGGTCCGCTGATCGGACCAACCATGGGCGGCTGGATGGTGGAATACCTGACGTGGCACTGGATCTTTCTGATCAATCTGCCGGTCGGGGTGATCGGTTGTTATGCAGTGTGGAAATTCATTCCTGACCTGCGCGGCACCGAGCGCACGCGCTTCGATAGCCTCGGTTTTTTGCTGTTCGGCGCGGCGATGATCCTCATCACCATTGCCATGGAAGGCCTTGGCGAACTGCACTTGCCGCATCTGCGGGTGATGTTGCTGCTGTTCGCCGGCATGGCCTGTCTGGCGGCGTACTGGCTGCGCGCCGGGCACATCGAAAACCCGTTGTTCGCGCCGTCGCTGTTCAAGACCCGCACCTTCGCCGTCGGCATTCTCGGCAACCTGTTTGCGCGCCTGGGCAGCGGCGCCCTGCCGTTTCTGGTGCCGTTGTTGCTGCAAGTCGCGTTGGGCTATTCGCCTTCGCAAGCCGGGATGAGCATGTTGCCGCTGGCCGCTGCGGCGATGGTCGCCAAGTGGGTCGCACGTCCGCTGATCGAACGCCTCGGCTATCGCATCGTCCTCACCGGCAACACCCTGGCGCTGGGGATCATGCTGGCGAGCATGGGCCTGGTCAGTGAGCAGACGCCGTACTGGCTGCTGTTGTGCCTGCTGGCGGTGCTGGGGGCGATCAACTCGCTGCAATTCACCGCGATGAACACCGTGACCCTGATCGACCTTGACGATGCCAGCGCCAGCAGCGGCAACAGTCTGCTGTCGGTGGTGGCGCAGTTGTCGCTGAGCCTCGGGGTGGCCTGCGCCGGCGCGCTGCTTGGCGGCTTCACTGCGAAGGTCGGCAACGATGGTGTGGAAACCGTGCTCGGCGCCTTCCAGCTGACCTTCGTCACGGTCGGCGTGATGGCAATGCTGGCGGCAACGATCTTCTCGCAGTTGTCGAAGGAAGACGGTCGGCGCGCTAAACGTCCACAAGAACACATCGAACACTGATTCTGCTGAAGGACTCCCTGTAGGAGCTGCCGAAGGCTGCGATCTTTTGATCTTGTTTTTTAAAGAAAAATCAAAAGATCGCAGCCTTCGGCAGCTCCTACAGGGGAGTGTGGTCCCTCACACAGACTGATCTCCAGTCAGAGAAACTCTGGGGCTGTTCGTCCAGAACTGTCGAGGAAACGGGCACGGGGCTGCTACACTGCGCGACATTTTGTTTTGCAGGCCAGTCCCGTGACCACCATCGCCACCGCTTTTAATACTCTGCCGCTGTCCGCCGCCATGCTGGCTAACCTCGAATCACTCGGTTATGCCCAGATGACGCCGATCCAGGCGCAGAGCTTGCCGGTGATCCTCAAGGGGATGGACCTGATCGCCCAGGCCAAGACCGGCAGCGGCAAGACCGCCGCGTTCGGCATCGGCCTGCTCAACCCGATCAATCCGCGCTACTTCGGTTGCCAGGCGCTGGTGATCTGCCCGACCCGCGAACTGGCCGACCAGGTCGCCAAGGAAGTCCGTCGTCTGGCCCGTGCCGAAGACAACATCAAGGTCCTGACCCTCTGCGGTGGCGTGTCGTTCGGCCCGCAGATCGCTTCGCTCGAGCACGGCGCGCACATCATCGTCGGCACCCCTGGGCGCATTCAGCAGCATTTGCGCAAGGGTTCGCTGGTGCTCGACGGCCTGAACACGCTGATCCTCGACGAAGCCGACCGCATGCTCGACATGGGTTTCTACGACGCTATCGAAGACATCATCATCAAGACCCCCGAGCGTCGCCAGACCCTGCTGTTCTCCGCGACCTATCCGGTGGGCATCAAGCAACTGGCCTCGAAATTCATGCGCGATCCGCAGACCGTCAAGGCCGAAGCCTTCCACGACGACACGCAGATCGAGCAGCGCTTCTACGAGATCTCCCCGGAAGAGCGCATGAGTGCGGTGACCAAAGTCCTGCACCACTTCCGTCCGGCGTCCTGCGTGGCCTTCTGCTTCACCAAGCAGCAAGTGCAGGAAACCGTTGATCACCTGACCGCCAAAGGCATCTCCGCCGTCGGCCTGCACGGCGATCTGGAACAGCGTGATCGCGATCAGGTGCTGGCGATGTTCGCCAACCGCAGCACCTCCGTACTGGTCGCCACCGACGTCGCGGCCCGTGGTCTGGATATCGATGCACTGGACATGGTGATCAACGTCGAGCTGGCCCGTGATTCGGAAATCCACATCCACCGCGTCGGCCGTACCGGTCGCGCGGGCGAGAAAGGCATTGCCATCAGCCTCGTCGCGCCGTCCGAAGCACACCGCGCGCAAGCCATCGAACAACTGCAGAAAGCGCCGCTGAACTGGGATCAGATCGACAACCTCAAGTCTCAGGGCCTCGCCCCGTTGCAGCCGCCGATGACCACCCTGTGCATCGGCGCTGGCCGTAAAGACAAGGTGCGTCCGGGCGACATTCTTGGCGCATTGACTGGCGAAGCAGGCATTCCGGGTGCACAGGTTGGCAAGATTGCGATCTTCGATTTCCAGGCCTACGTCGCTGTCGAACGGACCGTGGCCATGCAGGCCTTGCAGCGCTTGAATGACGGCAAGATCAAGGGCCGCTCGTTGCGCGTACGCATTCTCTAAGCGATCTTCCATCCAAAGGAGATCCCCTGTGGGAGCGAGCCTGCTCGCGAATGCAATCTGTCAGTCGACATCATTGTTGAATGACACAACGCTTTCGCGAGCAGGCTCGCTCCCACAGTTTGTTTTGTAGCGACCCACCAAGAGGACACCGTTTTGCGCTCTACCGAAGTCGTGATCATTGGCGCTGGCGCCGCTGGGTTGATGTGTGCGATGACCGCCGCCGGGCGTGGGCGTCAGGTGTTGCTGCTTGACCACGCGAACAAGGCGGGCAAGAAAATCCTCATGTCCGGCGGCGGTCGCTGCAATTTCACCAACATGTACACCGAACCGAGCAATTTCCTTTCGCAGAATCCGCATTTCTGCAAATCCGCGCTGGCGCGTTACACCCAGTGGGATTTCATCGCTCTGGTCGGCAAACACGCCGTGCCGTACCACGAGAAGAAACTCGGCCAGCTGTTCTGCGATAACAAATCCAGCGACATCCTCGGCCTGCTGCTCGATGAATGCGCTCAGGCCGGCGTCGAGCTGCGTCTGGACACCTCGATCGAGACCATCGAGAAAGTCGACAGCGGCTACCTGCTCGACACCACCCTCGGCCAGGTCCAGTGCCAGTCGCTGGTGATCGCCACCGGCGGCCTGTCCATCCCGACTCTGGGTGCTACCGGGTTCGGTTATCAGGTGGCCAGACAGTTCGGCCATGAACTGCTGCCGACTCGCGCCGGGCTGGTGCCATTCACCATCACCGATCAGCTCAAGGATTTGTGCACGGAGCTATCCGGCACCTCGGTGGACTGTCTGGTCAGCTGCAACGAGCAGAGCTTTCGCGAGAACATCCTGTTCACTCACCGTGGCCTCAGCGGCCCGGCGATCCTGCAGATTTCCTCGTTCTGGGAGCCCGGTGACACGGTAGAGATCAACCTGCTGCCGGACCACGATGCGGCGACGTGGCTGCAAGAGCAAGTCGCCGAACGCCCGAACAGCGAGTTGAAAACTTTGCTTGGCGAGATCTTCACCAAGAAGATGGCCAATCTGCTGGCGGACAACTGGTTTGTCTCCAAACCGATGAAGCAGTACACCCACGCTGAACTGGCGGAGATTGCCGAAAAGCTCGGCAGCTGGAAGGTAGTGCCGGCGGGGACTGAAGGCTATCGCACGGCTGAGGTGACCCTGGGTGGCGTCGATACCCGCGAAGTGTCGTCCAAGACCATGGAATCGCTGAAAAGTCCGGGCCTGTATTTCATTGGCGAAGTGCTCGACGTCACCGGGCATCTGGGCGGCTTCAATTTCCAATGGGCCTGGGCCTCCGGTTACGCCGCCGCGCAGTACGTCTGATCCAACACAAATCACAACTGTGGGAGCGAGCCTGCTCGCGAATGCGGTATATCAGTCGACATATCTGTTGAATGACACTCCGCTTTCGCGAGCAGGCTCGCTCCCACAGTGGTTTGTGGTGTAAGTAAAAGGAACACTTTTTGCTGTCAGATGTGCTCGGCGCCATTGCGTCGGCGTCATTACTGGCTCAATTTAGCGGCATCGCCTCGGAAGGCCATCGCACTTCATGTCCTCGACCTCGTTTCGTCAGTCTTTGCGGCGCCTGTGGGCGCTGGATAAATTCAGCTACAGCGTGCGGGTATTCATCGCCCTGACCGGCAGTATGGCGCTGTGTTGGCATCAGGATGAAATGGGCCTGCTGATCCCGTTGTTCCTCGGCATCATCGCCAGCGCCCTGGCCGAAACCGACGACAGTTGGCAGGGCCGCCTCAACGCCCTCGCGGTGACGCTGGTGTGTTTCAGCATCGCCGCGCTGTCGGTGGAATTGCTCTTTCCCTACCCGATCATTTTTGCCGTGGCCCTGGCGCTGGCCAGTTTCAGCCTGACCATGCTCGGCGCGCTGGGCGAGCGTTACGGCGCGATCGCCTCGGCGACGCTGATTCTCTCCGTGTACACGATGATCGGCGTCGATCAGCGCGGCGGCGCGGTTACCGATTTCTGGCACGAACCGATGCTGCTGGTCGCCGGCGCGGCGTGGTACGGACTGCTGTCGGTGCTGTGGCAGGCGCTGTTTTCCAATCAACCCGTGCAGCAAAGCCTGGCGCGGCTGTTCCGTGAACTGGGCCTTTACCTGAAGCTGAAATCCTCACTGTTCGAGCCGATCCGGCAGATGGACGTCGAGGCCCGCCGCCTCGAACTGGCGCAACAGAACGGCCGGGTCGTCGCCGCACTCAACACCGCCAAGGAAATCATCCTGCACCGGGTCGGCAACGGTCGGCCGGGCTCGAAAGTCAGCCGTTATCTCAAACTGTACTTCCTCGCGCAGGACATCCACGAACGCGCCAGTTCTTCGCACTATCCGTACAACGCACTGGCCGAAGCGTTTTTCCACAGCGACGTGCTGTTCCGCTGCCAGCGCCTGCTGCGTCAGCAAGGCAAGGCCTGCCGGGCGTTGGCCGAATCGATCCAGATGCGCCAGCCGTTCATTTACGACGCCAGTTTCGCCGAAGCCCTGAACGACCTCCACGCCTCCCTCGAACACTTGCGCATCCAGAGCAATCCGGCATGGCGCGGCCTGCTGCGCTCGCTGCGCGCACTGGCAGCCAACCTCGGCACCCTCGACCGCCTGCTTAGCGACGCAAGTAATCCCGACGCCTTGGCCGATGCCACCGACAGCAGCCTGCTCGACCGCTCACCGCGCAATCTCAAGGACGTGTGGATTCGCCTGCGCACACAACTGACGCCCACCTCGCTGCTATTCCGCCATGCCCTGCGCCTGCCGCTGGCGTTGAGCATCGGCTACGGCATGGTGCACCTGATTCACCCGTCGCAAGGCTACTGGATCATTCTCACCACGCTGTTCGTCTGTCAGCCGAACTACGGCGCCACACGGCGCAAACTCGGTCAGCGGATCATCGGCACGGCCATCGGCCTCACGGTGGCGTGGGCGCTGTTCGATCTGTTCCCCAACCCGGTGGTGCAATCGTGCTTCGCCATCGCCGCCGGGGTGGTGTTCTTCACCAACCGCACCACACGCTACACCCTGGCGACGGCGGCGATCACGATTATGGTGCTGTTCTGCTTCAATCAGGTCGGCGATGGCTACGGGCTGTTTCTGCCACGGCTGTTCGATACCCTGCTGGGCAGTCTGATCGCCGGACTTGCGGTGTTCCTGTTCCTGCCGGACTGGCAGGGCCGACGCCTGAACAAAGTGCTGGCCAACACCCTGACCTGCAACAGCATCTACCTGCGCCAGATCATGCAGCAATACGCCGCTGGCAAGAGCGACGACCTCGCCTATCGCCTCGCCCGACGCAACGCCCATAACGCTGACGCGGCGCTGTCGACGACACTGGCGAACATGCTGATGGAGCCGGGGCATTTCCGAAAGGAAGCCGATGTCGGTTTCCGTTTCCTGGTGCTGTCGCACACCCTGCTCAGTTACCTGTCCGGGCTCGGCGCACACCGCGAAACGCAACTGCCAGCCGAAGTGCGTGAGCACTTGATCGAGGGCGCCGGGGTGAAACTGGCGAGCAGCATCGACGAAATCGCCCAAGGCCTCGCAAGCAAGCAACCGATTGCGATTCAGAGTGATGAAGAGGAAGCGCTCGCCAATGAACTGGAGCAGATGCCGGAGGAGATCGATGAAGGCCAGCGACTGGTACAGACGCAATTGGCGCTGATCTGCCGGCAGTTGGGGCCGCTTCGGACGTTGGCGGCGCATCTGATCAAGGACACTGCCGAAATTGGCGGCGCCTGAAACGACGCCTTCGCGAGCAGGCTCGCTCCCACAGGATATGCATTTCAAATTGTGGGAGCGAGCCTGCTCGCGAAGAGGTCATCAGCCACAAAGAAAATCTCGGATCACCTTCACATTCCATGCCGCCGCAATAACTTCTCGTAAGTCCCGTCAGCCTTCATCGCTGCAATCGCCCGATCAAACCCGGCGACAATCTGCTCATGCTGCGGATTCTTCAGGCTGACCAATATGTGCAGGCTGTTCTCACTCAACGGCTTGGGTAGAAATTCGACCGAATTGCGCACCTTGGCCGATTCCCGCGCCAGGTAATATTTCGCCACGTATTCGTCTTCCAGCGTCAGCTTGACCCGATCCGCCGCGAGCATGCGCACGCCCATGGCGAAGTTGTGCACAGGGACTTTCTGCATCGCCGTGTCGGCATCGAACGGTGCGGAATAGGCGTATCCGCGCACCACCGCAATCGGATAGGTATGCAGTTGCTCGAGGCTGTTGTATTCAATGGGTGCGTCTTTGCGCTTGAGGAAGCGGATGCGGTTGATCAGGTACTCGGCGGAAAACTGGCCGATCTGCGTGCGTTCGTCGTTGTACCAGGCGTTGACCAGTACGTCATAACGCCCCTCGCCAATCCCCAACAATGCTCGGGCCCACGGCACTTGTTCGTAACCGCTGGCATAACCGGCGCGAGCCAGTGCGGTGCTGACAATGTCGGTGGCCAGTCCACCGTTGACCAGTGCATCGTCGGTAAACGGCGGCCAATTATCGAACGCCAGCCGCAGCTTCTGCGCCGCAGCATGCTGGCCCAGCACCAGCAGTCCGATCAAAGCAACGGCTTGAAGCAATCGCAGCATGCTTGAACATCCTCAGCGGGCAACCGCCCGACGTGGTTTCACGTCAAAACCCAAGGCCCCTTACCGGCAAAACCCAAGCATTGAACATTAGCTCATGGGAGCCAGTACGCAGTGCCCTTCAGCAGATTACACAAAGTCTTGGGCGCCGCGAGAAAGGAATGATGGCATTTTGACCTTTGTCACAGACTGATACGCCATACAGACATCCGCAGCGGGTGCGCTTAGTATCGGGCGACGTGTTCAAGGAATCGAAAAATGACAATCGAGTGGATCTGCAAACATCACAGCGATCTGGGCAAAGAGCAATTGTATGCACTGTTGAAATTGCGCTCTGACGTGTTCGTGGTCGAACAGAAATGCGCCTATCCGGACCTCGACGGTCAGGATCTGGAAGGCGATACCTACCATCTGATGGGCTGGGAGGATGATCAGTTGATGGCTTACCTGCGCCTGCTCGATCCCGAATCCCAGGGCGGCGACGTGGTGATCGGCCGCGTGATCACCGCCCCTGCCGCGCGTGGCAAGGGGCTGGGGCACGCGATGATGGAACAGGCATTGAAACAGGCCGGGAAGCACTGGCCGCAGGTGCCGATCTATCTGTCGGCGCAGGCGCATTTGCAAGGGTATTACGGCAGATACGGGTTTGAAGTGGCGGGTGAGGAATATCTCGAGGATGGCATTCCGCACATCGGGATGCGTCGCGCCTGAAGACCCCTTCGCGAGCAAGCTCGCTCCCACAGGAGAATGTATTCCAAATGTGGGAGCGAGCTTGCTCGCGAAGGCGTCAGGACCGTCGGCGCAGGAATCAGGGGTATTCAAGCACCGCTTTTATCTGCCGCAAATTCCGCTCGATCCACCCCCGATCAATCGCCCCCCAATCACGAATCCGGTAGCGCCCCGCATGATTGCGCGCGCCCTCTTCCTGCTCGAATTCACAAACGATATCCAGATCGGCCAGCGCGGCAATCGTGTCCTGCGCCGTGCGCCGAGGCATGCCGGTGACTTCGGTCAAGGCCGGGACGCTGGGCGCCAGGCCACTGTCGATCAGATGGGCCACATACAATCGGCGGTAGAAACTGCTTTTGGTCTTGCTTACGTCCATCTAAACACTCCCAACGTTAAAAGATCGCAGCCTTCGGCAGCTCCTACAGAAGATCGCATTCCAACTGTAGGAGCTGCCGAAGGCTGCGATCTTTTGATCTTTACTGCATATCCCGCCACGTCAGGTACACGCGCAGATCGAATTCGATCTGGTGATACCCCGGCAGCATGTGCTCGCACAGTTTGTAGAACGCCTTGTTGTGGTCCGATTCCTTGAAGTGCGCCAGTTCGTGCACCACGATCATCTTCAGAAAGTCCGGCGCGGCATCCTTGAACAGCGAAGCGATGCGAATTTCCTTGTTGGCCTTGAGCTTGCCGCCCTGCACCCGCGAGACCGTGGTGTGCAGACCGAGGGCACGGTGAGTGAGGTCGAGGCGGTTGTCGAACAGCACCTTGTCGATGGCCGGAGCGTTGCGCATGTACTGCTGTTTCAGATCCAGCGCGTAGCTATACAACGCTTTGTCGCTTTGCACGTCATGCCGGCCCGAATAACGTTGATCCAGGTAATCACCGAGGCGCCCTTCGGCGATCAGTTGGCGCACCTGATCCTGCAAACGCTCGGGGTAGGCCTGGAGGTACTTCAACACAGTCATGGACGGCGACACGGCTCGGAAAATGGTGCGCCAGTGTAGCGAATTCAGCCAGGCAGCGCGCTCCAGTCGAACGGCTCGGCGAAGCGGATCGTATCCTCGGCCGTCAGCGGCCGTGCGACGAGGAAGCCCTGTACATACTCGCAGCCATGGGCTTGCAGCCACTGATATTGCTCAAGGGTTTCCACCCCTTCGGCGATCACCAGGAGACCGTATTGCTTGCACAGATCGATCACCATCCGCACCAGCGACGCATCGCGGGGCGAACCCGGCAGACGCGCAATCAGCTGGCGGTCGAGTTTCAGTGTGTCCAGCTCCAGATCGCGCAGATGCGCCAGCGAACACGGCCCTGAACCGAAATCATCCAGCGCCACGCGCACCCCGAGATGGCGCAGCAGGCGCAGTTGTTTGCGGGTTTCGTCCGGGTTCTGCATCAGCGCGTCTTCGGTGATTTCAACTTCCAGTTGCCGGGGCTCCAAGGCATGTCGCTCTATGACCTGGCGCAGCTCAGTGACCAGGTTCGGCAGGCCGAACTGGGTGTTGCTCAGACTCACCCCGAGCACCAGATCGTCGCTGAACAGCGCTTCCCAGGCTTTGCGCTGGCCGGCGCCATGGTGATAGATCCAGCTGCCAAGGCGACTGATCAACCGCGCTTCTTCCAGCAACGGCAGAAACAGCCCCGGCGGCACATCGCCGACGCTTGGATGCTGCCAGCGCAGCAACGCTTCGAACCCCCGAGTCTGCCCGCTACCGATCGCTACCTGCGGCTGATAGACCAGATTGAAATCGCGGTTTTCGATGGCCTCGCGCACGCTGTCTTCCAGCATCAGGCGCGAGCGTGCGCGGCCATTCATCTCATGATCATAAAAGCGATATTGCTGACGCCCGGCACGCTTGGCTTCGTACATGGCAATGTCCGAGGCGCGCAGCAAACCGTCGAGATTGCGCCCACAGTCGGGATAGGTGGCGATACCGATACTGGCGCCAAGGACAATATCGAGACCTTCGATCTGCTGACAGACCGATACCCGCTCGATGAGCTTCTCGGCAATCTTCGCCGCTTGCTCGGGGAATTCCAGATCCAGCAGCGCGGTGAATTCATCGCCGCCCATGCGCGCCAGGATATCGAACGGCCGCAAGCACGCTTTCAACTGTTCGGAGACCCAGCGCAACACGCGGTCGCCGGCGTCATGGCCGAGGGAATCGTTGACCCGCTTGAAACCGTCGAGATCGAGGTAAAGCAACACCCAGCTACTGTCGCTGCGTTCGCCGCGCAACAGCAGGTTTTCCACGGTCTGGTAGAAACCCCGCCGGTTGAGCAGCCCGGTCAGCGGATCGGTCACCGCCTGAAACTCCAGTTGCTGGTGCAAGTGACGCACCACTGACATGTCCAGCACAGTCACTACCATCGCGTGCTGCTCTGAAGACAGCGGCGCACAGGACAACGCCACCGGCACTTGCTGCCCGGGCGCCGTGCGCAATAACGCATCATGCAGACGCAGGGTCTCGCCACGTTGATAACCGGCATAAAACTCGGAATCGGCCCACAACGGAATGTGCGGTTTCTGCAGGAAATCGAGAAATTCCTTGCCCTCAAGCTCCTTCACCGGGGCATTGAGCAACCGTGAAATCGCTGGATTGGCAAAGCGGATCACGCCGTCCTCACTCAGCACCAGAATGCCCTCGGCGGCGTTATCCAGCACCGAGGCATTGAAGGCGCGCGCCACTTCCAGGTCATGACTCAAGCGCTGCAGCGCCCGGCGATTGCGCTGGTGTTCGAGCAACGCCTGGACCTTGGGCTTGAGAATTTGTGGGTCGAACGGCTTGAACAGGTAATCCACCGCACCGCTGGCATAGCCCTTGATCACGGCATCCTGGGACTGCTCGTTGGCGGTGAGGAAGATGATCGGCGTCAGCCGTGTGCGCTGGCTGCCGCGCATCAGCCGCGCGACCTCGAAACCGTCCATGCCGGGCATCTGCACATCGAGCAGGACCAGATCGATATCGTGCTTGAGTAAAAGGTTGAGCGCCTCGAAACCGGAGGCGGCCGTCATCACCTGCCAATCCTGACGCTGCAACAATGCGCGCATGCTGATCAGGTTTTCGGGGTAATCATCGACGATCAAAAGGACCGAGCTGCCTTCACCTGGCTGGGGTTGCGCGCATTCCATGCTGCTTCTCTTATCGGGACCGGTGGCCGGCAAAACTGTAGACGTACTGAGCCTTCACTCTAGTCGCGGATGCCGCAAAGCAGAAGCTGTCGTCGCGCCATCAGTTGGCCAATGTTCCGCCGAGCCGACTAACGGTCGACTCTACAGCCCCCGAAAACCGGGCAGGATGGCATTTCGACAGGATGTTGACGTCAATCATCCGCCGGACGGGCATTAACAAAAACAGCCGCTACGCTTATAAAGGCGCCCCGAAAAGGCGCGGGCTAGAGCTTCTGGCACCCGCGTTCAGGATGAAACGAGTGGAAGAACCGACATGATCGATCTCGCAACCTGGAACCTCAGCGTTCCCGTTGGCAGCCCGCCCTACACTGTCGAAACCGAAAAACTGGTGAATGGCTTCAAGGATCAATACTTCCATTCCGACACCGGCACCTTGTTCTTCTGGTCCCCGGTTACCGGATCAAAAACCGAAAACGCCATCTACCCGCGTACCGAACTGCGCGAGACCTACAGCAACGGCACCCTGCGCAACTGGTACTACCCGGACGCCGACAACCTGCTGCGCGCCACCCTCACGGTGAACAAAGTGCCCAGCTCCGGCAAGATCGTTATCGGCCAGATTCACGCCTATGAAAGCCAAAGGCCGATGGTCAAGCTCGAATACCAGTACAAAACCAAAACCGAGACCGGCAATCTGGTGATCAAGGTACGTATGCGCCCCGATGACGAAGAAAGCCGCGTCATCACCCTCGCCACCGGCATCAAGCTCGATCGCGAATTCAACTACCTGATCCACCTCAGCCCCGGCGGCGCGTTGGGTGTGAGTGCAGCGGGTTATCAGTGGGATTCACAGATCAGCGCGACGTGGCGGGACAAGCCGTTGTATTTCAAGGCCGGGGTCTATGTGCAGGACAACACCGGGTACACCAGTGAGGGTGGGCAGGTGACCTTCTCCAAACTCGACATCGATCACGACAAATAAATCTCCTAGCACGCACTAACAGATCATGAAAACCGATAAAACGGCAGACTATATGAGTCTGCCGTGCTGCATCAGACCGATGTCAGCCGCGGTTTCCTAGAACTCAAAATCCCCTTTTACGGAAAAGACTCCTTCCTCAGATAGATTAAAGACCCCTTTTGGACGGTCTCCGCCTTTGGTCAAACGAAAAGTACCACTCGCATTTTTATCACCGCTTACCCAATCAAATTCTAAATGAGCCCAAATTGGACCATGATCATTCCCCTCTAGTTTGTATTCCTCACCAGCGACGAGATCTTTTTTAAACTTAACTCCCATATAATATTCGTGACCTCCGAAAGTCCTATACTTGGGATTAAGATAGAAAAACTCTTTGTCAGAGTACAAACCTTCATTCTTAAGATTAAGCGGGTGAGAACCATACTCTGGATTTTTGTAAGTGATATTAACGTCACCCCCAACTCGTTTATCAACTTCCAGTTCGATTTTCATTTCTTCGTCCTACAAAATAAATGAATTCAAAGATTAGTGTTTCGACCGGACCGGCACACCTGTCATATCTGACAGGTTTTTATATCAAGAAGACATATACTTAACGCCTTTATTAGCCAAACTCTCCGCTGATCTGCTATTCCCCGCCAATTTACTGCGCTCATTCAAGTGCAGAAAAATCTGAAACCCCATCTGATGAACGGGTTTCCCTCAGAGGTTACCAGCGGGCGATGGCGTCGAATTACTTCTCGAGGTATCCGAAATCTGTTGACCACTACACTTCCATATTTCCTTTAAGTATAAAACTCATCGCAAAAAGGCCTAAATACCTGTCAACTCTGACAGGTGACGAAATGTGTGCAACTCCATAACCTCACTTCGGCAATATAAAAAGGGAAGGGGAAACTCTTCCTTTCACCACTCATCACCACAATGAAGGAGAAACTTCATGGGCCAAGTTAACCCGAACGGAATTTACAATGGTCGCGTATTCGATAGCGGCGCGAGCAATGAAGCATCCCTCACAATCACAGCATCGGATCCGCAGAAGGGCAACATTAGTCAAGCCAGCATGCAGTATTACGGTATGAACTGGACAGTAACTGGCTTTTTCGCTTATGCGAACCTGACAGATGAATCCCCTGTATCCTTTAATCTTCGAGCGGAAGTAAACAGCGGGGAACACAACGTACACACCATCAGCTTGCGATCGCCTGATAGAAACTATTCCCGCTTGGAGGGCACAGTTCATGTAGACCGCGGGGGGCCGAATGTGGGTAAAACCTACAACATCGAATTTACAAAAAAATGATCTCGTCCTAAAGCGTAAAAAAAACCCGTCTCACGACGGGTTTTTTATTACCACTTAGAACTGTAATGAATTAGTTAACCTTCGCGTTCAGCTCACCCTTCAGATAACGCTGATACATCGCTTCCAGCGAGATCGGTTTGATCTTCGAAGCATTACCGGCAGTACCGAACGCTTCATAGCGAGCGATACATACGTCACGCATTGCGGTCACGGTGGCGCCGAAGAATTTACGTGGGTCGAATTCGCTCGGGTTGGTGGCCATCAGGCGGCGCATGGCGCCGGTGGATGCCAGGCGCAGGTCGGTGTCGATGTTGACCTTGCGCACGCCGTGCTTGATGCCTTCGACGATTTCTTCAACCGGTACGCCGTAGGTTTCTTTGATGTCACCGCCGTACTGGTTGATGATCGCCAGCCACTCTTGCGGAACCGAAGACGAACCGTGCATCACCAGGTGAGTGTTCGGAATGCGCTTGTGGATCTCTTTGATGCGGTCGATGGCCAGCACGTCGCCGGTAGGTGGCTTTGTGAATTTGTAGGCGCCGTGGCTGGTGCCGATGGCGATGGCCAGGGCGTCGACCTGGGTGCGCTTGACGAAGTCAGCGGCTTCTTCCGGGTCGGTCAGCATCTGGCTGTGATCCAGAACGCCTTCAGCGCCGATGCCGTCTTCTTCACCGGCCATGCCGGTTTCCAGCGAACCCAGGCAACCCAGCTCGCCTTCTACTGAAACGCCGCAGGCGTGGGCCATGGCCACGGTCTGTTGGGTAACACGGACGTTGTAGTCGTAGTCGGTCGGGGTCTTGCCGTCTTCGCCCAGCGAGCCATCCATCATCACCGAGCTGAAGCCCAGTTGAATCGAACGCTGGCAGACGTCAGGGCTGGTGCCGTGGTCCTGGTGCATGCACACCGGAATGTGCGGGAATTCTTCGATCGCGGCGAGGATCAGGTGACGCAGGAATGGCGCGCCGGCGTATTTGCGAGCGCCGGCCGAAGCCTGGACGATCACCGGGGAGTCAGTCTTGTCAGCGGCTTCCATGATGGCGCGCATCTGCTCAAGGTTGTTGACGTTGAAAGCTGGAACGCCGTAGCCGAACTCGGCTGCGTGGTCCAGCATCTGGCGCATGCTGATAAGTGCCATTGTGTGTGTCTCTCCCGGTTGAGGGTCGTTGATCGTGCCAGCCTGCCGGAGCGGCGGCGGCTATTCAAGTTAATGCAGATCGGGGGTTGAGGCCCGACCTGGTGATTCGGTGTTACCAAAACTGTGTGAACAACAGAGAACCCCTGTGGGAGCGAGCCTGCTCGCGAAAGCTATCTTGCAGTCGCAGATGCAGTGCCTGTCAGACCGCTTTCGCGAGCAGGCTCGCTCCCACATTAGAACTGTGGTGTGTCAATTACTGCGCCTTGCAACCACGGCCAATCAGGTCATTGGTGGCGACCCAGTACACCAGGCCTTCGTCACCCTTGACGTGAAACGCCAGCATGCCATCGCTGTACAGCGTGCCCGAGGCACCCGGCTCTTCTTTCAGGCGATAGACCTGATCACCGCCGCCGAGACGAACGTCGACTTCCTTCTGGCCGGCATCGGCGTAACGCCACAACACCTTGGCCTGGCTGTCGCAGGTCCAGGTTATCCAGTTGTCCGCCGGGGCCGACGACTGAAACAGGTTCAACTGCGCGCAACCGCCCAACAATGCCAGCGCCGCAATGGCGATCAAGCCTTTCATCCGTGTTCCTCGACTGACGACACACGCCGCCAGCCCTGAGTTAAAGAGTCAGACCCGTCAAGGACAACCATGTTCCTTGGCCGGGGTTTGCGTCTCGTATTTGTCCAGGCCGTCCGGGCCCGAGCGCTTGTTCAGCACCGGGTTGGTTTCGGCCTGCCAGTCGGCCTGATAACAGCCCTTCTGCGGCTCGCTCGGTGCTGGCGTCGCGTCGGCCTTCGGGTTACTCCCGCAGGCCGCCAGCGTACCGCTCAGCAACAACAGCGCTAACGACTTGACCATGAAAACACTCCTTTGCCTGGCCAAACGGGCGGCCTCAGGCCTTGGCCCGGGTTTCCAGGACTTCAACGGCTGGCAGCACTTTGCCCTCGACGAATTCGAGGAAAGCGCCACCACCGGTGGAAATGTAGGAGATTTGCTCAGCGACGCCATATTTATCGATCGCCGCCAGGGTGTCGCCGCCGCCAGCAATCGAGAATGCCGAGCTTTCGGCGATGGCCTGGGCGAGCACTTTGGTGCCGTTGCCGAACTGATCGAACTCGAACACGCCGACCGGGCCGTTCCACAGAATGGTTTTCGACGACTTCAGCAGCTCGGCGAAGTTGGCGGCGGTTTGCGGGCCGATGTCGAGAATCATGTCGTCAGCCGCAACGTCAGCGATCAGCTTGACGGTAGCTTCGGCGCTTTCGGCAAATTCCTTGGCGACCACGACGTCAACCGGCAACGGCACGCTGACTTTCGCCGCGATTTCACGGGCGGTGTCGAGCAGGTCCGGTTCGTACAGCGATTTGCCTACCGGGTGACCGGCGGCAGCGAGGAAGGTGTTGGCAATGCCGCCGCCGACGATCAGTTGATCGCAAATCTGGCTCAGGCTGTTCAGCACGTCGAGTTTGGTCGAGACCTTGGAGCCGGCGACGATGGCCGCCATCGGTTTGGCCGGTGCGCCCAGGGCTTTGCCCAGTGCGTCCAGTTCAGCGGCCAGCAACGGGCCGGCAGCGGCGACTTTGGCGAACTTGGCGACACCATGGGTCGAACCTTCGGCGCGGTGAGCAGTACCGAAAGCGTCCATCACGAACACGTCGCACAGGGCCGCGTATTGCTGAGCCAGGTCGTCGGCGTTCTTTTTCTCGCCCTTGTTGAAGCGCACGTTTTCGAACAGCACGATGTCGCCAGCCTTGACCTCGACACCGCCGAGGTAATCAGCCACCAGCGGCACTTCACGGCCCAGCGCTTTGCTCAGGTAGTCGGCGACAGGTTTCAGGCTGTTTTCGGCAGAGAACTCGCCTTCGGTCGGACGGCCCAGGTGCGAGCAGACCATCACCGCCGCGCCTTTTTCCAGGGCCAGCTTGATGGTCGGCAGCGAAGCCAGGATGCGCGCGTCGCTGGTGACAACACCGTCCTTGACGGGGACGTTGAGGTCTTCGCGGATCAATACGCGCTTACCTTGCAGATCGAGGTCGGACATCTTCAACACGGTCATGGGTCGCACTTCCTACGGTTTTTTTGAAGTTGCTGTTTGCAGATAGTGATCTGCAACGTCCAGCATTCGGTTGGCAAAACCCCACTCGTTGTCGAACCAGGCCAGGATGTTCACCAGTTTGGGACCGGAAACACGGGTCTGACTGGCATCGACGATGGCCGAATGTGGGTCATGGTTGAAATCACAGCTGGCGTGCGGCAACTCGGTGTAGGCCAGAAGGCCTTTGAGCGGGCCGCTGGTGGCGGCTTCGCGCAGGATCCGGTTGACCTCGTTGGCGTCAGTCGCCGTGGCGGTCTGCATCGTGATGTCGAGGCAGGACACGTTGACTGTCGGCACGCGCACGGCTTTGGCCTGAATTCGTCCGGCAAGTTCCGGCAGCAGGCGCTCGATACCGCGCGCCAGACCAGTGGACACCGGGATCACCGACTGGAACGCCGAACGGGTGCGGCGCAGGTCTTCATGGTGATAGGCGTCGATCACCGGCTGATCGTTCATCGCCGAGTGAATCGTCGTGATCGACACGTAATCCAGACCGATCGCCTGATCGAGCAGGCGCAGCAGCGGCACGCCGCAGTTGGTGGTGCACGAGGCGTTGGACACCAGCAGTTCGTCGCCCGTCAGGCAGTCCTGATTGACGCCGTAGACGATGGTGGCGTCGACATCCGCCTCGCTGGCCATCGGCTGCGAGAACAACACGCGCGGCGCGCCAGCGTCGAGAAACCGCTGACCATCGGCACGGGTGTGGTAAGCGCCGGAGCACTCCAGCACCAGATCGACGCCCAGCGACGCCCAATCGATGCCTTCGGGGGTGGCACTGCGCAGGACCTTCACGCAGTCGCCATTGATATGCAGACAATCGCCCTCAACCCGCACTTCGCCGGGAAAACGGCCGTGGGTGGAGTCGAAGCGTGTCAGGTATTCGATGCTGGCCATGTCGGCCAGATCGTTGATCGCGACAATTTCAAACCCGGCCTTCGCGCCGCGCTCGAACAACGCCCGCAAGACGCAACGACCAATGCGGCCGTAGCCGTTGAGTGCAACTTTGTAGGGACGCGGTTGAGGCATGGGGTTCTCGATAGAATTCGCTAACAACACAACCCCTGTAGGAGCTGACGAGTGAAACGAGGCTGCGATCTTTTGATCTTGTTTTTAAGATCAAGATCAAAAGATCGCAGCCTTCGGCAGCTCCTACAGGGGAACGCGGCGGCCAGGGCCACCGCATTCGTACTGCTTAGTCTTCCAGCAGCTCTTCAGCCTGACCCAGGATGTTTTCCAGGGTAAAGCCGAACTCTTCGAACAATGCCGAAGCCGGCGCCGACTCACCGTAGGTGGTCATGCCGATCACGCGACCTTCCAGACCCACGTACTTGAACCAGAAGTCGGCGTGGGCCGCTTCGATGGCAATACGTGCGCCGACCTGCAACGGCAGCACCGACTGCTTGTACTCCGCATCCTGAGCATCGAACGCGCTGGTGCACGGCATCGATACCACGCGAACCTTGCGGCCCTGCCCGGTCAGTTTGTCGAAGGCCTGCACGGCCAGACCCACTTCCGAACCGGTGGCGATCAGGATCAGCTCAGGCTCGCCTGCGCAGTCCTTGAGCACATAACCACCACGGCTGATGTTGGCGATCTGGCCAGCATCGCGTTCCTGATGCTGCAGGTTCTGCCGCGAGAAGATCAGCGCCGACGGGCCGTCCTTGCGCTCCAGAGCGTTTTTCCAGGCCACCGCCGATTCCACGGCATCGGCTGGACGCCAGGTGTCGAGGTTCGGCGTGCTGCGCAGGCTGGTCAGTTGCTCGATCGGCTGGTGGGTCGGGCCGTCTTCGCCCAGACCGATGGAGTCGTGGGTGTAGACGTGAATCACGCGCTTTTTCATCAATGCCGACATGCGTACGGCATTGCGCGCGTATTCCATGAACATCAGGAAGGTCGCGCCGTAAGGCACCAGACCGCCGTGCAGGGTGACGCCGTTCATGATCGCGGTCATGCCGAATTCGCGCACGCCGTAGTACATGTAGTTGCCGCTGGCGTCTTCAGCGTTGACGCCCTTGCAGCCTTTCCACAGGGTCAGGTTGGAACCGGCGAGGTCAGCCGAGCCGCCCAGCAGTTCCGGCAGCAGCGGACCAAAGGCGTTGAGGGTGTTCTGGCTGGCTTTGCGGCTGGCAATGGTCTCGCCCTTGGCCGCGACTTCGGCGATATAGGCCGAGGCTTTTTCCGAGAAGTCGGCCGGCAGTTCGCCGCTCAGACGACGGATCAGCTCGTTGGCTTCGGTCGGGAACGCAGCGGAGTAGGCGGCGAAACGCTGATCCCACTCGGCTTCCACCGCGCGACCAGCTTCTTTGGCGTCCCACTCGGCATAAATCTCGGCCGGGATTTCGAACGGGCCGTAGTTCCAGTTCAGCGCCTGGCGGGTCAGGGCGATTTCCGCGTCACCCAGCGGGGCGCCGTGGCAATCTTCCTTGCCCTGCTTGTTCGGCGAACCGAAACCGATGGTGGTCTTGCAGCAGATCAGTGTCGGCTGGGCGCTCTTGCGCGCGGTTTCGATGGCGGTCTTGATCTCTTCCGGATCGTGGCCGTCGACGTTGCGAATCACCTGCCAGTTGTAGGCTTCGAAACGCTTTGGCGTGTCATCGGTGAACCAGCCTTCGACTTCACCGTCGATGGAAATACCATTGTCATCGTAAAAGGCAATCAGCTTGCCCAGGCCCAGCGTGCCGGCCAGGGAGGCGACTTCGTGGGAAATGCCTTCCATCATGCAGCCGTCACCGAGGAACACGTAGGTGTGGTGGTCAACGATGTTGTGGCCGGGACGGTTGAACTGCGCGCCCAGCACTTTTTCCGCCAGAGCGAAACCGACGGCGTTGGCCAGACCCTGACCCAGCGGGCCGGTGGTGGTTTCGACGCCCGGGGTGTAACCGAATTCAGGGTGGCCCGGGGTGCGGCTGTGCAGTTGACGGAATTGCTTGAGGTCGTCGATCGACAGGTCGTAACCGGTCAGGTGCAGCAGCGAGTAGATCAACATCGAGCCGTGGCCGTTGGACAGCACGAAGCGGTCACGGTCGGCGAAAGACGGGTTGCTCGGGTTGTGCTTGAGGTAGTCGCGCCACAGCACTTCGGCAATATCTGCCATACCCATAGGGGCACCGGGATGGCCGCTGTTGGCTTTTTGCACGGCATCCATGCTGAGGGCACGAATGGCGTTGGCACGCTCACGACGGCTAGGCATCGCTGATCTCCTGGGTGTGAATAGACTGAAACGGAAAAAAGGAGGGCATTTTCCCTCACCCATGCGCCTCGGGGCAATGACAGATAGTCATCGGCAGGCGTTTTTCCAATCGATAGCACAGGTTTCGCTTGGTGAAACCTTTCCGCTATTCGTTTGTAGAGACTGCCGTCCGCCGAGAAGTGCCATTTATCGAGCAATATCAAAACTTTTTGATATTGACCTTGCGGTGCCTTGCCCCCGTCTCTAGACTGCCAGCCCTATGAACTTACGCGTGCCTTCCATTCGCCATGACGATTGCGACGAGCTGGCGGCCCTGTGCAAGGCCGGCGGCGATCCGCTGCGGCTGAATGTCTTGCGCGCGCTGGCCAACGATTCGTTCGGCGTGCTGGAGCTGGCGCAGATTTTCGGCATCGGCCAGTCGGGCATGAGCCACCACCTCAAGGTGCTGGCGCAAGCCGACCTGGTGGCAACACGCCGTGAGGGCAACGCGATTTTTTATCGTCGCGCCCTGCCCCACAGCGGATTGCTCGGCGGCAAGCTGCACGCGGCGTTGTTGGAAGAAGTCGACGATCTGGATCTGCCTGATGAAGTGCAAGCACGCATCGAGCAGGTTCATGGTCAGCGTGCCGCCGCCAGCCGGGACTTTTTCGCCCGGGTCGCGGAGAAATTCCGCGCCCAGCAAGATTTGATCGCAGGCCTGCCGCAGTACCGTGACAGCGTGCTGGCCCTGCTCGACAAACTGAACTTCGATGGTGCAGCCACGGCCATTGAAGTCGGCCCCGGCGATGGTGCTTTTCTGCCGGAACTGGCCCGTCGCTTCGGCACCGTAACCGCGCTGGACAACAGCCCGGCGATGCTCGAACTGGCGCGTCAGGTGTGCGAACGTGAACAGCTGGCTAACGTCAGCCTGCAATTGGCCGATGCATTGAACGGCACAAGCCTTCGGGCCGATTGCGTGGTGTTGAACATGGTCCTGCACCATTTCGCCGCCCCGGCCGATGCGCTCAGGCACATGGCCGACCTGCTGCAACCGTGCGGTAGCCTGCTCGTGACAGAGTTATGTAGCCACAACCAGAGTTGGGCCAGGGAGGCCTGCGGTGATCTCTGGTTGGGGTTTGAACAGGACGATCTGGCCCGTTGGGCCACCGCTGCGGGACTCGTTCCCGGGGAAAGCCTCTATGTAGGCTTACGTAATGGTTTCCAGATCCAGGTTCGCCACTTTCAGCGACCGGCTGGCGACACTCACCATCGGTAAATTCAGGAAAACATCGAGATGAGCGAATACTCCCTCTTCACCTCCGAGTCCGTGTCTGAAGGACATCCGGACAAAATCGCCGACCAGATTTCCGATGCGGTGCTGGACGCCATTATTGCCCAGGACAAACACGCTCGCGTGGCGGTGGAAACCCTGGTCAAGACCGGCGTGGCCATCGTTGCCGGTGAAGTGACCACCAGCGCCTGGGTCGACCTGGAGCAGATCGTTCGTGACGTGATTTGCGACATCGGCTACACCAGCTCCGAAGTCGGCTTCGACGGCGCCACCTGCGGCGTGATGAACATCATCGGCAAGCAGTCCCCCGACATCAACCAGGGTGTTGACCGCGCCAAGCCTGAAGATCAGGGCGCCGGCGACCAGGGCCTGATGTTCGGCTACGCCAGCAACGAAACCGACGTTCTGATGCCAGCGCCGATCACCTTCTCGCACCAGCTGGTGCAGCGTCAGGCTGAAGCGCGCAAGTCGGGCCTGCTGCCCTGGCTGCGTCCGGATGCCAAGTCGCAAGTCACCTGCCGTTATGAAGGCGGCAAGGTTGTCGGCATCGACGCTGTGGTTCTGTCGACCCAGCACAACCCGGAAGTGTCGTACAAGGACCTGCGCGAAGGCGTGATGGAACTGATCGTCAAGCACGTACTGCCTGCCGAACTGCTGAGCAAGGACACCCAGTTCCACATCAACCCGACCGGCCAGTTCATCATTGGCGGCCCGGTAGGTGACTGCGGTCTGACCGGCCGCAAGATCATCGTCGACAGCTACGGCGGCATGGCTCGTCACGGCGGCGGCGCGTTCTCCGGCAAGGATCCATCGAAGGTTGACCGTTCGGCGGCCTACGCTGGCCGTTACGTGGCCAAGAACATCGTTGCGGCCGGGCTGGCCGAGCGTTGCGAGATCCAGGTTTCCTACGCGATCGGTGTGGCTCAGCCTACCTCGATCTCGCTGAACACCTTCGGCACCGGCAAGATCAGTGATGACAAGATCATCAAACTGGTGCGTGAAGTGTTCGACCTGCGTCCATACGCGATCACCACCATGCTCGACCTGCTGCACCCGATGTACCAGGAAACCGCAGCCTACGGCCACTTCGGTCGTGCGCCGCAGACCAAGACCGTTGGCGAAGACAGCTTCACCACGTTCACCTGGGAAAAAACCGACCGCGCCGACGCCCTGCGTTCCGCCGCTGGCCTGTAATACCCTGGCTGCATGAAAGCCCCGCACGGTTCGCGCCGTGCGGGGCTTTTTCATGAAAGAGCAAAAGATCGCAGCCTTCGGCAGCTCCTACTTTGGAATGCGTTTCCTGTAGGAGCTGCCGAAGGCTGCGATCTTTTGACTTTGAACTAACGACATACCCCGCAAAACTCCCGCCCGACCTTGCTCGAAATTCTGACTAGCCTTCAACAACTATCCCTGAGCAAGGATGCTCACCATGCGCTCGCTGCTTGCCTTACTGCTGATTGTTATTGCCCATCCGACTCTCGCCAACTGCCCCGACTGGACTGCTTCCAAAGCGCAGAAGGAAATCACTACCCTGCAATACCAGATCGACCAATGGGACGAGGCCTATCATCGCGAAGGCCGTTCATTGATCAGCGACGAACTCTATGATCAGTCCCTGCTACGGCTGAATGAATGGCAAGCCTGTTTCAACCAACCCTCGCCACCGCAGCCCTTGCGCACCGCGTCCGGCGCGGTCACGCACCCCATCGCCCACACCGGTCTGGACAAGCTGCACAAAGCCGAAGACGTTGCCAACTGGCTGCGTGATCGCCAGAACGTCTGGGTGCAACCCAAAGTCGACGGCGTGGCCGTCACGCTGATCTACCGCCAGGGAATATTGCAGCAGGCCATTAGCCGAGGTGACGGCGTCAGCGGCCAGGACTGGACAGCCTCCGCGCGAAAGATCGCTGCCATTCCGCAACGCCTGACGCAGCCACGGGATCTGCTGGTACAGGGCGAACTCTATTGGCACCTGAACGCGCACGTTCAATCACAGGCCGGCAGCGTCAATGCCCGCGCTACCGTGGCCGGTCTTATGGGACGTAAATCTCTCGATGCCGAACAGGCCGCCGGGATCGGCCTGTTTGTCTGGGACTGGCCGCAAGGCCCGGTGCGGCTGCCGGAGAGATTGTCCGAACTTCAGGCATTGGGGTTCGCTGCCACCGAGCCTTATACACAGCCCATTAGCCAATTCGAAGACGCGCAAAAATGGCGCGAGCACTGGTATCGCTCGCCCCTGCCTTTTGCCAGCGACGGCGTGGTGCTGCGCCAGAGCCAACGGCCAACCGCCGAACGTTGGCAGGCCAAGGCACCTTATTGGGCGGTTGCCTGGAAATACCCGTTCGCCCAGGCATTGGCCGAAGTGCGCAAGGTCAATTTCAAGATCGGCCGCACCGGACGGATCACCCCAGTGCTGGAACTGCTGCCGGTCAGGCTCGATGACCGCGAGATCAAACGGGTCAGCGTCACCTCGCTCAAGCGCTGGCAAACCCTCGACATTCGCCCCGGCGATCAGGTGGCAATCAGTCTGGCCGGGCTGACCATTCCACGCCTGGACAGTGTCGTGTTGCGTACCAGCGAACGACCAGACATCAGCATTCCCAATACTGACGACTACCACGCCCTCAGTTGCTGGCAACCGACACCCGGCTGTGAAAGCCAGTTTCTCGCGCGTCTGACCTGGCTGAGTGGCAAGCAAGGTCTGGCCATGCAACATGTCGGGCGCGGGACCTGGGAGAAACTTTTGGAAATAGGCCGTCTGAAACACCTGCTGGATTGGCTGACCCTCGATGCGTCAGAGCTTGCTAACATTGCCGGCCTCGGCGAGCGCAGCAGCGCACGTCTGATCCACAGTTTTCACGGCGCGCGGCAAAAGCCGTTCGCTCAATGGTTGAAAGCACTGGGCATGCCGCCGGCCGGACAGGCACAACTGGCCGATTCGTGGCAGACCTTGGCACAACGCGACATTGAACAATGGCAGGCAGAAGCCGGCATCGGCCCGGGACGTGCAGCGCAACTGAGCGCATTCTTTCGCGACCCGCAGGTACTGGCTTTGAGTGAAACCTTGAGAGCCGCCGGAATCGACGGCTTCTGAACCTGCAATCCCCGCCCGACGGGAACCCAATGGCCGGCCAGACGCTCCAACAGCGCAGTGCCCTCCCACCCCGATTGCCTTTGCACATGGAGCTTTTATGAAATTTCTCGCACCGCTCGCCCTGCTTACTCTTTGCGGCGTCATGGCCGCCCCGGTCATGGCCGAAGAAGACGGTCCGGGTCTGACCGGTTGCGCTGCCAAGAAGCAGGGCATCATCAATCAGATCGAACAGGCCAAATCCCGCGGCAACATGGAGCAGCAGGCAGGTCTGGAAACCGCACTGCGTGAAGTAAACGAACACTGCACCGACGCCGGGCTGAAGAAAGAACGTGAGAACAAGGTGCTTGAGGCCAAGCATGAGGTGAGCGAGCGTCAGGCGGATCTCGACAAGGCCATGAAGAAAGGCGATCCAGAGAAGATCAACAAGCGCAAGGAGAAGCTGGCCGAGTCGCGCAAGGAACTGCAGGAAGCGCTGGACGAGATCGATAAGTAAGCAGTGATGCAGTGAGTTTGATGGCCTTTTCGTCGGATCGCCGCCCGGAACAAGCTCGCTCCCACAAGGTTTTCCGGGGTACACAACATTCATGCTCACTGAAGACCACTGTGGGAGCGAGCTTGCTCGCGAAGGCGTCAGCTCAAGCAATAGAAATCAATGATCTCGAAACTCTTTATGGCAGGCACTGCAGGCATCCTCGACTTTCTGCACTGCCGGTCCGAGATTGCTGGCCTTGTGCGGCTGAACCTGACTGGCGACCACCAGTTCACCGGTAGCCGCTTCAAGGGCGCGGGCCAGCTCCTGAAAACGCGCCTGTTTCTGCCAGACATCGTCCCTGGCGCTGGTGTGATCTTCTTCGCGCACCTGCGGGAAATGCTTCCACGGTTCATGGGACAAAGCATCAAGCTTGACCGCGCCCTCGGCAAATTTCGGTCCGTCGAAGGCAATGCGCCCGCGCAACATGCCGCCGAGGTCTTCGCTGGTCTTGAGCATCTGCTTGAAGATGGCCTTGCGCTGACCCAGCGGCGAATTCGGGTCAACGCCGCCACAGGCGGACAAGGTCAGGCAGGCCAGCAATACAACAGCAAATCGTTTCAGAGTCATGGTGGCTTCAGGTCACGGAAATCGGCGGCCAGTATCCTCGGCTCACCGGAAAACACCAATAGCCCTATTAAAAATACGGGTTGGTCGAGCGCATGGAGCACTCGGCCAACCGGCACAGGAATCACTCCATGAACAGCCGCTTCACGGCCTGGCGTCACCCGCTTCTCGTCACCCTGCCAATTCTGGCCGTCCTCGCCGGCTGCACCGGCGGCGACAACGCCGAACCGAAGACCCATGCGCTGGCCACCTATTCCAGCGCGACCTGGGAAGCCTTGCCAGCGGTCTCCGACAACGACCTGGTCGCCGGTTTCGGCTCGTGGCGCAGCGCCTGCACCCGACTCAAAGCCGACGCAATCTGGGGCCCGACCTGCGCTGCGGCGGCCAATGTGCCGCAGAGCGCCGCCGAGATTCGCACGTTCCTCAAGCAGAACCTCGATGTCTACGGCCTGCGCGCCGAGAACGACAACCCCAACGGTCTGATCACCGGCTACTACGAACCGGTCTACCCCGGCAGCCTGACGCCAACCGCAACGGCAAACGTGCCAGTGTATGGCGTGCCCGAAGACATGATCATCGTCTCGCTCGACAGCATCTACCCCGAATTGAAAGGCAAGCGCCTGCGCGGGCGCCTAGAAGGTCGCGTGCTCAAGCCTTACGATGACGCGGCGACCATTGAGTCAAAAGGCGTGAAAGCGCCGGTGGTCGCCTATCTGACTGACCCGATGAACCTGCAATTTCTGCAAATTCAAGGGTCGGGCCGGATTCAGACCGAGGACGGCAAACAATTGCGCATCGCCTACGCCGATCAGAATGGCCACCCGTACCGGCCGATCGGTCGCTGGCTGGTCGAGCAAGGCGAGCTGAAAAAAGAAGAGGTGACCATGAGCGCGATCAGCAATTGGGCCAAGGCCAACCCGACGCGCATTCCGCAACTGCTCGCCAGCAACCCGAGCTACGTGTTTTTCACCCGCAACCCGGACAGCAACGAAGGCCCGCGCGGCTCGCTGAACGTGCCGTTGACCGCCGGCTACAGCGCGGCAGTGGACCGCAAGGTGATCCCGTTGGGCAGTCTGTTATGGCTGTCGACCACCAAACCCGATGGCACACCGCTGGTGCGCCCGGTCGCAGCGCAGGACACCGGCGGTGCGATCGCCGGCGAGGTTCGTGCGGATCTCTTTTGGGGCACCGGCGATGCGGCCGGGCAACTGGCCGGGGACATGAAGCAGCAGGGGCAGATCTGGATGCTCTGGCCTAAAGGAAAAGAATTGCCGCAAGTGCCGCAGGTGGCTGACAAACCTTGAAAGCAAAAGATCGCAGCCTTCGGCAGCTCCTACAAGGGAACGCGAAATCCTCTGTAGGAGCTGCCGAAGGCTGCGATCTTTTGACCTTGCTTTTAAATGGACACAAAGAAAAACGAAGCAATCAGCGCCATCCCGATAAACCACACCACCGAGCGCAGTGCAGCCCAGTCGGCCAGGTAGCAAATGATGTACAGCAGGCGACTGGTGATAAACAGCACGGCCAGCACATTGACCGTCACCAGCTCCGCCGTGCCGACCAGATGCGCGACGATCACCGCCGCCGCAAACGCCGGCGTCACTTCAAAGCTGTTCAGCTGCGCGGCATGGGCGCGACGGGCGACGCCATCGACGCTGTCGAGGAAATCCCGTGGATCGTAATTGTCCTTCAGGCGAAAACCGCCGCTTGCCTTCGCCACGATCGTGCACACGTACGGCAGAAAAATCGCGATCAACACACACCAAAGAGCCACCGTCATAACGTCGTCCTTTTTTCGATTCGAGTAATTGGCGAGCGGTCAGAACTTCATCACCCAGCATGCCGATCAGCACCTGCCCACAGGCTAAGAGCCGTGGCCGGCCGAAAGGTTCTTTCAGGTGGGCATATCACGGCACTTCCAGTGAGCCGTCGATTAGTCAGATTATTGATTCGCCATGTGTCAGCAGCTGTTTATACTGCACCTCACCACGCCGTACTCAGCTGCACACCCAAAAATTCCAATAAAAGCTGCCTGCTCCGCTTTCCTTGCGAAAACGGTCGCTGGCACGCGTATGCCTGATCAAAGCGTCAAGACTACTGACAGAGACCTTGCGCATGCCCCTCGCTTTGCTTGCACTCGCCGTTGCCGCTTTCGGTATCGGCACCACCGAATTCGTCATCATGGGCCTGCTGCCCGATGTCGCCCGCGACCTTGCCGTGAGCATTCCACACGCAGGACTGCTGATCACCGGTTACGCTCTGGGCGTGGTGTTCGGCGCGCCGATTCTGGCGATCGGCACCGCCAACATGCCGCGCAAAGCGACGCTGCTGGGCATGACGCTGATGTTCATTCTCGGCAACGTGCTCTGCGCGCTCGCGCCGAACTACGCAACACTGATGGCGGCACGCGTGGTCACGGCGCTGTGCCATGGGGCGTTCTTCGGCATTGGTTCGGTGGTCGCCGCCGGATTGGTGGCACCGAACAAACGTGCACAGGCCATCGCGATGATGTTCACCGGCCTGACCCTGGCCAACGTGCTTGGCGTGCCCTTGGGCACAGCGCTGGGCCAATACGCTGGCTGGCGTTCGACCTTCTGGGCGGTGTCGGTGATCGGCATTGTCGCCGCGCTGGCGCAATGGTTGTGGTTGCCCAAACACATCGCGATGGACAAGGCCAACCTCGCCAGCGAATTCAAGGTTTTGGGCAAGGCCAACGTGCTGCTGGCGCTGGGCATGAGCGTGCTGGCCTCGACCAGTCTGTTCAGCGTGTTCACCTATATCGCACCGATTCTGCAAGACATCACTGGCGTCAGCCCCCACGGCGTGACGGTGATGCTGCTGTTGTTCGGCGTCGGCCTGACAGCAGGCAGTATGCTCGGCGGACGCCTGGCTGACAGCCGTTTGCTGCCGTCACTGGTCGGTGTGGCACTGGCGGTTGTGGTGATTCTGGCGGCGTTCAGCCAGACCAGCCGTGCAGTCATTCCAGCAGCGATCACGCTGGTGCTGTGGGGAATTTTCGCTTTTGCGCTGTGCCCGATTCTGCAGCTGTTGATCATCGATCAGGCGCATGAAGCGCCGAATCTCGGTTCGACGCTGAACCAGAGCGCGTTCAACCTCGGCAATGCGGCAGGTGCCTGGATCGGCGGGCTGGTAGTGGCCAGCGGCGCGGATCTGGCGGACTTGCCTTGGACCGGGGCGCTGGTCGGCGTGCTGACGGTGCTGACGGCGCTGCTGTTCATTTACCTGCAACGTCGGCGGGCCAGTGCGGTCAATGTGTCTGGCTGATTGTGGGGTGCCAGATGCAGCCCTCACCCTAGCCCTCTCCCAGTGGGAGAGGGGACTGATCGGGGGATGCTCGATACCCACGCCGACTTTAACGTGCTTTGCTGAATCCATAATCGCCCCGGTTGTTCAGGTCGATGCATCTCGCCAGACACCTCGGTCGGCCCCCTCTCCCTCTGGGAGAGGGCTGGGGTGAGGGCTGTTGAATTTGACTCCGGATTCGGATGTGCCCTCAGCCACCCCCGCCCCATCAAACCCCTGCGTCCAGACTCCGGTCGCGCTCCATTCACCCTTCATCCAAAGGACCCCGGATGCTTGAACTTGCCGCCGCTTTCATCTGCCTCACCACCCTCCTGACCTTCGTCAATTTCCGCTTCATCGGCCTGCCGCCGACCATCGGCGTGATGGTTACCGCCCTGCTGTTCTCGCTGATCCTGCAAGGCCTCAGCGTGCTTGGTTTTCCGGGGCTCGAAGACCGTGTGCAGCAACTGATCGGCCAGATCGACTTCGGCGATCTGCTGATGAACTGGATGCTGTCGTTCCTGCTGTTCGCCGGCGCCCTGCACGTCAACCTGAATGACTTGCGCAGCTACCGCTGGCCGATCGGCCTGCTGGCCACCTTCGGTGTGTTGATTGCCACCGTGGTGATCGGCAGCCTGGCTTTCTACATTTTTGCCCTGTTCGGCTGGCACGTGAGTTTCCTCTACTGCCTGTTGTTCGGCGCGCTGATCTCACCGACCGACCCGATTGCGGTGCTCGGCGTATTGCGTACCGCCAATGCTTCGAAACCGCTGAAAACCACCATCGTCGGCGAGTCACTATTCAACGACGGCACGGCGGTTGTGGTGTTCACCGTGCTGCTGGGCATCGCGCAACTGGGCGAAACCCCGACCGTCAGCGCCACCGCCATGCTCTTCGTTCATGAAGCGATTGGCGGTGTGTTGTTCGGTGGGCTGATCGGCTATCTGGTCTATCGGATGATCAAAAGCGTCGAGCAGCATCAGATCACGGTGATGCTGACTCTGGCCCTGGTGATCGGCGGTTCGGCGATGTCCACCGAGCTGCACGTTTCGGCGCCGATCGCGATGGTGGTTGCCGGGCTGATCATCGGCAACCTGGGGCGCAATCTGGCGATGAACGACATGACCCGGCGCTATCTGGACGGTTTCTGGGAATTGCTCGATGACATGCTCAACGCACTGCTGTTTGCGCTGATCGGCATGGAGTTGTTGCTGCTGCCGTTCAACTGGCTGCACATGGCCGCCGCAGGTCTGCTGGCGGTGGCGATTCTGCTGTCGCGCCTGCTCACTGTGGCGCCGGCGATCCTCTTGCTGCGTCGCTGGCGCTCAGTGCCGGCCGGCACCATCCGCATCCTGACCTGGGGTGGTTTGCGCGGCGGTGTTTCGGTGGCACTGGCGCTGGCCCTGCCGCTGGGCCCGGAGCGCGATCTGCTGCTGAGCATCACCTACATCGTCGTGCTGTCGTCGATCCTGCTGCAGGGCCTGACCATCGGCAAACTGGTCAAGCACGCGACGCGCAACGAGCCGGCCAGCGTGCCTGAGCCATCCCACCACTGATCATTTCTTGATCGACTGCGGATCGGGCTCAACCGCCTGGTCCGCAGGCTCCTTCGGCGCACCGCTTTCACTGCGAATCTGCGCATGGCTGATCAGCGCGAAGATGAAACTGCCGCCAATGATATTTCCCGCCAGCGTCGGCGCGGCGAACACCGCCCAGAAATCACTCCACGGCAATTCGCCGGCAAACACCAGATACGACACTTCAGCGGATCCGACGACGATGTGAGTGAAGTCGCCCAGCGCCATGAAGTAGGTGATGAGGATGATGATCCACATCTTCGCGCTCTCCATGGACGGAATCATCCAGACCATGGTGGCGATCATCCAGCCGGAAACAATACCCTTGGCGAACATCTGACTGGCGCTGTGCTCCATGACCTTGCGGCCGATTTCGAGGAAAGCGACGTCGGTCTTGCTGTCGAAGATCGGCAGTTCCAGCATCACATACGCAACCAGAATCGTCCCGCAGAGATTGCCGACCAACACCACGCTCCACAGGCGGATCAGCCGGGCGAAATTCAGCAGCGTCGGCTTGGTCATCACCGGCAGGACGGCGGTCAGGGTGTTTTCGGTGAACAGTTGCTGGCGCGCAAGGATCACCGCGAGGAAACCCGCGCAGTAGCCGAAACTGGCGATCACCTTGAATTCGTCGCCCTCGGGCAGACGCGAATTGAGCAGGCCCATGCCCATCAGGGACAGGCCCATGGTCAGGCCAGCGGCCAGCGCCGACCACCACAGCGCGGCAATGCTGCGCTCCAGTTCCTGGTCGCCCTGGGTGCGGATGATTTCATGCAGAACGGCCGCGCGCGGCGGCTGGCTCTTCTCGACTTCGTGCTGCTCCTTGGCCGAGAGGTCGGGGGTCTTGTCGCTGGTGGGGGTGGTCATGGCGTGGCAACCGGTGGGGGGCGATGTAGCTACGACCGTTGCGCTTGGGAATACGTTCTGTAGGCGCGGCGCAAATCTCTGGATGTACACGCACCCTAAGGTAGGAGCTGCCGAAGGCTGCGATCTTTTGATCTTGATTTTTTAAGATCAAGATCAAGATCAAGATCAAGATCAAAAGATCGCAGCCTTCGGCAGCTCCTACGGGGCTCGCATTACTCGCTGAGGGCTTCGTCATCCTTGAACTGGTCTTTCACATATTTGATCTCGGTGCGCCCGTGCGGCGCCGGCAGGCCGTCTTCGCCGAGGTTGACGAACACCATCTTCTCCACGGTCAGAATGCTCTTGCGGGTAATCTTGTTGCGCACTTCGCAGGTCAGGGTGATCGAGGTGCGGCCGAATTCGGTGGCGGTGATGCCCAGTTCGATGATGTCGCCCTGGCGCGAGGCGCTGACGAAGTTGATTTCCGAGATGTACTTGGTCACCACACGCTGGTTGCCCAATTGCACGATGGCGTAGATCGCCGCTTCTTCATCGATCCAGCGCAGCAGGCTACCGCCGAACAGGGTGCCGTTGGGGTTGAGGTCTTCGGGTTTAACCCATTTGCGGGTGTGGAAATTCATGTTCACTCCTGAGCGCTTGCCGAAAGATGCGCCCATCTTGGCAGACTGATCAGTCAGGCTCCAGGCAGCTGCGACTATGGTCGCCATTGGCGATCTTCATCTGGCCGACAGAAACCCTTTGGAAGATCAGCCCGGACGGCTATAATCGCCCCCGTTTCAAAAACCGGTAACGTTCACTGGCTACCGTTTTCCCGCCACCTGTCCGAGGGGCGCTGCAGCAGGTTCGACCTGTCAGGCTCGGATGGGGCGTTGACCGGCTCATCCCGGACACTAAACGCACAACGGCGCCCATTCGCATACATTACGAATGGAGGCTCTTCATGAGCGCTGTCAACACGCCTGCCGATTTTACCGATTACAAAGTTGCCGACATGTCCCTTGCTGCCTGGGGCCGTCGCGAAACCATCATCGCCGAATCGGAAATGCCTGCCCTGATGGGTCTGCGCCGCAAGTACGCTTCCGAGCAGCCACTCAAAGGCGCGAAAATCCTCGGCTGCATCCACATGACCATCCAGACTGCCGTGCTGATCGAAACCCTGGTTACCCTGGGTGCCGAAGTACGCTGGTCGTCCTGCAACATTTTCTCCACTCAGGACCAGGCCGCTGCCGCTATCGCTGCCGCCGGTATCCCGGTGTTCGCCTGGAAAGGCGAAACTGAAGAAGAGTACGAGTGGTGCCTGGAGCAGACCATCCTCAAGGATGGCCAGCCATGGGACGCCAACATGATCCTCGACGACGGCGGCGACCTGACCGAGCTGCTGCACAAGAAATACCCGCAAGTGCTCGATCGCGTTCACGGCGTGACCGAAGAAACCACCACTGGCGTGCACCGTCTGCTGGACATGCTGGCCAAGGGCGAGCTGAAAATCCCGGCGATCAACGTCAACGACTCGGTGACCAAGTCCAAGAACGACAACAAGTACGGCTGCCGTCACAGCCTGAACGATGCGATCAAGCGCGGCACCGACCACCTGCTGTCCGGCAAGCAAGCGCTGGTCATCGGTTACGGTGACGTGGGCAAGGGCTCGGCCCAGTCCCTGCGTCAGGAAGGCATGATCGTCAAAGTGTCGGAAGTCGACCCGATCTGCGCCATGCAAGCCTGCATGGACGGTTTCGAACTGGTGTCGCCGTTCATCGACGGTATCAACGACGGTTCCGAAGCGAGCATCGACAAAGCGCTGCTGGGCAAGATCGATCTGATCGTGACCACCACCGGTAACGTCAATGTCTGCGACGCGAACATGCTCAAAGCCCTGAAAAAGCGCGCCGTGGTCTGCAACATTGGTCACTTCGACAACGAAATCGACACCGCTTTCATGCGCAAGAACTGGGCATGGGAAGAAGTCAAACCACAGGTGCACAAGGTTCACCGCACCGGTGCCGGCAGCTTCGATGCACAGAACGACGACTACCTGATCCTGCTGGCCGAAGGCCGTCTGGTGAACCTGGGCAACGCCACCGGTCACCCGAGCCGCATCATGGACGGTTCGTTCGCCAACCAGGTCCTGGCGCAGATCTTCCTGTTCGGCCAGAAGTACGCCGACCTGTCGCCAGCGCAGAAAGCCGAGCGTCTGACCGTTGAAGTCCTGCCGAAGAAACTCGACGAAGAAGTGGCCCTGGAAATGGTTCGCGGCTTCGGCGGCGTGGTCACCCAACTGACCAAGCAACAGGCTGACTACATCGGCGTGACCGTCGAAGGCCCGTTCAAGCCGCACGCCTACCGTTACTAACAGGCGCTGAATGCTCGCTCTCCCTGTGGGAGCGAGCTTGCTCGCGAAAGCGGTTTATCATTCAGCATCAATGTTGTCTGACCCGCCGCTTTCGCGAGCAGGCTCGCTCCCACACCGGATTGCAGCGCCTCGAAGGTTCTTGTTTCCAAGGGTATGACCATGTCCCAAGACCGTCGCTACAGCTTCGAGTTTTTCCCGACCAAGACCGACGCCGGGCAAGAAAAGCTGCTCGCCACTGCCCGTCAGTTGGCCACTTACAATCCTGATTTCTTTTCCTGCACCTACGGCGCTGGCGGTTCGACCCGTGATCGCACGCTCAACACCGTGTTGCAGCTGGAAAGCGAAGTCAAAATACCGGCCGCACCGCACCTGTCGTGCGTCGGTGACAGCAAGGACGACCTGCGCGGCCTGCTCAACGAATACAAGGCTGCCGGCATCAAGCGCATCGTCGCCCTGCGTGGCGACTTGCCGTCCGGCATGGGCATGACCAGCGGTGAGCTGCGTCACGCCAATGAGCTGGTGGAATTCATTCGTGAAGAAACCGCTGATCATTTCCACATCGAAGTCGCCGCTTATCCGGAGATGCATCCGCAAGCGCGCAACTACGAAGACGATCTCGCCAACTTCGTGCGCAAGGCCCGCGCCGGTGCCGACAGCGCGATCACCCAGTATTTCTTCAACGCCGACAGCTACTTCTACTTCGTCGACCGTTTGCAGGCACTGGGCGTGGATCTGCCGATCGTGCCGGGCATCATGCCGATCACCAACTACAGCAAGCTCGCGCGTTTTTCCGATGCCTGCGGTGCGGAAATCCCGCGCTGGATCCGCAAGCAACTGGAAGCCTACGGCGATGACACGCAAAGCATTCAGCGCTTTGGCGAACAAGTCGTCAGCGAGATGTGCGAACGCCTGCTGCAGGGCGGTGCACCGGGGCTGCATTTCTATTCCATGAACCAGGCCGAGCCTAGCCTGGCGATCTGGAATAACCTGAAGTTGCCGCGTTAAGCGTCAAATCAAGGTCAAAAGATCGCAGCCTTCGGCAGCTCCTGGATATCCCCCGCAGGAGCTGCCGAAGGCTGCGATCTTTTGCTTTCAAGCCCGCGAAACAGAGCTTGTGCAGGCACTTTCTGGCTCTTTCGGGTTTCTCGTCGTAATCTCCAGCCATGCCTTTGATCACGCAATTATTCGCCGTACTGGTTTTTGCTTGCCTGAGCTTCGCCGCTCGGGGCGAGAAGTTGCGTATTGTCACCGAGCCATGGGCGCCGTACGTGTACGAACAGGGCGGGCAGAATCTCGGGCTGGACTACGAAACCACGGCCATCGTGTTCAAGCGGCTGGGCATTGAAGTCGAGTGGCAGTTCCTGCCGTGGAAGCGCTGCCTGTCGATGCTCGAAACCGGTCAGGCCGACGGTGCGCTGGACATCTTTCACAGCGCCGAGCGCGACGCCACCCTGCTCTACCCCAGCGAACCGTTGTCCGACGTTGAATTCGTGATGTTCTACGCCAACGATCGGCCACATCCGTTCAGCACCCTCGATCAACTCAAGGGCCTGACCATCGGCACCTCGCCGGGCTATCTGTACAGCCCGGATTTCAGCCAGTCGACCCTGTTCAGCCGTGAGCCGGCACCCACCCATGAAGCCAATTTCGGCAAACTGGTACGCGGGCGTATCGACTTGGTGATTACCGATCGCCGAGTCGGCCAGCATTTGCTCGATGAATTGAATATCCGCGATCTGATCACGGAAAATCCGACAGTTATCAGCCGTCAGAGCCAGTTTCTGGCGGTTCGGCGCAATGCCGGGATGGATCTGCTGGTGCAGCGTTTCGGTGCCGAGCTCAAGCGTTTCAAGCGCGAACCGGCCTACGCCGAGCTCAGTGCGCGCTATGGTGCTGCCCCCGTCGACAGCGCTTCTTTACGCTCGGCCACGGCCAGCGGCAAAACCGTTGAGCAGCAGGAAAGCAGCGCGCAGTGATTGCTCTGTTATACTCCGGCGTTCCCGCCAGGCTCACGCCCGGACGCCCGGAACCGTAACAGGCCTCACGACCCGCTACAGCGCAGCTTTCAGCCCGCGCGAGCGCTCCTGACGAGCCTTCGGAACCGCCGCTGGACCGGACGGGATTGCGTCCTCTTAAACGTGATTCGCGCCAGGCAAGACTCCCATTGGGCCAAGCCCTAACTAAAACAGGATTACTCATGTCCTTTGCTTCCCTCGGTCTCTCCGAGGCTTTAGTCCGTGCCATCGAAGATGCGGGCTATACCGAGCCTACTCCGGTGCAACAGCGGGCCATTCCCGCCGTGTTGCAAGGTCGCGACCTGATGGTTGCGGCTCAGACAGGTACCGGTAAAACCGGCGGCTTCGCCCTCCCGATTCTGGAGCGGTTGTTCCCCAACGGTCACCCGGACAAATCCCAGCGTCATGGCCCGCGCCAGCCACGCGTACTGGTCCTGACCCCGACCCGCGAACTCGCGGCCCAGGTGCACGAGAGCTTCAAGATCTACGCCCGTGACCTGAAATTCGTCAGCGCCTGCATCTTCGGCGGCGTCGGCATGAACCCACAGGTCCAGGCCATGTCCCGTGGCGTCGACGTCCTCGTCGCCTGCCCGGGTCGTCTGCTCGACCTCGCCGGCCAGGGCAGCGTCGATCTTTCCCACGTCGAAATCCTCGTTCTCGACGAAGCCGACCGCATGCTCGACATGGGCTTCGTGCACGACGTGAAGAAAGTCCTCGCGCGCCTGCCGGCCAAGCGTCAGAACCTGCTGTTCTCGGCAACGTTCTCGAAAGACATCACCGATCTTGCCGGCAAACTGCTGCACAACCCGGAACGCATCGAAGTGACGCCGCCGAACACCACGGTCGAGCGCATCGAACAACGCGTGTTCCGCCTGCCGGCCAGCCACAAGCGTGCGCTGCTGGCGCACCTGATCACCGCCGGCGCGTGGGAACAGGTTCTGGTCTTCACCCGCACCAAGCACGGCGCCAACCGTCTCGCGGAATACCTGGACAAACACGGCCTGCCGGCTGTGGCGATCCACGGTAACAAGAGCCAGAACGCCCGCACCAAAGCCCTGGCCGACTTCAAGGCCGGCGAAGTGCGCATCCTGGTCGCCACCGACATCGCCGCCCGTGGTCTGGACATCGATCAGTTGCCGCATGTGGTCAACTTCGAGCTGCCGAACGTCGATGAAGACTACGTGCACCGTATCGGCCGCACCGGCCGCGCCGGTCGTTCGGGCGAGGCGATCTCGCTGGTCGCCCCGGACGAAGAGAAGCTGCTGAAAAGCATCGAACGCATGACCAAGCAGAAGATTGCCGACGGCGATCTGATGGGCTTCGACTCCAGCACCATCGAAGCCGAGAAGCCGGAAGCCCGCGAGCGTCCGGACATCCGCAACCCGCGCAATTCCCGTGGCCCACGCGGCGACGGCCCGAATGGCGGCGGTGGTGGCGGTGGTCGCAAGGACAAAGGCAAAGACAAGGGCAAGGAAAAACCGGCCGGTGATCGTGGCGAGCGCCCTGCCCGTCAGCAGAAACCGCGTGAAGGCACGCCGAGTCGCGAACAGCGTCCGAGCCAGCCACCGCGTGCAGCGGCTGACCGTGCCCCGGACGAGTTCCTCGACGACGATATCGATAACTTCGGTAACCGCGTCGACTACGTGCCGAAGGCGGCTCCAGCTGGCGGCCGTGGCCGTCGTCCGGGCGCCCCGGCGCAAGGCGCAGGCACTGGCGCACCACGCGGCGGTCAGCCACAGGGTCGGCAGAACGGTCCGCGCAACAGCAACGGTTCGAGCACCGGCACCCCACCGGCCAAACGCAGCGGCCCGCGCAATGGCGCACCGCGTGACGGTCAGGGTCGTCGTGACGAATCCGCGCCGCGCAACCGCCGCCCGGCCCGTGACGATCAGCCACGCAGCGAACCGGCCGTGCAGAACCCGCGCAGCAACGGTCCGAAGATCATGCACAAGGAATCGAAAGCCGACCGCTTCCCGACGCCTGAGCAGCTCGATCAACTGCCGACCCGCCCGCGTGGCGAAAAACCAGCACTGCTGACCCGCAATCGCTGAGTTCAAGCCGCAATGAAAAATGCCCCGGTTCGAAAGAGCCGGGGCATTTTTTTGAGCACTGCAATGGTTTCATGTAGGAGCTGCCGAAGGCTGCGATCTTTTGATCTTGATCTTCAAAAATCAAGATCAAAAGATCGCAGCCTGCGGCAGCTCCTACAGGGGATCTGTGTTCTGGCAAAAAAACGCCCCCGGCCTTGCGACCGGGGGCGTTTTTCATGTGGCGGCGAAATTTATTTCGCTTTCACACCTTCGAACGAAACATACAACTCGACAACATCGGACTTCGGACCGAGGTCTTTCTGCTTGCCGAAATCGGAACGCTTGATGGTGGTGGTGCCTTCGAAGCCGGCACGGTAGCCGTCCCATGGATCCTTGCCTTCGCCCAGGAAGGTCGCCTTGACGACAATCGGCTTGGTCACGCCCAGCAGGGTCAGGTCGCCGGTCACGTCAGCGGTGTTGGCACCGGTGGATTTGACGCTGGTGGATACGAAAGTGGCCTTGCCGAATTTGCTGGCGTTGAGGAAGTCAGCGCTGGCGATGTGCTTGTCGCGCTCGGCGTGGTTGGTGAACACGCTGGCAGTGTTGACGTTGAACTCGATCTTGCTGTCTTCAGGCTTGGCAGCGTCGAAGCTGAACTTGCCGTCGATGTCCTTGAAGGTACCGGTGATGTAGCTGTAGCCCAGGTGGCTGATCTTGAAGTCGACGAAGGCGTGCTGGCCTTCCTTGTCTACTACATAGTCAGCAGCCATTACGTTGGCGGACAGCACGGCAGAACCGATTGCCAGAGCGGCCAGAGTCTTTTTCAACATGCTTTCTTTTCCTTTGAGTCGAGGTTGAATTTCAGGCTTTGCGACCAAGCATTCGGGTGAGGGTCGCATCACGATCGATAAAATGGTGCTTCAATGCTGCCAACGCATGGAGACCGGAAAAAATTACCAGTGCCCACGCCAGCCACAGATGAATCACCCCAGCGGTATCTGCCTGGTCCGGTAGTCCGGAGAGCAGAGCAGGAACTTCAAACAGGCCAAACACCGGGATCCCGACACCGTCTGCGGTGGAAATCAGGTAACCGGCAATCATCACAGCGAACAGCGCCAGATACAGAAACCCGTGGCCGAATTTAGCGCCGATGCGGGTCATGCGGCTGTAGCTTTGCAGCGTTGGCGGCGGCGGGCTGACGAAGCGCCACAACACCCGCAACACCATCACAGCGAGCAGCACCAGACCGATGCTCTTGTGCAGGTCCGGCGCGTCTTTGCGCCAGGTGCTGTAGTAATCCAGCCCGACCATCCACAGACCCAGCGCAAACAGCCCGAAGACCGCCAGCGCCACGCCCCAGTGCATGAAGATGCTGACCCAACCATAGCGCGAAGAAGAGTTACGTAGCTGCATTGCCCAAATCCTGTGAGAACTGCGAACCAAGACTAGCGAGTTATCTATCGAATTAAAGCGGAAAATTTTGCTTTGAAATATCGAGAAATACGATCAAGAGTCTGCGAGCGGGGTGTTAAGGAAGGATTAAAGGCGATTCCTGCGTGGAGCGCTTGTACAAATGACGGGGGCTGCACTGACCATCGTCATCTCTGCACACGCAGACGGCGAAACTCGACCCTGATAACTATGTACCGCTGATGCGCAATTCAAACCTGCTCGAATGATGCTTCTTTTCATTATTCAAACAGGCACGAAAACATGGCTCTGCGATATACGCCCTTTCAAGCAAGTGGTTCTTCTGTACTGCCGCCCAATCAAACGATGTCTGCGGGTCAATTCCTGCAATCCGAGAACGGTCGATTTCGTCTGATGCTGCAAAGCGACGGGAACCTCGTGCTCAAGGACGGTGAGGCGATCATCTGGATCGCCGACGCCAATCAACCTTACAGCGCAACTTTGCACCCGAAGAAAATGCGCGAGCCGCTGCAGTTTGTGATCAGCAACAGCGGCTTTCTTTATGACCCCTCCAGGCGACGATTATGGATCGCGGAAAGCACGCACAGCGCCGACAAGTCGCTTTGGTACAACACATACATGACTGTGCAGGACGATGGAAACCTGGTGATTTACGACCAGCGCACGGGCAGTCTGCGCTGGGCGCGTTTCGGTTTCATTCCCGGGCGCCTGCGCAAACCCAAGCAAAAGTGGCTGAGGAAACTGCCGAACGGGACAGAGTTCTTCAAGTGGGAGTTTTAACTGACCAGCCATTCATGGCCGGTCAGTTATGAAGTACCGCCGGCGGTTGCAGGCATTCGGCACTGTAGGGGTCTATCTGGCACTTGTGCGCCAGTTCAGAACCATAGCCGCCGGGGAAAAATTGCCCTTTGCTACATCCGGAAAGTGCAATCAAAACCAGTATCGCGATAAGCGTTTGCATAGCATGCCTCCAATTTTTTCCAGCATAAAATTGGCGCGCTGGCAGCCGCTATCACCTGGTTCCGAGTGTCTTGTGGGAAGCCTCCGGTACGCAGGTAAGTCCCGTAACCGGATGACGAAGGACAGAAACGCAGGGCAAAAAAAACGCGACCCGAGGGCCGCGTTTTTCATGGGAACAAAGCCTTACTGCGCCTTGGTCTCGGTGGTCGCCGCTGGCTTGGTCGCTGGTTTTTTCGCCGGTTCAGCTTTTTTCGCAGCCGGTTTCGCCGCAGGCTTTTTCGTTTCGGTTTTTGCCGCCGGCTTCTTGGCCGCCGGTTTGGCCGCTGCTTTCTTCGCCGGTTCAGCTTTTACCGGGGCTGCTGGTTTCGGTGCTTCCACCGGTGCTGGCGCAGGGGCCGGCGTCGGCGCAGGCGCTGGAGCGACCGGAGCAGGTGCTGGCTCTGGAGCTTTTACTGGCTCAGGCTTCTTCTCGTCATCCGAGCCGCCGAACAGGTTAGTGAAGAAGTTGCCCTTCTTCGCCGCCACGGCACCCGCCGCGCCTGCCGCTGCTGCAGCCGGAACCACTTTGACCGGTTCGAACGATTTGCCCGCCGCCAGATCTTCCACCTGGCTGGCCGCGCGCTGGCCGGTGCGCAGTGCGCCTTCCAGGGTGCCCGGATACAAGGTGTCGGTGTGTTCGCCAGCGAACGCTACGCGTTGCAGCGGACGCTCCCACAGCCGCCAGAACTTGCTGATCTGCCCCGGACCGTAAGCGAGGTAGGCGCCGCCCATCGATGGGTCGGTGCTGTAACGGCGGATTTCATAGCCGGTGAACGAGCCACGGGCCTGTGGATAAAACGCGTGCAGACGGATCAGCACTTGGTCGACCATCTGCTTGTCGCCGAACGCCTGCATCACCCGGGCGTTGTCGCCGGACAGGTTGATCACCACGTTGGCGCCACCCTTCAGCGCCGGCTCGATCCAGAGCATGCCCAGACCGGTGTTGCTGTAGATTTCGCCAGACATGCGCGACTTGCTTTCCCACACCGGCGTCTTGAATTTCAGCATGATCTGGTCGCGCCAGCCGTAGTTGGTGCCCTTGATCGCTGCCAGATGCTGAGCATCCAGTGCCGGGGTCAGCGAGATCTTGTTCAGTGCGCGCAGCGGCACCGCCAGCACCACGTAATCCGCCTGATAACCGACGCTGCCGACTTTGACGGTCACGCCGTCCTTGTCCTGGGTGATGGCCGAGACCGGCGAGCTGGTCTTGATGGTCTTGATCTGTTTGACGAAGGCCTGGGCCAGCACCTGGCTGCCGCCGACCAGACGCGAGGCGCGCAGGTCGCGGTCGGAAACGCCGCGATAAACGCGGTTCTGCTGAGCGAAATACAGCAGCGACAGACGCGAAGGTTCGTCGTAGTGAGTGCGAATGTCCTGGTTGATCAGCTGACGCGCGGTGGCTGGCAGGTTCTGCTTGTCGAGCCAACTCGATACGGTGATCTGATCCAGCGCATGCAAAGTGGCAGTCGCCGCCGGGTTCTGCGGATCGTCGATCGAGCGCGCCAGATCGTCGAGGGTGTTCTGGTAGCGCTTGAGCGCATCGGCGGTGGCGGGCTGCTTGGTGGCCAGATCAGCAGCGGAGAAATAATCGCCGTCGATCAGATAGCTCGGGGTACGGACGAATTCCGGCGCCGGCGTGGTGCCGAGCTTGAATGTCGACACGTACTTGTTCAGCACCGGCTGGGTCTTGTCGTTGCCGATCCACTCGCTGGTGGCCATGCCCGAGCGACCGCCCAGGCTCGGTTTGGCTTCCAGCAGGGTGACCTGCCAGCCCTTGTTCTGCAGCTCGTAAGCGGCAGTCAGACCCGACAGGCCGCCGCCGATCACGATTGCGGTTTTATCCTTGGCCAGCGCCGTAACGCTGAACAGCCCCAACATCACCAGCGCACAGGCGCGCAGCCAACCGACAGACATTCAGCGAACTCCGGAAAACATGTGGGAAAAAGCAGTTTTGCGAGTCAGACGACTCAAAGAACCGCGAAGAATACGTTAGCCATCAAAACGCCGCCAGCGACGTCTATCGACTCAGACAAAGTAGCTCAATCGACACAATGGGTTGTTCCCGCGCGATGCATTGCATAGGCTTGCGCGATTGTTCGCCCCGCGCCTGACGCGAGCCGCCTCGAGGAGACTGTAAATGGGCCTGAATAACCAGTGGATGCAACGCGATCTCGCGGTGTTGTGGCATCCCTGCACCCAGATGAAAGACCACGAACAGCTGCCGCTGATCCCGATCAAGCGCGGCGAAGGCGTCTGGCTCGAAGATTTCGAAGGCAAGCGCTACCTCGACGCGGTCAGCTCCTGGTGGGTCAATGTGTTCGGCCACGCCAACCCGCGCATCAACCAGCGCATCAAGGATCAGGTCGATCAACTTGAACACGTGATTCTCGCCGGTTTCAGTCATCAGCCGGTGATCGAACTGTCCGAGCGCCTGGTGAAAATGACCCCGCAAGGCTTGAACCGGGTGTTCTACGCCGATAACGGCTCGTCGTGCATCGAAGTCGCGCTGAAAATGAGCTTTCACTACTGGCTCAATCGCGGCCAGCCAAACAAGAAGCGCTTCGTCACCCTGACCAACAGCTATCACGGTGAAACCATGGCCGCGATGGCGGTCGGCGACGTGCCGCTGTTCACCGAGACCTACAAAGCCCTGCTGATGGACACCATCAAAGTGCCGAGCCCGGACTGTTACGGGCGCCCCGACGGCATGAGCTGGGAGGAACATTCGCGCAACATGTTCGCCGCCATGGAACAGACGCTGGCGGAGAATCATGACAGCGTCGCGGCAGTGATCGTCGAGCCGCTGATTCAGGGCGCCGGCGGCATGCGCATGTATCACCCGGTCTACCTCAAGCTGCTGCGCGAGGCCTGCGATCGTTACGGCGTGCACCTGATTCACGACGAAATCGCCGTCGGCTTCGGCCGCACCGGCACGATGTTCGCCTGCGAGCAGGCCGGCATCCGCCCGGACTTCCTCTGCCTGTCCAAAGCCCTCACCGGCGGCTACCTGCCGCTGGCAGCGTGCCTGACCACCGACGAGGTCTACAGCGCCTTTTACGACGATTACCCGACCCTGCGCGCTTTCCTGCACTCGCACAGCTACACCGGCAACCCGCTGGCTTGCGCGGCGGCATTGGCAACGCTGGATATCTTCGAGCAGGACAACGTCATCGAGAACAACAAAGCCCTGGCTCAGCGAATGGCCTCGGCGACCGCGCATCTGGTCGATCACCCCAACGTGTCCGAAGTGCGCCAGACCGGCATGGTCCTGGCCATCGAGATGGTCAAGGATAAAGCCACGAAAGAGGCCTACCCTTGGCAGGAGCGCCGCGGCTTGAAGGTGTTCCAGCATGCGCTGGAGCGTGGCGCGCTGTTGCGGCCGCTGGGCAGCGTGGTGTACTTCCTGCCGCCGTATGTGATTACACCGGAGCAGATCGACTTTCTGGCTGAAGTGGCCAGTGAAGGCATCGATATCGCTACGCGTGACAGCGTCAGCGTTGCCGTGCCAAAAGACTTCCACCCCGGTTTCCGTGATCCCGGCTGACTCGGCTACTTGAGATTTGCGGTGTTTGAACTACCGCTTTCGCGAGCAGGCTCGCTCCCACAGGGGGAATGCATTCCAAATGTGGGAGCGAGCCTGCTCGCGAATGAAGTCAACACCGATCCAACTGATTCACATCTTTCCAGAGACCCGAAATGAGACTGTCCCGCTTCTTTATCGACGCCCCGCTGAGCACCGGCGAACACGAACTGCCGGAAGCCCAGGCGCATTACATCAGCCGCGTGCTGCGCATGGCCGAGGGCGATGCCGTGCAGTTGTTCGACGGCTCCGGCCATGAGTTTCGCGGATCGCTGGTGGAAGTGGGCAAAAAGCGCGTCGTCGTGCAGATCGACGAGCAATTCACCGGGCAGGTCGAATCACCGCTGCAGATCCACCTCGGCCAGGGCCTTTCCCGCGGCGAGCGCATGGACTGGGCGATCCAGAAAGCCACTGAATTGGGCGTGACCGAAATCACGCCGATCTTCAGCGAACGCTGCGAAGTGCGCCTCAAGGACGAACGCGCCGACAAACGCTTGCTGCACTGGCGTCAGGTGGCGATCAGCGCGTGCGAACAGTGCGGGCGTTCACGGGTGCCGGTGATTCATCCACCAGTGTTGCTCGCGGACTGGCTCAAGCAGACCGAAGCCGAGTTGAAACTGGTCTTGCACCCGGTGGCCGAGCCACTGGTCAGCCATGTCAGACCAGCGACGCTGGCGTTCCTGATCGGGCCGGAAGGTGGCTTGTCAGATGGCGAAGTCGAGCAGGCCAAGGCCAACGGCTTCCACGCCGCCCGCCTCGGCCCACGGGTGCTGCGCACCGAGACCGCGCCGGTGGTGGCGCTGGCGGTGGCCCAGCAACTTTGGGGTGATTTCTAAACCCCCAAAAGATCGCAGCCTTCGGCAGCTCCTACAATTGAAATGCATTCCAATGTAGGAGCTGCCGAAGGCTGCGATCTTTTGATTTTGCTTCACAGGACGTAAAACAGAATCGCCACAAAGTGCAGCAGACTCCCGGCGATCACGAACAGATGCCAGATCCCATGGGCGTGCCGCAACCGGTGATCCAGGGCGAAAAAGATAATCCCCACCGTGTACAGCACGCCGCCCGACGCCAGCCAGGCAAACCCCGTCGTCCCGAGTGCTGCAATCAGCGGTTTGACCGCGACCAGCACGATCCAGCCCATCACCGCGTAAATCACGATCGACAGAATCCGTGCCTCGGAGCGCGGTTTGATCTCTTGCAGGATGCCGATCAGCGCCAGCCCCCAGACAATCCCGAACAGCGTCCAGCCCCACGGTCCGCGCAACGTCACTAGACAGAACGGCGTGTAGCTGCCGGCGATCAGCAGGTAGATCGAAAAATGATCGACCTTCTTCATGATCGCTTTCTTGCGCCCGCGCACGCTGTGGTACACGGTCGAGGCGCTGTAGAGCACCAGCAAGGTGAACGCATAAATCGCCACGCTGACGATCTTCCATGGACTGCCGTCGAGGCTGGCGATTACCAGCATCCACACGCCGCCGATAAACGCCGCAATAGCTCCGACCAAATGGGTCCAGGCGTTGAGTTTTTCCCCGTGATACATGTATTGCTCACCTCACATTCGTTACCGCAGCGCGCAAGGCTCGGGCCTTGAGCGTAAAAGCGCAAGTTTGCGTTCAACACGATCCCCTGTAGGAGCTGCCGAAGGCTGCGATCTTTTGATCTTCCGTGCACAATCGGCCGATACCAAAAAGAGTCCGCGCCATGCTGATCGACGAAGAATTGACCCTGAAAAAACTCGAGGTGTTCCTCGCCTTCATGCGCACCGGCAACCTCGCCCGCGCCGCCGCCGAATTGCAGACCAGCAACGTCAGCGTGCACCGCGCCATTCACTCTTTGGAAAGCGCCTTGCGCTGCCCGCTGTTCAAACACGAAGGCCGGAATCTGACGCCGCTGGAAAGTGCTTATGTGCTGGAAGAGCGTGCGCAGAAGCTGATCAACGACGTTGTCGAAAGCGTGCGCCTGACCCGCGAAGCCGCTGGATTCTCCGCCGAGCGTTTCAAGCTCGGCTCGCTGTATTCACTGACGGTCAAGACCGTACCGCAACTGATCATGGGCCTGAAAATCCGTCGCAGCGAACTCAACATCGACCTGATCCTCGGCTCGAACATCGACCTGCTCTACAAACTGAAAAACATGGAAGTCGACGCGATCCTGGTGTCGCTGGACGACAGCATCAACGACCCCGATTGCGAGCAGATCGCGCTGTTTTCCGACGACATATTCCTCGCCACCCCGGCGGATTCGAAGTTTGCCCAGCGCAGTGAAGTCGATCTGGCCGAAGTGCGCGACGAGACTTTCATCACCCTGACCCAGGGCTTCGCCACCCATCAGGATGGTGTGCGGGTATTCAAACAGGCGGGGTTCGAGCCGAAGGTGGCGATGCAGGTCAATGACATCTTCACCCTGCTGAGCATGGTCAGCTCAGGGGTGGGGTACGCCTTGTTGCCGGGGCGGATTGCGGCGGTGTACGAGAATCGGGTGAAGCTGATCCCGTTGCAGGAGAAGTACCGGTTGCAGCAGCACATTGGCGTGGTGTTTCTGAAGGTCAAGGAGCGCGATCCGAACTTGTTGGCGTTATTGGCGGAGTGTCGGATGTATGCCAATCGCCAGGTTGGGGTTTAGATCAAGATCAAGAGCTACCCCCTCACCCCAGCCCTCTCCCCCAAGGGGGCGAGGGGGGAAGGGAGCAGATCTTCATGGGTTTCAAGCCCTGAGTTCGACACAGGAATGTCAGGTCGGTGTAACTCGAACAAGCACGTCGGTCAGTCCCCTCTCCCCCCGGGAGAGGGCCAGGGTGAGGGGCTCTTGATCTTCAGCCCACAATCGCGCGAACAATGAAGAACAACAGCGACGGCCCCAGCAGACACCCAAGACCGGTGTGAAAGGTAGCCGTTAACGCCCCGTACGGCACCAAGCGCCGATCCGTCGCCGCCAGACCCGCCGTCACGCCACTCACCGTCCCGGCCAGCCCGCCAAAGACCATCGCCGAACGCGGATTGTCCAACCCCATCCAGCGCGCCGCGACCGGGGTGCCGACCATCACCAGAATCGCCTTGATCAACCCGGTGGCAATCGACAGCGCCATCACATCCGACGTCGCGCCGATCGCCGCACCGGTCACCGGCCCGACGATATATGTCACCGCACCCGCGCCAATGGTGGTCATGCTCACCGCATCGCGATAACCGAAGGTCCAGGCCATGCACGCGCCGACAATGAACGGCAGGATCGTGCCCAGGAGCAAAGCGATCACGCCGATCATCCCGGCCTTCTTCGCTTCGGTGGCCTGCACTTCGAAGGCGGTGGCGACGATGGCGAAGTCACGCAACATCGCCCCGCCCATCAGGCCGATGCCGGAGAACAGCGTCAGATCGGCCAGGCCTTTCTGCCCGCCGGTCATGGTGCCGCCGACCCAGGCCAGCACCAGGCCGATGACAATGGCAATCGCCGAGCCGTGGATGCGTCCGAAAGTCAGACGCTTGGAGAGAACCACCGAGACCCACATGATCACGCCGACGAAGGCGAATGCGGTGATCAGCCCATTGTGCTCCAGACCTTTTTCGATGAGATCCCACATGTCAGCGACCTCCTACAGGCGTGCCGACCGGGGAAATTTCCGCCGGTTCGTCGGGCAACGGTTCGCCCTTGTGAGTGCGGCTGATCAGGGCAATCGTGCAACCACAAACCGCCACGGAGCCGATTGCCGCCAGCACCGCCACCGGGCCGCCGTGCAGGGCGGTGACGACGTTCTGCTGCGCGGCCATTGCCACCACCACCGGAATGTACATCGCGCCCCAGAAGCCGACGCCCATCTCGCAATCCTTGGTCATGCCGCCGCGCTTTTGCATCCACAAGCGCGCGCAGATCAGCAGGATCATCGCAATGCCGACCCCGCCGACGTTGGATTTGACGCCCAGCAACACGCCCAGCATGTCACCCATGATCACCCCTGCCAGCGTACAGATCGCCAGCAGCGCCACACCGTAAATAATCATTGTTGTAGTCCTCAAAGTGCATCGTCGAATGTTGTTTTTGTTGTTCGAAGCTTGAGTCGGCGGTTTAGAGTTGGCGGCCACCCTCCTCGCGCAACAGCGCTTGCAGGGTGTCGAGGCGGGCACTGTCGAAGGCAGTGACGGTGCCCTGCTCGAACACCCGGCGCGCCAGCCCGGTCAGCACCGCACCCGGCGGCAGTTCGATCTGTAGACGCACGCCGCGCTCGTAGGCGCTTTGCACGGTGCCGCGCCAGTCCACCACGCGGCACATGTTGAAGGCGAGGTCGTCGCGCAGCGCTTCCACTTTGGTAACAGGTCGCGCGCGACTGCCGCTCAGGTAAGCGATTTTCGGGTTCTTCAGTTCAACCTTGGCGAAAGCTTCTGCGAGGGTTTGCGCAGGTTTTTCCAGCAACGGGCAGTGCGAAGGCACGCTCACCGCCAGACGTTTTGCCAGACCGGCGCCACGACTGCGCGCCAGCTCCGCCACCGCTTGCATGGCCTTGTCGCTGCCAGCGATGACCACTTGGTTATCGGCGTTGATGTTGGCCAGATACACCGGCGTTTCTTCGCTGTGCACTTGGGCCAGCAGCGTTTCCACTGTGGATAATTGCAGACCGATGATCGCGGTCATGCCGTAGCCCTGTGGATAAGCCTGCTGCATCAGCTCACCGCGCAGGCTGACCAGATGCAGCGCATCGCTGAAACTCAAGGCCCCCGCCACCACCGCCGCCGGGTAGGCGCCGATGGACAGCCCGGCGACGTAATCCGCAGTCAGTCCATCCTGCAACAACTGCCGCGAAGCAGCGACACCGGCGATCAGCAGGCACAGCTGCACCGCTCGTGTCGTGCGCAATGCCTCGGCTGAATCCAGCAGCGCAACATCTTCGCCCAGCACATCACTGGCCTCGACCAGCGTTTCCCGAGGCAAACGCTGGAGCATGCCCGCTTGCTGCGCGCCCTGGCCGGGGAACACCAACAGGCTGCTCACGCTGCCTGCTCCTGCGGGTGCCACGGATTCGTCACCAATGCAGCCTGATACGCATTTTTCAGCAGCACTCGGGCCGAACCACTGGCCCATTCCCGCAAGGCCACAGCGCCGAATGGGGTCTGCAATTGCATGTCGACCCGGCACACAGCCTGATCGAAAAGCTCCACGAGTTTGCATGCCTGATTGCGCGTGATCATCTGCGGCGCACGCAGAATCAGATCGAGATCACTGCCCGCGTGCATCGCTGCAAAACCACTGGCTAATTCAAACCCGACACTGCCGCTGACACCCCAGACCCAACCGCAACCGTCGAGCAGCGGTCGCAGCTGTTGCAGCGCCTGCATCACCGGCAAATCACGCGGGCTGTCGACATGACACAGCGCTTCAGGACTGACCCGCCGCGCGATCGAATCAACCGGCATGGACGCAGCCAGGCGTTGCTCACGCAAAACACCGCGCACACCCACCGCGACAAAACCGGCAGCACTCAACGCCCGCCGCACCACCACCGGTCGCCCGGCCGCCAACACCTCGACCGCCCACGCCGGCGCATCTGCCGGCAACTGCGCCGGGGTCATGCCCCAGAGCAGGTCGTGGGCCAGGGGCAGGTTCACCACTGCGCCCTCAGCAGTTCGCGGACGCGGCTGGAAGCTGCACGATTGCTCGCGCCGAGACGGCCTTGCAAATCACTGCTGGAAACATCGTTGATCGCTTGTTTCAGGCACTCGCGCACCCGCGCCAGATCTTCCGCCGTCGGCTGTTCAATCTGCTGCACCGAGAGGGTTTCCCAAAGCAGACCGAGGCTGGCGTAGCTGTCGATGTCGTAGGCCATGGGCGGCACGCTGGCGGCCAGCGCTTCCAGTTCTTCAACACTGCGCAATGTCACCCGCGCCGCCGAGGCCTTGCCCATCGCGTGCACCATCACACCGGGATCACGCAAAGCAATCAGCCGATTGGCCTGATAACCATGCGCGAGAAATGCGCCCGACATGGCTTTACCCACCAGCAGCGCAATCACCGGATGCCCGGCCAGACGCGCCCGGGCATAACCGTCCGCTGCGCCAGCCAGCGCCTGATGAATGCCGAGGGCTTCTTCACGCCGGCCATACGCCTGACTCGGCACATCGACGATGGCGATGATCGGGCGCTTCCGCGCGTTGTCGCGATCGGCGCTGATCGCGTCATCCACAGCCTTGGCCAGACCCCAGCCTTCGAGCAAGCCGACTTCGCCGTTTCGGGCGCGAGGGAAACGATTGTCCGGGTCGGCGACCACGGCGATAAAACGCCCCAGCTCAGCGTCAGCCACCCGCAACGACGGCGGTAGACCTTCAACGCTTTCAGCGCCAGCGCTCAAGGCGTTGAACCAGTGCAAACCGCGCAGTGAATAGCCACTCATGAGCGCTCTCCTTGATACAGATCGCGAACCACTGAAGGCTCGATTTGCTGGTCAGTGTTCAGCTTGCCGATGCGTTGCAGAAACCACTCGGCGCGCTGGCTGCGCGGCTGTACCGGCAAGCCTAGCTGGAGCAATTCTCCGACCTGCTGACGAATCTGCGCCACGTCATCGCCGACATAACGATCCACCAGACCACTGTTGAAACGCTGTTCGCCGCCGGTCAGGCTCCAGATGAATGGCCGGTCGCGGGAGTCGTATTCCTCGATCCCGGCTTCCTGCTCGATCACCTGCGGGCCGTTCAGGCCGAGACGTGCTTCCTGGGTCACCAGCAGATAGCTGCACAGCGCTGCGGCAATCGACATGCCGCCGAAGCAACCGACACTGCCGGCGACCACGCCGACCACCGGTTGGTACTGCTGCAGATCGACAATAGCCGCATGGATATCGGCAATCGCCGCGAGGCCGAGATTGGCTTCCTGCAAGCGCACGCCGCCGGTTTCCAGCAGCAACACCGCGCGGGTGGGAATGCCTTTGCGGTTGTCTTCGGCGGCCAGTTCCAGCGCACCGGCAATCTTCGCCCCGCCGACTTCACCGAGGCTGCCGCCCTGGAACGCGCCTTCAATTGCCGCGATGACCACCGGCAAACCGTCGAGGCGGCCCTTGGCGATAATCACGCCGTCGTCGGCTTGCGGCACTACGCCCTGGCGCTCAAGCCATGGCGACATGACCCGTTGAAACGGATCGAGCAGTTCGCGAAAGGTCCCGGCGTCGAGCAAGGCTTGCGCCCGTTGCCGCGCACCGAGTTCGACAAAGCTGTGCTTGTTCAGCAGCGCTGCGCTGTCAGTCATGGCCGATCTCCTCGAAACCCTGTTCCAGACGCAAGCGCACCACCCCCGGCGTCGCGCCGAAATCGTGGATGTCGATGGCCATCGCCGGCGGCGTGGTGCCGTCGAACATCCGCGCAAACAGGTGTTGCCAGCGCTGCTGCGCGCCGTTGACCGAAGTCTGCACCTTGATCGTCAGCTTGCCGGCCGAACCCGGTTCGATCAGCACTTCCAGATCACCCGAGCCGACACAACCAACCAGCGCCCGCCCGCGTGGCGGCTGCCCGGCGGGGAATTCAAACGATAGGCTTTCCATCAAAACGCTCCCTGAACAATGCCGTCGCGCTCGATGCGATCGAGCAGCAGCGTGGCCGCGAGCAGGTCGGCGGCGCCACCGGGCGAGGCATTCAATGCGATGAGTTGTTGATCGAGTTCGTGCAGGCACCGGCGACCGCTGAGGCTGGCGCTGCCGCCGGCGTCGAGCACCGCTTGCGCGCCGTGATGCATGGCGTGCAGGCCGTCTTCGCCAGCGCGGTAGAGCACGCAGGTGTCGGCCAGCTCGGTCATGATCGCCAGCAAGGCGTCGAGTCGGGCGTTTTGTTCGCCGTAGCCGTTGGCGCGGCTTTTGTGCAGTTGCGGCAGGCCGCGTTGCAGCACGGACGGGAAGCCCAGCTGCGCTTCTTCGCGGGCACCGTGTGCGCCGTAACGCTGGGCCACTTGCGCGCCGTGGCTGAGCGGTTTCGGTGCGTAGCGGTCGTCGAGCAGTGCCAGGCGTGCGGCACACAGGGCGATGGATTTCGGTTGCAGCGCGGCGGCTGTCACTAACAGTCCCAACGCCCAGATCGCGCCGCGATGGGTGTTGACGCCTTGGGTGGTGGTGAGCATGGCTTGCTCGCCTTCACGGCCGATGCGGCCGATCGCTTCGCGCAACGGCAAACCGACTTCGCCAATGTCCAGCGCTGCCTCTGCCATTTCCTTGAACGCTGGCCACAAGGCCAGCGCGGACGCGTGCATCAGGCCCAAATGCAGATCGGTGTGTGCGCCATTGCCGCGACGATCGACCAGCGCCGGTTTCGGCGACAGATCCGCTTCGTCGATCAACGCGTCCACCGCCAGATCGGCCAATCGATCAGCCAGGGACAGCGGTTTCGCTTGCAGGTTAAGTGCGTGCATTACCAGCTCCTGAATTTGGCGGGTGGGTTATAGAGACCGCCGGACCACTCGACCAGATCGGCCACGCTTTTCGCTGCGAGCAATTCGCGGGTGGCGTCGGTGCGGCGGATGCCAAGGTCTTCGGGCAAGGCGATCAGGCCTTCGCGGCGCATGCGTTCGGTGTCTTTCGGGTTATGCCGCAGGCCGATGGCGGTGACACCGGCAACGGCAGCGATCATCGCCTGCCGCTCTTCCAGCGAGCGCGCCTTGTACAGATAGGCGATGCCTTCTTCGGTGAGCAAGTGGGTGACGTCGTCGCCGTAGATCATGATCGGCGCCAGCGGCATGCCGCTTTTCTTCGCCACGTCCACGGCGTCGAGGGTTTCGACGAAGGTCGGTTTGCCGCCCTCCTGGAACGTCTCGACCATTTGCACCACGAGTTTCTTGCCGCGCTCGAGCATCGGTTGCGGCGCATCGGCCTGGCGCATGTCCAGCCACGCCGGGGTACCGTGACGGCGGCCGCGCGGGTCGTGGCCCATGTTCGGCGCGCCACCGAAACCGGCGAGACGGCCCCGAGTCACCGTCGAGGAATGGCCGTCGCCGTCGACTTGCAACGTCGCGCCGATAAACAGATCCACCGCGTATTGCCCGGCGAGTTGGCAAACCATGCGATTGGAACGCAGCGAGCCGTCGCGGCCAGTGAAGAACACATCCGGCCGAGCGGCGATGTAGTTTTCCATGCCCAGTTCGGTACCGAAGCAATGCACGCTCTCGACCCAGCCGCTTTCAATCGCCGGGATCAGCGTCGGGTGTGGGTTGAGCGTCCAGTTGCGGCAGATCTTGCCTTTCAGACCGAGGGATTCGCCGTAGGTCGGCAGGATGAGTTCGATGGCGGCGGTGTTGAAACCGATGCCGTGGTTGAGCGACTGCACGTTGTGTTTTTCGTAGATGCCCCGGATCGCCATCATCGCCATCAACACGTGCACAGGCTTGATGTGCCGTGGGTCGCGGGTGAACAACGGTTCGATGTAGAACGGCTTGTCGGCGACCACGACGAAATCGACCCATGACGCAGGAATGTCTACGCGAGGCAGCTCACTGACGTCATCGACCAATTGGTTGACCTGGACGATGACGATGCCGTCGCTGAATGCGGCCGGTTCGATCAGTGCCGGAGTGTCTTCGGTGCTGGGGCCGGTGTAGATGTTGCCGGCACGGTCGGCCATGAAGCCGGCCGAGAGCACGACATTGGGAATCAGGTCCACGACGAGGCGGGCGTAGAGTTCGATGTAGGTGTGGATTGCGCCGACTTCGAGCAAGCCGTCTTCAAGCAACTGGCTGATGCGCAGGCTCTGGGTGCCGGCGAAGGAGAAATCCAGCTTGCGGGCGATGCCGCGTTCGAACAGATCAAGGTGCTCGGAGCGGCCGACGCTGGGCATGATCATGTGCAGGTCGTGGAGCTTGGCCGGATCGGCTTTGGCCAGCGAACGCGAGAGGAAATCCGCCTGCTTCTGGTTGTTGCCCTCGAGCACCACGCGATCGCCGGGATGGATCAACGCTTCGAGCGCGGCGACGATTTTGTCACTGGGCAACACCGCACCATCGGCCAGCCCGCGCACCTTGTCGAGCCGGCGCTGCTTTTCGTCACGCCGCCGCGTCCAGCGCGAGTCAGGGGAAATTGTCGTTGTCATGCTCACTCCACGGGGTTCGCTGTCGTGGAGCCACGTTAGGCGCGTGTGGTGAGGGCATCAATCAAGCTGGGTGGTGAATCATTACGCTGAGCGTAACGGACAAGCCGAAGCTCCTGTAGGAGCTGTCGAGTGAAACGAGGCTGCGATCTTTTGATTTTCAGAATCAAGATCAAAAGATCGCAGCGTGCCGCAGCTCCGACAGGGGGAACGCATTCCAATTGTAGGAGTGAGCCTGCTCGCGATGGCGTCGGTGGGCTCACCACCGCTCAGTCGGTTGGCACCATTTTGTCCAGCACCCGGTTCACCGCCATCTCCGCCACCATGACAATCTGCGCGATGCCTTGCAGGGTCTTGCGCTGGGAGCCTTCCACGGAAGCTGCGTGGTTATGCAGCATCACCGTTGCCGAGCCGAGCGTTTCACAGGCATCGGCCAGCAAGGATTCGGTGTCGGCCTCGGGATTGGCCATGTACAGCGTGTTGGGGGTGTACGGCGGGGCCATGAAGTCAGGGCTGGGTGGGCCGAGGTAATGGTCGAGGGCGCGCTCGGCGGCTTCGTGGAATTTCTTTGAGTCGGAGGATTCGTAGGGGGATGCCGGGTCTTTGGTCGGCGGGTTTGGCGATGGTTTTTTCATTTTCAGGTTCCGGATAAAGCCGCAACCGCTTCTCTGCTAAAAGAAGGGTGGCAGCTGAACGCAGGTTAGCAGACCGGGGAACCTAAGGAAGCCGGCGCGCCGAAGCGCCCTGCGCACAGCCGCCATCGAGTGCAGGCGTGAAGCCTGACTGACGGTGCTCGTGCAACCTTAGATTAACCACGGGCTGCTAAACCCGATCACTGCGAATCAGTGACCCGATCCAAGTTACGCAGCATGCCCTGGGCGCACAAGCCGGCGGATTCTGGCGCAGGCGTAGGCAGCGGCGCAAGGATTTGTAGGCTGGCGGGGCGTAACACTGGGTGTCTTTAAACATCGGCAAGGATTGGTGTTTATTGAGCTACAGGAATTGAGGATCTACCTGTGGGATTGTGGTGATGCGACTGGCGCTTTCGCGAGCAGGCTCGCTCCCACAGAGGTCGCCCGGTGTACACACCCTGTGGGAGCGAGCCTGCTCGCGAAGAGGCCATCCAAAACAGCGAAAGCCCTGGATCAGCGGGCCAGGCCAGCCTCCACCAACAACCGCTCCAGCCCCAACAGATCCGGCACCTTCGCCACCTGCTCGCCAACCTGCACCGCCGCCTGCTCCAGCGCACACAACGGCACATCGACATAGCTCAACTGACTGTCCAGCTTGTACGAACGCGGAATCCCCTGCACCAGCAAGGCAATGAACTTCAACTCCGGCAATCCACCCAGCGCATTCAAAATCACAATTCGCGCCCGTTCGCCGATGACGATTTTCTGCCCGCAGGCCGATTCGAAACTGATCAGCGGAATCTGCCGCTCACGCCACGTTACCCGCCCCAGATACCACGGCGGGGTGTCGAGGTCGAAGGCGCTGGCCTGGTAGTCGATGAGCTCGGCGATGGCGACGTTCGGCAGGATCAGATTGCGATCGGCCAGCGGCAGCAGCAGCCCGGTCAACTGGCCGGTGCGCGGGTTGTGCCGGTGTTCATGCATGTTTCTTGCTCCACTGGGCGATGCTCTCCAGCAACACCGATTCCTGATACGGCTTGCCGAGGTAATCGTTGACGCCGATGGCCATGGCGCGGTCGCGGTGTTTCTGCCCGGTGCGCGAAGTGATCATGATGATCGGCAGATGTTGCAGGCGTTCATCGGCGCGCACCTGAGTGGCAACTTCGAAGCCGTCCATGCGCGGCATTTCGATGTCCAGCAGCATCAGGTCGGGCATGTGCTCTTCAAGGAGCAGCATCGCATCGACACCATCCTTGGCGGTCAGCACGTTCATGCCGTGACGTTCGAGCAAACGGCTGGTGACCTTGCGCACCGTCACCGAGTCATCGACGACCATGATCAGCAGCGGCTTGTGCGGTTCGCTGTCGATCTCCGTGGCCTTCGGTTCCTGCGCCAGCCGAGCCTGCATCGCGCGGATCGGTGCGAGCAGATCCAGGATCAACACCACCCGGCCATCGCCGAGAATCGTCGCTCCCGACACGCCCTGCACCGCCGCGAACTGCGGGCCGAGGCTCTTGACCACGATCTCGCGGGTGCCAGCCATGGAGTCGACCAGCACCGCGATGTGGCGATCGTTGTAATGCACCAGCAGCACCGGCAGCGGCAGGTTCTGCCCGAGCAGTTTCGGCCGTGGCGCAGTCTTCAACAGCTCGCCGAGATAGCACAGCTCATAACGCTGACCGCCATATTCGTATCGCGGCGGATCGTGACGGAAGTGCCCTTCCAGATCATTCGGCAACACACGCACGATGCCTTCGATGGTGTTCAGCGGAATCGCGTATTGATCCTCGCCGCACTGCACCATCAGCGCGCGGTTGACCGACACGGTGAACGGCAGGCGAATGCGGAAATGCACGCCCTGCCCCGGCACCGAATCGATGCTCATGCTACCGCCGAGCTGACGCACTTCTTCGTGGACCACGTCCATGCCGACGCCACGCCCGGAAATCTGGGTGATCTTTTCCGCCGTGGAGAAACCCGGCTGGAGGATGAACTGCAACACGTCGCGGTCGCTGATCTCGGCGTCGGGCGCCAGCAAGCCGCGCTTGATCGCCTTGCGCCGCACGGCTTCCAGCGGCACCCCGGCGCCGTCATCGCGGATGTCGAAAACCATGTCACCGCCCTCGCGGGACAGATCAAGGGTGATCTGCCCTTGCGCCGGTTTACCCGCCGCCAACCGCACTTCAGTGGATTCGAGACCATGGTCGACGGCATTGCGCAGCATGTGTTCCAGCGGCGCGGCCATGCGCTCAAGGACATTGCGATCCATCTCGCCATCGGCATTGCCGACAACAAACGCAACATCCTTGCCCAGCTCTTCAGCGACCTGACGAACGATGCGTTTCAGACGCGGGACCATGCGTTCGAACGGCACCATGCGCGTGCGCATCAGGCCTTCCTGCAATTCGGTGTTGATCCGCCCCTGTTGCTGCAAAAGGTTTTCCGCATCGTGGTTGCGGCGGTCGAGGGTTTCCTTGAGGTCGAGCAAGTCCGATGCGGATTCGAACAGCGCCCGCGACAGTTGCTGCAGCTGCGAATGGCGGTCCATTTCCAGCGGATCGAAATCTTCGTAACCGAGGCGCTCACCGTCGACTTGCTGACGGCTGAGAATCCGCCCCTGGGTTTCCGTGTCGAGGCGGCGCAACTGATCGCGCATACGTTCGATGGTGGTTTCCATCTCGTTCAGGGCGATCTGCGCATCGTTGACCTGCTGCTCAATCCGCCCGCGAAAGATCGACGTTTCTCCGGCCAGATTGACCAACTCATCGAGCAATTCGGAGGACACTTTGACCATGTCCGCGCCAGCATCGGCGGCCGGTGGCGCGGCCTCAGGCTTGATGACCGGCGCTGGTGCCGGCGGCGCTTCAACCTGCACCGGGTGACTGAAATTCTGGATCGCGTTGATCAGCCGATCGGCCGGCGGACACGGCTGGCCGGCGCGCACGCCATCGAGCATTTGCGCCAGTCGGTCATGGCCGCGCTGCACCAACGCGAACAGTTCGGCAGAGGGTTGCAGCCCACCGGTAGAGAGGCTTTCGTAGAGAAATTCCAGCTCATGGGCGAGGTCGCCGATCGGGCCGATTTCGACCATTCGCGCGCCGCCCTTGAGGGTGTGCAGATCGCGCAGCAGGGTTTCGATTTCCTGACGGTTGCCCGGCTCGGCCTGCCAGCGCAGCAGTGCGGCGCCGGAGCTTTCGATGATGTCGAAACCTTCTTCGAGGAAGATCTCCAGCAGTTCCGGATCATGCCCGGTGTTGTCGTGCTCGATCGGCGCCGACGGCGTTTCGCTGGCAGCCTGGCCCTGACGCAGCTGACGGATGGCGTCGATCAGATCCTGCGCCGGGGTCAGCGCTTGATGCGCTTGCAGTCGCTCAAGCATCCCTGCCAAGTGTGCATGACTCTGCTGCAGCAACCCTTCGAGCGCAGCGCTGTGGTTGTAGCGTCGATCGACCAGCCCTTCGTAGAGGTTTTCCAGTTCCTGGGCGAGGTCGCCGACGGCCTCGACTTCGGCCATGCGCGCACCGCCCTTCAGCGTGTGCAAGTCGCGCTGTAACGACGACAGCGGCGCGGCGTTGTCCGGATCCTTGAGCCAGCGCTGCAAGGCTTGTCCGGCGCTGTCGAGGATGTCCACCGCCTCTTCGAGGAAGATTTCGACGATCTCGTCGTCCGGTTCGAGCGCGGCAGCCGATTGCTGCAATTGGGCGGTGGCGCTGCCCAGTTCGCGAATGTCCAGGGTGCGGCTGCCATCGCTGCGGATCAGGCCCATCGACGCCGGGTCGAGGCCTTCGTCGAGCAGTTCCTGCAAGGCGCGGATCCGCTCCGGTTGCGGGGTGATTTCCTGGCCGGCGGCGAGTTCGTCGAGCATGTTGATCAGCGCTTCATGGGCCAGTTGCGCTTCGTGGAAAAACCTCTCGCTGACCGCCAGGCTGCTTTCTTCCACCGCGCCATACAGGTCGAGCAAGGCTTCGCATAAACCGTCGACCGGCAGCAGATCGGCAAGGTGCGCGCCTTCGCCGAGGGTGGTCAGTTCATCGAGCAAAGCGCTGAGTTCCTGACGTTCGCCGGGGTGTTGCTGCCAGCGCTGCAAAAGGCTTTCGGCGTCGAGGAGGATGTCCATGCCCTGGGCGAGGAAGTTGTTGATCAGTTGCGGATCGCGCTTGAGGCGCAGCCCGCTGTCAGCGCCATCGGAGCTGGCTTGCAGGCGTTCGGCAAGCAGCGCGTCGGTGCGTTTGATCAGCGACTGCGCACCGACAATCGGTGCCAGCGGATCGTGTTTGAGCTGACGCAGACCGACGCGGAACAGGCCCTCGGCTTCGAGCAGCAATTCAACCTCGTCCAGATCCAGCGGCAACTGATGCGCCTTGAACTCGCGGGCCAGTTGATCGAGTGACGCGGCAAGTTCGGCCATCGGCAAGACGCCGGCCATCGAGGCACTGCCCTTGAGCGTGTGCAGTGCGCGTTGCAGCTCGTCGCTGGCCGGCAACGGCACGTGCTCGGCAGCTTGATCGAGAAAGCGGTTGAGGCTGGCGAGGTGGGTTTCGGCTTCTTTGCGGAAGATTTCCAACAGCAGCGGATCGAGCGCGGCGACGTCGTCGGTGTCTTCGGCGGCCAGTGGTTCATCGCCCTTGGCCAACGCGTGGGCGCGGGCGGCGAGTTGGTCGACATCGCTGCGCTGGCGTTGGCGCTGGGTGGCGAATTCGTTGATCAGCTCGGGCAGCAGCAACAGCGTGTCGCCGAGCAATTGGCGCAGCACGGCGCCGGGTTCGACGCTTTGCTCAAGCACGCGGTTGAGCAGGTTTTCCACCGCCCAGGCCAGTTCGCCGAGGACCAGCGCGCGAACCATGCGCCCGCTGCCCTTCAAGGTGTGGAAGGCCCGGCGCAGTTCAGTCAGCGCGGCGCGGTCCTGGGGATTGGCGGTCCAGCGCGGCAGGTATTCGTGGAGGACTGCGAGGACTTCGTCGGTCTCCTCCAGGAACACTTCGCGCAGCTCATCGTCCACCGGTTCTTCATCGGCCGGCGGCGGCATCAGGCTGTCGGGGGTATTGCGCGCCGGCGGGTTAAGCGACGACAGCGGACTGGCCAGCACCTCGGCCAGTGACTGCACCACCTCAGGGTCGTCGAGGGTTTGCAGGCCTTGCATGACCTGCGCTTCGTCAGGGCTGAGCACTTCATCAAGCACAGGCACCTGGGCTTCGCCGGGCTGCTCGCTGGGAAAGAAGCCGAGGCTGGCGAGGCTGTTCTGCGCGACATCGAGCAGATGTTCGGCGGGTACTTGCGGATCGTCGCTCAGGCGTTCGAGGTAATACTCGAGGCTGCTGATCGCATCGGCCAGATGATCGAGTTGTTCCCAGCCCGGTTCGTGAGCCTCGAGCATCAGATGCTCGCGAATGAAGCCGTTGCAGGCCTCGACCAGACTCGCCGCCCGTGGCAGTGGAATCATCGCCAGCGCGCCGCGTACCTGGGTCAGCAGGTCGGGCAGCGCTTGCAGATGCTGACGGTCCCAATCGGCGTCGATGTAGTCGACGATCATGTCCTTGGCCTGTTGCAGGCAGATGCGCGCTTCCTTGATCACAATCTGGTGGATCTGCGTCAGGTCGGTGGTCGGCAGGCGCGCATCGTCGGCGCTTTGCGTCTCCACCGTACCGACCATGCCGGCCAGCGTCGCTTCGACGTAGAGCAAGGCTCCGGCGACGTCCATGAGGATGGCGTCGTTCGGTTCGCGCTGGCCCTGGGCGAGGCTGAGGACCACCGCCAGTTGATCGATGATGACTTTGCGCGGCTGGCCGAAACCCAGCACCGCGAGGGTGTCGGCAATCTGCCGCAGCGGCGCGAGCAGGCTGTCCAGATCCGAGGCGTGCTGGCGGTCGCTACGCACGAACAGATCGAGGCGTTCCTTGACCCGCACCAGCTCTTCGCACAGCGCCGCCAGCACCGACCGCATGGCATCGCGGTCGGGGCCGGCGAGGCGTGCGCGTTCTTCATCGACCATCGCGCTGTCGGGCAACGCGTCGTCCAGGGAGTAGCGATCTTTCATGGTCAGCATCTGCCCGGTGGGATGTTCGGCTTTGGCAATATAGAACAACAGGCTTTTCAGCAGCTCGGCCGGCGCCGGTTGATTGAGCCCGACGATGCCCTGTTCGAGCAGGCGCTTGAGCTCTTTGTCGGCGTCCTTGAACAGGCTGCGCAGCGCCGGACTGTTGGCGATGACGCCCTCGCGCATGCCCTCGACCAACGCCGAGGCGACCTGCCACAACGGGCTCAACGGCGCGTCGCCGCTCAACGCTTCCAGGCGAACAAAGACCTTGGCCAGATAATCGAGGTGCGTCTGGTCATCCTGTTCGCGCAGCAGACCGACCAGGGCCATTTGCAGCATCTGCCGCAGTTTGCGCAGCACGTTCGGCAGATCGGGCGGTTCCAGTGCGGCGAGTGCCTCGTCGCCGAGCGGCGCCAGCGCGGGCAGTGGCGGGCTGAACAGGCTGGTTTCCGCCAACAGGCTTTCACCCCGGGCGCTGCGCAGATCGTTGATCAGCGGCAACACCACCAGCGGCAGGTCACGGCGGGCGCTCTGCACGCGGTCGAGGTACGCCGGCAATTGCCCCAAGGCTTGCAGCATCAGGTGCAAGGCTTCGTCGCGGTGCGGCACGCGTGCATGTTGCAGGGCTTCGACCAGATGCTCCATTTCTTCGGCGAGTAACGCCGCGCCGTAGAATTCGACCATCTGCAGACTGCCGTGGACCTGATGAATGTACGCCAGGCACTCGTCCAGACCGGGAAAGGCCTGCGGATCGTCGAGCACGGCTTCGATCGCCTGATGCGCCAGCCTCAGCGTTTCGGCAATTTCGCCCTTGACCCATTCCAGGGCCACGTAGTCGTGCCGATCACCCATAACCACTCCACTCACGCTTTATCTGTCGCCGCCGGCAAGGTGAATCCGGACACCGAACGACGCAGCTGACTGGCCATTTTCGCCAGGTTGCCGATGCTCTCGGCGGTGGCCGTGGACCCCGACGAAGTCTGCGAAGTGATCTGCTGGATCACGTTCATCGTCAGCGAGATCTGCCCGGCCGAAGAGGTCTGCTGCTGCGCCGCGTTGGAAATGCTCTGGATCAGCGCCGCGAGGGTCTTGGAGACGCCTTCGATTTCTTCCAGAGCCACACCGGCATCCTGCGCCAGTCGCGCGCCGCGCACCACTTCGGTGGTGGTCTGTTCCATGGAAATCACCGCTTCGTTAGTGTCGGCCTGGATCGCCCGCACCAGTGTTTCGATCTGCCGGGTTGCGGCGGACGAACGTTCGGCCAGCCGCTGCACTTCGTCGGCAACCACAGCAAAACCACGTCCGGCATCACCGGCCATCGATGCCTGAATTGCTGCGTTGAGGGCGAGGATGTTGGTCTGGTCGGCGATGTCATCGATCAGGCTGACGATGTCGCCGATTTCCTGGGACGACTCGCCGAGGCGCTTGATGCGCTTGGCGGTGTCCTGAATCTGCTCGCGGATGTTGTCCATGCCGTGGATGGTGTTGTGCACCACCTCGTTGCCCTTGTTGGCAATCTCCACGGAGCGCTCGGCCACCGCCGACGATTCGGCAGCGTTGGCCGAAACCTGATCGATGGACTCGGCCATGTCGCTGATCGCCGTCGAAGCTTCGGAAATCTGCTGGGCCTGTTGCTCAGACGCTTGGGCCAGATGCATGGCGGTGGCCTGGGTTTCCTGCACCGCAGCGGCAACCTGACCAGCGGTGAGGTTGATGGTGGCGACCAGATCGCGCAATTGGTCGACGGAATAGTTGATCGAGTCGGCGATGGTGCCGGTGAAGTCTTCGGTCACCGAAGCGGTCACGGTGAGATCGCCGTCGGCGAGGTCTTCGATCTCGTCGAGCAGGCGCATGATCGCGTTCTGGTTGCGCTCGTTCTTCTCGGCAGTTTCGCGCAACTGGCGATTGGTTTCCCGCACCATCACCAAGCCGATGAGGATGATCGAGGCCAGCGCCAGCAAGCCCAGCACATAGCCGCCAATGGTGTCGGTGTTGCGCCCACCGGCCAGATGTTCGAAACCGGTGGCCAGGTGCGAGGCTTCGTCGAGCAGGGTTTGCGACAGGGTGAAGATGTTGCTGGCCGATTCGCGAACCTTGAACAGCTCCGGCGAGGTCTCGAGGATTTCATCCACGGAGCCGGAAACGAACTGGAACAGCTCGGAGATTTCACTCAAACGGGCGCGGGCGTCGCGGTCTTCGACCTGGCTGATTTTCAGTGCCGGGTTGCCCTGCAACATGCCGTTGAGCACCAGACCGAAACGCGCGGCATCGCGGCCAAAGGCATCGGCGGCCTGCTGCGAATTTTCGTCACCGGCGAGCACGGTGTTGACCGCGCCGAGGATGCGTTCAGCCAGCAGCGATTGCCGCTGCGCCATCGCCACCTGCGCCGCCGGAGCGCCGCGCTGCAAGAGAATTTCCACGACTTTTTCGTATTCGATCTGCAACTGCGGCACGGTTTCGGCCAGCGTCGCGGCGACCTGGTGCAGCGACAGCACGGTCTGTTCGCTGCTGAGAATCGCATCGGTGTTTTTCAGCAGGCGTTCACAATCCATTTGCACCGCGCGCATTTCCGGGCGCACGGCGACGGGTGCCGGTGGCAGGCCGGTGTTCGGGTCACCCTTCTTCAGATAGCCCCAGCGCTGGGCGAAATCGTTGCGCGCATCGCTGAGCAGTTTGAACGCGGCCGCCTTGCCCGCGGCCGCTTCGGTGGCGTTCTTGGCGATGCGTTGCGAAAGCACGCGCAGCTCGCCGGCGTGGCCGATGTACTGCTTGTCGTAGTTCGCCTGGGTGTTGAGGTAAGCGAAGTTGGCGAACAGCAGCATGATGAACACGATCAGCGCGATAAACAGCACGATGATCTGCGCACGACTGCGGGATGCTTCTGCCGACTTGCCTGTTTTTGCTTTTGTCATCGGTCCTCGCCCTTAACCCACACCTTTGAAGCCTGCTGCAATCCCTGTGGGAGCGAGCTTGCTCGCGAAAGCGGTAGGTCAGCCAATATTTATTTCGCCTGACACGCCCTCTTCGCGAGCAAGCTCGCTCCCACAGGGGACGGTGGTGAATCTGTTATACCGCTACACCCATGAACACCGGGGATTTGGCCAGTGCGAACAGGCTGAACACCCGCCAGTTCTGTTCGCGGCGGAAATAGCCTTTGACGAATTCGGCCTTGGAGCCCTGGCGCTTGCTGATCGACAGCGGCTCGAAACTGCCCTGCTCGAAATGCTGCAAACCGATGACCTCGTCAACCATCACCCCGGCGAACACGTCTTCATGTTCCACAACCAACACCCGCCGCTGTTTGCGCAACGGCGACAGCTCATGGCCGAAGAACCCGCACAGGTCCATGATCGGCAGCAGCCGCCCGCGCAGGTTGGCCACGCCCTTGACCCACGGCTTGACCCCGGGCACCTGGGTGAAGCGCGGCTCGTGCAGGACTTCGCTGACTTCGCCCATCGGCGCCACATACCAATGCTCGCCGAGGCGAAAGCCGATGCCGCTCCAGCGATCCGGGCGCGCCGCTTGCGACGGCAGGTCCGCCGCCAGCAGGCGGCAGCGCTGGTCGATCTGCCAGAGCAGTTCGAACGCGGTCAGCGATTCGCTCATGATTGCGCGATCAGCCTTTGAGCACGTTGTTCAGGGTCTTGATCAGGGTGTCTTCGTCGACCGGTTTGGTCAGGTAATCCTTGGCGCCCTGGCGAGTGCCCCAGACCTTGTCGGTTTCCTGATCCTTGGTGGTGATGATGATCACCGGGATGTGCGCGGTGTCGGCATCCTTGGTCAGCTGCCGGGTCGCCTGAAAACCGTTGAGGCCGGGCATGACGATGTCCATGAGCACCGCGTCGGGTTTTTCCTGACGGGCCAGGGCCACGCCGTCGGCGCCGTTCTCGGCCTTGAGCACTTCATGGCCGTGCTTTTCGAGCATGCCGGTGAGTTTGTACATTTCAGTCGGCGAATCATCGACGATCAGGATACGTGCCATGGTCTTCCCCATTTTTCTGGTCGACTGCCGGCCCGCTGGCCGAGCGTCACTGTGCGTGTCTTACTGCGGCAAAACGGCGGCGAAGCCCGGAACATGGGCCTGGATCGCGTTGAGCAGTTCTTCTTTGCTGAACGGTTTGGTCAGAAATTGATCAGAGCCGACAATCCGCCCCTTGGCCTTGTCGAACAACCCGTCCCTGGATGAAAGCATGATCACCGGCGTCGCCTTGAAGGCGCTGTTGTTCTTGATCAGGGCGCAGGTCTGATAACCGTCCAGACGCGGCATCATGATGTCGACAAAGATGATCCCGGGATGGTGGTCGGCGATCTTCGCCAGCGCATCGAAACCGTCGATGGCGGTGATCACTTCGCAACCGACGTTCTTCAACAATGTTTCGGCGGTGCGGCGAATCGTTTTCGAGTCGTCGATCACCATGACCTTCAAGGCGCTGGACTGCTGTTCCATAAGAGGGTTCTACCGTCGCCTTTGCGAATCAAATTGTCCGTTTTGCTGTGAATAATGGCCTGAAACCCTTGATAGCCAAGGGCCGGCGCGATCTGCCAGCCTTTTTAGCACAGTCTCCAGATGCAATCTATCGACGGGTTTTTCCTTGACCCGAAACCCGCCCGGCGCCACTCTGGCGGCACTTTTTCAATACCGATCCGGTAGCCAAATTTCGAGGAAAACCCAATGAGCGTTCGCGTCGGGATTGTCATGGACCCTATCGCCAGCATCTCCTATAAAAAGGATAGCTCGCTGGCCATGCTGCTGGCCGCGCAGAAGCGTGGCTGGGAACTGTTCTACATGGAACAGAAAGACCTGTATCAGGCCGAAGGCCAGGCGCGGGCGCGGATGAGCCCGCTGAAAGTCTTCGCCAACCCGGACAAATGGTTCGAACTGGACGCCGAGCAGGACAAGCTGCTGAGCGAGCTGGACGTGATCCTGATGCGCAAGGATCCGCCGTTCGATATGGAATTCGTCTACTCCACCTACCTGCTGGAACAGGCCGAAGCCGCCGGCGTGCTGGTGGTGAACAAGCCGCAGAGCCTGCGCGACTGCAATGAAAAGCTGTTCGCCACGCTGTTCCCGCAGTGCACGCCGCCGACCATCGTCAGCCGTCGCCCGGATGTACTGCGCCAGTTCGCCGACCATCACGGCGACGTGATCCTCAAGCCGCTGGACGGCATGGGCGGTTCGTCGATCTTCCGCCACACCGCCGGCCACCCGAACCTCTCGGTGATCCTCGAAACCCTGACCCTGCACGGCAAGCAGCAGATCATGATTCAGGGTTACCTGCCGGCGATCGTCGATGGCGACAAGCGCATCCTGATGATCGATGGCGAGCCGGTGGATTACTGCCTGGCGCGGATTCCGGCTCTGGGCGAAACCCGTGGCAACCTCGCCGCCGGTGGCCGGGGCGAAGCGCGTCCGCTGACCGAGAAGGATCGCTGGATCGCCGCCCAGGTCGGCCCGACCCTGCGCGAGAAAGGCCTGCTGTTTGTCGGCCTCGACGTGATCGGCGAGCACCTGACCGAAATCAACGTCACCAGCCCGACCTGCATCCGCGAAATCGACAATGCATTTGGCACTGATATCGGCGGCATGCTGATGGATGCAATCGATAAAAAGCTGCAAGCGGCCGGCAAAAAGCCAAAAGCCTGATGCACGTCACATGCAGTCTGTCGCTTGAAGCGTGAAGCCCAAGGCGCGAAACCAACATTGCGTTATCATGCGCAGCCTCTGAAAAACGCGATGTTGGTTTTCTTGTCATGACCCTCCCGTCCGATCTGCCCGCTGAACTCGCCCATCGTGGCGTGCGCCCGGCCGATCGCCTCGGTTTTACCCTGTTTCTCGCGGCGCTGATTCATTTGGCGCTGCTGCTGGGCGTCGGCTTCACCATGGTCGAGCCGCAGCAGATCAGCAAAACCCTGGAAATCACCCTGGCCACCTTCAAGGCCGAGAAGAAGCCGGAAAAGGCAGATTTTCTCGCCCAGGAAAATCAGGAAGGCAGTGGCACGCTGGACAAGAAAGCCCTGCCCAAGACCACTGAAGTCGCGCCGTTCCAGGACAATCAGGTCAAAAAAGTCACCCCGCCACCCGCGGCCAAGCCAGAAGTGCAGGAAGCCGCACCCAAAGCAGCGGTGACCACCGTCGCGCCAAAACCGAAGAAAGCGCCGACCAAAAAAGAAGAAAGCAAAACCGAGGTCAAACCGACCGTCGATGCGCCGGCGTTCGACAGCTCGCAGCTGTCCAGCGACATCGCCAGCCTCGAAGCGGAACTGGCCAAGGAACAACAGCTGTACGCCAAGCGCCCGCGTATCCACCGCTTGAGCGCGGCGTCGACCATGCGCGACAAGGGCGCCTGGTACAAGGACGACTGGCGCAAGAAGGTCGAGCGCATCGGCAACCTCAACTACCCCGAAGAAGCCCGACGCAAGCAGATCTACGGCAATCTGCGCCTGATGGTCTCGATCAACCGCGACGGCTCGCTGTATGAAGTGCTGGTGCTCGAATCCTCCGGCCAGCCGCTGCTGGATCAGGCGGCGCAGCGTATCGTCCGTCTGGCCGCGCCGTTTGCACCGTTTACCGGCGATCTGTCGGATATCGACCGCCTGGAAATCATCCGCACCTGGAAATTTGCCCGGGGCGACAAACTCTCAAGCAATTAAGAGCAAAATCAAAAGATCGCAGCCTTCGGCAGCTCCTACAGTGGGCCTGCGTACACCCTGTAGGAGCTGCCGAAGGCTGCGATCTTTTAAAGCCTCAGCTTGTCAGTTCGCCCTTGCGACGCCACACTAGCGCTCATGAAAAACGTCAGCCCCAGCTACCTCAAGCATCACTTCCTGATCGCCATGCCACACATGGCCGACCCGAACTTTGCCCACACCTTGACCTACATCGTCGAGCACACGGCCAATGGCGCTATGGGGATTGTGGTCAACAGGCCGCAAGAGCTGAATCTGGCCGACATCCTCGAGCAATTGCGCCCGGACATCGACCCGCCAGCACTGTGCCAGCACGTACCCATCTTCATCGGCGGCCCGGTGCAGACCGATCGCGGTTTTGTCCTGCACCCGGCGGGCAAAACCTTCCAGGCCACTGCGCAACTGGACGGCGATCTGGCTCTTTCGACTTCGCAGGACGTGCTGTTCGCCATCGCTGACGGCGTCGGTCCGGCGAAAAGCCTGATTGCCCTCGGTTACGCCGGCTGGGAAGCCGGGCAGCTGGAAGCGGAACTTGCCGACAACGCCTGGCTGACCTGCCCGTACGACGCCGACATTCTCTTCAACACCAGCAGCGAATTGCGTCTCGAAGCCGCGGCGCGGCACCTGGGCATCGATCTCAATCTGCTCACCAGCCAGGCAGGTCACGCCTGATGGCCCTGCGCCTGATTCTCGGCTTCGACTACGGCACCAAACAGATCGGCGTCGCGGTCGGCCAGGTCATCACCGGCCAGGCCCGCGAGCTGTGCACTTTGAAAGCGCAGAACGGCGTGCCGAACTGGGATCAGGTCGAAGCGCTGATAAAAGAATGGAAACCCGACGCCGTGGTGGTCGGCCTGCCATTGAACATGGACGGCACGCCCAGCGAGATGTGCGTGCGCGCCGAGAAATTCGCCCGCCGCCTCAACGGCCGCTACAACCTGCCCTTCTATACCCACGACGAACGCCTGACCACTTTCGAAGCCAAGGGCGAGCGACTGGTGCGTGGCGGGCAGAAAGGCAGTTACCGCGACAACCCGGTGGACGCCATCGCCGCCGCCCTGCTGCTGCAGGGCTGGCTCGATGAAAACACTGCATTGTTTGAATCCTGACAAGCGCTTCGGCGCTTTTCTTTTGGTTATAAACCGAGCTTCGTCCGGCAGGACGCAGCGCGGATTCACGAAGGAGCAACCATGAGCCTGCCCAATCCCGCCGATCTGATCAGCCAGATGGCGACCCGCCTCAAGGCGCACCTTGCCCAGCGTGACATCAGCGAACCGCGTTACATCGGCATCCGCACCGGCGGCATCTGGGTCGCGCAGGCGCTGCTCAAGGAACTGAACAGCGATGCGCCACTGGGCACGCTGGATGTGTCCTTCTATCGCGATGACTTCAGCCAGAACGGCCTGCACCCGCAAGTGCGCCCGTCCGCCCTGCCCTTCGAGATCGAAGGCCAGCATCTGGTGCTGATCGACGACGTGCTGATGAGCGGTCGGACTATCCGCGCCGCGATGAATGAACTGTTCGATTACGGCCGCCCGGCCAGCGTCACTCTGGTCTGCCTGCTGGATCTGGACGCCGGTGAGCTGCCGATCCGCCCGAACGTGGTCGGCGCCACCCTGACCCTGGCCGGCAACCAGCGGGTCAAGCTGTCCGGCCCCGAGCCGCTGACCCTCGAACTGCAAGACGTCACCCTTTAATCCGCCCTATTGAGAGTCCCCCTCGCGATGACGCCTCTAGATACCAAGCGCCCGCTGCAGCTCAATGATCAGGGCCAGCTGCGCCACTTCCTCTCGCTCGACGGCTTGCGCCGCGAGTTGCTGACGGAAATCCTCGACACTGCCGACTCGTTCCTCGAAGTCGGTGCCCGGGCGGTGAAGAAAGTCCCGTTGCTGCGCGGCAAGACCGTGTGCAACGTGTTCTTCGAAAACTCCACGCGCACCCGCACCACGTTTGAACTGGCGGCCCAGCGGCTGTCGGCGGACGTGATCACCCTGAACGTGTCGACATCGTCGGCAAGCAAGGGCGAAACGTTACTCGATACCCTGCGCAACCTTGAGGCCATGGCCGCCGACATGTTTGTCGTGCGCCACGGTGATTCCGGCGCCGCGCACTTCATCGCCGAGCATGTCTGCCCGCAAGTGGCGATCATCAACGGCGGTGACGGCCGACACGCCCACCCGACCCAGGGCATGCTCGACATGCTCACCATTCGTCGGCACAAGGGCGGTTTCGAAAACCTTTCGGTGGCGATCGTCGGCGACATCCTGCATTCGCGGGTGGCGCGCTCTAACATGCTCGCTTTGAAAACCCTCGGTTGCCCGGATATCCGCGTGATTGCGCCGAAAACCCTGCTACCGATCGGCATCGAGCAATACGGCGTCAAGGTCTACACCGACATGGCCGAAGGCCTGAAAGACGTCGACGTGGTGATAATGCTGCGCCTGCAACGTGAGCGCATGACCGGCGGCCTGCTGCCGAGCGAGGGCGAGTTCTATCGCCTGTTCGGTCTGACCACCGCGCGTCTGGCCGGGGCCAAACCGGATTGCATCGTCATGCACCCGGGGCCGATTAACCGTGGCGTGGAGATCGAATCGGCGGTGGCCGATGGTCCGCACTCGGTCATCCTCAACCAGGTCACCTACGGCATCGCGATTCGTATGGCCGTGTTGTCCATGGCCATGAGCGGGCAAACCGCCCAGCGCCAATTCGAGCAGGAGAACGCCCAGTGAAGCTCAGCATTCTCGGCGCACGCGTCATCGATCCCAGCAGCGGCCTGGATCAAATCACCGATATCCACGTTGAAGCCTGCAAGATCGTCGCCCTTGGCGCCGCACCGGCCGGTTTCAGCGCAGTAGAAACCATCGATGCCCAAGGCCTGGTCGCCGCGCCTGGTCTGGTCGACCTCAACGTTGCCCTGCGCGAGCCGGGTTACAGCCGCAAAGGCTCGATCGTCAGCGAAACCCGCGCCGCCGCTGCCGGTGGCGTGACCAGCCTGTGCTGCCCGCCGAAGACCAAACCGGTGCTCGACACCTCGGCCGTGGCTGAGCTGATCCTTGACCGCGCCCGCGAAGCCGGCAACACCAAGGTGTTCCCGATCGGCGCACTGAGCAAAGGTCTGGACGGTGAGCAACTGGCCGAACTGGTGGCCCTGCGTGACGCCGGTTGTGTGGCGTTCGGCAACGGTCTGGAGAGTTTCCGCAACAGCCGCACCCTGTGCCGGGCGCTGGAATATGCGGCGACCTTCGACCTGACGGTGATTTTCAACTCGCAGGATCACGATCTGGCCGAGGGCGGTCTCGCCCACGAAGGCGCAGTCGCCAGTTTCCTTGGCCTGCCGGGCATCCCGGAAACCGCCGAAACCGTGGCGCTGGCTCGCGATCTGCTGCTGGTCGAGCAGACCGGCGTGCGTGCGCACTTCAGCCAGTTGACCAGTGCGCGCGGCGTCGCCCTGATCGCCCAGGCGCAGGCCCGAGGCTTGAAAGTCACTGCCGATGTCGCGCTGTATCAGTTGATCCTGACTGACGAAGCGCTGATCGACTTCAACAGCCTCTATCACGTGCAACCGCCGCTGCGCACCCGCGCCGACCGCGATGGTTTGCGTGAAGCGGTGAAGTCCGGCGTAGTCTCGGCGATCTCCAGCCATCACCAGCCCCACGAGCGCGACGCCAAACTGGCACCGTTCGGCGCCACCGAGCCGGGCATCAGCAGCGTTGAGTTGCTGCTGCCGCTGGCGATGACGCTGGTCGAGGATGGTTTGCTCGATCTGCCGACGCTGTTGGCTCGTTTGAGCGCAGGCCCGGCCGAAGCGTTGCGTCTGCCGGCGGGCAAACTGGCGGTGGGTGGTGCGGCGGATATTGTGCTGTTCGATCCGAAGGCATCGACGGTGGCCGGTGAGCACTGGCTGTCGAAGGGCGAGAATTGCCCGTTCATCGGGCACAGTCTGCCGGGTGTCGTTCGCTATACGCTGGTGGATGGGCGGATTACTCACAAGGCCTAAAAAGCAAAAGATCGCAGCCTTCGGCAGCTCCTACTTTGGAATGCATTTCCCTGTAGGAGCTGCCGCAGGCTGCGATCTTTTGATCTGGCAAAAACTTACTGGAAGGCGCCGCGATTCTGCGCGTTGCGCACCGATACCTGATCGTTCAGCGTCCAGAAGTCATACAGCACGCCAATAAAGAACAATCCCCCGGTCAACAGATACAGCAAGCCGCTGATCCATTTGCCCTGATACATGCGGTGCACGCCGAACACACCGAGGAAGGTCAGCAGGATCCACGCAACGTTGTACTCGATCGGCCCGGCGGCAAAGCGCAGGTCCGCTTCGCGATCCATCGCCGGGATCAGAAACACGTCGATCAGCCAGCCAATCCCCAGCAAACCGAAGGTGAAAAACCAGATCGTCCCGGTCACCGGTTTGCCGTAATAAAAGCGGTGCGCTCCCGTGAATCCGAAAATCCAAAGCAGATAGCCGATGACCTTGCTGTGAGTGTCTTTTTCTTTCACGCGGGGTAGCTGATAGCTGTTCATTAAGACCTCATTGCACTCGATAGATAAATATTCTTCATTTCTTTGTGACTTTTTTACAGGTGGCCGACGTATGGCAAATGTTACCGTTGCTAGCGCGAAACCCTTGTAGAACCTGACTTCTGTCGGACAATTGCGTACTTTTTGAGCGTTTTTGGTTCCGTAGCCGGCCGAATGAATCGATGAACGGCCTCGGAACGGCAAAAAAAGCTGTTATAAAGTTGCGCGCTATCACTTACGAGCCACGCCTAATGCGACCATTTTTCAAGACATGGCTGACTATTTGCCTATTAATGCCACTGGCCGCCCACGCCACCAATCGTGAGCAACGTCTTCCTAACGTTAACGGCTTTACCCCTAAATCCCATGCTTCGGCTCCAGCGAGCAAAAGCAGCAAGAGCAAAACCACCACGCTGAGCAGCAAAAGCCGCAGCAAGCTGGTGCCACCGATGGCGAGCAAGGAAAGCAGCAATGTGCTGAGCCGTGCGGTAAACGTCCTCGGTACACCTTATCGTTGGGGCGGCAGCAGCCCAAGTAAAGGCTTCGATTGCAGCGGTCTGGTGAAATACGCGTTCAACGACGCTACGTTCGACCTGCCACGCACCTCCAACGCCATGGCCAGCGGTCACGGCGAGAAAGTCGAGCGCAAGGATCTGAAGCCGGGCGACCTGATTTTCTTCAACATCAAGAGTCGTCGGGTCAACCATGTTGCCATCTACCTGGGCAACGACCGCTTCATCCACGCCCCGCGCCGTGGCAAAGCGGTGAGCATCGATACGCTGAACAAGCCCTACTGGGAAAAGCATTACGTCGTGGCCAAGCGCGTGTTGCCGAAAGAGCAACAGCAGCTGCGTGTAGTCCAGCGTTAAAGATCGAAAGATCGCAGCCTTCGGCAGCTCCTACATTGGGATCAGCGTTTCCCTGTAGGAGCTGCCGAAGGCTGCGATCTTTTGCTTTTGGCTGCTAGAAATTATCCGGCGTACGCGCTTTCTCGCGGGCATGCTCGCGGCTGATCAAGCCCTTGGTCACCAGATCCTTCAGGCACATGTCCAGCGTCTGCATGCCCAGCGACCCACCGGTCTGAATCGCTGAATACATCTGCGCCACCTTGTCCTCGCGGATCAGGTTACGGATCGCCGACGTCCCCAGCATGATTTCATGCGCCGCCACCCGCCCGCCGCCGATCTTCTTGATCAACGTCTGCGACACCACCGCCAGCAACGACTCCGAGAGCATCGAACGCACCATCGACTTCTCGTCGCCGGGGAACACGTCGACCACACGGTCGATGGTCTTCGCCGCCGAGGTCGTGTGCAGCGTGCCGAACACCAGATGCCCGGTCTCGGCGGCGGTCAGCGCCAGGCGAATGGTTTCCAGATCGCGCATCTCGCCGACCAGAATCACGTCCGGATCTTCACGCAACGCCGAGCGCAGCGCGGTGGCGAAGCTGCGGGTATCGCGATGGACCTCGCGCTGATTGATCAGGCATTTGCGCGATTCGTGGACAAACTCGATGGGGTCTTCAATGGTGAGGATGTGGTGATGGCGATGGGTGTTGAGGTAATCGATCATTGCCGCCAGCGTGGTCGATTTGCCGGAACCGGTCGGCCCGGTCACCAGCACCAGCCCGCGCGGCGCATCGGTGATCTTGCGGAAAACATCGCCCATGGCGAGGTCTTCCATGCTCAGCACTTTCGACGGAATGGTGCGGAACACCGCGCCGGCGCCTCGGTTCTGGTTGAACGCGTTAACCCGAAACCGCGCCACGCCGGGCACATCAAAGGAAAAATCGGTTTCCAGATTTTTCTCGAATTCGATGCGCTGCGTGTCGTTCATGATGTCGTAGATCAGATCGTGCACTTGCTTGTGATCCAGCGCCGGCAGATTGATCCGTCGCACATCGCCATCGACACGAATCATCGGCGGCAGCCCTGCCGACAGGTGCAGGTCGGATGCGCCCTGTTTGGCGCTGAAGGCCAGCAGTTCAGTGATATCCATAGCGTCCCTCAATTCCAGTAGAATGCCGCGAACCTACAGACCGCCGGCGCCTCTTGATGTCCACGATAGCAGACAACATCCTTCAGGTTAGTTCGCGCATCCAGGCAGCGGCGAAAGCTGCGCACCGCGACGAAAACAGCATTCATTTGCTCGCCGTGAGCAAGACCAAACCCGCCCAGGCCCTGCGTGAAGCCTATGCCGCCGGCCTGCGCGACTTCGGCGAGAACTACTTGCAGGAAGCCTTGGGCAAACAGCTGGAGCTGGCCGACCTGCCCTTGATCTGGCACTTCATCGGCCCCATTCAATCGAACAAGACTCGCGCGATTGCCGAGCATTTCGATTGGGTGCACTCCGTGGATCGTCTGAAAATTGCCCAACGCCTGTCCGAACAGCGCCCGGCCGAACTGCCGCCGCTGAACATCTGCATTCAGGTCAATGTCAGCGGCGAGGCTAGCAAATCCGGTTGCACGCCGGCCGATCTGCCGACGCTGGCCGAGGCCATCAGCGCCCTGCCCCGGCTGAAACTGCGCGGGCTGATGGCGATTCCCGAGCCGACCGAGGCGCGCGCCGAACAGGACGCTGCTTTCGCCGCCGTGCAGACCTTGCAGGCGAGCCTCAAGCTGCCGCTCGACACCTTGTCCATGGGCATGAGCCACGACCTCGAGTCGGCCATCGCCCAGGGCGCCACCTGGGTGCGGATCGGTACCGCGCTGTTTGGCGCCAGAGATTATTCCCAGTCTTGAACGTTTCCAGATAAGGACCACACATGAGCAACACACGTATTGCGTTTATCGGTGCGGGCAACATGGCGGCCAGTCTGATTGGCGGCCTGCGCGCCAAGGGTCTGGAAGCGGCGCAGATCCGCGCCAGCGATCCGGGTGAAGAAACCCGCGCCAGGGTCAGCGCCGAACACGGCATCGAAACCTTCGCCGACAATGCCCAGGCCATCGATGGCGTCGATGTCATCGTGCTGGCGGTCAAACCACAGGCGATGAAAGCCGTGTGCGAGGCGATTTGCCCAAGCCTGAAACCGAATCAACTGGTGGTGTCGATCGCCGCCGGCATCACCTGCGCGAGCATGACCGCGTGGCTTGGCGAACAGCCAATCGTGCGCTGCATGCCGAACACCCCGGCGCTGTTGCGTCAGGGTGTCAGCGGTTTGTACGCGACCAGCGAAGTTACCGCCGAGCAGCGTCAGCAAGCCGAAGAGCTGCTGTCCGCGGTCGGCATCGCCCTGTGGCTGGAAGAAGAACAGCAACTGGACGCGGTCACCGCAGTGTCCGGCTCCGGCCCGGCGTACTTCTTCCTGCTGATCGAAGCCATGACCGCCGCCGGCGTCAAACTTGGCCTGCCAAAAGCAATCGCTGAGCAACTGACCGTGCAGACCGCTCTGGGCGCCGCGCATATGGCGGTGTCCAGCGATGTCGACGCCGCCGAATTACGTCGCCGCGTGACTTCGCCAAACGGCACCACGGAAGCTGCAATCAAATCATTCCAGGCTGGCGGCTTCGAAGCGCTGGTTGAAACCGCACTCGGCGCCGCCGCGCACCGCTCGGCCGAAATGGCTGAACAACTGGGCAAATAAAGGAGCCTTACATGATCGGATTGAACACCGCAGCGGTTTACGTGCTGCAAACCCTCGGCAGCCTGTACCTGCTGATCGTGCTGCTGCGCTTCGTCCTGCAACTGGTGCGGGCGAACTTCTACAACCCGCTGTGCCAATTCGTGGTCAAGGCCACTCAGCCGCTGCTCAAGCCTTTGCGCCGGATCATCCCGAGCCTGTTCGGCCTCGACATGTCGTCGCTGGTACTGGCGATCCTCGTGCAGTTGCTGCTGATGGCGCTGACCCTGCTGCTGACCTATGGCACCACCGGCAACCCGCTGCAACTGTTGATCTGGTCGCTGATCGGCGTCACCGCGCTGTTCCTGAAGATTTTCTTCTTCGCCCTGATCATCAGCGTGATTCTCTCGTGGGTCGCACCGGGCAGCCACAATCCGGGCGCCGAACTGGTCAACCAGATCTGCGAGCCGGCGCTGGCACCGTTCCGCCGCTTCCTGCCGAACCTGGGCGGGCTGGATCTGTCACCGATCTTCGCCTTCCTTGCGCTGAAATTGATCGACATGCTGGTGATCAACAATCTGGCGGCGATGACGATGATGCCGGAGATTTTGCGTTTGCTGATGTGAGCCAGTGCGTTCGGTCTGACTGACCGAGTCGCCTTTTTCGCGAGCAGGCTCGCTCCCACATTGGAATGCATTTCAACTGTGGGAGCGAGCCTGCTCGCGAATGGCTGCACCTCGGTCCGAAGCGAAAACGCCGGACCTGATCGTTGCTTGCCGCTAACCCCCACGGTCTTTAGACTTACGCCTCATTTCAACGAGAGCAGGGTCGATGCCAACTGCCTTTCCCGCCGATTCTGTTGGTCTGGTGACACCACAAACCGCGCACTTCAGCGAACCGCTGGCGCTGGCCTGTGGCCGTTCGCTGGCCGCTTATGACCTGATCTACGAAACCTACGGCACGCTGAACGCCCAGGCGAGCAACGCCGTGCTGATCTGCCACGCCTTGTCCGGCCACCACCACGCTGCCGGTTATCACAGCGTCGACGACCGCAAACCCGGCTGGTGGGACAGCTGCATCGGCCCCGGCAAGCCGATCGACACCAACAAGTTCTTCGTGGTCAGCCTGAACAACCTCGGCGGCTGCAACGGTTCCACCGGCCCGAGCAGCGTCAATCCGGAGACCGGCAAGCCGTTCGGCGCCGACTTCCCGGTGCTCACCGTCGAAGACTGGGTGCACAGCCAGGCGCGTCTGGCTGACCTGCTCGGCATCGGCCAGTGGGCGGCGGTGATCGGCGGCAGCCTCGGCGGCATGCAGGCGTTGCAATGGACCATCACCTACCCGGATCGAGTGCGGCACTGCCTGGCCATCGCCTCGGCACCAAAACTGTCGGCGCAGAACATCGCCTTCAACGAAGTCGCGCGCCAGGCGATCCTCACCGATCCAGAATTCCACGGCGGTTCGTTCCAGGAAGCGGGCGTGATCCCCAAGCGCGGGCTGATGCTGGCGCGGATGGTCGGCCACATCACTTACCTGTCCGACGACTCCATGGGCGAGAAATTCGGCCGTGGCCTGAAGAGCGAAAAGCTCAACTACGACTTCCACAGTGTCGAGTTCCAGGTCGAAAGCTATCTGCGTTATCAGGGCGAAGAGTTCTCCGGGCGCTTCGACGCCAATACCTATCTGCTGATGACCAAGGCGCTGGATTACTTCGATCCGGCGGCGAACTTCGACGATGATCTGGCGAAAACCTTCGAAAACGCCACGGCCAAATTCTGCGTGATGTCATTCACCACCGACTGGCGCTTCTCCCCGGCGCGTTCGCGGGAACTGGTGGATGCGCTGATGGCCGCGCGCAAGGACGTCAGCTACCTGGAAATCGACGCGCCGCAGGGCCACGACGCTTTCCTGATTCCGATCCCGCGTTACTTGCAGGCGTTCGGCAATTACATGAACCGCATTTCGTTGTGAGAAAGCCATGAGAGCTGATCTGGAAATCATCCAGGAATGGATCCCCGCCGGCAGCCGCGTCCTCGACCTCGGTTGCGGTGACGGCGAGCTGCTGACCTGGCTGCGCGACAACAAGAACGTCACCGGTTATGGCCTGGAAAACGACGCCGACAATATCGCCGAGTGCGTGGCCAAGGGCATCAACGTCATTGAGCAGGATCTGGACAAGGGCCTGGGCAACTTCGCCAGCAACAGTTTCGACATCGTCGTCATGACCCAGGCCCTGCAAGCGGTGCATTACCCGGACAGGATCCTCGACGAAATGCTCCGGGTCGGCCGCCAGTGCATCATCACCTTCCCCAACTTCGGCCACTGGCGCTGCCGCTGGTACCTGGCGAGCAAGGGCCGCATGCCGGTCTCCGAGTTCCTGCCCTACACCTGGTACAACACGCCGAACATTCACTTCTGCACCTTCGAGGATTTCGAAGAACTGTGCCGCGAACGTGATGCCAAGGTCATTGATCGGCTTGCCGTGGATCAACAGCACCGCCACGGGTGGGCCAGTAAGCTATGGCCTAATCTGTTAGGTGAAATCGGTATCTACCGCGTCAGCAGCCCGCAACTGGCGGACCACCGAGTCGCGGTCTGAACCAGGCCATTTCGAGGAGCACGAACATGAGTCGTCTAGCGTTGTTGTTACTCACTGCCTGCCTGAGCGCCGGCGCCCTGGCGGCGGACGTCATCAAAGGTGAACGCAAGGAAACCTTCGGTGACATCACGGTGCACTACAACACCTTCAACTCGACGTTTCTGCAACCGGACATTGCCAAGGCTGCCGAGCTGATTCGCAGCAAGAACCAGGGCGTGATCAACGTCTCGGTGGTCAAGGACGGCAAACCGCTGATCGCCAGCGTCACCGGCACGATCAAGGACCTGACCAGCAACAGCGTGCCGCTGAAATTCCGCCAGGTCACCGAACAGGGCGCGATCTACTACATCGCTCAGTACCCGGTACCGCAGCAGGAAACCCGCACCTTTGAAATCAAGGTGCAGAACGGCGACAAGATCAACACCATCAATTTCAACCAAGAACTTTTCCCCGGCGAATGATGAACATCAAGCAGCTCGTACTGGCCAGCCATAACGCCGGCAAACTCAAAGAACTCCAGGCCATGCTCGGCGACTCGGTGCAACTGCGCTCGATTGGCGAGTGGAGCAAGGTCGAGCCGGAAGAAACCGGCCTGTCGTTCGTCGAGAACGCGATCCTCAAGGCCCGCAACGCCGCGCGCATTTCCGGGCTGCCGGCACTGGCCGACGACTCCGGGCTGGCGGTGGATTTTCTTGGCGGTGCGCCGGGCATCTACTCGGCGCGTTATGCCGACGGCCAGGGCGACGCGGCGAACAACGCTAAATTGCTCGATGCACTGAAAGATGTGCCAGAAGCCGAGCGCGGTGCCCAGTTCGTTTGCGTGCTGGCGCTGGTGCGCCACGCCGATGATCCGCTGCCGATCCTCTGCGAAGGCCTGTGGCAAGGGCGCATCCTCACCGCAGCCAGCGGCGAACACGGTTTCGGTTATGACCCACTGTTCTGGGTGCCGGAGCGCGACTGCTCCAGTGCCGAGCTGAGCCCGGCCGACAAGAACCAGATCAGCCACCGCGCCCGTGCAATGGATCTGCTGCGCCAGCGTCTGGGCTTGAAATGACCACTGATTCTTCCGCGTCGTCGCTGATCATCGGCGGCGCCGCCTCCTCGCCTCGTGCGCCGCTGCCAACCCTGCCGCCCTTGGCGCTGTACATCCACATCCCGTGGTGTGTGCGCAAATGCCCGTATTGCGATTTCAACTCGCACACCGCCAGCCCGGTGCTGCCGGAGCAGGAATATGTCGACGCACTGCTGGCCGATCTCGATCAGGATCTGCACGCGGTGTATGGCCGTGAGCTGACTTCGATTTTCTTCGGTGGCGGGACGCCGAGCCTGTTCAGCGCCGAAGCCCTCGGGCGCTTGTTGAAGGGCGTCGAACAACGCATCCCGTTCGCCGCCGACATCGAAATCACCCTGGAAGCCAACCCGGGCACCTTCGAGCAAGAGAAGTTTGTCGCTTATCGCAAGCTGGGGATCAACCGGCTATCGATCGGTATCCAGAGCTTTCAGCAGGAGAAGCTTGAGGCCCTTGGCCGCATTCACAACGGCGACGAAGCCGTGCGTGCGGCGGGCATGGCGCGGCAGGCCGGGTTCGATAACTTCAACCTGGACTTGATGCACGGTTTGCCCGATCAGTCGCTGGACGATGCCTTGAGCGATCTGCGCCAGGCCATCGCGCTGCAGCCGACGCACATTTCCTGGTATCAGCTGACGCTTGAACCCAACACGGTGTTCTGGAATCAGCCGCCGGTGCTGCCGGAAGACGACACCCTGTGGGACATTCAGGAAGCCGGCCAGGCGCTGCTGGCCGAGTACGGTTACGCGCAATACGAAGTGTCGGCATATGCCCAGGCCGGGCGACCGGCGCGGCATAACCTCAATTACTGGAGTTTCGGCGACTTCATCGGCATCGGCGCCGGCGCCCATGGCAAGTTGAGTCACCCGGACGGGCGCATCGTGCGCACATGGAAAACCCGCCTGCCGAAGGATTATCTGAACCCGGCGAAAAGCTTTCAGGCCGGCGAGAAATCGCTGAGCAATGACGAGATGCCGTTCGAGTTCCTGATGAACGCCCTGCGCCTGACTGCCGGGGTCGAATCGCGCCTGTATCCGGAGCGCACCGGGCTGTCGCTGGACAGCCTCGCCGAAGGCCGGCGCGAGGCCGAACAAAGCGGTCTGTTGCAGGTCGAACCGTCACGCCTGGCGGCGACCGAACGCGGCCAGCTGTTTCTCAACGATTTGCTGCAACAATTTCTGAACTGACTTCAGCTCAAAGGGAAAACGCATGGATTTGATACTCGACCTGCTGGCAACCGTCTCCCGCTGGAGCCGCAGCAATCTCTCGGAAATCGCTTTGGCGCTGGTCGGTTGCCTGCTGGTGCTGTTCGGCGCTGACTTCAAAGGCTGGGTCGAGCAACGCCTGGGCAGCATCGCCGGCGCCCTGCGCGTGCCCCTGATGGCCCTGCTCTGCCTGATCGGCAGCGGCGCTGCGCTGATCTACGCCACGCCGTGGGTGATCAAAGGCCTGAGCCAGTTCAACAACTACAGCCTGGCACCGGTGCTGCTGGTAGTGCTGGTGTTGATCGGTGTGGTCGCCGACCGCCGCTGATTCCGCAAACCCCCCGAAACGAAATGTGGGAGCGAGCCTGCTCGCGAATACGGTGTGTCAGTCAACATCAGAGTTGAATGAACAACCGCTTTCGCGAGCAGGCTCGCTCCCACAGTTGATCGCAATGACAGGGAAGCTCATGAGTAAAAAGCTGCTGGATGAGACGAGCAAATTTCTTAGCTACGTATTGCGCCATGAGCCTCAGGCGATTGGGTTGACGCTGGATTCGGAAGGCTGGGCAGATATCGAAGCACTGATCAGCGGCGCTGCACGTGATGGTCGAAGCCTGGATCGCTCACTGATTGAAAACATCGTAGCGAGCAGCGACAAAAAGCGCTTTTCGATCTCGGAAGACGGCCAGTTCATTCGCGCCGTTCAGGGCCATTCGACGAAAAGCGTAGCGCTTCAACTGGAGGAAAAGCAGCCACCGCAAATGCTGTATCACGGTACGGCGACACGCTTCATGGACTCTATCAGCCAGCAAGGCTTGATCCCGGGACCGCGTCACCACGTGCATCTGTCGGAAGAGTCCGCCACTGCCTCAGCCGTAGGGCAACGCTACGGAACCGTGGTAATTCTGAGAGTCGCCGCGCAGCAAATGCAGGAGCAAGGCTTCAAGTTTTATCAGGCCGAAAATGGCGTCTGGCTGACAGACCACGTGCCTGTGCGCTTCATTACCACCCTTTAACTTCTGGCGAAACCGAAAACAACTGTAGGAGCTGCGGCACGCTGCGATCTTTTGATCTTCAAATCAAGATCAAAAGATCGCAGCGTGCCGCAGCTCCTACTGGGGTGTTGCGTGATGCTTAGGAGAGTTTTTCGAACTTCAGATCCCACACGCCATGGCCAAGGCGTTCGCCGCGGCGTTCGAACTTGGTGATCGGGCGTTCGGCCGGGCGTGGCACGCACTTGCCGTCTTCGGCGAGATTGCGGTAGCCCGGTGCGACGTTCATCACTTCCAGCATGTATTCGGCGTACGGTTCCCAGTCGGTGGCCATGTGCAGAATGCCGCCGACCTTGAGCTTGCTGCGCACCAGTTCGGCGAACGAGGCCTGAACGATGCGGCGCTTGTGGTGACGGCTCTTGTGCCACGGATCCGGGAAAAACAGCATCAGGCGATCGAGGCTGTTGTCGGCGATGCAGCGGTTGAGCACTTCGATCGCGTCGCAATCGTAGACCCGCAGGTTGGTCAGCCCCTGGGTCAGCACGCCATTGAGCAGCGCACCGACACCCGGACGGTGCACTTCGACACCGATGAAATCCTGCTCCGGCGCCGCGGCGGCCATTTCCAGCAGCGAGTGGCCCATGCCGAAACCGATTTCCAGCGAGCGCGGTGCCGAGCGGCCGAACACCTGGTCGTAATCGACCGGCGCATCGGCCAGCGGCAGCACGTACAGCGGCGCACCCTGATCCAGACCGCGTTGCTGGCCTTCGGTCATGCGCCCGGCGCGCATCACGAAACTCTTGATGCGGCGGTGTTGGCGCTCGTCGCCTTCGTCCGGCTGGACAGGCGTGTCGTTCGATTCAGTCATCAATGGCTCTTACTTGATCAGACCATCCAGCGGCGAAGAGGCGCTGGCATAGAGTTTTTTCGGCATGCGGCCGGCGAGGTACGCCAGGCGACCGGCGACGATGGCGTGCTGCATGGCTTGCGCCATCATGACCGGTTGCTGGGCGTGGGCGATGGCCGAGTTCATCAATACGGCGTCGCACCCCAGTTCCATGGCGATGGTCGCGTCGGAAGCAGTCCCGACACCGGCATCCACCAGCACCGGAATCTTCGCTTCTTCGAGGATGATCTGCAGGTTGTACGGATTGCAGATACCCAGACCGGAGCCGATCAGACCGGCCAGCGGCATCACGGCGATGCAGCCGATTTCCGCCAGTTGCCGGGCGATGATCGGGTCATCGCTGGTGTAGACCATCACGTCGAAGCCTTCCTTGACCAGGGTTTCGGCGGCCTTGAGGGTTTCGATCACGTTGGGGAACAGGGTCTTCTGGTCGGCCAGCACTTCCAGCTTCACCAGATTGTGGCCGTCGAGCAGTTCACGCGCGAGGCGGCAGGTGCGCACGGCTTCGATGGCGTCGTAGCAACCGGCGGTGTTCGGCAGAAAGGTGTAGCGATCCGGCGACAGCACTTCGAGCAGGTTCGGCTCGCCTTCGATCTGACCCAGATTTGTGCGGCGCACGGCGAAGGTGACGATCTCGGCACCCGAGGCTTCGATGGCCTGGCGGGTTTCTTCCATGTCACGGTACTTGCCGGTACCGACCAGCAAACGCGACTGGTAAGTACGACCGGCCAGCACAAAAGGCTTGTCGCTACGAACGATGCTCATGGGGAATCCTCTTTAAGGGTGAGGGTCTTGCAGAATTCTGTGCCCTTGCAGGCCGGAACAATCAGCCGCCGCCGATGGCGTGGACCACTTCGACGTTGTCGCCGTCGTTTAGCATGGTATCGGCATGCTGGCTGCGCGGGACGATGTCCAGATTGAGCTCTACGGCCACACGGCGTCCGGTCAGATCCAGACGAGTGATCAGGCCCGCAACGGTTTCACCGTCGGGCAATTCAAAGGACTCACCGTTCAACTGAATGCGCATGCACAACGCCGCCATCATTTTTAGGGGCAGGCATTCTAGCCCGATCAGTCAGGCTGACCCAAGCCATTCGTCTTGAAACCGGTCCGTGTAGGAGCTGCCGAAGGCTGCGATCTTTTGATCTTGAAAACAAAATCAAAAGATCGCAGCCTTCGGCAGCTCCTGCGGGGAGAGCGTCAGATTCAGGATAGGCGCCAAGCGGCGAAGCCGAGGCAGATCCAACCGACCAGAAACGCGAGGCCACCGAATGGAGTAATGATGCCGAGCTTGCTGATGCCGGTGGTGGTCAGCAGATACAGGCTGCCGGAGAACAGCAGGATGCCGACGCTGAAGGACACGCCGGCCCAACTGATCAGGCGCCCTTGAATTTGCGTGGCCAGCAGCGCCACCCCGAACAGCGCAAGAGTGTGCACCAATTGATAGGTGACGCCGGTATGGAAAATCGTCAGGTATTCCGGGGTCAGGCGGTTTTTCAGGCCATGGGCGGCGAAAGCGCCCAGCGCAACACCGGTAAATCCGAAAAAAGCGGCCAGCATCAAAAAGCCACGCAGCATGGGGAACTCCAGTCAGACGCGATCGGCAGGGTCTGTATAATGGCCCGCTCCACGGGTTCGGCCAAGCCATCTCTATGCTGCGTTCAATTTTCCGTCGTCTCACGAAGGCTTTGCTCTGGTTCGCCGGCGGCAGTGTCTTGCTGGTGCTGGTGTTTCGCTTCGTGCCACCGCCAGGCACGGCGTTGATGGTCGAACGCAAGGTCGAATCCTGGGTCGACGGTGAGCCGATTGACCTGCAGCGCACCTGGAAACCGTGGAATGAGATCTCCGACGACCTGAAAGTGGCGGTAATTGCTGGCGAAGACCAGAAATTCCCCGAGCACTGGGGCTTCGATCTGCGCGCGATCCAGGCGGCGCTGGCCCACAACGAACTGGGCGGCTCGATTCGTGGCGCCAGCACCTTGAGCCAGCAAGTGTCGAAAAACCTGTTTTTGTGGTCCGGCCGCAGCTACCTGCGCAAGGGCCTGGAAGCGTGGTTTACCGCGTTGATCGAAGTGTTCTGGCCCAAGCAGCGGATTCTTGAGGTGTATCTGAACAGCGTCGAGTGGGATGACGGCGTGTTTGGTGCCGAAGCGGCGGCACGGCATCATTTTGGCGTGAGCGCGAAATCGTTGTCGCGGCAGCAGGCGAGTTATCTGGCGGCGGTACTGCCCAATCCGCGGGTGTGGAGCGCCAGTCATCCGACCGGGTATGTGTCGCGTCGGGCTGGCTGGATTCGCCAGCAGATGAGTCAGTTGGGCGGCGACAGTTACTTGCTCGGGCTGAACGATTCGCGGCGGGCGCCTTGGGCTGAATAAATCAAAAGCAAAGATCGCAGCCTTCGGCAGCTCCTACATGGGATTGCGTTTCACCTGTAGGAGCTGCCGAAGGCTGCGATCTTTTGATCCTCCAAATGAAAACGCCCCGATCATCGCTGATCGGGGCGTTTTTTGTTGCTGATGCGCCGGTTATGCGGCGATCGACAACTTGAGCTTGTTCATCGCGCTCTTTTCGAGCTGACGGATTCGCTCGGCCGACACGTTGTACTTCTGCGCCAGGTCGTGCAGCGTGGCTTTCTCTTCCGCCAGCCAGCGCTGGTAGAGGATGTCACGGCTGCGCTCGTCCAGCACTTCCAGTGCTTCGTGCAGGTTGGTGTTGGAGTTGTCGCTCCAGTCGGCATCTTCCAGCTGACGCGCCGGGTCATACCGGTGGTCTTCCAGATAGTTGGCCGGCGACTGGAAGGCACTGTCGTCGTCGGCTTCGGCAGCCGGGTCGAAGGCCATGTCGTGGCCGGTCAGACGGCTTTCCATCTCGCGCACTTCCCGCGGCTCGACGCCGAGGCTTTCCGCCACACGGTGGACTTCCTCGTTGTTCAGCCACGCCAGACGTTTCTTCTGGCTGCGCAGGTTGAAGAACAGCTTGCGCTGGGCCTTGGTGGTCGCGACTTTCACAATGCGCCAGTTGCGCAGGATGAACTCGTGAATTTCCGCCTTGATCCAGTGCACGGCGAACGACACGAGACGCACACCCATTTCCGGGTTGAAGCGCTTGACGGCCTTCATCAGGCCGACGTTACCTTCCTGGATCAGGTCAGCCTGAGCCAGACCGTAGCCGGAGTAGCTACGGGCAATGTGTACGACAAAACGCAGGTGGGCGAGCACCATCTGCCGAGCCGCCCCCAAATCCTGCTCATAGTAGAGACTCTCGGCCAGTTCACGCTCCTGCTCCGGCGTCAGCAATGGAATGCTGTTGACGGTGTGCACGTAGGCTTCCAGGTTCGCACCCGGAACCAACGCATACGCAGGTTGCAAAGAATTGGTCATACGAAAAAACCTCCCACTCACATACTCGTGCCTCTCGGCACTGCGAAAAATTGACCGGGAACTCAGGTACAAGTTCCCATAAAAACCGCAAGGTCAATCACGCGCAAAAAAGATTCTACTTCGGCGCCAGCTCCCTGAGATGACGTGCGACTGCAATCCATGCACCGATATAACCCAACAGCACCGCGCCAAGCAAGAGCGACAGACCGTCGGCCACTGGCACACCGGCCAGGGCGAAATCACTGCCGTACAAGCCGGCCAGTCCAACCACTGCATCGTTCAGCCAGTTCAGGCCGAACGCCAATACACCCCAGGACAACAGCCCCGCACCGAAGCCATACAACGCGCCCATATAAAGGAAAGGGCGGCGCACATAACTGTCAGTGCCGCCGACGAGTTTAATCACTTCTATCTCGGTGCGGCGGTTTTCAATATGAAGACGAATGGTATTGCCTATCACCAAAAGTAATGCAGACACCAACAACACCGTCAGACCGAAGACAAAGCGGTCGCCAAGCTTGAGGATGGCGGCCAGACGCTCGACCCAGACTAGATCAAGTTGCGCCTGTTGTACCTTGGGCAGCTCGGAAAGTTTTTGTCTTAATGCTTCGAGTGTCGGCTTGTCGACTTCGTTCGGCGTCACCAGCACCACACCCGGCAAAGGGTTGTCAGGCAGCTCACGCAGGGCTTCGCCCAGGCCGGATTGCTGCTGGAACTCTTCCAGCGCCTGATCACGGCCGACATACTCGGCATCGGCTACCCCGGGCATGCCTTTGATCTGCTCGCGCAGCGCTTCGCCCTGTTCCGGGCTGGCGTCGAGTTGCAGGTACAGGGAAATCTGCGCCGCGCGCTGCCAGGAACCGCCGAGACGTTCGACGTTATTGAGCAACAGCGACAGCCCCATCGGCAGACTCAAGGCCACAGCCATCACCATGCAGGTGAAGAAGCTGCCGATCGGCTGTTTGCCGAGACGGCGCAGACTGTCGAGCAGGCTGGCGCGATGGCTTTCGATCCAGGCGCGAAACAGCGTGGCGAAATCCGGGCCGTCGTCATCGTCGTGTTTTTTCTTCTTCTGCGGTTGCGGGTCGGCGGCTTTCGGGGCCACGCGCTCGGAAACCTTCGGACTGCGTGTCGCACTCATACCCCGGCCTCCCCGTCGCCGATCAAGCGGCCGCGTTGCAGGGTCAGCATGCGGTGACGCATGCGCGCGATCAGCGCCAGGTCGTGACTGGCGATCAACACGCTGGTGCCCAAACGATTGATGTCTTCGAACACGCCCATGATTTCCGCCGCCAGTCGCGGGTCGAGGTTACCGGTCGGTTCGTCCGCCAGCAGCAAGGCCGGGCGATGGACGATGGCGCGGGCGATGCCGACGCGCTGTTGCTGACCGGTGGACAGGTCGCCCGGGTACAGATCGGTTTTATCCGACAGCGCTACGCGCTCCAGCGCCGAATCGACGCGCTTGGCGATCTCGACCTTGGACAGGCCGAGAATCTGCAGCGGCAAGGCGACGTTATTGAACACCGTGCGATCGAACAGCAACTGGTGATTCTGGAACACCACGCCGATCTGCCGGCGCAGGAATGGAATCTGCGCGTTGCTGATGGTGCTCAGGTCCTGCCCGGCGAGCAGCAGCTTGCCGCTGGTCGGCCGCTCCATTGCCAGCAACAGGCGCAACAGCGTGGATTTACCGGCACCGGAGTGACCGGTGACAAACAAGAACTCGCCACGACGGACTCGAAAGCTCAGCTCATGCAAGCCGACGTGACCGTTCGGGTAGCGTTTACCGACCTGTTCGAAACGAATCATGAACGCTCCCGCTCGGCAAACAGTGCCTGGACAAAGGGTTCGGCTTCAAAGGTACGCAAGTCGTCAATGCCTTCACCGACACCGATGTAGCGGATAGGCAGGCCGAACTGCTTGGCCAGGGCGAAAATCACCCCGCCCTTGGCGGTGCCGTCGAGCTTGGTCAGCGCCAGGCCGGTCAGTTCGACGGTCTGGTTGAACTGCTTGGCCTGGTTGATGGCGTTCTGGCCGGTGCCGGCGTCGAGCACCAGCAGCACTTCGTGCGGTGCGTCAGCGTCGAGCTTGCCGATCACCCGGCGAACCTTTTTCAGTTCTTCCATCAGGTTGTCTTTGGTGTGCAGACGACCGGCGGTGTCAGCGATCAGCACGTCGATGCCACGGGCCTTGGCCGCTTGCACGGCGTCGAAGATCACCGAAGCGGAATCGGCGCCGGTGTGCTGAGCGATCACCGGAATCTTGTTGCGCTCGCCCCAGACCTGCAATTGCTCAACAGCTGCGGCACGGAAAGTATCGCCGGCCGCCAGCATGACTTTCTTGCCTTCCAGTTGCAGCTTCTTCGCCAGTTTGCCGATGGTGGTGGTTTTGCCGGCGCCGTTGACGCCGACCACCAGAATCACGAACGGCTTGTTCTGCGAGGCGATTTTCAGCGGCTGCTCAACCGGCTTGAGCATCGCCGCCAGTTCGGCCTGCAGGGATTTGTACAGGGCGTCGGCGTCGGCCAGTTCCTTGCGCGCAACCTTCTGGGTCAGGCGCTGGATGATCTGCGTGGTGGCTTCGACGCCGACGTCGGCGGTCAGCAGGCGGGTTTCGAGGTCGTCGAGCAGGTCATCGTCGATGGTCTTGCGCCCGAGGAACAGGCTGGCCATGCCCTCGCCGATGCTGGCGCTGGTCTTCGACAGGCCTTGCTTGAGGCGGGCGAAGAAACCGGCTTTGGTTTCTTCGGTGCGCGGGGTTTCGACGGGCGCTTCGACTGGCACGATCGGAGCGACAACTGGTGCCGCGGCAAGCGGTGCAGGCTCGGACTGCTGGATACCTGGAGCAACCGGCTCGGTAACGAGCGGGGCGGGCTCGGCAACCGGTTCATGCACAGGCTGCGCCGCAACCTCGGCAACCGGCGCAGGAATCACTGGCGTCACATGCGGCGCCGCTTCTTCAACCAGCGCGACCGGCTCTTCTGCCACCGGCAAGGTCAGCCACGGCTCGGCGGCGGGCGTCAGCGGCAGTTCGGGAGCGGCCGGCGTTTCGGGCTCGGCTTCAGCCTCAGGTTGCAGCACCGGTTCGGCGATCGGCAGCACAATCGGCGCCGGCTCTTCTTCTATTGCAGGTGCTGGCGCGGGGGCCGGCTCAGGAATCGCGGGCGGCTGTTCGACGACGGGTTCCTGCGGTTTCTTCCGCAGCCATCCGAACAGGCTTTTCTTCTCGCCAGCCGCAGCTGGGCTCTTCTTGTCGTCGTTGGAACCAAACATGGAGGACGGCTATCTCACGGTAGCGACGCGCCAACAGGGCGCCCCGGCAAATGAATATTCGATGCAGAACAGACTGTGTTTCATCCAGCTTGTTCACGCGCAACATTTTGTCGAGGCGCTAAAGGCACCTCAAAAGTCAATTAACACGAAGGACTGGAGCGGCATCGTCGGCGAAAACGGGCAGTTCAGATGAAAAACTGCTGCTATCCGCGACAAACCCATACAGCCTGACCGGGTATCGAAACCTGATAGGCGTGGCCGCCAGTAAAACGGATCAGTATCCTAGCACCCTCTCGCCCGCCGACGCTAAGACCAAGCGGGCAGCCCAACAGGTTGAAAAACGAATGAATGCTCTAGCCCGCCGCGCTGCTGGCCTGCTGCTCAGCGCAGTCTGCCTGCCCCTTTCGGCCCTGGCGGCCGACCCGCAACCAACCCATGAATTCACCCTCGACAACGGTCTGAAGGTCGTCGTGCGCGAAGACCATCGTGCGCCTGTCGTTGTTTCGCATATCTGGTACAAGGTCGGCTCCAGCTACGAAACCCCGGGCCAGACCGGTTTGTCCCACGCGCTCGAACACATGATGTTCAAGGGCAGCGAAAAAGTCGGCCCCGGCGAAGCCTCGCTGATCCTGCGCGACCTCGGCGCCGAAGAGAATGCCTTCACCAGCGACGACTTCACCGCTTACTACCAAGTGCTGGCCCGCGATCGCCTCGGTGTGGCCTTCGAGCTGGAAGCCGACCGCATGGCCAACCTGCGCCTGCCGGCCGACGAGTTCGCCAAGGAAATCGAAGTCATCAAGGAAGAGCGCCGTTTGCGCACCGATGACAAGCCGATGTCCAAGGCCTACGAGCGCTACAAGGCCATGGCCTACCCGGCCAGCGGTTATCACACGCCAACCATCGGCTGGATGGCTGACCTCGACCGCATGAAAGTCGAGGAACTGCGCCACTGGTACCAATCCTGGTACGCGCCGAACAACGCCACGTTGGTGGTAGTCGGTGACGTCACTCCGGACGAAGTGAAAACCCTCGCCCAGCGCTACTTCGGCCCCGTCGCCAAACGCGAGGTACCACCGGCGAAAAAACCGCTGGAACTGGCCGAGCCCGGCGAGCGCCAGATCACCCTGCGCGTGCAGACCCAACTGCCCAGCCTGATGCTCGGTTTCAACGTGCCGAGCATTGCCACGGCCGAGGACAAACGCTCGGTCAATGCCCTGCGCCTGATCTCGGCGCTGCTCGACGGCGGCTACAGCGGACGCATCCCAACGCAACTGGAACGCGGCGAAGAACTGGTTTCTGGCGGTTCGTCGGACTATGACGCCTACACCCGTGGCGACAGCCTGTTCACCCTGTCGGCGACGCCGAACACGCAGAAGAAAAAGACCATCGCTCAGGCTGAAGCCGGTTTGTGGAAACTGCTCGAGCAGCTGAAAACCACCGCACCGTCGGCCGAAGAGCTGGAACGCGTGCGAGCACAGGTCATCGCCGGTCTCGTCTACGAGCGCGACTCGATCACCAGCCAGGCCACCGCCATCGGGCAACTGGAAACAGTCGGTCTGTCGTGGAAGCTGATGGACACCGAACTGGCCGATCTGGAAAGCGTGACCCCGCAAGACATCCAGAACGCCGCGAAAAAGTATTTCACCCGCGAACGTCTCAGCGTCGCCCACGTCCTGCCTTTGGAGACGACTCATGAGTGAGCGCAAAACCCCACGCCTGATGCTGCTCGGTCTGATCGCTGTCGCGGTGATCGGCTCGGCAGCGGTTTATCTGTCGCCAAGCGCTGACAGCAAGGCCAGCGAAGCACTGGATAACGCCAAAACCAGCCAAAAGTTGCAATCGCTGGCCGAACTCGACGGCAAGGCCCCGGCCAGCCGCAAGCTCGACGTGCAGACCTGGAACACCGCTGAAGACGCCAAAGTGCTGTTTGTCGAAGCTCATGAGCTGCCGATGTTCGACATGCGCCTGATCTTCGCCGCCGGCAGCAGCCAGGACGGCAACGCGCCCGGCCTTGCTGTGCTGACCAACGCCATGCTCAACGAAGGCATCGCCGGCAAAGACGTTGGCGCCATCGCCCAGGGTTTCGAAGGCCTTGGTGCCGACTTCGGCAACGGTGCGTTCAAGGACATGGCGCTGGCCTCGCTGCGCAGCCTGAGCGCACCTGAGCAACGTGAACCGGCTCTGAAGCTGTTCGCCGAAGTGGTCGGCAAACCGACCTTCCCCGCCGACTCGTTCGCGCGGATCAAGAACCAGTTGCTAGCCGGTTTCGAATACCAGAAACAGAACCCCGGCAAACTCGCCAGCCTCGAGCTGATGAAGCGTCTCTATGGCGATCACCCGTACGCGCATTCCAGCGATGGCAATCCGCAAAGCGTGCCGAAGATCACCGTCGAGCAGTTGCGTGAATTCCATGCCAAGGCCTACGCCGCCGGCAATGCGGTGATCGCACTGGTAGGTGATTTGTCGCGAGCCGAAGCCGAGGCGATTGCCAATCAGATTTCCGCTGCCCTGCCGAAAGGCCCGGCACTGGCGAAGATCGCTGCGCCGCAGGAACCAAAGGCCAGCGTCAACCACATCGAGTTTCCGTCGAAACAGACCAACCTGATGCTCGCGCAACTGGGCATCGATCGCGACGATCCGGATTACGCCGCGCTGTCGCTTGGCAACCAGATCCTCGGTGGCGGCGGGTTCGGCACGCGCCTGATGAGCGAAGTGCGCGAGAAGCGTGGCCTCACGTACGGCGTGTATTCGGCGTTCAGCCCGATGCAGGCCCGTGGCCCGTTCATGATCAACCTGCAGACCCGCGCGGAGATGAGTGAAGGCACCCTGAAACTGGTGCAGGACGTGCTCGCCGACTACCTGAAAACCGGGCCGACTCAGAAAGAACTCGACGATGCCAAGCGCGAGCTGGCCGGCAGTTTCCCGCTGTCCACCGCGAGCAACGCCGACATCGTTGGCCAACTCGGCGCCATGGGCTTCTATAATCTGCCACTGAGCTACCTGGACGACTTCATGCGTCAATCGCAGAGCCTGACTGTGGAGCAGGTCCGTAATGCGCTGAACAAACACCTGAGCACGGAGAAAATGGTCATCGTCACCGCTGGCCCGACCGTGCCGCAAAAGCCGTTACCGGCCCCATCTGATAAACCTGCCGAGCAACCGCTCGGGGTTCCGGAGCATTAATGGCGACTCGAGCACCGAAAAAACCTGTGCAAAACGTGCACAACGGCGTGAACCAGCTGCGCATCATTGGCGGACAATGGCGCAGCCGCAAGCTGAGCTTCCCTGACGCGCCGGGCCTGCGCCCGACCCCGGATCGCGTGCGCGAAACCCTGTTCAACTGGCTCGCACCGTATGTCGAAGGGGCCAAAGTGCTGGACCCTTTCGCCGGCAGCGGCGCGCTGTTTCTCGAAGCGCTGTCCCGCGGCGCGGCCACGGCCCAGGCGCTGGACGCCAGCAACGTTGCGGTATCGAGCTTGAAAGAACACCTCGGTACCCTGCGCTGCAGCAACGGGCAGGTGCAGACTGCCGACGCGCTGCGCTACCTGGAAACCCAGACCGCAACGCCGTTCGATCTGGTGTTCCTCGATCCGCCGTTCAATCAGAACCTGCTGCCAGCAGTCTGCACTCTGCTGGAAGAACGCCAATGGCTGGCGGCCGATTCGTGGATCTACACTGAAAGCGAAACCGCGCCGTCGACGCTGGGCCTGCCGGGCAACTGGCGTCTGCACCGCGAGCAGAAATCCGGTCGTGTGTATTACGCGCTGTGGCAACGCACGGCAGACATTACCGGTTAACGAAAGGCAAAACCTGCGGCGAGGGACCGCTCTCCCTCGCCGTACGCACATCGAGAACCATCGTGCCCCCTTCGCCAGAACACTTCACCCCAGCCTTCGGCCTCGGCAATCCGCACCTGCAGACCTTGTGGGGCCCGCTGTGGCGCAAGACCGTGCACGTCGAGCGCGAGCGGGAACGCCTGTGGCTCGAGGACGGCGACTTCCTCGACCTCGACTGGCATGGCCCGCACAGTGCCGAGGCGCCATTGGTGCTGGTGCTGCACGGCTTGACCGGCTCTTCCAATTCGCCCTACGTGGCTGGCATTCAAAAAGCGTTGGCCGACCGGGACTGGGCCAGCGTCGCGCTGAACTGGCGCGGTTGCTCCGGCGAGCCGAATCTGTTGCCGCGCAGCTACCATTCCGGCGCCAGCGAAGACCTTGCCGAAGCCATCCAGCACTTGCGCGCCAAACGTCCATTGGCGCCGCTTTACGCGGTCGGCTATTCACTGGGCGGCAACGTGCTGCTCAAACATCTTGGCGAAACCGGCAGCAACAGCGGTGTGCTCGGTGCGGTGGCAGTGTCGGTGCCGTTCAGGCTCGACCAGTGCGCAGACCGCATTGGCCAGGGATTTTCGCGGGTTTATCAGGCGCATTTCATGCGAGAGATGGTCGCCTACATCAAGAACAAGCAGCGCCAGTTCGAGCATGACGGGCGCGAAGACGGCATGGCGAAACTGGCGGCGCTCGGTTCGCTGGAGAACATGCGCACGTTCTGGGATTTCGACGGCCGGGTCACCGCGCCGCTGCATGGTTTCACCGATGCCGAGGATTACTACCGCCGCGCCTCGAGCCGCTACTACCTGGGCGAGATCCGCACACCGACGCTGATCATTCAGGCAGCGGATGATCCGTTCGTATTTCCCCACAGCCTGCCGCAAGCCGATGAGTTGTCAGCCTGCACCCAGTTCGAATTGCAGGCACGTGGCGGTCATGTCGGCTTCGTCGACGGCTCGTTTCGCCGGCCCGGGTATTACCTGGAGCGGCGTGTCCCGCAATGGCTGGCCGCACTCGGTCATTGAGCGCCGCATATCCCTTGTAGGAGTGAGCCTGCTCGCGATGGCGCTGTCTCAGTCGACACGATGCTGGATGTGCCGACGCCTTCGCGAGCAAGCTCGCTCCCACAGGGGGTCTGCGCTTTGATCAAATTTTGCGATGCAATAAAAGACTTTGCGGGAGCGAGCTCGCTCGCGAATGCGGTGGATCAGTTGGCATTTGACTCACCGACATACCGCTATCGCGAGCAGGCTCACTCCTACAGGGGGGCTCGGTGATTATTCGCCGGTGGCTATGCCGCGCGAGGGCTCGTTGATCCACTCACTCCACGATCCGGCATACAGCGCACCCAGCGGATAACCGGCCAGGCACAGTGCGAACAGGTTATGGCACGCCGTCACCCCGGATCCGCAGTAGGCGACCAGTTCCGACGGCGAACGCTCGCCCAGTTTCGCGGCAAAGCGCTGCTTGAGCTGCTCCGCCGGCAAAAACCGTCCATCACTACCGAGGTTATCGGTGAACGCCGCACACTGCGCGCCGGGAATGTGTCCGGCGACCGGATCGATCGGTTCCACTTCGCCCTTGAAGCGCGGCAAGGCGCGGGCGTCGAGCAGGGTCAGCGTTGGCTGGCCGAGGCGTTGCTGCAATTGCTCGGCGCTGAGCAGAAGGCTCATGTCCGGCTGACCGCTGAAGTGGCCCGGCGTCACGCTCGGCGGATCCAGGCTCAGCGGCAGGCCGCCCGCGTGCCAGGCCTTGAGCCCGCCATCCAGGATGAACACGCCGTCGCGCTTGCCCAGCCATGCGAGCAACCACCACGCCCGCGCTGCGTAAGCACCCGGGCCGTCGTCGTACAAAACCACATCACTGTCGTTGTTGATGCCCCAGGCTTGCAGGCGTTCGATCAGCGCCGCCGGCTCGGGCAGCGGATGACGTCCGGTCACGCCCTTCTCGACCTTACCGCTCAGATCACGCTCCAGATCGGCGAAACTTGCCCCGGCAATGTGTCCTTCGGCGTAGCTGCGCTGGCCGTAATCCGGATCTTCGAGGGCGAAACGGCAATCGAGAATCACCAGCCCCGGCTGCTCTTTGCGAGCGTCCAAAGCTTGTGGGCTGATCAACTGCGCAATCGACATATCGGGCTCCTGTGGCATTCGGCTGAACGGTTTATTTCACGTCTTCAAGGGCTTGGGCCAGCGGCACATAGAACTCGTCGAACAGCGCGTTGACTTCATCCCGCGCCTGATCGGTAACAAACCCTGCTTCCAGCACCAGCACCTGATACACGCCACGCTTCACGGCCTGCTCGCTGAGGTGGTTGGAGTTTTCCCGCGTGGTGCACAGAAAACGTACCCAAGAGGTCAGGATGATCCAGGCGTTGAGGGTCAGCGATTCGATCTGCACGCGGTCCATTTTCAGGATGCCGGCGGCGACAAAGCCTTCGTAGATCGCTGCGCCCTGAATCACGCAACGCTGGGAAAAGCGCCGGTAACGCGCAGCCAGTTCCGCATCGCTGTCGAGCAGATGCTCGAGGTCGCGGTGCAGGAAACGGTAGCGCCACATGGCCGAAAGCAGTTCCTTCAAATAGAAACGCTTGTCCTCGACGGTCGCCGGACGGCCTTGGGGCGGACGCAAAAAGCTGTCTACCAGGGCTTCGTACTCACTGAACAACACGGCGATGATCGCCTGCTTGTTGGGGAAGTGGTAGTACAGGTTGCCCGGAGAAATCTCCATGTGCGCGGCGATGTGGTTGGTACTGACGCTGCGCTCGCCCTGCTGATTGAACAGCTCCAGGCTGTTCTGAACGATGCGCTCGCTGGTTTTTATTCGTGGGGCCATGGCTTGAGCTTTAATTCAGAGTGCGTTGACGGCGCATCTTACGACCTAACCGGAAATGGATAAAACACTGACGTGCGCGGAAGTCGTTTGACTTTCTAGAGCATAGACTCTAAAAAGTGCCCACTACAATAAAATCCGGAGCCTGCGATGACTGCCGACATTGCCTACCTGCAAACGCTGCAACAGCCTTTTGAAACCCTCGATCGGCAGTTCCAGGCGCAACGGGTGGCGTATACCGCGAACCCGATGCCGCCCGCCGCGCAACGCCAGCAGTGGCTCAGTGCTTTGCGCGATTTGCTCAGCGCGGAGCGTCAGGCATTGATAGAGGCGATCAGCGCCGATTTCAGTCATCGCAGCGCCGACGAGACCCTGCTCGCCGAACTGATGCCGAGCCTGCACGGCATTCACTACGCCCGCCGTCACCTGAAAAAATGGATGAAGCCCTCGCGGCGCAAGGTCGGCATGGCTTTCCAGCCGGCCTCGGCGAAGGTGATCTATCAGCCGTTGGGCGTGGTCGGTGTAATCGTGCCGTGGAATTATCCGCTGTATCTGGCCGTGGGCCCGATGGTTGGCGCCCTGGCGGCGGGCAATCGGGTGATGCTCAAGCTCAGCGAATCGACCCCGGCCACCGGGCTGTTACTCAAGCAATTGCTGGCGCGGATCTTCCCCGAAGACCTGGTCTGCGTGGTGCTTGGCGAGGCAGATGTTGGCGTGGCCTTCTCGCAACTACCGTTCGATCATCTGCTGTTCACCGGTTCCACCAGCGTCGGCAAACACGTCATGCGCGCTGCAGCGCAGAACCTGACGCCGGTCACTCTGGAGCTGGGAGGCAAGTCGCCGGCCATCGTCTCCAGAGACGTGCCATTGAAGGACGCCGCCGAACGCATCGCCTTCGGCAAGACCCTCAATGCCGGGCAGACCTGCGTCGCGCCCGACTATGTGCTGGTGCCGGAAGACCGCGTCGGCGCTTTCGTCGAGGCCTATCGTCAGGCCGTCCAAGGCTTCTACCCGACCCTGGCGGACAACGCCGACTACACCGCGATCATCAACGAACGCCAGTTGGCCCGGCTCAATGGTTACGTCAGCGACGCGACCAGCAAGGGCGCCCTGCTGATTCCGTTGTTCGAACAAGGCCAGGGCCGACGGATGCCGCACAGCGTGCTGCTGAATGTCACCGATGAGATGACGGTGATGCAGGACGAAATCTTTGGCCCGCTGCTTCCGATCGTGCCGTACCGCGATCTGGAACAGGCATTTTCCTACATCAATCAGCGACCACGTCCTCTGGCTCTTTACTACTTTGGCTACGACAATCGCGAACAGAATCGAGTGCTGCACGAAACCCACTCCGGCGGTGTGTGCCTGAACGACACCTTGCTGCACGTCGCCCAGGACGATATGCCGTTTGGTGGCATCGGTCCGTCTGGCATGGGCCATTACCACGGCCACGAAGGGTTCCTGACCTTCAGCAAGGCAAAAAGCGTACTGATCAAACAACGCTTCAACGCGGCCCGGTTGATTTACCCGCCCTACGGCACGTCGATTCAGAAACTGATTCAGAAACTGTTCATCCGCTAAACGCTGTCGACCCGGGTAATAACAACAATGCACCCAAGCCTGACCGAAACACCTGCCTTGTCGCGCCGTGGCCTGCTGAAATTCAGCCTCGGCGCCACCGCGTTTCTCGCTACCGCTGGTCTCGGCGCCAGCCTCACCGGCTGCTCGTCGAGCGTCAGCGCCAACGGCTTCGTCAGTTTGCGCGACGGTGATCTGCTGTTTCTGCGCGCACTGATTCCGGTGATGCTCGATGGCGCCGTGGCGGCGGAGAAAATGCCCGCAGCGGTCGACGGCACACTGAAGTCGCTGGACTACAGCATCAATCACCTGTCGCCGGAAATGCTCAAGCTCACCCGACAACTGTTCGACGTGCTTGGCATGGCCGTGACTCGTGGGCCGCTGACCGGCATCTGGGGTAGTTGGGAAAATGCCAGTTCCGAGGCGATGCGGCATTTCCTTGATCGCTGGGAGAACAGCTCGCTGAGCCTGCTGCGCATGGGGCATAGCTCTCTGCGGCAGATGGTGATGATGGGCTGGTACACCCGCGCCGAATCCTGGGCACATTGCGGTTATCCCGGGCCGCCGAAGGTCTGAAACCGAGGCGCGGCCTTCGCGAGCAGGCTCGCTCCCACATTTGAAATGCATTCTCCTGTGGGAGCGAGCCTGCTCGCGAAGTGGCCAGCCACACACCCGCATCCAGAATAATAAAGAGAACCTGACCGATGTCCGTACCTGATCTCTTCCGCGAAGGCCTCGCCCGAGGCTGGAAAACCTACAACGGCGCGCAACTGAGCGACGATCTCACCCTGGAAGCCGATGTCGCCATCATCGGTAGCGGCGCCGGCGGCGGTACCACAGCGGAAATCCTGAGCGCGGCCGGTTACAAAGTCCTGCTGATCGAAGAAGGCCCGCTGAAAACCAGTTCCGATTTCAAAATGCTCGAAGACAAGGCCTACAGCAGCCTCTATCAGGAAGGCATCGGCCGCATGAGCAAGGACGGCGCAATCACCATCCTGCAGGGGCGCGCAGTCGGCGGCACAACGCTGATCAACTGGACATCGTGTTTTCGCACCCCGCAGGCAACCCTCGAACACTGGGCCAGGGAACACAATGTCACAGGCCACAGCCCCGCCGAGATGGCGCCGTGGTTCGAGAAAATGGAACAGCGCCTCGGCGTCGCGCCGTGGATGGTGCCGCCCAACGCCAACAACGACGTGATCCGCAAAGGCTGCGAGCAACTCGGCTACAGCTGGCACGTGATCCCGCGCAACGTCCGCGGTTGCTGGAACCTCGGCTATTGCGGCATGGGCTGCCCGACCAACGCCAAGCAATCGATGATGGTCACGACCATTCCGGCAATGCTGGAAAAGGGCGGCGAGCTGCTTTATCTGGCTCGTGCGCAGAAGCTGCTGATCAGCGGCGACAAGGTCACTGGCCTGCAATGCATGGCGATGGATGAGCGCTGTGTCGAACCGACCGGACGTACAATCAACGTCAAGGCACGGCATTACGTATTGGCTGGCGGTGGCATCAACAGCCCGGCGCTGTTGCTGCGTTCGGACGCGCCGAACCCGCATGACAACTTGGGCAAACGCACTTTCCTGCACCCGGTGAACATGTCCGCCGCGCGCTTCGACGAAGTCATCAACCCGTTTTACGGAGCGCCGCAATCGATCTATTCCGACCATTTCCAGTGGAAGGACGGCATCAACGGACCGATGGCCTTCAAACTCGAAGTGCCGCCATTGCATCCGGCACTGGCAGCCATGTTGCTCGGCGGCTTCGGTCAGGAAAGTGCGCAGCACATGGCTGACCTGCCGCACACCCACGCCATGCTGGCCTTGCTGCGTGACGGTTTTCACCCGGACAGCCCGGGCGGTTCAGTCGAGCTGCGTGGCGATGGTTCGCCCGTCCTCGACTATCAGGTTTCACCCTATGCCTGGGACGGCTTGCGCCGGGCGTTTCACGTCATGGCCGAGATTCAGTTCGCTGGCGGCGCAAAAGCAGTGATGCCGTTGCACGCCGACGCCCGTTACGTGAAGACCGTGGCCGAAGCCCGCACGCTGATCAATGGTTTGAGTCTTGAGCTGTACCGCACGCGACTGGGCAGCGCCCATCTCATGGGCGGCTGCGCAATGGGTGAAGATCCGAAAAGCGCGGTCGCCGACAGCCTCGGCCGGCATCATCAACTGAGCAATCTGTCGATTCACGACGGCTCGCTGTTCCCCACCAGCATCGGCGCCAACCCTCAGCTGTCGGTGTATGGCCTGACCGCGCAACTGGCAACAGCCCTGGCGGATCGACTGAAAAATCCATGAAAAAGCAGCATATTCCTATCGTCTATAGTGCTTTCTTACCCAACAGGCGACTTGGCCGACCGGGAAGGCTGCGATACCATCCGACTCCCCAACGGACTCCCGCCAGGACGACGCGATGAACCGAGTGTTGTACCCAGGTACCTTCGACCCTATTACCAAGGGCCATGGCGATCTGGTCGAACGCGCCTCGCGCCTGTTCGATCACGTGATCATTGCGGTCGCCGCCAGCCCGAAAAAGAACCCGCTGTTCCCGCTGGAACAACGGGTCGAACTGGCTCGCGAGGTCACCAAGCACCTGCCGAATGTGGAAGTGGTCGGTTTCTCGACGCTGCTTGCGCATTTCGCCAAAGAGCAGAACGCCAACGTGTTCCTGCGTGGTCTGCGCGCGGTGTCGGATTTCGAATACGAATTCCAGCTGGCCAACATGAACCGCCAACTGGCGCCGGATGTGGAAAGCCTGTTTCTCACGCCGTCGGAGCGCTATTCGTTCATTTCCTCGACCCTGGTGCGGGAGATTGCCGCGCTGGGCGGCGATATCAGCAAGTTCGTTCACCCGGCGGTGGCCGACGCGCTGACCCTGCGCTTCAAAAAGTAGGAGCGCCGAAGGCTGCGATCTTTTCGTTTTTGGATCGCAGCCAACAGTGCCCTTGATCGCCCCCGCGTGCACTGCGCTCGCCAATGCGGCACAATTGCGCGCATTGATTTATAGCGCCCGGGCCTGCCGCCCCGGCTGGAGTTAGCATGTCCCTGATCATCACCGACGATTGCATCAACTGCGACGTCTGCGAACCCGAGTGCCCGAATGCCGCCATTTCCCAAGGCGAAGAGATCTACGTGATCGACCCGAACCTGTGCACCCAGTGCGTCGGCCACTACGACGAGCCGCAGTGCCAGCAGGTCTGCCCGGTGGATTGCATTCCACTGGACGAAGCCCATCCGGAGACTGAAGAACAGTTGATGGAGAAATACCGCAAGATCACCGGCAAGGCCTGAGTTCTTCGGCACCTTCCAGGACCCCTTCGCGAGCAAGCTCGCTCCCACATTTTGCAATGCATTCCCCTGTGGGAGCGAGCCTGCTCGCGAATGGACCATCAGCCGCACCGCTGAATTCCGATCAGCTCACTCGCGCTGCTCAAACCCCTCCCCCGTACACCCCAGACACCGCACAAACGCCGCTTTCGCCGGATCAACCACCAGCGCCTGTCCCGCATCGCCCACGCCGCCGCCCAGCGCGGTAAACGGCAACGACACCACAAACGCTCCCGCACCGATCACCGTCGCCACCACCAGCAAGGGTCGGGCAATCAGCAGGTCGCCGAGCATGGCGTAGGCTGGGGGATTCTGGATGGTGTAACGCGGGTCACCGCTGCCGCTTTCCGAGGCCTGAACGGTCAGGCTGGAGCACAGCAGCAGAGTGATGAAGAGGGCTTGCAGGACTTTCATGGCACGATCCTTCGGGCTGAACAGTGAGACCTCTCACTATAGACCCAAGGATTTTTTCAGGTCTGGCAGCGCGGGCAAAACACGCTGGCGCGCTGGCCGAGCTTCACTTCGCGCAGGCCGGTACCGCAGATTTTGCAGTGCTGACCGCCGCGGCCGTAGACAAACAGTTCCTGCTGGAAGTATCCCGGCTGACCGTCACCGCCGATGAAATCACGCAATGTCGTACCGCCACGCTCGATGGCAGCGGCGAGGATGCGTTTGATCTCGATCGCCAGTTTCAGATAACGCGCGCGGGAGATGCCCCCGGCTTCGCGGCGTGGATTGATGCCGGCGGCGAACAGCGCTTCGGTCGCGTAAATATTGCCGACCCCGACCACCACCGCGTTGTCCATGATGAACGGCTTGACCGCCATCGAACGTCCCCTTGAAAGCTGGAACAAGCGCTCGCCATCGAACAGATCGGTCAGCGGCTCCGGGCCGAGGCGAATCAGCAACTCGTGATTGAGCGGGTCGTTGCTCCACAGCATCGCGCCGAACCGTCGCGGATCGGTGTAGCGCAGGGCCAGTCCCGATTCCAGTTCGATGTCGACGTGTTCGTGCTTCAACGCTGGCAATCCGGCTTCGACCAGACGCAGATTGCCCGACATGCCCAAGTGACTGATCAGCGTGCCGACCTCGGCGTTGATCAACAGGTACTTGGCCCGCCGCTCGACCAGCACGATGCGTTGCCCGGACAGGCGCACATCGAGATCGTCCGGGATCGGCCAGCGCAGACGCCGGTCGCGGACGATGACCCGACTGACGCGCTGGCCTTCCAGGTGCGGGGCAATTCCGCGACGGGTGGTTTCGACTTCCGGCAATTCAGGCATGGTGTCCTCGGATCAATGCGCGCCGAGGTCGCGAATCGTTTGTTTGAGCGTTTCGAAGTCGTAATCCGACAGGCCAACGTAATCCAGCACCAGCGGCCCGACCGCGATCCACTCGAAATCTTCGGTCTGGTTGCCCAGCACCCGGTACGAGGCGCAAATGTGCTCGGCCATTTTCAGGATCGCCAGCAGATTTTTCAGTTGGCTGTTCTTCGACGATTCGTCGCTGAAAATCGCCAGCGCATTGTGGTGGTTGGCGATAGCGGCGCTGACATGCTCCGGAAGGCGCCAGGACTTGGCGGTGTAATAACCGACCACGGCGTGGTTAGTGTTGAACACGCGGTTTTCGGTATCCACCACACGGCATTCCGGGCTGGCGCTGGCGTAGGCCTCTTCCAGAACGGTCATGTAATTGGGGAACCGTTGCAGCATCAATGGAACGCCGCAATCGTGGAACAGGCCCAAGGCATAGGCTTCGTCACCGGCCTGAGTGCCGATGCGCTTGGCCAGGGTCAGGCAGGTCATCGCCACATCCTGCGCGGTGTCCCAGAAACGGTTGAGGGTGACGATGGTGTCGTCGTTCATCTCGCCCTTGATCGACTGCGCGTTGATCAGGTTGATGATTGAACGGCTGCCCAACAGGTTCACTGCCCGCTGGATCGAGGTGATTTTGTTGCTCAGGCCGTAATACGGCGAGTTGACGATTTTCAGCAGCGCGCCGGACAGGCCTGGATCCTGGGAGATCAGTTTGGCGATCACCTCCAGATCCGGGTCGGGCATGTACTGCTCCATTTGCAGATCCACCATGATCTGCGGTTGCGCCGGCACACTGATGCCTTGCAGCGATTGTTGAATCTGTTCGGTGGTCAGCTCTTGGGACATAAGTACACACTCCGGGGCAGGCGGCGATTCTAACCGCTGAAACGGCAGGGCGACACACCGATGGGCACATCGCCGGAACTTTCATCCGCGCACAGGCTTCGGACTCTGTAGGACGCATCGAACCTCAGTGGTTCGCTGCGAAGGCAAAATCTCCACAGACTCAGGAGCTTACCGATGGCAACTTCCCTCAATGGCAAACGCGTGGCTATTTTGGTAACCGATGGTTTCGAACAGGTCGAAATGACCGGTCCCAAGGATGCCCTGGAGCAGGCCGGCGTGCAGGTCGATATCCTTTCGGCAGAAACCGGTACGGTCAAAGGCTGGAACCACGACAAACCGGCGGACGACTTTCCGGTCGCCAACACCTTCCAGGCTGTGAGCATCGATCAATACGATGCCGTGCTGCTACCGGGCGGCGTGCAGAACTCGGACACCATCCGCATCGATCAGGACGCTCAGCACCTGGTCAAGACTGCCGCTTCGGCGGGCAAGCCGATTGCCGTGATCTGCCATGGCAGCTGGCTGCTGATCTCGGCGGGACTGGTCAATGGCAAGACCATGACCAGCTACAAAACGGTCAAGGACGATCTGGTCAATGCCGGCGTCAACTGGGTCGATCAGGAAGTGGTCAAGGACGGCAACCTGATCAGCAGCCGCCAGCCGGATGATGTGCCGGCGTTCAGCCAGGCCCTGATTGACGCACTGGCTGCGTAATCTTCGCGGTCCCGTTCGCGAGCAGGCTCGCTCCCACACTTGAGATGCATTCCCCTGTGGGAGCGAGCCTGCTCGCGAAGGCATCATCAGCGTTTCATCGCATCCTCAGCCCGGCGCAAACCGCAACACGCTATACTCCCGCTCTTTTTTCCGGAGCGACGTCATGTCCCTGCCCAGCCTGCGCCTCAAAGCCAACGCCGACCGTCGCCTGCGCAACGGCCACTTGTGGGTCTACAGCAATGAAATCGACGTGGCCGCCACGCCTCTGCACGGCTTCAAGGCCGGCGATCAGGCGGTGCTCGAAGCCGCCGGTGGCAAGCCGCTCGGCATCGTAGCGATGAGCCCGAACAACCTGATCTGCGCCCGCCTGCTGTCGCGCGACATCAAACTGGCCCTGGACAAGTCGCTGCTGGTGCATCGCCTGAATGTCGCGCTGTCGTTGCGCGAGCGGCTGTTCGACAAGCCGTTCTACCGTCTGGTCTACGGCGATTCCGACCTGCTGCCGGGCCTGGTGGTCGATCGTTTCGGCGACATCCTCGTGGTGCAGATCGCTTCGGCGACCATGGAAGCGCATAAAGATGACGTGATCGCCGCGTTGACCCAGGTACTGAAGCCAAGCGGCATTCTGTTCAAGAACGACTCCGCCGCCCGCGACGCCGAAGGCCTCAACCGTTACGTTGAAACCGTGTTCGGTCTGGTGCCGGAGTGGGTTGCGCTGGAAGAGAACGGCGTCAAGTTCGAAGCGCCGGTCATTCAGGGTCAGAAAACCGGCTGGTTCTACGACCACCGCATGAACCGCGCGCGTCAGGCACCGTATGCCAAAGGCAAACGCGTGCTCGACCTGTATAGCTACATCGGTGGCTGGGGTGTGCAGGCCGCTGCTTTCGGCGCCAGCGAAGTGTTCTGCGTCGACGCCTCCGCATTCGCCCTCGACGGTGTCGAGCGCAACGCTGCGCTGAACGGTTTCGCTGACAAGATGACCTGCATCGAAGGCGATGTCTTTGAAGCGCTGAAGGAACTCAAAGCCAGCGAAGAGCGCTTCGATGTGATCGTTGCCGATCCGCCGGCCTTCATCAAACGCAAGAAAGACATGAAAAACGGCGAAGGCGCCTACCGTCGTCTGAACGAGCAAGCCATGCGCCTGCTGACCAAGGACGGCATTCTGGTCAGTGCTTCGTGCTCCATGCACCTGCCGGAAGATGATCTGCAGAACATTCTGCTGACCAGCGCCCGTCATCTGGACCGCAATATCCAGATGCTCGAGCGCGGCGGCCAAGGCCCGGATCATCCGGTGCATCCAGCCATCGCCGAAACCCGCTACATCAAGAGCATCACCTGCCGTCTGCTGCCCAACAGCTGATTGCGGTTGAACACGGGGAGCCGCTGAGCTCCCCGTTTTTTTGCGCCGCCCTCCCCCGCTTCTTCACACTCGACATGAGTGTTCCGCCCGCTTCCTACAATTACATCCTCTCCGCTTTGAAGGAAGTTTCGCCATACCTGTTAATTAAGGAAATTAAACCTACACAGTTAGTCCTCGGCACAAGATCACTCCGACAAAATTACTGGAATATTCCTACTTAATATCCGCTTGCCAATATTCGATTACAAACTATTATGAAGTTGTCGCCACGAAGCGACTTCAACTTTCTATGAACAAGGAGTTCACATCATGAAAACCATTTATCTGGAAACAAATAAAATCGCCAACCTCGCCTTCCTGGTTGCAGCCAACGCCCGCTAAGTAAGTCTGGACGCCGAAGAGTGCCGGCACTTCGGCGTCCTCAAGACTTTCCCTGAGTGATCTGAATCAATGTATATCAATCCTTTTCTGTTTATATTGCCGCGCCCGCCCGGACAAGTTGTCTGGAATTACAAGAACCATACTCAACACGAGCTTGATCTTGACTACTCCCATCGCCTCGCCAGACTTATACACAACCCAGACTTGTTTGACCCGAACAACATAATAGACACACAACTTCTCAACGCTGGCATTCTAACAGTTTCAAAAATAGACAGCCCGAATTGGGGTTGGGATGAACTGTCGAAGATTTATCACATCGGCACGCAAAATATTCCCTGCGAATCTACGCCACAGAACATTCACGAGTGGTCGAGACAATATCTCGCGCATTGCAGCGAAGTACTGGCGAAGCCAGAACCTTCTCCAGACAGGAAGCCGCAGTCAGTTGAGGCGCTCATCACCTTGCCTGCACCCGGCGCAATGAACGATGACAGCCTGACCCAGGCATTGCTGAGGCGCAAAACCTGTCGTTCCTACACCGGTGCGGCGGTGACACTGGACGAGGTTGCCACGCTGCTGTACTTCACCCTCGGCTATTTACCCGCGCGCAAAAATGCGCACGACGATCCTGTCGCGCCAGGCCTTGAGGCCCGTCGAAGCAGTCCCTCAGGCGGCGGCCTGAACGCCTGTGAGGGCTTTCTTCTGGCGCAGAACGTCGTCGGACTCGAACCCGGCATCTACGCCTATCACCCTGCCGAGCACGCCTTGAGTCAGGTCAATTCCTTACCTGAGCCTGCCCTGGGTCAATTACTCGGCGGCCAACACTTCATCAATAACCTGCCGCTGGGCGTATTCATCACCGCCCGGTTCGATCGACTCTGGTGGAAGTACGAACACTCGCGCGCCTACCGTATGGCGTTCATCGATGCGGGGCATCTTTCGCAAACCTTTCAGTTGGTCGCGACGACGCTGGGACTCAACACCTGGCTGACCGGCGCGTTTGCCGACGGACAGGTGGAAAACCTGCTCGGTCTCGAAGGCAGCGCCGAGCAGCCATTGTTCTTTCTCGGTTGCGGCAAAAGCGATGGCCAGGCCATGTGCCAGGAAATGCGTGATCTGCTCTGCGGGGTGTCGTCATGATTTCTCCAATGATCGATGAGAGCGAGGCCCCGGTGTCATGGTCGCTCAAATTTACCCTTCCCGAGTGGGAAAGCCGCGCATCGGTACGCACCAGTACCCATGACTACCGGCTACCGGGCGATGTCGAGCAACAACTGCAAACCCGCTACTGGTTTCCCCCAGCCTTTCTGTCCTATCTCGAGCATCCCGCGATCCAGGCCAAGGGGCGCGAAACACTGCACCGTCTCACGGCCAATCACCTGGTGTATTTCCTCGATTACACCACTTTGCTTGAACATCGCATCGTCAACCGCGCAGTGGAAGTCATCGTGCATCGGGAACTGCCCATCTACATACCGCTACCGATGAAGCATGCCGCGCTGCAGCTGTACACAGACGAGGGCTACCACGCGCTGTTCTCCAACCAGATTGCCGAGCAGATTGCCGCGCTCTACAACATTACCCGGCGCCCCGTCGTCCCGAAGCGCATCGCCCGCATGAACGCCCTGATTGCGCGCGCATCGGAGAAGAACCGCGCACTGGCCTGGTTTCTGCTTGGATTTGTTTCGGAAACCATCATTGCCCGTGAGTTGCTGGAGGTGTGTCGCGACACGCTGGTCTCGAGCGTAAACGACATGCTGCGCGATCACCTTGCCGACGAGGCCCGGCACAGTCGTTATTTCGCTGAAGCTTTCCATTATTTCTGGATCTCGATGAACAGTCGTCAGCGGCTTTTCGTAAGCAAGACGCTGGTGGAGATCATTTCGATTTTCTTCGAGGCCGACGAAAACTGGCTGCAACAAAGCCTGCGATCAGTCGGTCTTGCAGACAGTGACGTGGCGGAGATTGTCAGCGGTATGGCGACCGTGCAGGCCAGCCGCACCCGTGCCCGCGCCGGTTCCAAAGCGACCCTGGAAGCCCTGCACAGGGCTGGTTTTTTTGCGCTGCCCCATAACCAGAAACTTTTCGCCAAAGCAGGATTGATCGATGGATAAACACAGCCGCGCAATCACCCGCCGCCAACAGCGCGGTGCCGTCGGCCTGTTGCTGGCGATGATCCTGCTCGGCGTATTTCCGCTGGATGTGCTGCTACCCTCTTTCCCGGCGCTGGCGGCACACTTTGATCGATCACCAGGCGATATTGCGCTCTCGATCAGTCTGTTCGCCGTGGGCATTGCGTTCGCCCAGTTGTTGATCGGGCCGCTGTCCGATGTGATCGGCCGCAAGGGCCTGCTGCTCGCAGGCATGAGCGTGTCGCTGCTCGGCGCGCTTGGCTGCGTGCTGAGCAACGACTACACGATGTTCCTGATTTTCCGGGTGATGCAGGCCCTGGGATGCGGTTGCTTCGTGCTGTCCCAGGCACTGGTACAGGATCTGTTCGAAGGCCATGAACGTGATCGCCTGCGGATCCTGATGGTCACCGCGACGGGCATTTTCATTTCGGTTTCACCGCTGGCGGGGACGTTCCTTCAGGCGACGCTTGGCTGGCGCGGCAGCTTCTGGGTATTCATCGCCCTGGCCGCTGTGGTTCTGATCAAAACATGGCGACTGCTCGACAACAGCCGGCCTGTTCAGAACGGTCCACACCTGGGCTTCATTCAGTCCTACAGAATGGTGCTGAGCAACTTCCCGTTCGTCGGCTATTGGCTGATCTCCGCATTCGCTTTCGCTTGCCACTTTTCCTTCATCGTCACTTCGCCGCTGATCTTCATGGAGCAGCTGCAAATGGCGCCCTACGATTTCGCCTTGATCCTGCTGGTCTACGGTGCCGCCTATGTCTTCGGCGGCCTGCTCGCCAGCGTGCTGAACCGGCATATCAATGCGCAACAGCAAATTATCACCGGGCTGAGTCTGATCCTGGTCTCGGGGCTAGTGATGCTTTACCTCGCCGCCAATCATGAGTTGTCAGCCGCGACGGTGCTTGTTCCAATGCTGATCTGCACAGTGGGCACCACCATTTCGCGGCCACCGGCGACCTCCCGTGCCATGAGCCTGTTTGCCGAAAATGCCGGCGCATCGGCGTCTGCTGGCAGCACCATCATCTTCATCTGTGGTGGGCTGGCCAGCGCGTTGATCAGCCTCGGTCCGGCCAATCTGCAAGCAACGCTGGGCTACGGTTTCGTGGTACTGAGCGGCGTATCCCTGATGCTGAACAGCGTGATTGGCCATCGCCCCAACAAGCTGCGCAGCAATAGGTTGATGCCGGGAGGCGACCATTGACCCTGCCAGTCGTCATTGCGCAAGCCCCTTCGGCACGGGAACAATGCTTTGCGCCATTCCCTCACGACGCCAGCGGTGTAGAATCGCCTCATTCATCGCCATTCATCCCCGGCGGGTTTATGAGCTCAGGCTGAGACCAGCGGCGATCCCGCAACGTCATTGGCAACTTCCGGACACACGGCCATTTTTCGGGTGTTTCAGAGGTCAACAGAAGCTCACTCCCCTTTAGTACGTGATTAGCCGCCCGGAGTGCTCCATGCCAGATTACCGCTCGAAAACATCCACCCACGGCCGCAACATGGCCGGCGCCCGCGCACTGTGGCGCGCCACCGGGATGAAGGATGACGACTTCAAGAAGCCGATCATCGCCATCGCCAACTCGTTCACCCAGTTCGTCCCGGGGCATGTGCACCTGAAGGACCTGGGTCAACTGGTCGCCCGCGAAATCGAACGCGCCGGTGGTGTGGCCAAGGAATTCAACACCATCGCCGTCGATGACGGCATCGCCATGGGCCACGACGGCATGCTGTATTCGCTGCCGAGCCGCGAGATCATCGCCGACTCCGTCGAGTACATGGTCAACGCCCACTGCGCCGATGCCATCGTGTGCATTTCCAACTGCGACAAGATCACCCCGGGCATGCTGATGGCTGCACTGCGCCTGAACATCCCGGTGATCTTCGTTTCCGGCGGCCCGATGGAAGCCGGCAAGACCAAACTCGCCTCCCACGGTCTCGACCTCGTCGACGCCATGGTGATCGCCGCCGACTCCAGCGCTTCTGACGAGAAGGTTGCCGAGTACGAGCGTAGCGCCTGTCCGACCTGCGGTTCGTGCTCCGGCATGTTCACCGCCAACTCGATGAACTGCCTGACCGAAGCACTGGGCCTGGCCTTGCCGGGCAATGGTTCGACTCTGGCCACTCACAGCGACCGCGAACAGCTGTTCCTCCAGGCCGGACGCACCATTGTCGAGCTGTGCAAGCGCTACTACGGCGACAACGACGAGTCCGTGCTGCCGCGCAATATCGCCAACTTCAAGGCGTTCGAGAATGCGATGATGCTCGACATCGCCATGGGCGGTTCGACCAATACCATCCTGCACTTGCTCGCTGCCGCCCAGGAGGCCGAGATCGATTTCGACCTGCGCGACATCGACCGTCTCTCGCGCAGCGTGCCGCAGTTGTGCAAAGTCGCACCGAACATCCAGAAGTACCACATGGAAGACGTGCACCGCGCCGGCGGCATTTTCAGCATCCTCGGTTCGCTGGCCCGCGGCGGCCTGCTGCATACCGACCTGCCGACCGTGCACAGCCGCAGCATGGCAGAAGCCATCGCCAAGTGGGACATCACCCAGACCAGCGACGAAACCGTGCACCACTTTTTCAAGGCTGGTCCTGCGGGCATTCCGACCCAGACCGCGTTCAGCCAGTCGACCCGTTGGGAAACTCTGGACGATGACCGTGAAAACGGCTGCATCCGCAGCTTCGAGCACGCCTATTCGAAAGAAGGCGGCCTCGCCGTGCTGTACGGCAACATCGCGCAGGACGGTTGCGTGGTGAAAACCGCCGGGGTCGACGAGTCGATCCACGTTTTTGAAGGCAACGCGAAAATCTTCGAAAGTCAGGACAGCGCCGTGCGCGGCATTCTTGCCGACGAAGTGAAGGAAGGCGACATCGTCATCATTCGCTACGAAGGCCCGAAAGGCGGCCCGGGCATGCAGGAAATGCTCTACCCGACGTCCTATCTGAAATCCAAAGGCCTGGGCAAAGCCTGTGCGCTGCTCACCGACGGCCGTTTCTCCGGCGGGACTTCCGGCCTGTCCATTGGTCACGCTTCGCCAGAAGCTGCGGCCGGTGGCGCGATCGGTCTGGTGCAGGATGGCGACAAAGTACTGATCGACATTCCGAACCGTTCGATCAACCTGTTGGTCAGCGACGAAGAACTGGCGGCACGCCGCGCCGAGCAGGACAAGAAAGGCTGGAAACCGGTAGAGGTGCGCCCACGCAAAGTGACCACCGCCCTGAAGGCCTACGCCCTCCTGGCGACCAGTGCCGACAAGGGTGCTGTGCGTAACAAAGCGATGCTCGACGGGCTGTAAGCGTCAAATCGCCGAAACGAAAATGCCCCGCCATCGTGCGGGGCATTTTTTATCCAGCCGATTTAGTCGGTGACCCTAACGGCCCCATCGCGAGCAGGCTCACTCCTACAATTGGAATGCGTTCCCTTGTAGGAGTGAGCCTGCTCGCGATGGGAGCGACTCGGTCTTACTGGATCTCCTCAGGCTTGACGATCACCCAGTTCTTGTCCGCCGTCACCGGTAATCCTTCCTTGGCCTGCGCCGCCGCGTTTTTGGCCATCATGCCGTTGATCTGCGCCATGTACTTGTCCTTGCGGTTGATCCACAAGTGGATGCCGCCCTTGGCTACGTCGACATCGTGGAACAGCATGTAACCATCGCTCGTCGGGGTATCGCCACCGACCAGTACCGGTTTTTTCCACTCATCGATGTAGGTGAGGATCGCCGCGTGCTTGCCGGCCATCCACGTTGCAGGGGTCCACAGGTAAGGCGTCAGTTCGAGGCCGAGGTTGGCCTTCTCGTCATATTTGCCGGCGGTGATCTGCTTGCGCGCGGTGGTCAGCTCGCCAGTCTTCTGATCCTTGAGCAGCAGTGAAACGCCGATGACGTTCTGCGGTTTGACGTTGTAGCCGTACTTGGGGTCCGCCGCGACCATGCGCACCAGTTCCTCGGAGGCGGCGGTCATTACGTAGACTTCGATGCCGTTCTCCATCAGCTTGTTGTAAAGCTCCTGCTGGCCGGTGAAGATCTTCGGCGGATTGACGTCGAGTTTCTTCACCACATCGCCTTCGTAATACGTCGCCGGCACCGGCTTGCCCGAAGCCATCAGTTCGTCAACGTAGCCCTTGAGCTCCTTGAGGGTGAAGCCGGAGAACACCTGCGCCACCCACGGGTAGCAAACCATGTCGTCGACTTCGCAGAGCCGGTAGTAATAACTGAACAGGCTTTCCTTGTGCTCGGCGGTGTCCTTGAAGGGCATCAGTTTCAGCGAGGGATCGAGCTTGTCGCGGGTGATCAGGCCCTTGTTTTCCATGAACGGCAACAAAGACTCTTCGAGGTCGTAGCGGTAACTGGTGTTATCCATGTCGAACACCGCGTAGTTACCCTTGTTGGCGTTGGCGGCGATCATCGCGTCCAGCGCCTTGGCCTGATCTGCAGGCCAATGCTTGAGCTCGGTGGCGAAGGCCTGACCGGTCAGGCCCGCCGCCAGTGCCACAGCCAATAACGTGCGTGCAATTCTCATAGCGCTACTCCCCGATGCAAAGAGTTCGACGCTAACAAATAAGTGTGACAACCCTCGCCTGTCAGCGACCGCGTACGTCCCCTGCGCGTCAGGTGCATTGCCGACAGCGACACGCGCTTATTCCAAAAACGACGGACACCCTGCCATTTCGGTATTAAATCATTGCAAATCAAGCTGTTAGGCTAACCGGTTCGCAGCAGCCCCGGATGGCTGTTGGCACAGTCTTTTCTGGAGTCCTCATGAATCTACCGTTGATTCTCAATCTGCTGGTGTTCCTCGCCCTGCTCTTCGGTCTGGCGCAAACCCGCCACACCTCGTGGAGCCTGGCGAAAAAAGTCCTGCTCGCACTGGCCCTCGGCGTGGCGTTCGGCGTCGCCCTGCACACGATCTACGGTGCCGGCAACCCGGTACTGAAAGCCTCGATCGGCTGGTTCGATCTGGTCGGCAACGGTTACGTGCAGTTGCTGCAAATGATCGTGATCCCGCTGGTGTTCGCCTCGATCCTCAGCGCCGTGGCGCGTCTGCACAACGCCTCGTCGCTAGGCAAGATCAGTTTCCTGACCATCGGTACGCTGCTGTTCACCACCGCCATCGCGGCGCTGATCGGCATCGGCCTGACCAACCTGTTCGGCCTCACCGCTGAAGGTCTGGTCGCCGGCACTCAGGAAATGGCACGCCTGCAAACCATTCAGAACGACTACGCCGGCAAGGTTGCCGACCTGAATGTGCCGCAACTGCTGCTGTCGTTCATCCCGCAGAACCCGTTCGCCGACCTGGCCCGGGCCAAGCCGACCTCGATCATCAGTGTGGTGATTTTTGCCGCATTCCTCGGGGTGGCTGCGCTGCAACTGCTCAAGGACGACGTCGAGAAAGGTCAGAAAGTGATCAACGCCATCGACACCCTACAAGCCTGGGTGATGCGTCTGGTGCGTCTGGTGATGAAGCTGACCCCGTACGGTGTGCTGGCGCTGATGACCAAAGTGGTCGCCGGTTCCAACCTGCAGGACATCATCAAACTCGGCAGTTTCGTCGTGGTCTCGTATATCGGCCTGGGTCTGATGTTCGTGGTGCACGGCGTGCTGGTTTCGGCCGCCGGGATCAACCCGTTGCGCTTCTTCCGCAAGATCTGGCCAGTGTTGACGTTCGCCTTCACCAGTCGCTCCAGCGCAGCGACCATTCCGCTGAGCATTGAAGCGCAGACCCGTCGTCTGGGTATTCCGTCGTCGGTCGCCAGTTTCGCTGCATCGTTCGGTGCGACCATCGGCCAGAACGGTTGCGCCGGCCTGTACCCAGCGATGTTGGCGGTAATGGTGGCGCCAACGGTCGGCATCAACCCGCTGGATCCGCTGTGGATCGCGACGCTGGTGGCGATTGTCACGTTGAGTTCGGCCGGCGTGGCCGGGGTTGGTGGCGGTGCGACGTTCGCCGCCCTGATCGTGCTGCCGGCGATGGGCCTGCCGGTGTCGCTGGTGGCATTGCTGATTTCGGTCGAGCCGTTGATCGACATGGGCCGCACGGCGTTGAACGTGAGTGGCTCGATTACCGCCGGTGCGATTACCAGTCAGGTGATGCAACAGACGGATAAAGCGCTGCTGGATGCGGATGAACACGCAGAGTTGGCGCAGGCCTGATGTAAAGCAAGATCAAAAGATCGCAGCCTTCGGCAGCTCCTACAGGGGAAATGCGTACATCCTGTAGGAGCTGCCGAAGGCTGCGATCTTTTAGGCTTTTTCCCAGACTTCGAAGTTGTACGCCGGCTTATCTTCAACCGCCGGGTTTTCAACGTTGGAAACCAGTTTCCACTCGCTCAGATCAAACTCCGGAAACCACGCATCCCCTTCCGGGCTCAGCGCCACGCGGGTCAGGTACAGCCGATCGGCCTGCGCTAGCCCTTGCGCGTACAACTGCGCGCCGCCAATCAGCATCAGCTCATCAACGCCCTGGGCTTTCGCCCATTCCTCGGCGCGCGCCACGGCGGCTTCCAGCGACGGGTAGACCTCGGCGCCTTCGAGCTGCAGATCCGGCTGACGGCTGACCACAATATTCAAGCGACCGGGCAACGGCCGACCCAGCGAATCCCAGGTCTTGCGGCCCATGATGATCGGCTTGCCGAGCGTGGTCGCCTTGAAGTATTTGAAGTCCCCCGGCAGGTGCCAGGGCATGCTGTTGTCGACGCCGATCACGCGGTTTTCACCGAGGGCTGCGATCAGGCTGAGGGGCAGTGATTTAGTCATGACGGCGAGGATACCAGAGCCGCGCTTACCCCGATAAGCGCCACAGCGGTTATGCTCAGCGCTCGATTTAGCGACGGGACGCCGCGTGACTGAACTGACTCCACTGCAAAACCTCTGGCTCACCGAAACCATCCGCCTGCGCGAAGAACACGCGGGGCCGCTGGATGATCTGGAAGCCAATCGTCTGGCCCGCGCTGCTGGCGGCGATCTGCCGAGCCGCATTCAGCGCCGGGCGTTATGGCTGGCCGAGCGCGACGGGCTCACCGCCGCCCTCAAGCACTGGCTGCAAGGCGCGCGCCTGGCGCTGGTGTTATTGATGATTTTTGCCGTGCTCAGCGGCGCCGGCCTGGCTTTCGCCGCACTTGGGCAGACGCCGGTGAATGTGTTCTGGGCGCTGGGCAGTCTGCTCGGGATCAATCTGATATTGCTGCTGAGTTGGGCGCTGGGCTTGATCTTCGCTGGCGAACACGGCGCTACCCTTGGGCGCTTGTGGCTGTGGCTCAGCGAAAAATTCGCCCGCGATGCCAAAGCCGCGCAACTGGCGCCGGCCTTGCTGTTGCTGCTGCAACGCAAAAAACTCAATCGCTGGGCGCTGGGCGCTTTGGTCAATGGCCTGTGGCTGCTGGCGATGCTCAGCGCGCTGATTCTGCTGCTGACGCTGATGGCCACCCGGCGCTACGGCTTTGTCTGGGAAACCACGATCCTCGGCGCCGACACCTTTATTCACGTTACCCAGGCTCTCGGCTATCTGCCGTCAATGCTCGGCTTCAATGTGCCGACCGAAGAAATGATCCGCGCCAGCGGCGCCGGCGCCCTCGACATCGAAAGCGCACGACAGGCCTGGGCGACCTGGCTGGTCGGCGTGCTGGTGGTCTACGGCGTGCTGCCGCGCCTGCTGCTCGCCCTGTTTTGTTTCTGGCGCTGGAACAGCGGCAAAGCCGCGTTGCGCCTGGATCTGAACCTGCCCGGCTACGCGCAACTACGCGAACGGCTGATGCCCACCAGCGAACGTCTCGGCGTCAACGACCCGGAGCCTGCGCAGCTGCATCACGTCGAAAGCAACGTCAGCGAGCTCGCCAGCGAAGGCGCGCTGCTGGTGGCGATCGAGCTCGACGAACAACGCCCGTGGCCACCCGCATTGCCGAAAAACGTCAGCAATGCCGGCGTCCTCGACAGTCGCGAATCGCGGCACAAACTGCTCGAACAACTCAGTCGCTTCCCCCCGGCGCGGCTGGCTATCGCCTGCGATCCGCGACGTTCACCGGATCGTGGCAGCCTCGCGCTGATCGCTGAGCTTGCGCGCAATGCCGGCGCCACCCGCATCTGGCTGCTGCAAGCGCCGCCGGGCGAAGCGCTGGATGGTCAACGTCTGGGTGACTGGCATGCTGCGCTGCAACAGCTGGAATTGCCGTTCGCCGATTGCGCGCCGATGAACTGGCTGGAGAGCGGACATGACTGATGCACGCAAAGCCCCGCTGAAACTCGCGGTGGTTGGCCATACCAACGTCGGCAAGACCTCACTGCTGCGCACGCTGACCCGCGACGTCGGTTTCGGCGAAGTCTCTCATCGCCCGAGTACCACACGGCATGTCGAAGGCGCGCGGTTGTCGGTGGACGGCGAACCGTTGCTCGATCTGTACGACACGCCGGGGCTGGAAGATGCGATCGCCCTGCTGGATTTTCTCGAACGTCTGGAACGCCCGGGCGAACGCCTCGACGGTCCGGCGCGGCTGGCGCGGTTTCTCGACGGCAGCGAGGCGCGCCAGCGTTTCGAACAGGAAGCCAAGGTGCTGCGGCAATTGCTCGCCTCCGATGCCGGTCTGTATGTGATCGACGCCCGCGAACCGGTGCTGGCCAAGTACCGCGACGAACTGGAAGTGCTCGCCAGTTGCGGCAAACCGCTGCTGCCGGTGCTGAATTTCGTCAGCAGCGCCAACCATCGCGAACCCGATTGGCGCGAGGCACTGGCGCGGCTGGGACTGCACGCGCTGGTACGTTTCGACAGCGTTGCGCCGCCCGAGGATGGTGAACGCCGACTGTACGAAAGCCTCGCCCTGCTGCTGGAGAATGCGCGGCCACAATTGGAGCGGTTGATTGCCGATCAACAGGCCCAGCGCCTCGCCCGTCAGCACAGTGCCGCGCGCTTGATCGCTGAATTACTGATCGATTGCGCAGCGTGCCGGCGCAGTGTGGTCAGCGAGGCTGAGCAGGAACAGCAGGCAATCAGCGAATTGCGCAGAGCCGTGCGTCAGCGCGAACAAAAGTGTGTCGAGGCGCTGCTCAAGCTCTACGCGTTTCGCCCGCAGGATGCGGCGGCCAGTGATTTGCCGTTGCTCGACGGGCGCTGGGGCGATGATCTGTTCAACCCGGAAACCTTGAAGCAGCTTGGCGTGCGCGTCGGCGGCGGCATTGCTGCCGGTGCGGCGGCCGGGGCTGGGGTGGATTTGCTCGTCGGCGGGATTACCCTCGGCGCAGCGGCACTGGCCGGCGCGATTGCCGGCGGTGCGCTGCAAACCGCGCGCAGTTATGGCAGTCGCCTGCTCGGCAAAATCAAAGGCCAGCGGGAATTGACGGTAGATGACGCCGTGCTGCGCCTGTTGGCGTTGCGTCAGCGGCAATTGGTGTTGGCGCTGGATCAGCGCGGGCATGCGGCGATGGACAGCATTCAGGTGGCCACGCCTGTGGATAAAACCTGGCGCGAGGGCAAGCTTCCGGAAGCCTTGAGCAAGGCCCGGGCGCATCCGCAATGGTCGTCGTTGAATCCGCATGCGAAGTTGAATCAGGGGGAAAGGCAGGAGCAGGTTGAGGCGCTGGTTGATCGGGTGCTTGAGCTTTAGATCGCTCCCCCTCACCCCAGCCCTCTCCCGGAGGGAGAGGGGGCCGACCGTGTTGCTCTTGGGTCATACACCGACCTGAGATATCCAGTCGAACTCAGGTTGGAAAAGCATGGAGATCAGCTCCCTCTCCCTCCGGGAGAGGGCTGGGGTGAGGGCTGCAATCACTCAGCTGACAACAAAACCTCAGCCTTGCGCTTCAGCACCGCCAAATCCATCACCGGCACCGCCCTCTTCTTCGCCAACTCATCCCAGCGCCGCATGTGCAGACTCAGCGCACACAACGGATCCGCCTCGAACGCGTCCGCCTCAGCCTCGCTCATCACCCCGCCCTGATATTCCAGCGTGCGCCGACTCGCCTCACTCAACTGCGCGTGATACCCCGGCTCACGCAAGGTCAGATAACGCTTGGCCTGAACGTGATATTCCACCAGCCGCGCCAGCCGCTCGCTGAAACCCGCCTCACGCAGATAATCCGCACCGAGCCGTTCATGGCTGACCACGCCATAACCGCCCATGTTGTCCGCGCCTTCGGCACATAGATGGCCGATGTCATGGAAAAACGCCGCCAGCACCACCTCATCATCCCAGCCCTCGGCCATCGCCAGCTCGGCCGTCTGGGACATGTGTTCGATCTGCGACACCGGCTCGCCGATGTAATCGCTGGCACCGAAGCGCTCATACAGGCCGAACACCCGCGCCACCACCTGCTCGTGATTCATGCCTCCTCCAGCAACTGCGCGATGTTGCGCTCGGCCAGCGCCGGGCCGACGCTCATGCCGACGCCGGTGTGCATCAGGGCCACGCTCAAACCCGGCGCCGGGCGCAGGAACGAGAATGGCCCGGGGCCGCGAGCGCCATAGACGCCCTGCCAGCGTTCGACCACTTGCACCCGGCAGCCCAGGGTCTGCTCGGCGAGTTCAAGCATCCAGTCGTCAATCTGCTCGGCATTGAAAGGTGAAGCATCGCTGCCGTAATCATGCGAATCGCCGATGATCAATTCGCCATACGGCGTCGGGCTGATCAGCAGGTGAATGCCGTTGGCGTGCAAGTGCGGTTGTTCACCGAGGATCTGTGCCTGTACCGCCGCGGCTTCCGGCAAATCGGCGAAGGCGCCGTAGTGCACGCAGCTCAGACCGGTGAGCACGGCGTGTTGCAGATTGAAATCGATCTGCGGTTTGGCGCGGAGCATTTGCAAGCGGCAGACTTGCGGCTCAAGAGCGGCAATCGGCTCGGCGAGCAGGGTCTGATAATCATGGCCGGAGCAGACGATGATCTGCTTCGCGGCAAAACTGCCGGCGGTGCTGTGCAGATGTCCCGGCTCGACGTCGCGCACAAGCGTGGAAAAGTGAAACTCGACGCCGAGGTCGCGACGCAGGTAGTCGATCAGCGCCGGGATGGCTTCGCGCGAGTACAGCTGTTGATCGTCGATGCCGTGCAACGCGGCGCGATGATGGCTGAACTGGCCGCCATACAGATCATGCAACGCCGCGCCGCGCAGCAGTTCGACGTTGTAGCCATGCTCGATCGCTCGCCCGGCGCAGAAGGCTTCGAGCAGGTGTTCTTCCGCTTCATTGCGGGCGAACAAATAGGAGCCGTTGCGCTTGATCTGCAGCCCGGCGAGTTGCGCCCAGTCGCCCCAGATTTCGCGGCTGGCCTTGGCCAGTGCGAGCATGGTGCCGGGTGGCTGGCCGGTGACCAGCGCCTGGCCGAAGTTGCGCACCGAAGCGCCGAGGGGCGTGGCGGTGCGCTCGAATACCGCGACTTTGAGACCGCGTCTGGCAGCGGCGTAGGCGTGGGACAGGCCGAGGATGCCAGCGCCGATGATGAGCAGGTCTTTGGGTTGTGTCATGTAGAGGTGCTCTGAATGAGAAACCGCTTTCGCGAGCAGGCTCGCTCCCACAGGGGACAGCATTGCAACTGTGGGAGCGAGCCTGCTCGCGAAGGGGCCTTGTCAGTCGATAAAGATCTTACTTGGCGACAACCTTCTCGGACTTGCCGTCATAGCGCTTGCGCCATTCAGCCAGGATCTCGTCTCGATTCTTCGAGGCCCAGGCAAAGTCGTTCTTGATCAAACGCTGCTCATAATCGGCTGGCAATTCGGTCTGCGGCTTGGCGATTCCCGGTTGCGCAAGAACAGCGAAGTTCTCTTTGTACAAGTCCATCGCCTCGGCGCTGGCGGAGAAATCAGCGAGTTTCTTCGCTGCCTCTTCATGCGGTGTGCCTTTGATCACCGCCGTCGCTTCGATCTCCCAGCCCAGACCTTCCTTCGGCAGGATGATGTCCAGCGGCGCGCCCTGGCGTTTCAGCTGCACGGCAGGGTATTCGAAGGAAATCCCGATCGGAAACTCACCCGCCGCTGCCAGTTTGCAAGGCTTGGAACCGGAGTGGACGTACTGGCCGATGTTCTGGTGCAAGCCATCCATGTAGACCCAGCCCTGCTTTTCGCCGAAGGTTTGCAGCCAGGCGCTGACGTCGAGGAAACCGGTGCCGGACGACGCCGGATTGGGCATGACGATCTTGCCCTTGTATTCAGGCTTGGTCAGGTCCTGCCAACTCACGGGTTTGCTCAGCCCCTGCTTTTCGGCTTCGACGGTGTTGAAGCAAATGGTCGCCGCCCACACGTCCATGCCCACCCACGCTGGCGGATTGGCAGCGTCGCGGTAGTTCGCGCCGATCTTGCCGAGGTCCTTCGGTGCATAGCTTTGCAGCATGCCTTGCTGATCGAGGATCGCCAGGCTCGACGCCGCCAGGCCCCACACCGCATCCGCCTGCGGCCGGGCTTTTTCGGCGAGCAGTTTGGCGGTGATGATCCCGGTGGAATCGCGCACCCATTTGATCTCGACGTCCGGGTTGGCCTTTTCGAAGGCTTCCTTATAGGACTTCAACTGTTCGGCTTCGAGGGCGGTGTACACCGTCAACTCGGTTTTCGCCGCGAAGGCATTCAGGCTGAAAGTCGCGAGCACCGCAGCGGCCAGGGCCATAGGCTTGAACATGAGCGTTTTCCTGTAGGTGAGTTGAATCAGTGGCCGGGGGCGGTTTGCCGCCAGGCCTGGGAACGGCGCAACAGGCCGCGCGAAGCCCACGCCAGCAGCAAGGACACGCCCGCCGAGGTGAACAGAATCAGGGTCGACATCGCCGCCGCGCCGCCGACGTTGCCAGCATCATCCATATTCAGCACAGCGACCGCCGCGAGGATGGTGTCGGGGCTGTAGAGGAAGATCGCAGCGGAAACCGTGGTCATCGCCGAGACGAACAGGTAGCGCACGATGTCCAGCAGCGCCGGCAGGCAGATCGGCACGGTCACGCGCAGGTAATGGCGGTACAGCGGCGCCTTGAGCGACAGCGCCGCCGCTTCGAACTCGGCGTCGAGCTGGCGCAGCGCGGTGGTCGCGGTCATTTGTGCGGTGGTCAGATAGTGCGCAATGGTGCAGACGATCAGCAGCGTCATCGTCCCGTAGAGCACGTGCAGCGGATTGCCGCTGAGGTTGAAGAAGAAAACGTAACCCAGGCCGAGCACCAGCCCAGGCACCGCCATCGGCACGAAGCTGAGCATGCGCAAAGTCAGGTTCAAGCCGCGCTGGGTGCGGGTTTTCTCCATCAGATAGGCGCCGGTGAAAATCAGCACGCTGCCAATCAGCGCCGTGCCCAATGCCATCTTCAGACTGTTGCTATAGGCGAGCCAGCCACCGCCGGCGGTCTCGTTGAACTGATAGTGGTTGAGCGACAGCGACAGGTTGTATGGCCAGAACTTCACCAGCGACGAAAAAACCGCCATGCCGAACACCAGCAGCAGCGCGGCGCAGATCAGCAAAACAATCGCCAGATAGCAGCCGTCGCGCCATTTCGATGCCAGCGGTTTGAACACCTGCGCACGGCCGCTCATCGAGTCGCCGTGACGCCGACGGAGCCACGCATCGACGCCAAAACTGAACAGCGCCGGCAGCAACAGCACCATGCCGATCAACGCGCCACGGCCGAATTGCTGCTGGCCGACCACCGCTTTGTAGGCTTCCAGCGCCAGCACCTGGTAGTCGCCACCGACCACCACCGGCACGCCGAAATCGGTAATGGTCAGGGTGAACACCAGGCAGAACGCCGCAAACACCGCCTGCCGCGTTGCCGGCCAGGTGATGCTGCGAAACGCTTTGGCCGGACTGGCGCCCATGCTCGACGCCGCATCGAACAGCCGCGCATCGGCCAGCGACAATGCCGAGAGCAGAATCATCAGCGCATGGGGGAAGGTGTAAATCACCTCGCCGAGCACAATGCCCCAGAAGCCGTAGATGTTGTCCGAGAGCAGCCCACGCAGCATGCCTTGGTTGCCGAACAGATAGACCAGCGCAATCCCCGGCAGCATCGACGGCGCCATCAGCGGCAGCAGGGAAATCCCGCGCCAGATGCCTTTGCCCGGAATCAGCGTGCGTTGCAGCGCGTAGGCAAACAGGTAGGCCAGCGGTACGACAATGGCGGCGACGCTGAGGGAAACTTTCAGGCTGTTGCCGAGCAGCCAGTGGAAATTGGCGCTGGTCACCAACTCTTTAGCCGCGAGCCAGCCACCACCCTGCCCGGCGTCGTTGCTGAAGCCGCGCCAGAAGATCGCCAGCAACGGCAGCAGCACCGCGACGCCGAGCAACAGCAGCAGAAGGACTTTGCCGCCGACGACAAAAATGCGATCGCCGATCTCGGCTTTCGAGGACTGTCGCACCTGCTTGTGCGGAAGCGGCAGCGCGAGATTGCTGTTCATCAGGCAAACACCTGGAGGCTGCGCGGCGGCAAGGCGACCATGATCTGCTGCGCGCCGAGACGCGGCATCGCTTCCGGGGCAATCTCGGCAAGCAGTGCGTGGCCCGGAAGCTGATCAAGTTCAAAGCTCATCCGGCAGCGATTGCCGAGGAAAGTGATCTCGCGAACCTTGGCCGGGAACAGATTTTCTTCGTGCACCAGCGGATTGACGTTGATCGCCTCCGGGCGGCAGAACAGTCGACCCGAGGCACTGTGCACGCTGCCATCGGCCAAGCGCAGACTCATTCCGCCGACCGTGGCGTGACTGTCGCTGCTGCGCTGGAACGGCAGCCAGTTGCCCTGACCGACAAACTCGGCCACGAACGGCGTGGCCGGGCGGTTGTAGATTTCCTGCGGGGTCGCGTACTGCTCGACGCGGCCGTTGTTCATCACCGCGATGCGGTCGGCCATCAACATCGCTTCGTCCTGATTGTGCGTGACCATCAGCGTGGTAATGCCGAGGTTGCGCTGCAACTGGCGCAGCTCGGTGCACAGGTGCTCGCGCACCCGCGCGTCTAGGGCCGACATCGGTTCATCCAGCAACAGCAGCGACGGTGCCGGCGCCAGGGCACGGGCCAGCGCGACGCGTTGTTGTTGGCCGCCGGACAATTGGCCGGGGTACTTTTTCTCACTGCCGCTGAGGCCGACCAGTTCCAGCATCTGACCGACGCGGCGGCGCACTTCATCACGACCGCTGCCAGCGAGACCGTAGGCAATGTTCGCCTCGACAGTCAGATTGGGGAACAGCGCGTAGGACTGGAACAGAATGCCGTAGTCCCGCGCTTGCGGGGCGAGGTGCGAGACATCGCGCTCACCCAGATACAGCTCGCCGCTGTCCTGCTTCTCCAGCCCGGCGATGCAGCGCAGCAACGTGGTTTTGCCGCAGCCCGACGGGCCAAGCAGGCACACCAGCTCACCGGCGGCGACATCGAGGGAAACGTTATCCAGCGCAGTGAACGCGCCGAAACGCTTGTGTACGCCGCGCACTTTCATCGGCGCACCGGGGTGGGTCAGGGCAGTTGCGATGGCAGGATTCATGGACAGACCTCATCAAGCAGATGGGGCCAATCCTAGAGTTGTAATGCGTCCGTCATGTGGCAGCGAGGCAAAAACAGCTGATAGTGGTATTCAGGGATTTTGGTTGGAAGTCAAAAGATCGCAGCCTTCGGCAGCTCCTACATTGGAATGCGTCCACCTGTAGGAGCTGCCGAAGGCTGCGATCTTTTGATCTTCAGGCCGGGGACATTTCCTGTGCGAGTCCCAAAAAAGCCGCCGGCAACCGCGCGCCCTTCCTCTCTTTGAGGCAATAGAGATACTCCGGAATCTGCGGTGCATTCTCGATGGTCAGCACGCGCAACTGCGGATCATGCGGCACTTCCTGGCGGGCGATGATGCTGATGCCGATATTGCGCAGCACCGCCTCGCGGATCGACTCGCGGCTGCCGATCTCCAGCAGCGGCCCGAAGCTGACCCCGGCGCTGGCGAGCAACTCTTCGGTCAGGCGCCGGGTGGTCGAGCCGGACTCACGCATCAACAACGTATGCCCGGCCAGCGCATTCAACGTCACATGTTCCTGTGCGGCCAACGGATGGTTGCGATGTACCGCCAGCACCAGCGGATCGGTGCCGAGCACACGGCGAATCAATCGCGAATCGTCGAGCAACTGTGACGACGCGGCGACATCCACGCGGTAATCCTCCAGCGCTTCCAGCACTTGCTGCGAGTTGCCGATCTCCACCGACACTTCCACCTGTGGCAAACGCTCGCGAAAGGTCTTTACCAGATCGAGAATGTAATACGGCGCGGTGGCGGCAATGCGCAGCGTGCCCTGCACCTGACCGCTGTTGCGCAGGAAGAACTCGATGTCGGCCTCTTGCTGCAGCAGCGTCTTGACCATCGGCAGCAAGCGCGCGCCTTCGTCGCTGACGCTCAAACGACGCCCGCCACGGTAGAACAACTCCACCGAATACTGGCTTTCCAGATTACGGATTTGCGTGGTCACGGTCGGTTGGCTGAGGCCGAGTTTTTTCGCCGCCAGCGTGATGCTGCCCAGGCGGGCGACCATGTAGAACGCTTTCAGCTCGGCACTCAGCACGACCATCCCTCACGTTTATTTGCGCAGCAGGCGCAAACCGTTGAACACCACCAGCAGACTCACGCCCATGTCGGCGAACACCGCCATCCACATGGTGGCGAGCCCGGCGAAGGTTACCGCAAGAAAGATCGCCTTGATCACCAACGCCAGGGCGATGTTTTGTTTCAGGATGCTCGCGGTGTTACGAGACAGGTTGATGAACGCGGGGATCTTGCGCAGATCGTCGTCCATCAGGGCGACATCGGCAGTTTCGATCGCCGTGTCGGTGCCGGCCGCGGCCATGGCGAAACCGATCTCGGCGCGGGCCAATGCCGGGGCGTCGTTGATGCCATCGCCGACCATACCGACCCGGTGGCCCTGCTTGTAGAGATTTTCGATGGCTTGCAGCTTGTCGGTTGGCAACAAGTCACCGCGCGCCTCGTCGATACCGACCTGAGCGGCAATCGCCTGGGCGGTGTGGACGTTGTCGCCAGTCAGCATCAGAGTCTTCACGCCCAGCTCATGCAGTTGGCGAATCGCCTCACGGCTGGTCTCCTTGACCGTATCGGCGACGGCAAACAGCGCCAGTGGACCGGAGCCGTCGAGCAGCAGCACCACGGACTTGCCCTGTTTTTCCAGCGCGAAGAGTTTTTCCTCCAGTTGCGGCGAGCACAGACCCAGTTCCTCGACCAGACGATGGTTGCCCAGGTGATAGGTCTGGCCGTTGATATCACCTTTGACGCCACGCCCACCCAGCGCTTCGAAGTTATCCACAGTGGGCGCCGCGGAATCTTTATCCACAGCAGCGTTGGCAATGGCCAGCGATACCGGGTGATCGGAGCGCCCGGCCAGCGCGGCAGCAATGGCCGGCGCAGTAGCGTCGGCCGTCGGGTCGAGTGACAGGTAATCGGTCTGCACCGGTTTGCCGTGGGTGATCGTGCCGGTTTTGTCCAGCGCCAGATAATCGAGCTTGAAGCCGCCCTCCAGATACACGCCGCCTTTAACCAGAATGCCCTTGCGCGCGGCTGCCGCGAGGCCACTGACGATGGTCACCGGGGTGGAAATCACCAGTGCGCACGGGCAGGCAACCACCAGCAGCACCAACGCGCGATAGATCCAGTCGAACCACGCCGCACCCATGAACAGCGGCGGAATCACCGCGACGGCCAAGGCGAAGACGAACACCGCCGGGGTGTAGATTTTTGAGAATTGATCAACGAAACGCTGGGTCGGCGCCCGTGCGCCTTGCGCCTGTTCGACAGCATGAATGATCCGCGCGAGTGTCGAGTTGTTCGCCGCAGCGGTCACCGTATATTCCAGCGAACCGGCCTGATTGATGGTGCCAGCGAAGACTTTGTCACCGACGGTTTTCTCCACTGGCAGGCTTTCCCCGGTGATCGGCGCCTGGTCGATGGTCGAGCTGCCGCTGACCACCGCGCCGTCCAGCGCAATGCGCTCGCCGGGTTTCACCCGTACGCGGGCGCCGAGTTCGACGCTTTTCACCTCTTGTTCGCGCCAGTTGCCATCGGGTTGCAGCACCGTAGCCTGCTCAGGGGTCATCTGCATCAAACCACTGATCGCGTTGCGCGCACGGTCCAGCGAGCGTGCTTCAATCAGCTCTGCGACGGTGAAGAGGAACATCACCATCGCCGCTTCCGGCCACTGGCCGATGAGGATGGCACCGGTTACGGCGATGCTCATCAGCGCATTGATGTTGAGGTTGAGGTTCTTCAGGGCGATCCAGCCCTTTTTGTAGGTGCCGAGGCCGCCACTGAGAATCGACACCAGCGCAACAATTGCCACCACCCAGTCGGGCGCAGCGCTGGTGAAATGAATGACTTCGGCACCTAGCGCGGTCAGGCCGGACAGCGCCAGCGGCCACCAGTGTTTTTTCACGGGTGCCGCGACCTGTGCGTCGACGCCCGCCTCCAGCGGCTCGGCGTGCATGCCGAGGGATTTGATCGCTTCGGTGATGGGCTCGGTGCCCGGCAGATTGTGGGTCACGCCAAGTACGCGGTTGATCAGGTTGAATTCCAGCTGCTGCACCCCAGCCAGTTTGCCCAGCTTGTTCTGGATCAGCGTCTGCTCGGTCGGGCAATCCATCGCCTCGATGCGAAAACTGCTCAGGCGCGCATCGGCGCTGGTTTTATCGCTTAGTTGCACCCGCGCAGGCGCTGCGGCTTTTGACGAGCAGCAGGAGTCGCCGCCATGCGAATGTTTATGCACGGGCTGCAATTTATGACTGTGATCGTGGCCGTCGCCGGGCTTGTGGGTGTGCAGGGAATCGCTCATTGGTTGCGTCCATGAAGGTGCCTGTTGCCAAGTAAAGACCCTGTAGCCACTATAGGGTCAAGCACCCTTTTGGAGATTGCCGTCATGAAGATCGGCGAACTGGCGAAACTCACCGACTGCGCCGTGGAAACCATCCGCTACTACGAGCGCGAAAACCTCCTGCCGGAACCGGCGCGCAGCGACGGCAACTACCGCGTCTACACCCAGGCCCACGCCGAGCGCCTGACCTTCATCCGCAACTGCCGCACCCTCGACATGACCCTCGAAGAAATCCGCAGCCTCCTCGCCCTGCGCGACAGCCCGCAGGATCAGTGCGAGAGCGTCAATGCGTTGATCGACGAACACATCCAGCATGTGAAGGCGCGGATTGACGGTTTGCTGGCCTTGCAGACACAACTGCTCGACCTGCGCCAACGCTGTGGCGAAGGCCCGGAGGCAGATCAATGCGGGATCTTGCAGCGGCTGGAAGTGAGTGGCGGGGTTGTCGCGACCGAAGTCGAACACTCCCACGTAGGCCGCAGCCACGGCCATTAAGACTCACGCGAAACCAAATGTAGGAGCTGCCGAAGGCTGCGATCTTTTGATCTTATAAACAGCAAGATCAAAAGATCGCAGCCTTCGGCCGCTCCTACACAGAGGTATTGCGTATTGCTTGTCAGACCGCCATCGGCGCAGTCATTGGCGGATGGTGCTCGTAGCCTTCCAGCGAAAAATCGCTCGGTTCGACCAGTTCCAGCCATTCCGGCTGATACACACCGGTCTGGGCAAACTCCGGCACGCGATCGGAGATCTTCAGCTTCGGCATGGCAAACGGCTCGCGCTTGAGCTGTTCGTTGAGCATGTCCAGGTGGTTTTCGTAGACGTGGGCATCACCGATGAAATAGGTGAACCAGCGCGGCGTGTAGCCGGTCAGGCGACCGATCAGGCTCAGCAGGGCGGCGCCCTCGGTGAGGTTGAACGGCGTGCCCAGCCCCAGATCGTTGGAGCGGATGTAGAGAGTCAGGGAGATTTCCTTGGTCTCGACGTTCGGGTGGAACTGGTACAGCAGATGGCATGGCGGCAGGGCCATTTCATCGAGCTGCGCGCAGTTCCAGCCGTGGAACAGAATGCGGCGGCTGCCCGGATCCTTGATGATCGTGTCGACGCACTGGCGTACCTGATCGATCGCCTTGTACAGCACAACGTAGGCCTGGCCGTCTTCTTCGCCCTGAGCGATTTGCTTGTAGCCGTTGCTCAGGGTCTGTTCGATGGCGGCGGTGTTGCTCAGCGGGATCTGCTTGTACGCCGGCCACTTGCGCCATTGCACGCCGTAGATTTCGCCGAGGTCGTCGTCGCCTTGGCGGAACGGGTTGGCCAGCCACTGCGCGTTTTCGTTGGCGTTCTGGTCCCAGACCTTGCAGCCCAGCGCGCGGAATTCAGCGGCGTTGTTCACGCCACGCAGAAACCCGCACATCTCGCCGATGGCCGACTTGAAGGCCATCTTGCGCGTGGTGATCGCCGGGAAGCCTTCCTGCAGATCGAAACGCAGCATCGCCCCCGGAAAACTGATGGTGTTGATGCCGGTGCGGTTGGCCTGTTTGCTGCCGTTCTGGATGACGTGCGAGACCAGTTCGAGATATTGCTTCATGAGTTACCTGTGTCCTTTGAGCCCCGGCGTCGCGCGCCGGGGTTCGTAGTTTAAGCCGTCGGCGCGAGCGGCGCTGCCGGGGCGCGACGATAGGCCAGCCAGATCAGCAACAGCCCGCCGACGATCATCGGCACGCAGAGCACCTGACCCATGGTCAGCCAGTTCCACGCCAGGTAGCCCAGCTGCGCATCCGGCACGCGAACGAATTCGACGATGAAACGGAAGATGCCATAGAACAGCGCGAACATGCCCGAGACCGCCATGGTCGGGCGCGGTTTGCGCGAGAAGATCCACAGGATCAGGAACAGCGCCACGCCTTCGAGGGCGAACTGATACAGCTGTGATGGGTGGCGCGGCAACTGCGCCGGATCGCTGAACGGCGGAAACACCATAGCCCACGGCACGTCGGTGGCCTTGCCCCACAGCTCGGCGTTGATGAAATTGCCGATGCGCCCGGCGCCCAGACCGATCGGCACCATCGGCGCGACGAAGTCCATCAACTGGAAGAACGACTTGCCATTGCGCTTGCCGAACCACAGGGCCGCGAGCATCACGCCGATGAATCCGCCGTGGAACGACATGCCGCCCTTCCACACTTCGAAAATCAGCGTCGGGTTGGCCAGGTACGCGCTCAGGTCATAGAACAGCACGTAACCCAGACGGCCGCCGACGATCACGCCCATCGATAGCCAGAACACCAGATCGGAGAGCTTCTCCTTGGTCCAGGTCGGGTCGAAGCGGTTGAGCCGGCGCGACGCCAACAGCCACGCGCCGCCGATGCCGATCAGGTACATCAGACCGTACCAGTGGATTTTCAGCGGACCGATGGCCAGGGCCACCGGGTCGATCTGCGGGTAAGGCAGCATTGCGACTCCTTGTTAGAGTTGAAAGCGAAATTCCCGGGCGACGCTGCCACCTCAGGATTAAGCCAGGATTGCCACGCGGTCAGAGCAGAAAGCTCAAACCCACGCAGAACAGCAAAGCGGCGAATAGCCTTTTCAGCAAGCGCGGCGACAACCTGTGGGCCAGACGCGCGCCGAGCCGTGCGAAGACCATGCTGGTCAGGGCAATGCCCAACAACGCCGGCAAATACACAAAACCGAGACTATGGGCCGGCAACAACGGATCGTGCCACCCCAGAATCATGAAACTTAACGCACTGGCCAGAGCGATCGGCAGGCCACAGGCCGACGAGGTCGCCACGGCCTGCTGCATCGGCACGCTGCGCCAGGTCAGAAACGGCACGGTCAGCGAGCCGCCGCCAATGCCGAAAATCGCTGACGCCCAGCCAATCACCGTACCGGCCGCAGTCAGACCGAGTTTGCCCGGAACCGTTCGGCTGGCCTTGGGTTTGACGTCCAGCGCCAATTGCACGGCGATCACCAGGGCGAACACGCCGATGATCTTTTGCAGGTTCGGCCCGGATATCGCTTCTGCGGTCAGCGCCCCGAAACCGGCACCGAGCAGAATGCCCACGGTCATCCAGCGAAAAATCGCCCAGCGCACCGCGCCACGGCGGTGATGTTCACGCACGGCGTTGACCGAGGTGAATATGATCGTCGCCAGCGACGTCCCTACTGCCAAATGCGTAAGAATCGACTGATCGAAGCCCTGCAAAGTGAAGCTGAACACCAGCACCGGGACGATGATGATCCCGCCGCCGACGCCAAACAGCCCGGCGAGCACGCCCGCGCAGGCGCCGAGCGCCAGGTAGAGCAGAAATTCCATGACCGTCTCCAGCACGCGTCGGCAAAACAGGAGCGGCATGGTAACGGATGCGCAGCCTTCTGCTCCACTGGCGATGGATGCACGGACGCCGGATGCGTAGAGTGGGCAAAAAACACACAAGGACCACCTTATGTGCCTGATTGTTTTCGCCTGGCGCCCGGGCCATGCCCAGCCGCTGATCGTCGCGGCCAACCGCGACGAGTTCTACGCCCGCCCCAGCCTGCCATTGGCGCCGTGGCCAGAAGCGCCGCAGGTGCATGCCGGGCGCGATCTTGAGGCCGGCGGCACCTGGCTGGGGATCGGCGCCAACGGGCGCTTTGCCGCGTTAACCAATATTCGCGACCCGCAGCAGCCGCCGGCCACCAAATCACGAGGCGAACTGGTGGCGCGCTTTCTCATGGGTGATCTGTCGATTGATGATTATTTGAGCGATGTGGTGGGTCGTGCGGGCGAATATGCCGGGTTCAATCTGCTGTTGGGCAATGCCCATGAGCTGTGGCATTTCAATGCGCGGTCGTCGGAGCCGGTGATGTTGCAACCCGGGGTTTACGGGTTATCCAATGCCGGGCTGGACACGCCGTGGCCAAAACTGCTCAAGGCCAGGGCGGCGTTGAGCGCAGTGCTGGATGATCCGCAGCCTGAACGATTGCTGGCGTTGTTGAGCGATGCGCAGCCCGCACCAGAGGCCGAGTTGCCGGATACCGGGGTGGGCATGGCGACGGAGTCATTGTTGTCGAGCGTGTTTATTGCCAGCCAGAGTTACGGCACGCGGGCGAGTACGGCGTTGATCGTGCAGGCGGACGGTACGCGGCGGATGGTGGAGCGCAGCTTCGGGCCGTATGGGGGTCATCTTGGTGAAGTGGATATCTGCGTTTGAAGCTCACCCTCACCCCAGCCCTCTCCCGGAGGGAGAGGGGGCCGACCGAGGTGTCTTGGGCCTTACATCGACCTGAAAGATCGAGTCGATTATGGATTCAGCAAAGCTCTTTCAGGTCGACGGAGTTCTGCAGCATCTCCCGATCAGTCCCCTCTCCCTCCGGGAGAGGGCTAGGGTGAGGGGCTTTTGATCTTAGAGAGATTTGTTCACAACCGGCGAATTCATCTTAGCCAACCCAAGATTCTTCAGCGCCAACTGCAGCGAACTGTGGATAACCTGCGGGTTATCGATCTTCATCAGTTCCGCCAGCATCTCCTGGGCCTTGCTCAGGTTCACCTGGCGCAACATCCACTTCACCTTCGGCAGGTTGGTGGCGTTCATCGACAGGCTGTCGAAACCCATCGCCATCAGCAGCACCGCCGCCGCCGGATCACCGGCCATCTCGCCGCAGATGCTCACCGGTTTGCCTTCGGCATGGGCGTCGGTGACCACGGTTTGCAGGGCCTGCAGCACCGCCGGATGCAGGTAGTCGTAAAGGTCGGCCACGCGCGGGTTGTTGCGATCCACCGCCAGCAGATACTGGGTCAGGTCGTTGGAGCCGACCGAGAGGAAGTCGACCATCCGCGCCAGCTCCTTGGTCTGGTACACCGCTGCCGGGATCTCGATCATCACGCCGATCGGCGGCATCGGCACGTCGGTGCCTTCGTCGCGCACCTCGCCCCAGGCACGGTGGATCAGGTGCAGGGCTTCTTCGAGTTCATGGGTGCCGGAGATCATCGGCAGCAGAATCCGCAGGTTGTTCAGGCCTTCGCTGGCCTTGAGCATCGCGCGGGTCTGCACCAGAAAGATTTCCGGGTGGTCGAGGGTGACGCGGATACCGCGCCAGCCGAGGAACGGGTTGTCTTCCTTGATCGGGAAGTACGACAGCGATTTGTCACCGCCGATGTCGAGGCTGCGCATGGTCACCGGCTGCGGGTGGAACGCGGCGAGCTGTTCGCGGTAGATCGCCAGCTGTTCCTTCTCGCTCGGGAAGCGCTGGTTGATCATGAACGGCACTTCGGTGCGGTACAGACCGACTCCCTCGGCGCCGCGCTTCTGCGCCCGCGCCACATCGGCGAGCAGGCCGGTGTTGACCCACAGCGGCATGCGGTGGCCATCGAGGGTCACGCACGGCAGATCACGCAGGGTGTCGAGGCCCAGCGCCAGTTGCTTCTCTTCTTCGACGACTTCGGCGAACTGCTTGCGCAGCACTTCGCTCGGGTTGGTGTAGACCTCGCCCCGGGTGCCGTCGACGATCATTTCGATGCCGTCGACCTTGGCGTACGGCAGGTCGACCAGACCCATGACGGTCGGAATGCCCATGGCCCGGGCCAGAATTGCAACGTGGGAGTTACCCGAACCGAGTACCGAAACCAGACCGACCAGCGTGCCTTCCGGCACCTCGCCGAGCATCGCCGGCGTCAGTTCTTCGCTGACCAGGATGGTTTTTTCCGGGTAGACCAGGTTCTGCTGGCGCTCTTCCTGCAGATAGGCGAGCAGACGGCGGCCGAGGTCTTTGACGTCCGACGCACGCTCACGCAAGTAAGCGTCGTCCATCAATTCGAAGCGGTTGACGTGTTCCGTGACTACCTGACGCAGCGCGCCCTGGGCCCATTGGCCGGTCTTGATCACGGTGGTGATTTCGCTGCCCAGCGAGGCATCGTCGAGCATCATCAGGTAGACGTCGAACAGCGCGCGTTCTTCCGGGCGCAGCTGGGTCGCCAGTTTGGCGGACAACGCGCGCATGTCGGCGCGCACGCCTTCGATGGCGGTCTTGAACAGCGCCAGCTCAGCGTTGATGTCAGTGATGGTCTTGTCCGGCACCACGTCCAGGTCCGCCGGCGGCAGCATGACCACGGCGGTACCGACGGCAGCACCCGGCGAACCCGGCACGCCGACGAACTTGGCTTCCTGAATGCCCTTGCCCTGCCGGCCCAGACCACGGATCGAACCGGTGGCCTCGGCATGGGCGATAACGCCGGCGAGCTGCGCGCTCATGGTCACGAGGAAGGCTTCTTCGCCTTCGTCGAACTGACGACGCTCTTTCTGCTGGATGACCAACACGCCGACGACGCGGCGGTGGTGAATGATCGGAGCACCGAGGAACGAGGCGTAACGCTCTTCACCGGTCTCGGCGAAGTAGCGGTAGCGCGGGTGAACCGATGCGTTTTCGAGGTTCAGGGGTTCTTCACGCGTGCCGACCAGACCGACCAGACCCTCGTTGGGGGCCATGCTGACCTTGCCGATCGAGCGCTTGTTCAAGCCCTCGGTGGCCATCAGGACGAAGCGATTGGTTTCCGGGTCAAGCAGGTAGACCGAGCAGACCTGGCTGCCCATGGCCTCTTTGACGCGCAACACAATAATCCCCAACGCCGCCTTGAGATCCTTGGCGGAGTTAACTTCCTGGACGATCTTGCGCAGCGTATTGAGCATGGCTCGGGGTCGAACTCCGTCGTCAGTCGCGCGCTAAAAGGCGCGGGGCAAGCTCTTTGAGAGCGCGTCGATACACCTCGCGCTTGAATGTCACCACCTGGCCCAACGGATACCAATAGCTGACCCAGCGCCAGCCATCGAATTCCGGTTTACCGGTCAGATCCATCCGCACCCGCTGCTCGTTGGAGATCAGGCGCAGGAGGAACCATTTCTGTTTCTGGCCGATGCACAGCGGTTGGCTGTGGGTACGCACCAGGCGTTGCGGCAAACGATAGCGCAACCAGCCTCGGGTACAGGCCAGTATTTCAACATCTTCACGTTCCAGGCCAACTTCTTCGTTCAGCTCGCGGTACAAGGCGTCTTCCGGCGTCTCCTCGGGGTTGATCCCCCCCTGCGGAAACTGCCAGGCGTCCTGATTGATACGGCGAGCCCATAGCACCTGGCCGGCGTCATTCGTCAGAATGATCCCGACATTGGGGCGGAAACCATCGGGGTCGATCACGGCAACAACCTCGCAAACGCATGTCGCCGCATTGTTCCACAAAGCTTGATCAGGCGGCAACGAAGGTTCCTACCTTATGTGCACTCTTGTGAAAAGACCGTATTCTTGTCGCCTTTTTACTGACTTTTCAGCGGGTAACTGCAATGCGCCTGGCTCTATTCGATTTGGACAACACCCTTCTGGGCGGCGACAGCGATCACGCTTGGGGCGATTATCTGTGCGAGCGCGGCTTCCTCGACCCGATCGCCTACAAGGCGCGCAACGACGAGTTCTATCAGGATTACCTGGCCGGCAAGCTGGACAACGCTGCCTACCTGAACTTTTGCCTGGAAATTCTCGGCCGCACCGAAATGGCCGTGCTCGACGCCTGGCACAGTGATTACATGCGCGACTGCATCGAGCCGATCGTCCTGCCCAAGGCACTGGAATTGCTGAAAAAGCACCGCGACGCCGGCGACAAACTGGTGATCATCACCGCGACCAACCGTTTCGTCACGGCGCCGATCGCCGTGCGCCTGGGCGTGGAAACCCTGATCGCTACCGAATGTGAAATGATCGATGGCCGCTACAGCGGACGCAGCACCGACATTCCGTGCTTCCGCGAAGGCAAGGTCACGCGCCTGAATCGTTGGCTGGAAGAGACCGGTCATTCGCTTGAGGACAGCTATTTCTATAGCGACTCGATGAATGACCTGCCGCTGCTGGAGCAGGTGGCGAATCCGGTGGCGGTGGATCCGGATCCGAATTTGCGCGCCGAGGCCGAGAAGCGTGGCTGGCCGGTGATCAGTCTGCGCGGCTGACTACGCCTTCGCGAGCAAGCTCGCTCCCACAGGGAATTTGTGAACGACACAGATCCAATGTGGGAGCGAGCTTGCTCGCGAATGGGATCGACTCGGTACCAGGCCTTAAACCGGCTTCGCCCCCATCAACCCCGCTATGGCGATAAATCCGACGCCGCTGACAATCGCCAGCGCCAGATTGAATGTGCGGTTACCCAGCCCGGTTGTCCACAGCCGATCCAGCCGAACCAGCAGCCAGACCGCACTGAACGTGGCCACGGCATAGATCACGCTGGACCCCAGAATCCACAATTGCCCCAAGGGCCAGCCAACCAGATGCACCAGCCACCAACCGGTGAACGGCATGCTGAGCATGCCGATCAGCATCAGGCACCAGATAAACAGCCACGGACGGCGCATCGTACTGGCCGGGCCTTCGCTGCGATTACGCCAGGTCAGCGCGGCGAGCCCCAGCCCACTCGCGAGAATGACCACGGTCGCCGCGACGTGAAGGACTTTCAGGGTGGTCAGGGTTTCCATGTCGTTCTCTTCCGTAGGTCCATGCTCATCAGCGTAGCCGCTCAGCCAAGAAACAGCTGATAGGCCGGATTGTCGCTTTCGTCCCAGTACGGGTAGCCGATTTCCGCCAGCGCCGCGGGCACCAGATGACGCTCGTCATGGGGCACTTGCAGGCCGGCAACCACGCGGCCGTCCGCCGCGCCGTGGTTGCGATAGTGGAACATCGAGATGTTCCAGCGCCCGCCAAGCTTGTTGAGGAAGTTGAACAAGGCGCCCGGGCGCTCCGGGAATTCGAAGCGCAGCACCACTTCATCGACCACCTGCGCCGCACGACCGCCGACCATGTGGCGGATGTGCAGCTTGGCCAGTTCGTTGTCGGTCAGGTCGATGACCGGGAAACCCTGCTCGGTCAGGCTCGCCAGCAAGGCGCTGCGCGGGTCGTTGTCCGGGTGGGTCTGCACGCCGACGAAGATGTGCGCTTCGCTGCCGGTGTTGTAGCGGTAGTTGAATTCGGTGATCTGGCGCTTGCCGATGGCTTCGCAGAATGCCTTGAAGCTGCCGGCCTGCTCGGGAATGGTCACGGCGATGATCGCCTCGCGGCCTTCGCCCAGCTCGGCGCGCTCGGCAACGTGGCGCAAGCGGTCGAAATTGACGTTGGCACCGGAGTCGATGGCGACGAATGTCTGGCCGCTGACGCCGCGCTGCTCGACGTATTTCTTGATCCCGGCCACGCCCAACGCCCCGGCAGGTTCAGTGATCGAGCGGGTATCGTCGTAGATATCCTTGATTGCCGCACAAATCTCATCGGTGCTGACAGTGATCACTTCATCGACGTAATCCTTGCAGATCTCGAAGGTGTACTGGCCGATCTGCGCCACCGCCACGCCGTCGGCGAAGATCCCTACCGTCGGCAAAACAACGCGCTCGCCCGCCGCCATCGCTGCCTGCAGGCAGTTGGAGTCGTCCGGCTCGACGCCAATCACCTTGATGTCGGGCCGCAGGTATTTCACGTACGCCGCGATACCGGCGATCAGCCCGCCGCCGCCGACCGGGACGAAAATCGCGTCCAGCGGCTGCGGGTGCTGACGGAGAATTTCCATGGCCACGGTGCCCTGCCCGGCAATGGTGTGGGGATCGTCGTACGGATGGATGTAGACGTAGCCTTTTTCATCCACCAGTTTCAGCGAATAGGCAAGCGCTTCCGGGAACGAGTCACCGTGGAGCACCACTTTGCCGCCGCGTGATCGCACGCCTTCGACTTTGATTTCCGGGGTGGTCTTGGGCATGACGATGGTGGCTTTGACGCCCAGCACTTTCGCCGCCAGAGCCAGACCCTGCGCATGATTACCCGCCGACGCGGTGACCACGCCACGGGCGCGCTCTTCATCGCTCAGCTGGGTCAGCTTGTTGTAGGCACCGCGAATCTTGAACGAGAACACCGGCTGCAAGTCTTCGCGCTTGAGCCAGATGTCATTGCCCAGCCGCTCCGAGAGCTGGCGGGCGTTCTGCAGCGGGGTTTCTACGGCAACGTCATAAACGCGCGAGGTGAGGATCTTTTTGACGTACTGTTCGAGCATCGGAAAGCATCACTGAGCGGGTTGGGCAGGGCCAAGGAGTCTAACCCGGCTTTCGGGCGCACGACCACACGGATCCAGAGGTTTTATGCGCCCAAAAAGATCGCAGCCTTCGGCAGCTCCTACACTTTGGAACGCATTCCCCTGTAGGAGCTGCCGAAGGCTGCGATCTTTTGATCTGCCAACAGGACAATGACCTTCACGACCGCGAGGCCTATAATGCCGGCCTTTCTGCCCACCCCTTGCCCGCTTCGGAGCCCGCATGACCCAGGATCAACTCAAACAGGCCGTGGCCCAGGCCGCCGTGGACTTCATCCTGCCGAAACTCGACGACAAGAGCATCGTCGGCGTCGGCACCGGCTCCACTGCCAACTGCTTCATCGATGCCCTGGCCCAGCACAAGGGCGCGTTCGATGGCGCGGTTGCCAGCTCCGAAGCCACCGCCGCGCGTCTGAAAGGCCACGGGATTCCGGTGTACGAGCTGAACACTGTCAGCGATCTGGAGTTCTACGTCGACGGCGCCGATGAAAGCGATGCGCACCTGAACCTGATCAAGGGCGGCGGCGCGGCCCTGACCCGCGAGAAGATCGTTGCCGCCGTGGCCAAGACCTTCATCTGCATCGCCGACGCCAGCAAACTGGTGCCGGTGCTCGGTGAATTCCCGCTGCCGGTGGAAGTGATCCCGATGGCCCGCAGCCACGTTGCCCGCCAACTGGTCAAACTCGGCGGCGACCCGGTGTACCGCGAAGGCGTACTGACCGACAACGGCAACATCATCCTCGACGTGTTCAACCTGCAGATCACCAACCCGGTGGAGCTGGAAGCGCAGATCAACGCCATCGTCGGCGTGGTCACCAACGGCCTGTTCGCCGCGCGCCCGGCGGATCTGTTGCTGCTGGGCACCAGTGAAGGTGTGAAGACGCTGAAGGCTGAGTAAGCCATCGCTGCCCACACTTTATGGGCAGACGAATAAACCTGTGGGAGCGAGCCTGCTCGCGAAAGCGCCAGTTCAGCCAACATTTTCATTGGCTGACACGACGCCTTCGCGAGCAGGCTCGCTCCCACAGTGTTTTGTGGTGTGAGTTAAGGCTGTGCAGGCTTTTTGAAGACGTAGAAAAGATTCGGCTCACTCACCAGATACAACGTGCCGTCATCGTCCATCGCAATCCCCTCGGCCTGCGGCACGGTTTTCTGCAAACCCTGGCGTCCGCCGCTGATCGACATGGTGCTCAACGGGCGGCCGTCGACATCCAGTTCGATAATCAACCGCGACTCGTCCGACAGTGCCAGCAAGTGCCCGCTGCGTTCGTCGTACTGCAGACTCGACAGGTCACGCACGAACATCCCGGCATCGCGCTTGGGGTTGTTGATCACGTGCACGGCGTAGGTCTTGTCCGGTTTGAAGTGCGGGAAACCGTGGACCTCGTAGATCAGCATCGGGTCGCGCTCTTTCGCCACGAACAGGCGCTTGCCCACCGAATCGTAAGCCAACCCCTCGAAACCCTTGTTGCTGGCCATGTGCACACCGAGAGTCATCTGCTCGGCATCTTCGGCGTCGAGGAACGTGGTGTCGGCGTCGAGGTGGATCTTGATCAGGCGTTGCTGGCGCTCGTCGGTGATCACGTAAGTGTCGGCGCTGATGTACTCGACCGCTTCAGGGTCGCCGAACCCGACCAAAGCAATGCGCCGCAGGATCTTGCCTTCCAGCGACAGTTCGATCAGTTCGGAATTCTTGTTGGTCACGGTGAACAGGCTTTTGCGCACCGGATCGTAGGTCAGCGCCGAGACGTCATCGTCGAGCCCGTCGATCGGCCGCGCCTCGATCATCACCCGATATTGATCCAGACCGATCGCCTCGCTGCTCAACGGCTGCCACAGGGTGTGCAGGTTGAACCAGGCGCGCTCGAACAGGCGCAGGTACTGGCCGAGCGCGAGCAACGCGATCAGAGCAATCAACAACAGGACAAGAATCAACGGTTTGGGACGGGCAAGTCGACGCATTCAGGCAGGCTCGGATTCAAGACAGGCCGATGAAATATCACGCCCGTCTGAATTGAAGCTTAATGGCCACTTGCCTCAGACCACAAGCCAACCCCCGTAGGAGCTGCCGAAGGCTGCGATCTTTTGATCCTGCTTTTGAACGTCAAAGTCAAAAGATCGCAGCCTGCGGCAGCTCCTACAGGGAAGGCATCACCGGTGCTTTTCGAAGCGATAGAACAGGTTCGGTTCGCTGACCATGTACAGCGTGCCGTCTTCGTCCATGGTCAGGCCTTCGGCGCGGGGAATGGTGTCTTTCAGACCGTTGAAATTGCCAAGCAGAGTCATGAAGCTGACTTGCTCGCCCTTCTCGTCCAGTTCCAGCAAAAGGTGCGAATCGGCAGAAAGCACCAACAGATGGCCAGTGCGTGGGTCGACCGCCAGCGCCGAGAGGTTGCGAATGTCGAGCTCGTCACTGGCCAGTTTCTGCTTGTCGCCAGTCAGTGTCTGACTGCCATCGCTCTTCCAGATGAACAAGGCTGGCGGGCGTTCTTCGCCCAAAATCAGCTGCTGATTGCGCGGATCCCAGGTGATGGCTTCGAAAGCCTTGTTCTGGTCTTTTGACGGTCCGAGGTCGTATTTCGGAAAATCGGCAATGTTCAGCTCGCGGGTACCGGCGTCGACCTTGACGATCGACAGCGTGTGCTGGCGCTCGTCGACAATCGCCATCAGGCCGTTTTCCATGACCGTCAGGCCTTCGGGATTGCTCCAGCCCACCAGCGGCATCTTGCGCAGCACCTCGCCCTGCAGTGTCAGCTCAGCGAGGAACGGATTTTTGCCCATCACCGAGAACAGGGTTTTGGTCTGCGGGTTGTAAGCCAGGTCGGAAGCTTCGTCCTTCTCCATGCCCGGCAACGGTTTGGCATCGATCACCACCTGATAGTCCGGCAGCCACACGCTCTCTTTCTGCTCGGCCTTGCTCTCGAAGCGCTCCAGCACCCACAGCACACCACGATCATCCCAGTGCATGGCGAACGCCAGCCCATACGCCGCTGCGATGGCCAGCAACAGCCAGACATACCAGCGCAGAGCGAAGCGGGAACGATGGGTGGTTTTTTGCTGAGTTTGAGATGACATCAAAGGACGCGTTCCGAAAATTCAGGCCAAAGGTAATAGCACAAAGAGGCCGGCTGAGACGCCGAAATCGCGGAAATTATCCAGAGCGGATGTGAAAAAAACGGGAAATGGCGGGATTGGCGTGTGTTGCCAGCGATCTTCAGGGCACCATAAAACAATGTGGGAGCGAGCTTGCTCGCGAAGGCAGAGTGTCAGTCGACATCTTTGTTGACTGAAAAAATGCTTTCGCGAGCAAGCTCGCTCCCACAGGGGATTTTCGGTGTGGCGGTTAGCGCACGCTGCTGTTGAAGCGGCTCGCCCCCGGCAATTCGAGGAGGATCTCGTCGCCGACGTTCAGCGGGCCTACACCCACCGGCGTACCGGTAAGGATCACGTCGCCGGCCTGCAGCGAGAAGCAGCCGGCCATGTGCTGGATCATCGGCACGATCGGGTTGAGCATCGCGCTGCTGTTGCCGTCCTGGCGCACTTCGCCGTTGATGGTCAGGCGAATGCCGATGTCGGTCAGGTCAGCGAAAGTGCTGCCGACCACGAACGGCGCGATCACTGCCGCGCCGTCGAACGACTTGGCAATCTCCCACGGCAGGCCCTTGGCTTTCAGCTCGGCCTGCTTGTCGCGCAGGGTCAGGTCGAGCGCCGGGGCGAAACCGGAGATCGCATCGAGGACTTCTTCGCGGCTTGGTTTGGTCGACAGCGGTTTGCCGATCAACACAGCGATTTCCGCCTCGTAGTGCACTGAACCGCGCTCGGTCGGAATGCTGAAACCGCCTTCCAGCGGCACCACGCAACTGCCCGGCTTGATGAACAGCAGCGGCTCGGTCGGCACCGGGTTGTCCAGTTCCTTGGCGTGTTCGGCGTAATTGCGGCCAATGCACACGACTTTCCCGATCGGGAAGTGGATGCGCGTGCCGTCGACGTACTGGTGCTGATAGCTCATTTACCGACTCCTGCCTTCATTGATTCAACAGAGATTACCGATCAAACCGGGAAAATCTTGCCCGGGTTCATGATGCCGTTCGGGTCGAACACTGCCTTGACCGCTTTCATGTACTCGATCTCCGCCGGCGAGCGGCTGTAGGTCAGGTAATCACGCTTGGTCATGCCTACGCCGTGTTCGGCAGAGATCGAGCCGTTGTACTTCTCGACGGTTTCGAACACCCACTTGTTGACGGTGGCGCACTTGGCAAAGAACTCGTCCTTGCTCAGGTTTTCCGGCTTGAGGATGTTCAGGTGCAGATTGCCGTCGCCGATGTGGCCGAACCAGACGATTTCGAAATCCGGGTAGTGCTCGCCGACGATCGCATCGATCTCGCGCAGGAACGCCGGCACCTTGGAAACCGTAACCGAGATGTCGTTCTTGTACGGCGTCCAGTGGGAGATGGTTTCGGAGATGTATTCGCGCAGCTTCCACAGATTGTGCAGCTGCGTTTCGCTCTGGCTCATCACGCCGTCGAGTACCCAGCCCTGCTCAACGCAGTGCTCGAAGGTTTCCAGCGCGCTGTTGGCCACTTCTTCAGTGGTCGCTTCGAATTCGAGCAGGGCGTAGAACGGGCAGTCGGTGTCGAACGGCGCCGGCACGTCGCCGCGGCCCATGACCTTGGCCAACGCCTTGTCGGAGAAGAATTCGAACGCGGTCAGGTCAAGCTTGCCCTGGAAGGCGTGCAGCACCGGCATGATCGAATCGAAATCGGCGGTGCCGAGGACCATCGCGGTGAGGTTCTTCGGCGCGCGATCAAGGCGCATGGTCGCTTCGACGACGAAACCGAGGGTGCCTTCGGCGCCAATGAACAGCTGACGCAGGTCGTAACCGGTGGCGTTCTTGATCAAATCCTTGTTCAGCTCGAGCACGTCGCCCTTGCCGGTGACGACTTTCATGCCGGCCACCCAGTTGCGGGTCATGCCGTAGCGAATCACTTTGATTCCGCCGGCATTGGTGCCGATGTTGCCGCCAATCTGGCTTGAACCCGCCGAGGCGAAGTCGACCGGGTAGTACAGGCCGTTTTCTTCGGCCACGTTCTGCAAATGTTCGGTGACCACACCCGGCTGGCACACGGCGGTGCGGTCAGTGAGGTTGACGTCGAGAATCTGGTTCATGTAATCGAACGACACCACCACTTCGCCATTGGCCGCCACCGCAGCGGCGGACAGCCCGGTGCGCCCGCCCGAAGGCACCAGCGCGACCTTGTGCGCGTTGGCCCAACGCACCACTGCCTGCACTTGTTCGATGGTCTTGGGAAACACGATGGCGCTTGGCGCCGGGGCGAAGTGCTTGGTCCAATCCTTGCCATACGTGTTCAGGGAGTCGGCATCGGTCAGGACCTTGCCAGGCTCAACCAGGGTCTTCAGTTCATCAATCAGCGCAGGATTGGTCATCGACAGAACTCTCGAACAATTCATGGTCATCCTGAGAACGCTTCACGTCGCAGGAATGAGTGTTTAGCGGGGTGGCTATGCTAGCATACCGACCCCGCAGGACAGTGCCCAAGGCCAGATCCGCGGTGACGGCTTTGTTGCCGTGCGGGTCAGCTCCAGGCTGCTCCCTCCCTGCCATTTTTCTCCGGGATACAGGTTTACGCAGATGAGCAAGACTTCTCTCGATAAGAGCAAGATCAAGTTCCTTCTTCTCGAAGGCGTCCACCAATCGGCTGTCGACGTCCTCAAGGCGGCGGGCTACACCAGCATTGAATACCTGACTGGTTCCTTGCCGGAAGCCCAGCTCAAGGAAAAGATCGCTGACGCTCACTTCATCGGCATTCGCTCGCGCACGCAACTGACCGAAGAGATCTTCGATCACGCGAAGAAACTGGTCGCGGTCGGCTGTTTCTGCATCGGCACCAACCAGGTTGACCTCAGTGCGGCCCGCGAGCGCGGTATCGCCGTGTTCAACGCGCCGTACTCCAACACCCGTTCCGTAGCGGAACTGGTACTGGCCGAAGCGATCCTGCTGCTGCGCGGCATCCCTGAGAAAAATGCCTCCTGCCACCGTGGCGGCTGGATCAAGTCCGCCGCCAACTCGTTCGAGATCCGTGGCAAGAAGCTGGGCATCGTCGGCTACGGCTCGATCGGCACGCAGCTGTCGGTTCTGGCCGAAGGTCTGGGCATGCAGGTGTTCTTCTACGACACCGTGACCAAGCTGCCGCTGGGCAACGCTACCCAGGTCAACAACCTGCATGAGCTGCTGGGCATGTCCGACATCGTCACCCTGCACGTGCCGGAAACCGCGGCGACCCAGTGGATGATCGGCGAGAAGGAAATCCGCGCCATCAAGAAGGGCGGCATCCTGATCAACGCCGCACGCGGCACCGTGGTCGAGCTGGACGCCCTGGCGGACGCGATCAAGGACAAGCACCTGATCGGCGCGGCCATCGACGTATTCCCGGTGGAGCCACGCTCCAACGACGAAGAGTTCGAAAGCCCGCTGCGTGGCCTCGACAACGTGATCCTGACCCCGCACATCGGTGGCTCGACCGCCGAGGCGCAAGCCAACATCGGTCTGGAAGTGGCGGAAAAACTGGTCAAGTACAGCGACAACGGGACTTCGGTGTCGTCGGTCAACTTCCCGGAAGTGGCCCTGCCGGCTCACCCTGGCAAGCACCGCCTGCTGCACATCCACGAGAACATCCCTGGTGTGATGAGCGAGATCAACAAGGTCTTCGCCGAAAACGGCATCAACATCTCCGGTCAGTTCCTGCAGACCAACGAGAAGGTCGGCTACGTGGTGATCGACGTCGACGCCGAGTACTCGGAGCTGGCGCAAGAGAAACTGCAACACGTCAACGGCACTATCCGTAGTCGAGTGCTGTTCTAAGCACAGCGTTCTTAGCGCAAGAAAAAGGGAGCCCCGAAGGGCTCCCTTTTTTATTTCACGTTAACCGTGATTTTTTCCGAAACGATCGATGGGTCGAACGGCATGTGGCCGCTGTCGCCAAGAATCAGTTGCAAGGTGTGCTTGCCAGGGGCCAGTTTGATCGTGGCCTCGGTCTGGGCCTTGCCGAAATGCATGTGGTGCGCGTCAGTCGGGATCGGCGCGCCTTCGGCCGGCAGGTCGTCGACGTCGATCAGCAGATGATGGTGGCCGGTGTTCTTGGTGGTGTCACCCGCCGGGGCCAGCGCGATGTTCTTGACGCCGAACTTGACTTTGAATTCCTGCGAGACGGTGGCGCCGTCCTCGGGAGAAACGATGAACACTTCAGCATCCTTGGGAGCCGGCGTCGCCGCACTGGCCAGCACCGAAACACCCATCAGCACACCGGCCAACGCTGCACGAGACATAAAGCTTTTCATTTTCTTCTCCAGTTTTTCCGTAAAATCCGCACGGTCATGACAACTTCATGACCATTCGTTGTCGAAGGCACTCGACAACCATAGCAAAGCGAGCCTGAATCAGAGCGTCGCGATAATGATTTCAAAGGAGTGACCATGCGCTTGCTGCCTGGCCTGATCTGCCTGCTACCCCTTCTGAGCCCGCTGGCTCACGCCGAACTGATTGATGATGTCAACGACCGTGGCGAGCTGCGCATAGCCCTTGAGGCTAATACACCGCCCTTCAATTACAAGGAAGGCGACACACTCACAGGGTTCGAGGTCGAGCTTGGGCAACTTCTGGCCAAGGAGCTGGATGTACGCGCCGACTTCATCGTCACCGACGAGGGCGATCTGCTCCAGGGCGTTGAAAGCGGCAAGTACGACGTCGCGCTCAACCACATAGCACTGACACCCGAACTCAAGGATCGTTTCGACTTCAGCGAGCCGTACGGCGAGGTCGCTGGGCAACTGCTGGCGAAGAAGGACGAGACACCGCGGCCTATGGTGCTGGTGCAGGCGTTGACCGAAGAGAAGCCGAAAGCGGCGGCGCCGGTGGAGCTGGCGATTCCGTTTCAGAAAGGTAATCCGGCGTTTCAGGCCAGTCTCAAGAGCGCGATGCAGCGGATCAAAGACGACGGACGCCTAGCGGCGCTGACCGAGAAGTGGCTCACCGAACCGTAGGAGCTGCCGCAGGCTGCGATCTTTTGATGTTGATTTTGAAGATCAAAAGATCGCAGCCTCGTTTCACTCGTCAGCTCCTACAGTTGGATTTGCGATGAAACTTTTAATCGAGTCGGGTCAGGGCTTGCGCGGCTTGCGGCAGCTCAAGCTCACTGAACACCCGAACCCCATGACGCTTGAGCAACGCCGCCGTCACCCCTTCGCCACTGACCTTGACCCCACTGAACGTCCCGTCATACGTCAGCAGATTCCCGCAAGACGGACTGTTGGCCTTTAGCACCGCCACCCGAATGCCGTGCTTTTTCACCAACTCAAGCGCTTGGCGTGCACCTTCGAGAAACTGCGCACTGACATCCTCGCCTTCGGTAGTGACGACAGCAGCTTTGCCATCGAGCACCTCACCGCCCTGCCCGCCGGGAATCTCCGCCGCCGCCCTCGGCGTCGGCAAACCACCGGCCACTTCCGGACACAATGGCACTACCCGGCCTTCTTCGATCCACTGCTCAAGCAGATCAAACGGACCACTCGCGCCACCGTCATAACGCACGCGGTGGCCCAACAGGCAGCGGCTGACGAGAATCTTTTCCATGCTCAGAACGGCTCGTTGCCACGGCGACGAAACCATCCGGTCAGCGACAGCCGTTCGCGATGGGCCGGCAATACTTCGTGGGGCACTTCGCCGGAGAGAAACACCACCAGGCAGCCGCCGGTAGGTTGCACATCGTGCACACGCTCATCGTTCAAGTACATGCGCAACTGGCCACCGTCCTCCGGCAGCCAGGCGTCGTTGAGGTAGATCACTGCCGACACCATGCGCCGGTCGTCATCGCGAAAGCGGTCGACGTGCTTGCGATAGAACGCGCCGGGCGGGTACAGGGCGAAATGACATTCGAAATCTTCCAGACCCAGAAACAGACCTCGATTGAGTGCCTCGCGCAGACTGTCCATCAGGCTCAGGTAGCGGTCGGTGGCGTCGGCCTGGCCGGGGTCGATCCACTGAATGTGATCGCCGCGAATACCCTCGCGAATCTCCGAAAACGGCCCGCGCCCGACCGCTGCCGGCGCCAGTTCGCCTTCGGCTTCACGTTTACGGCACTCGGCCGCCAGCGCCCGGGTCAGATCGGCGGGCAGGAAGATGTTCTGCTGCGACCAGCCGTGTTCGGCCAGGTCGTCGACAATGCGTAACAGCAGCGGGTGTTCAGAGGATATCGGCATGGCGCGCATAGTATGCCGACGGCAATAAATCCGACAGAGCCACGCAGCGGCTTGCTACGAATTCTCGACAAGTACCGGCACCGCACGGACAATAGTCCGCTGCTGACAGGAGTCCCTATGCGCCGTTTGCTTTTTTCACTGTTGATGTTCTGCGTATTGCCCGCCTGGGCGGACGGCTTTGATCAGTTGTACAAGGTCGCCGGCTGGCCAGAACAACGCGCGCATTTCAACGATGCCCTGAGCGCCGCCCAGCAGCGCTATCAGAACAGCCTGCCGCCAGCGGTGTTTCAAGCACTGGTCAACAACAGCAACCAGCGGTTCGCCGCGCAGGCCATGGATCAACGCGCCGAAGCGCAACTGCGGCAGAAACTCGCCGATCCGAAACCGGCGCTGACCTTTTTCCAGTCACCACTGGGCAAGAAAATCGTCGCCGCCGAACTGCTCGCGACCCGCCGCGATCAATTGGCGAAAAATGCCCAGGGCCTGCCAAAAATGCAGGCCAGCGACAGTCGTTTGCTGATCATCGGCCACTTGGCGCAAGCCCTGCCGGCCCGTGAGGCTGGCGCCGAGGTCAGTCTGGCGATTGCGGGCGTGGCGGCGGACAGTTTGAGTTCAATGATCCCGGGATTGCTCGGTGGCGGCCAGGCGCAGGGCATGTTGAACGGCCAGCGCCAGCGCCTGATGGATCAGATCGGCGCCGATCTGAACAACACCCTGCTCTACGTTTATCGCGATTTGTCGGATGAAGAGCTGGAAGAGTTTGCGACGTTTGCCGAGTCGACCGAGGGCAAGGCTTACTATCAGGCGGCGCTGGCGGCGATTCGGGCGGGGTTGGCGGTCGGCCAGCCTTAAAAGATCGCAGCCTTCGGCAGCTCCTACATTGAAACGCGTTCCCCTGTAGGAGCTGCCGAAGGCTGCGATCTTTTGATCTTGCCTTAACGCTTCAGAGATTCCTGCCCCTGATCCGCTTGCTCAAAAACTCGAAATACTCCTCACGCATCTCCGCCGTTTCATTGGCCAGATGATGCCGCGCCTCGGCCAGCAGCAGAATCTGCGGGCGGTCGAACTTCCATTTCAACACCTGCAGATTGTGCTGCCAGTCCACAGTCATGTCCGCCTGCCCCTGAATGATCAGCGGCCGTCGGGGGCTTTTTTTCGCGTGCTCGACCCGGATGATCCAGTGCGACAACGCGCCCACCCACTTCGTTGGCAGACGCCTTGGCTGTAACGGATCAGCCTGCAGAAAAGGCAGAAAGTCCGGATCGTTGGAGTTTTCGCTGAAGCGCCGCGCAACGCCGCGAACAAACGGCCGCAGCAGGTAATAACTCAACTGCGACCAGCCCCAGGCCCGTGGTCGCACCAACGGCGCCAGCAGAATCACCTGCCCCTGCGCCGGGCTGTTTTCGCCATGATTGAGCAGGTGATCGACGACAATCGCGCCCCCGGTGCTCTGCCCGCACAAATGCCACGGCTGCGGCAGCGCGATCGAAGTCGCTTCAGCGAACAGCGCTTGCAGCATGTGCTGATATTCAGCGAAATCGCGGATGCTCGCCCGCGGTCCGCTCGACAGCCCATGCCCCGGCAAGTCGCAGGCAATCACGGCGAAATCCTGATCCAGCGCCCACTCGATCACATGCCGGTACAGGCCGATGTGGTCGTAGTAACCGTGCAGCAGAAACAGCGTCGCCTTGACCTTCTCCGGCCACCAGCAATGGCTGACCAACTCGTAGCCATCGACCTCGAAACGACCCATGCCGCGCCACACATCGCGCTCGGCGAAGTCGGTCTTGTAGAAGCGCTGATAAGCCTTCGCCTCATCCGATAACGGCTGCCACTCGGCCAACGGCTTGAGGCTCGCGCGTAAATGATCGGGGTCGAAAGTATCAGGCATGCGCACATTCCAAAGCGGTAAACGGACTTTATCGGCCTGCGATATTCATCTGTCGGAGCAAGCATGGCAAGCTAGCCAACCTTTTCAGATTCCGAAACCATGCGTTCGCCCTACCGCACCGCACTGTTCGCCAGCCTGCTCGCGCTGATCTGCGCCGGGGTGCTGTGGGCGGCGTATGACTGGTTTCAGGGCCGCTACCTGCGTGCGTTCAGCGAACATACGGCGGTGTTTTCCGGCGATCCGCTGCGCCTGCCGGACAACCTCGCCGGACCGGGCAATATCCGTCTCGTGCATTTCTGGGACCCGGCCTGTCCGTGCAACGTCGGCAATCAACAGCACCTGAGCGAGATGGTCGAACAGTTCGGCGCGCGCGGCGTGGAGTTCTTCGCCGTGCAAAAACCCGGCAGCCACGGCCAGTTGCCCGCCACCCTCGCCGGCCTGAAAACCATTATCGTACTGCCCGGCTCCGAGCAGATCCCCGCCAGCCCCGCCGTGGCGATCTGGGATCGCAGCGGTAAACTCGCCTACTTTGGCCCGTACAGCGAAGGCCTGACCTGCAACTCCAGCAACAGCTTCATCGAACCGATCCTGCATGCCCTGACGGAAGACCGCCCGGTGAACGCTACGCACACCTTGGCAGTGGGTTGTTATTGCCCGTGGCCGGCGGATGCGCGGTAAGGCATTCCGGACTTTTCAAGGACAGCGCTGCACCGCACAGATGCTCTGTGCTAAATGTTTGCAGCCCGACGGGCGGCCCTCCCGCCTGCACAAGGAGTCACCATGAAGCGTGCGTTGATCGTCGTTGCCCTGCTGGTCGTTGTCCTGCTCTGCGCCGCTGGCGGGTATGTCTACAGCAAGCAGCCGACGCGCCAGGGCCAGGTGCAGCTGCATAACCTGCAAGGCTCGGTGACCGTGCGCTATGACGAGCGCGGTGTGCCGCATATCCGTGCCGAGAACGAAACCGACCTCTATCGCGCCCTCGGTTATGTGCACGCGCAGGATCGGTTGTTCCAGATGGAAGCCATGCGTCGCCTCGCCCGGGGCGAACTGGCCGAAGTGCTCGGGCCGAAACTGCTCGACACCGACAAGCTGTTTCGCAGCCTGCGCATCCGCGAGCGCGCCGCCAGTTATGTCGCCAGCCTGGACAAGCAGTCGCCGGCGTGGAGGGGCCTGCAAGCCTATCTGGATGGCATCAACGAGTATCAGGACAGCCACGCCGCGCCGATCGAGTTCGACGTGCTGGGCATCCCCAAGCGGCCGTTCACCGCCGAAGACAGCATCAGCGTCGCCGGTTACATGGCCTACAGCTTTGCCGCCGCGTTTCGCACCGAGCCGCTGCTGACCTACGTGCGCGATCAGCTCGGCGCCGATTACCTCAATGTGTTCGATCTCGACTGGCAGGCCAAAGGCGTACTCGCCACCGATCACGCCAGGCAGGCGCCAGCCCTCGCCGCCGGCGACTGGCAGGACCTCACCGCCCTCGCCCGCCTCAGCGAACAGGCGCTCATCGACAACGGTCTGCCGCAGTTCGAAGGGAGCAACGCCTGGGTGATTGCCGGCAGCCGCAGCCAGAGTGGCAAGCCGTTGCTGGCCGGCGATCCGCACATTCGTTTCTCGGTGCCGTCGGTGTGGTACGAGGCGCAGCTGTCGGCGCCGGGCTTTGAGTTGTACGGCCATCACCAGGCGCTGGTGCCGTTCGCGTTTCTGGGCCACAACCTCGATTTCGGCTGGAGCCTGACCATGTTCCAGAACGACGACCTCGATCTGATCGCCGAGAAGGTCAACCCGGACAACCCCAATCAGGTCTGGTACCGCGGCCAGTGGACCGACCTGCTCGTCAGCGAGCAGCAGATCAGTGTGAAGGGTCAGGCGCCGGTGACCATCACTTTGCGCCAGTCGCCGCATGGGCCGATCGTTAACGATGCCCTCGGCAGCGCTGCCGGGAAAACCCCGATTGCGATGTGGTGGGCGTTCCTCGAAACACCGAATCCGATCCTCGAAGGTTTCTACCAGCTCAACCGCGCCGATACCCTGGCCAAGGCCCGTGCCGCGGCGGCCAAGGTGCAGGCGCCGGGTCTGAATCTGGTTTACGCCAACGCCAAGGGCGATATCGCCTGGTGGGCTTCGGCCTTGCTGCCGAAACGTCCGGCCGGGGTGAAACCGGGCTTCATTCTCGACGGCAGCACGCCTGAGGCGGACAAGGACGGTTACTACCCATTCAGTGCCAACCCACAGGAAGAGAACCCGGCACGCGGCTATATCGTCTCGGCCAACTTTCAGCCGGTATCGCCGACCGGCATGGAGATTCCCGGTTACTACAACCTCGCCGATCGCGGCCAGCAGCTTGATCGTCAGCTCAGTGACAACCGGGTGAAGTGGAGCAACGAGGCCAACCAGAAACTGCAACTGGGCACCGCGACCGGCTACGGCCCGCGTCTGTTGGCGCCGTTGTTGCCGGTGTTGCGTGAAGTGGTGGGCGATCCGGCGCAACGCAAACTGGTCGAGCAATTGGCGCAATGGCCCGGCGACTATCCGCTGGATTCGGTCAGCGCGACGGTGTTCAACCAGTTCCTCTACGACCTTGCCGACGCGGCGATGCGCGATGAGTTGGGCAATGACTTCTTCGAGACACTGCTGTCGACGCGGGTGATCGATTCCGCCTTGCCGCGACTGGCGGCGAGAGCTGATTCACCCTGGTGGGACAATCGCAGCACGTCAGCCAAAGAAACCCGCGCCGATGTCGTGCGCACGGCGTGGGCGGCGAGCATGCAGCATCTGCAATTGACCCTCGGCGATGATGTGGCGGGTTGGCGGTGGGGAGCGGCGCACATCCTGACCCATGCCCATCCGCTGGGCCAGCAGAAGCCGCTGGATCGCCTGTTCAACGTCGGCCCGTTCGCTGCGCCAGGCAGCCACGAAGTGCCGAACAACCTCTCGGCGAAAATCGCCCCGGCGCCATGGCCGGTAACCTATGGACCGTCGACGCGGCGTCTGGTGGATTTCGCCGATCCTGCGCATGGTCTGACGATCAATCCGGTGGGCCAGAGTGGTGTGCCGTTTGATCGTCACTATGACGATCAGGCTGAAGCATATGTGGAGGGGATTTATGTGCAGGCGCATTTCAGCGAGGAAGAGGTGCTGGCGAATACGCGGAGTACGTTGAAGCTGTTGCCTGCGCGCAAGCCCTGAAGAGCCCCTCACCCTAGCCCTCTCCCAGAGGGAGAGGGGACCGATTGGGGGATATTGGGGATAAACGCCGACGTGCAAGATTGGCACCGATTCCATAATCGATAAGGTCTTTCAGGTCGATGTAACACGCCAGACACCGCGGTCGGCCCCCTCTCCCTCTGGGAGAGAGCTGGGGTGAGGACTTTCGAGCTCAAGCCCGGATCAGACATCCAGCGCAAAATTCAGCCGAAACTGCTGCGGCGTCACGCCCAAGCGCCGATTGAACACACTGCGCATATGCTGCGCGTCCCGAAACCCGCACTGATACGCCACGGTCTTCAACGGCGCCGTGGTGCTTTCCAACATCACCCGCGCTGCATCCACCCGCGCTCGTTCGACGAACTCCGCCGGGGTCACTTTGGCTTCCCGGGCGAACACCCGCGAGAAATTGCGCGCACTCATGTTCGCTGCATTGGCCAGATCGGCAATCGTCAGGTCGCCAGTGAGATTGGCCAACACATACAGCTGCACCAGCGCCACCGCTGACGTCGGTTCGGCATGCGGCGTGAGGAACGGGCTGAACTGCGATTGCCCGCCCGAGCGCTGGGTGAACACCACCAGCCGTTTCGCCACACTCAGCGCCACCTCGGCACCGTGATCGCGCGCCAACAGGTACAGCGACAGATCGATGCCTGCCGTGACCCCGGCCGAGGTATAGAGCGTGCCGTCCTCGACATACAGGCGATCCGCCTCGACCCGCGTGGTGGGGCACAACTGCACAAGCGCCTCGGCATCGTTCCAGTGGGTGGTGACGGTGCGCCCGTCCAGCAAACCGGCGCGGGCGAGCATGAACGCGCCGTTGCAGATCGAGCCGAAACGCCGGGCGCGACCACAGGCGTTACGCAGCCAGGTGTCGAACGTCGGGCCGAAATCCATGAACGGCAATTGCGGGCCACCGGCAACCAGCAACAGGTCATGAATATCCGTTGCTTCGCTGAAGTGGCAGTGGGCGTTCAGGCTCATGCCGTTGGAACAGGCCATCGGCCCGTGCTCGAGGCCGATCACTTGCAAGCGATAGTGATCCTGCGGGGCGAGGAAGCGGTTGGCTTCGGCGAACACGTCCATGGGGCCGCTGACGTCCAGTGACTGCACGCCGGGGAATACCACGATGGCGACGGATTTGTTCATGGCTCAAACGTCCTCAATACCTGTGACAAACACACCAACCTGTGGGAGCGAGCCTGCTCGCGAAGAGGTCATCACACGCAACATAGCGGTCGAATGACACACCGCTTTCGCGAGCAAGCTCGCTCCCACATGGGCCATGTCCGGCTGGTTGATCGCGCCAACCTTAGCCAAATCCCCCCCGGCAAGCGAGCTTGGCACGATTTGCAGGTGCAATGGCAAGGATCGCAGCCATGACTCGATTGCTCGCCTGGCGCGCCGGGAACAGACTTTCTCCAGCAGCGCCACGACGGCGTTTTCGACGAGGAAACCGTTATGACCAGCACCATCGCCGGCATCAAGATCCCTGACAGCGCCCTCGCCCGGGCCACCACCGAATACATCCGCGACATTGAATCAGATCTGCTCTATCACCACTCACGCCGGGTGTTTTTGTTCGGTGCCTTGAGCGGCGAGCGCCGGCAACTTACCTACAACCCGGAGCTGCTGTACGTCGGCGCGATGTTCCATGACCTCGGTCTGGTGGAAGGTCATCGCAGCGATGACGAGCGTTTCGAGGTGGACGGCGCGAATGCCGCGGCAGCCTTTCTCAAGCCGTACGGGCTGAGCGATGACGACATCGAGCAGGTCTGGCTGTCGATTGCCCTGCACACCACGCCGGGCGTACCCAAGCATCTGCGACCGACCGTGGCACTGGTGACGGCTGGCGTGGAAATGGACGTGCTGGGCATGGATTACGCGGCGTTCAGCAGCGTGCAGCGCGAAGCCGTGGTGCATGCGCATCCACGCGGCGAAGGCTTCAAGGAGTGCATCATCTGCGCGTTTGCCGATGGCTTGCGTCATCGTCCGCAGACTACGTTCGGCAATGTGAAGACCGATGTGCTGAAGGATCAGGAACCGGGGTTCAAGCCGATGAATTTCGTCGAGGTCATCCGCCGCTCTCCCTGGACTTGAAGGCCACTCAAAAAACCTGTGGGAGCGAGCTTGCTCGCGAAAGCGGTGTATCAGCCACATGGATATCGACTGACAGATTGCATTCGCGAGCAAGCTCGCTCCCACAGGGTTAATGATTGATCAGAGAGTCCTGAACAACCCTTCAGCTCACACAGCCTGTGGCGCAGGCGCGCGACGCGCGTCCGGTTGCTTCCACGAATCGGCGGCGCTTTCTTCGATGGCTTGCTGGATGGCTTTCTTGCGTGCTTCTTCGGCGCGGCGGCTGAAGAACCAGACGAGGAAGGTCACCAGCGACACTGCCAGCAGAATCAGGCTGGCCACGGCGTTGATCTCCGGTTTCACGCCCAGGCGCACCGCCGAGAACACTTCCATCGGCAGGGTCGTCGAACCCGGACCGGAAACGAAGCTCGCCAGCACCAGGTCATCCAGCGACAGCGCGAACGACATCATCCCGCCCGCTGCCAACGATGGCGCGATCATCGGGATGGTGATCAGGAAGAACACCTTCCACGGCCGCGCGCCCAAGTCCATCGCCGCTTCTTCGATCGACAGGTCCAGCTCACGCAAACGCGCCGACACAACCACTGCCACATACGCCGCACAGAACGTGGTGTGAGCGATCCAGATGGTGACGATGCCGCGCTCCTGCGGCCAGCCGATCATCTGCGCCATGGCCACGAACAGCAGCAACAGCGACAGACCGGTGATCACTTCCGGCATGACCAGTGGCGCAGTCACCAGGCCGCCGAACAGCGTGCGACCCTTGAAGTGAGTGATGCGCGTCAGCACGAACGCCGCCAATGTACCCAGCGCCACCGCAGCAACCGCCGTGTAGCAGGCGATTTCCAGCGAGCGCAGCACCGAGCCCATCAGTTGCGAGTTGTCGAGCAGGCCGACGTACCACTTGATCGACCAGCCGCCCCACACCGTTACCAGTTTCGAGGCGTTGAACGAGTAGATCACCAGGATCAGCATCGGCAGATAGATGAAGATCAGGCCCAGTACCAGCATCAGGCTGGAGAAACGCAAGCGCTTCATTCTTTACCCTCCATTTCCTTGGCCTGACTGCGGTTGAACAGGATGATCGGCACAATCAGGATCGCCAGCATCACCACCGCCAGCGCGGACGCCACCGGCCAGTCGCGGTTGTTGAAGAACTCCTGCCAGAGCACCTTGCCGATCATCAGGGTTTCCGGGCCGCCGAGCAGTTCTGGAATGACGAACTCGCCGACCACCGGAATGAACACCAGCATGCAGCCGGCGATAATGCCGTTCTTGGACAGCGGAATGGTGATTTTCCAGAAGCTGTTGAAGGTGCTCGAACCCAGGTCCGACGCAGCTTCCAGCAGGCTCTGATCATGCTTCACCAGGTTGGCGTAGAGCGGCAGGATCATGAATGGCAGATAGGAATAGACCACACCGATGTACACGGCGAGGTTGGTGTTGAGGATCTGCAGCGGCTCGTCGATCAGGCCCATGCTCATCAGGAAACCGTTGAGCAGGCCGTTGTTGCTGAGAATGCCCATCCACGCGTACACGCGGATCAGGATCGCGGTCCAGGTCGGCATCATGATCAGCAGCACCAGCACCGTTTGCAGCTCTTTGCGCGCGCTGGCGATGGCGTAGGCCATCGGATAACCGATCAGCAGGCAGAGCACGGTGCTGATAAAGGCCATTTTCAGCGAGCCGAGGTAGGCGGCGATGTACAGCTCGTCGTCGCCGAGCATCGCGTAGTTGCCCAGGTTCAGCAGCAGTTGCAGCTTCTGCTCGGCGTAGGTGTAGATCTCGGTGTACGGCGGGATCGCCACGTCGGCTTCGGCGAAGCTGATCTTCAGAACGATGAAGAACGGCAGCATGAAGAACAGGAACAGCCAGATGAACGGCACCCCGATGACCAGCTGCCGGCCATTGGGGATGATTCGGTTGATGCGGCGTTTGAATTTGCGCATGTTCATGAGCGAAGTACCACGCCGCTGTCGTCTTCCCACCACACGTAGACCTGATCGCCCCAGGTCGGACGCGCGCCGCGACGTTCGGCGTTGGCAACGAACGACTGCACCAGTTTGCCGCTCGGCAATTCGACGTAGAACACCGAGTGCCCGCCCAGATAGGCGATGTCGTGGACCTTGCCGCTCGACCAGTTGTATTCGCAGGTCGGCATGTCGGCGGTGACCAGCAGTTTCTCCGGACGAATCGCGTAGGTGACCGACTTGTCCTGCACCGAGGTGCTGATGCCGTGGCCGACGTAGATCTGCCGGTCGAGGTCCTTGCAAGTGATGGTCGCGTGGCCTTCGGCGTCGTCGATGACTTCGCCTTCGAAGATGTTGACGTTGCCGATGAATTCACAGACCAGACGGCTGGTCGGGGTTTCGTAGATGTCGATCGGGCTGCCGATCTGCGCGATCCAGCCCAGGTGCATGATCGCGATGCGCTCGGCCATGGTCATGGCCTCTTCCTGGTCGTGGGTCACCATCACGCAGGTCACGCCGACGCGCTCGATGATTTCCACCAGTTCCAGCTGCATCTGCGAACGCAGTTTCTTGTCCAGTGCGCCCATCGGTTCGTCGAGCAGCAGCAGCTTCGGCCGCTTGGCCAGCGAACGAGCCAGGGCCACGCGCTGACGCTGACCGCCGGACAGCTGATGCGGCTTGCGCTTGGCGTACTGGCTCATCTGCACCAGCTTGAGCATCTCGGCCACGCGGGCGTCGATTTCTGCTTTGGGGATCTTGTCCTGCTGCAGGCCGAAGGCGATGTTCTGCGCCACGGTCATGTGCGGGAACAGGGCGTAGGACTGAAACATCATGTTGATCGGACGGTCGTACGGCGGCATGTCGGTGATGTCGACGCCGTCGAGGAAAATCCGCCCTTCCGTGGGCCGTTCGAAGCCTGCCAGCATCCTCAGCAAGGTGGATTTGCCCGATCCCGAACCGCCGAGCAGGGCGAAGATCTCGCCCTTCTTGATTTCCAGGGACACATCGTCCACGGCAATCGTCTCGTCGAACTTCTTGGTGACCCGGTCGATTTTGACCAGCACCTGTTTCGGTGTCTGGTCGCCCTCGAGGGCTTTCTTGTAGGCGCCGGAGGCAACTGCCATTTACGAAACTCCCAACAGAAGCAGCAGTTCGCCACGCAAGACGAACCCTGGATAGTTTGTGCGTTATTTGCCCGACTTGACCTTGGTCCAGCTGCGGGTCATCAAACGCTGAATATTGGCTGGCAACTCGGTCGACACGTAGGTCTTGTCGAGGACTGCTTGCGGTGGGTAAACCGCTTCATCGGTGCGAATGGATTGTTCCATCAGCTTGTCCGAACCCGGATTGGGGTTGGCGTAACCGACGTAATCACTGACCTGGGCAATCACCTCAGGTTTCAGCAAATAATTGATGAAGGCGTGGGCTTCCTTGACGTTGGACGAATCCTTGGGGATCGCCAGCATGTCGAACCACAGCGCGCCGCCCTCTTTCGGAATCGAGTAGGCGATGTTGACGCCCTTCTTCGCTTCCTCGGCACGGTTCTTCGCCTGGAAGATGTCGCCGGAGAAACCGATGGCCACGCAGATGTCGCCGTTGGCCAGATCGCCGATGTACTTCGACGAGTGGAAATAGGTCACGTACGGGCGCACCGCGAGCAACTTGGCGGTGGCCTTTTCGTAGTCCTTGGTATTGGTGCTGTTGGCGTTCAGGCCCAGGTAATTGAGCATGGTCGGCATCATTTCATCTGCCGAATCGAGGAACGCGACGCCGCAGCTGTGCAGCTTCTTGATGTTTTCCGGTTCGAACAGCACGGCCCAGGAGTCGATCTTGTCGATGCCGAGCACGGCTTTGACCTTGTCGACGTTGTAGCCAATGCCGTTGGTGCCCCACAGATACGGTACGGCGTAGAGATTGCCGGGGTCGTTCTGTTCCAGGCGCTTGAGCAGCACCGGGTCGAGGTTGGAATAATTGGGCAGTTGTGCCTTGTCGAGCTTCTGGAACGCGCCCGCCTTGATCTGCTTGCCAAGGAAGTGGTTCGACGGCACGACCACGTCGTAACCGGTGCGCCCGGCGAGCAGCTTGCCTTCCAGGGTTTCGTTGGAATCGAAAACGTCGTAGACCGGTTTGATCCCGGTCTCTTTCTCGAAGTCGGCCAGGGTCGATTCGCCGATGTAATCGGACCAGTTATAAATATGCACCGTACCGGCGGCCTGGGCTCCGACAGCGATTGTCAGGCCGGCAGCGGCCAGCAGGGTTTTGCGCAAAGAAGAAAATACAGGCAAGGGGGAGGTCCTCTAGATTGATTGGGCCCAAGTTGCCCCGCGCTGCATGACAGCCGTGGCTGCCCGACAACAAAACCGGCGCGCAACTTACCTTCGAAAAACCGATCCAGCAAAACTTTCTGTCATTTAATTATCCGCTGACCGCCGTCGCAGCGACGACGGCCAGTGGTTGTGGCGACAAACCGGCTTATTTGCCCGATTTGATCTTGGTCCAGCTGCGGGTGATCAGACGCAGTGTTGCGGCGTCCAGATCGCTGATCGCATAGAGCTGCTTCTTCACTTCAGCCGACGGGTAGATGCTCGCATCGCTGGTGATGTCCTTGTCCACCAGAGGCGTCGCGGCCTTGTTGCCGTTCGGGAAACGCACGGCGTTGGTGATGCCGGCCATCACTTGCGGCTCCAGCAGGTAGTTCATGAACTTGTAGGCGGCTTCGACGTTTTCGGCATCCTTGGGAATGGCGACCATGTCGTAGAAAGTACCGGCGCCTTCTTTTGGAATGGTGTAGGCCAGTTTGACCTTGTCACCGGCTTCCTGAGCGCGGGTCTTGGATTGTTCCAGGTCACCCGAGTAGCCGACGGCGACGCAGATGTTGCCGTTGGCCAGGTCGGAGATGTACTTGGACGAGTGGAAGTAGGCAACCGAAGGACGAATCTTCAGGAACAGGTCTTCGGCGGCTTTGAGGTCAGCCTTGTCCTTGCTGTTGGTCGGCTTGCCCAGATAGTGCAATGCCGCCGGAATCATTTCGGTCGGGGCATCGAGGAAGCTCACGCCGCAGCTTTTGAGTTTCTCGATGTTTTCCGGCTTGAATACCACGTCCCACGAATCGATCTTGTCGATGCCCAGCGCAGCCTTGACCTTGGCGGGGTTGTAGCCGATGCCGATCGAGCCCCACATGTACGGGAAAGCGTGCTTGTTGCCCTGGTCGCTGGCATCGCCAACAGCCTTGAGCAGGTCTTCGTCGAGGTTTTTCCAGTTCGGCAGTCTGGACTTGTCCAGCTCCTGGTAGACGCCGGCCTTGATCTGCTTGGCGAGGAAGTTGTTGGAAGGCACCACGATGTCGTAACCGGATTTGCCGGCCAGCAGCTTGGCTTCCAGGGTTTCGTTACTGTCGAAGACGTCGTAGACGACTTTGATCCCGGTGGCTTTCTCGAAGTTGGCCACGGTGTCCGGCGCAATGTAGTCGGACCAGTTGTAGACGTGCAGTACCTTGTCGTCCGCGTGCACCGCACCCGCCATCATGCCCGCCATGGACAGCGCGAGCAGAGTCTTGCCAGCTAGCTTTTTACCTAATGCCTTCATGCGTCATGCTCCAAATTTTTCTTTTTTGAACCACTTTGTTCAGCGGCCGAACCCGGACAACTGGAACCGCGGCTAGTCTGGCAAGATCCGAGGCGGTCTTTCAACAAAAGACCAGCCTTTCTGACAGCTTTGAGCGAGTGCGCCGCAGCTCCCCCGCTCAAAGCCTAGCACCTAGGCCTGCAGCGCATTGAGGGTCAGGTCCAGACACTTGCGTGCTTTTGTAACCAGTTCATCGATCTCCGCTTTGCTGATCACCAGCGGCGGCGCGATGATCATGGTGTCGCCGACCGCGCGCATGATCAGGCCGTTGTCGAAGCAGAACTGTCGGCAGATCATGCCGACGCCCTTGCCTTCAAAACGCTTGCGCGTGGCCTTGTCCTGCACCAGCTCGATCGCCCCCAACAGACCGACGCCGCGAACTTCACCCACCAATGGGTGATCATTCAGCTCGCGCAGACGTTTCTGCAAATACGGTGCCGTTTCATTGTGGGCGTTCTCGATAATTTTTTCGTCGCGCAGGATGCGGATGTTTTCCAGGCCCACCGCTGCTGCCACCGGGTGCCCGGAGTAAGTGAAGCCGTGGTTGAAATCGCCGCCTTCGTTGAGCACTGCCACCACGGAGTCACGGACGATCAGGCCTCCCATCGGGATGTAGCCGGAAGTCAGGCCTTTGGCGATGGTCATCATGTGAGGTTTGAGGTCGTAGAAATCGCTACCGAACCACTCACCGGTACGGCCGAAACCGCAGATCACTTCGTCGGCAACGAAAAGGATGTCGTACTTGGCGAGGATTTCCTTGATGCGCGGCCAGTAGGTATCGGGCGGAATGATCACGCCACCGGCACCCTGGATCGGCTCGGCAATAAAGGCGCCGACGTTGTCGACGCCGACTTCGAGAATCTTCTCTTCCAGCTGATTGGCCGCCCAGATGCCGAACTCTTCCGGCGACATGTCGCCGCCTTCGCCGAACCAGTACGGCTGCGCGATGTGGACAATGCCGGGAATCGGCAGGTCGCCCTGCTCGTGCATGTAGGTCATGCCGCCGAGGCTCGCGCCGGCCACGGTGGAGCCGTGATAACCGTTCTTGCGGCTGATGATGACTTTCTTGTTCGGCTGGCCCTTGATCGCCCAGTAGTGGCGAACCATACGCAGCATGGTGTCGTTGCCTTCGGAGCCGGAACCGGTGAAGAACACGTGGTTCATGCCTTCAGGCGCGACGTCGGCAATCGATTTGGCCAGTTCAAGCGCCGGCGGGTGAGCGGTCTGGAAGAACAGGTTGTAGTACGGCAGCTCGCGCATCTGTTTGGCGGCGGCATCGGCCAGCTCATCGCGACCGTAACCGATCGCCACGCACCAGAGGCCGGCCATGCCGTCGAGGATCTTGTTGCCTTCGCTGTCCCACAGGTAAACGCCCTTGGCGTTGGTGATGATCCGCGGGCCCTTCTCTTTCAATTGCTTGAAGTCGCTGAACGGGGCCAGGTGGTGTTCGCTGCTCAGCGCTTGCCACTCACGGGTTTGCGGGTTGTTGCTGGTCATGCCAATTCTCCTTGTTATCGGTGAAGGCGCGACGGCTCGCCGCCGCGCCCGGCGTATCAGACGGCGAAGAGCAGGTACTCACGCTCCCAGGAACTGATCACGCGCTTGAAGTTTTCATGCTCGGCCCGCTTGACCGCGACGTAGCCGGTGATGAAGGTCTTGCCGAGGTATTTTTCGACGGTCTTGCTGTTCTCCATGCGCTCCAGCGCATCTTCGATGGTCAGCGGCAGGCGCAGGTTGCGGCGCTCGTAACCACGACCGACCACCGGCGCGCTCGGGTTGAGGCCCTCGACCATGCCGATGTAGCCGCAGAGCAGGCTCGCGGCGATCGCCAGATACGGATTGGCGTCGGCGCCCGGCAGGCGGTTTTCCACGCGGCGGTTCTGCGGGCCGGCATCCGGTACGCGCAGGCCGACGGTGCGGTTCTCCTCGCCCCACTCGACGTTCACCGGTGCCGAAGTATCCGGGAGGAAGCGGCGGAACGAGTTGACGTTCGGTGCGAACAGCGGCAACAGCTCGGGGATCAGTTTCTGCAAGCCACCTATGTGGTGCAGGAACAGTTGGCTCATGGTCCCGTCTTCGTTGGAGAAAACGTTCTTGCCGGTCTGAATGTCGATGATGCTCTGGTGCAGGTGCATGGCGCTGCCCGGCTCGCCGGTCATTGGCTTGGCCATGAACGTCGCCGCCACGTCGTGCTTGAGCGCGGCTTCACGCATGGTGCGCTTGAACACCAGAATCTGATCGGCCAGCGACAGGGCGTCACCGTGACGGAAGTTGATTTCCATCTGCGCCGTGCCGTCTTCGTGGATCAGCGTATCGAGGTCCAGCTCCTGCAGTTCGCACCAGTCGTAGACGTCTTCGAACAGCGGGTCGAATTCGTTGGCCGCCTCAATGGAGAACGACTGCCGACCGATTTCCGGACGACCCGAGCGGCCGATCGGCGGCTGCAACGGATAGTCGGGGTCGTCGCTGCGCTTGGTCAGGTAGAACTCCATTTCCGGCGCCACGATCGGCTGCCAGCCCTTGTCGGCATACAGCTTCAGGACTTTCTTGAGGACGTTGCGCGGCGACAGCTCGATCGGGTTGCCTTGCTTGTCGTAGGTGTCGTGGATCACCTGCGCGGTCGGCTCGATGGCCCACGGCACCAGGTACACGGCGTTCTGATCAGGGCGGCAGATCATGTCGATGTCGGCCGGGTCGAGCAGTTCGTAATAGATGTCGTCTTCGACGTAGTCGCCGGTCACCGTCTGCAACAGCACGCTTTCCGGCAGACGCATGCCTTTCTCGGCGATGAACTTGTTGGTCGGCGAAATCTTGCCCCGGGTGATCCCGGTCAGGTCGCCAATCATGCATTCGACTTCTGTGATCTTGCGGTCTTTCAACCAATCGGTGAGCTGGTCGAGGTTGTTACTCATAAATGCCTCTGGGCTGAGTCTCCTGACGCGATGTCAGGCAATTTTGACGCTTGGGGCGTCGCGTTAAAGGGGGGCTTGCTCGCGCAGTGCCGGCTTACGCCTGGCACCGCGCATAGACAATGAAGGAGGAGCTTACCTGCCCTTGACGCTGGCGTTGCATTTCCCGTGCACTTTGCAAACGTGCAGAATCACCAGCACGACGCTGAGCGCGGCATGGGCTTTGAGAGGGAAAGAGTTCTATAGTGGGAGGGGACGCCATAAAGCGGATGCTGTGTCCGACGTCCAGAATATCGGACGCTGCCGTTTTGCCGGTGGTTGACGAGAGTCTCGTCGACAGGCTGCGCGCCTTGCTGGCTGCGCTACGGACGGATTGATCGCCACTGATGTGATGAGCATGCAGACCGGACTGTTGCGAGCAGGCGGTGATGCCGATTAACGGCAGGCGAGACATGAAGCACCCCGGTATTATTGCTGTTATGGGTTTGACCGGAGCTTAGCCTTGTTCATTTTTTTACACAACACCCCCGTAAAAAATACAACACGGCCTGCTCAAGCCCGCAGCTGAGCAACGTTCAAGGTTTGAAAAAATGCCCCAAAGTGCCCCATAAATGCCCTTCAAGCGCTTTTTCGGGGCAAAAAAGGCCTCGCTTGACTTCGGCAGGCCGTTCGGGTTGACTGAAACCAGAAAAGATCAATGATTGATATTTTTAACAACAAAGGTGTTGCATCATGTCGGTACCCCCGCGTGCCGTTCAGCTTAACGAAGCGAACGCGTTCCTTAAGGAACATCCTGAGGTTCTGTACGTTGACCTTCTGATTGCGGATATGAATGGTGTGGTGCGCGGCAAGCGCATCGAACGCACCAGCCTCCACAAGGTTTACGAGAAAGGCATCAACCTGCCGGCCTCTCTATTTGCTCTGGATATCAACGGCTCCACGGTGGAAAGCACCGGTCTGGGCCTGGACATCGGCGACGCCGATCGCATCTGCTATCCGATCCCCGACACCCTGTGCAACGAGCCATGGCAGAAGCGCCCGACCGCGCAGCTGTTGATGACCATGCACGAACTCGAAGGCGACCCGTTCTTCGCCGATCCCCGTGAAGTGCTGCGTCAGGTGGTGACCAAGTTCGACGAGCTCGGCCTGACCATCTGCGCCGCCTTCGAACTCGAGTTCTACCTGATCGACCAGGAAAACGTGAACGGCCGTCCACAGCCGCCACGCTCGCCGATCTCCGGCAAACGCCCGCATTCGACTCAGGTCTACCTGATCGACGACCTCGACGAATACGTCGACTGCCTCCAGGACATTCTCGAAGGCGCCAAAGAGCAAGGCATCCCGGCCGATGCGATCGTCAAGGAAAGTGCCCCGGCGCAGTTCGAAGTGAACCTGCACCACGTCGCCGACCCGATCAAGGCCTGCGACTACGCGGTCCTGCTCAAGCGTCTGATCAAGAACATCGCCTACGACCATGAAATGGACACCACCTTCATGGCCAAGCCGTATCCGGGCCAGGCGGGCAACGGTCTGCACGTACACATTTCGATTCTGGACAAAGCCGGCAAAAACATTTTTGCCAGCGAGGATCCCGAGCAGAACGCCGCGCTGCGTCACGCGATCGGCGGTGTGCTCGAGACCCTGCCCGCGCAGATGGCTTTCCTCTGCCCGAACGTCAACTCGTACCGTCGCTTCGGCGCGCAGTTCTATGTACCGAACTCGCCGTGCTGGGGGCTGGACAACCGCACCGTGGCGATTCGCGTACCGACCGGCTCGGCCGATGCCGTGCGTATCGAACACCGGGTGGCCGGCGCCGACGCCAACCCGTACCTGCTGATGGCTTCGGTACTGGCCGGCGTACACCACGGTCTGGTCAACCAGATCGAGCCGGGCGCGCCTGTCGAAGGCAACAGCTACGAGCAGAACGAACAGAGCCTGCCGAACAACTTGCGCGATGCCCTGCGCGAGCTGGACGACAGCGAGGTGATGGCCAAGTACATCGATCCGAAATACATCGATATCTTCGTCGCCTGCAAGGAAAGCGAGCTGGAGGAGTTCGAACACTCCATCTCCGACCTTGAGTACAACTGGTATCTGCATACCGTTTAAGCGGATTGCAGTTTCAGGAAAACGCCGTTGGCTGAATCAGCCAGCGGCGTTTTTTTACGGCTAGGGATTCAGGCTAAATGGCCGCCTGCGGCGGTTCGCGAGCAAGCTCGCTCCCACATGGAGTTTCGGGTGGGAAGAAGATCCGGATTCACTGGAGATCAAATGTGGGAGCGAGCTTGCTCGCGAAGGCGCTTGACGAGACAACACCGGAACCGCCTCGTACAATGCCCGCTGCCCCGCAGGAGACTTCCATGACGCGTCCCGCCACCGTTCGCAAACCCCGTGCCCGCAGTCAGGCGCGGATCGATTCGATACTCGACGCCGCACGCACGCTGCTGGCCGCCGAGGGCGTGGCCAGCCTGTCGATCTACAGCGTCGCCGAGCGCGCGCAGATTCCGCCCTCTTCCGTTTACCACTTTTTCGCCAGCGTTCCGGCGCTGCTCGAAGCGCTGACCGCCGATGTCCACGCGGCCTTCCGCGCCTGCCTGCAAGCGCCGATCGATCATGATGCTTTGCGCGACTGGCGCGATCTGTCACGACTGGTCGAACAGCGCATGCTCGAGATCTACGATCAGGATGCCGCCGCACGGCAACTGATTCTGGCGCAACATGGCCTGACCGAAGTGACCCAGGCTGACCGCCAGCACGATCTGGAACTGGGCGACCTGATGCACAAGTTGTTCGACCACCATTTCGAGCTGCCGAGGCTGCCGGACGATGTCGATGTGTTTGCCCTGGCCATGGAACTGGGCGACCGGGTTTATGCCCGCTCGGTGCAGCAGCACGGGCAGATCACCCCGCGCATGGCCGAGGAAGGGATGCGCGTGTTTGATGCCTACATTGGCCTGTATCTACCGCCCTATCTACCTAAACGCTAAAAGATCGCAGCCTTCGGCAGCTCCTACAGGGGGAATGCATTCCAAATGCAGGAGCTGCCGAAGGCTGCGATCTTTTGATCTTCAAAAAAGAAACCCCGAAGGGCTCACACCCTCCGGGGTTGTTTTTTGTTCACCGGCTTACAACTTGGCGATCGACACCTCGGTGGATTTCACAAAGGCGATCACCTCGCTGCCAACCACCAGTTCCAGCTCCTTGACCGAACGGGTGGTGATCACCGAAGTGACGATGCCCGAAGCGGTCTGCACGTCGATTTCCGACAGCACGTCGCCGAGGACGATTTCCTTGATCGAGCCTTTGAACTGGTTGCGCACGTTGATGGCTTTGATAGTCATGGCATTGATTCCTGTCGTTGATAAAAAGGTGTTATTGCGCCCAACGCAATTGCGTAGGCAGGGGTGAAACGGGTTCCGGCGCCGGCGGTTCGCCGGGCAGGGACAGAACACGGTTGAGCACTTCGGTTTCCAGCGCGGCGAGGCGATGCGAACCACGCACTCTGGGGCGCGGCAGTTCCACGTGGAGGTCGAGGCCGACTTCGCCGTCCTCGATCAGGATCACCCGATCGGCAATCGCCACCGCTTCACTGACGTCATGGGTCACCAGCAGCACGGTAAAACCGTGTTGCTGCCAGAGCCGTTCGATCAGTTGCTGCATCTCGATGCGGGTCAGCGCATCCAGCGCGCCGAGCGGCTCATCGAGCAACAGCAGACGCGGCTGGTGAATCAGCGCCCGGGCCAGCGCGACCCGCTGCTTCTGGCCACCGGACAACGCCGCCGGCCATTCATTGGCGCGATCCGCCAGGCCGACTGCTTCCAGCGCATCCAGCGCTTGCTGACGCCAGTTGCCCTTGAGGCCAAGGCCGACGTTGTCGATGATCCTTTTCCACGGCAGCAGCCGCGCTTCCTGGAACATCAATCGCGTGTCGTCGTGTGCCTGGCTGAGCGGCGCGGAGCCGGCGAGCAACTCCCCGCCAGTCGGCTGGTCGAGGCCGGCGAGCAAGCGCAAGAACGTGCTCTTGCCACAACCGCTGCGCCCGACCACCGCAACGAATTGCCCCGCCGGAATGTGCAGATCGATATCACGCAGCACCTGGCGCGCGCCGAAGGTTTTCTGCAGGTTGCGCACCGCCAGTGGAATCCCGCGCAGCAGGCGCGGAGGTTGTTGAGCGGTCATGCCGCACCTCCCTTGGCAACCTGATAGGCCGGGTGCCAGCGCAGCCACACACGCTCAAGTCCACGGGCGGCGAGGTCGGCAAGTTTGCCCAGCACCGCGTAAAGCAGGATCGCCAGCACCACCACGTCGGTTTGCAAAAACTCACGGGCGTTCATCGCCAGATAGCCAATGCCGGAGCTGGCCGAGATGGTTTCGGCGACAATCAGCGTCAGCCACATGAAGCCCAGGGCGAAGCGCACGCCGACCAGAATCGACGGCAGCGCGCCCGGCAGAATCACCTGCCAGAACAGGCCAACCCCGCTCAGACCATAACTGCGCGCCATCTCCACCAGCGCCGGGTCGACGTTACGGATGCCGTGATACGTGTTGAGGTAGATCGGGAACAACGTGCCCAGCGCCACCAGAAAAATCTTCGCCGACTCGTCGATGCCGAACCACAGAATCACCAGCGGAATCAGCGCCAGATGCGGCACGTTGCGGATCATTTGCACCGAGGAGTCGAGCAGGCGTTCGCCCCACTTCGACAGACCGGTGATGAAACCCAGCACCAGGCCGATGCTGCCGCCAATGGTAAAACCGAGTGCCGCGCGCCAACCGCTGATCGCCAGGTGCGTCCAGATCTCGCCGCTGCGCACCAGGCTGACGCCGGCCTCGATCACCGCCACCGGTGCCGGCAGAATCCGCGTCGACAACCAGCCCGCCGACACCGACAACTGCCACACCGCCAGGAGCAACACCGGCAACGCCCAAGGCGCGAGGCTGTGGGTAAATTTCTTCATGGCCGCGCCTCAGCTCTGCGACGCGGCTTTGGGCAGGATGTCGTTGGCAACCATCTCGCCGAACGGGCTGACATAACCGGCGCTTTTCGGCAGTTCCGGGCGCTCGACGTCAAGGTGCGGGAACAGCAGTTCGGCCACCCGATACGATTCTTCGAGGTGTGGATAACCGGAGAAGATGAAGGTGTCGATGCCCAGATCCGCGTATTCCTTGACCCGCGCCGCTACGGTCGGGCCGTCACCGACCAGCGCAGTACCGGCACCGCCGCGCACCAGACCGACGCCAGCCCAGAGATTCGGGCTGACTTCGAGGTTGTCGCGGCTGCCACCGTGCAGCGCGGCCATGCGTTGCTGGCCGACCGAATCGAAGCGCGCCAGCGAGGCCTGGGCACGCTGGATGGTGTCGTCGTCCAGATGCGAGATCAGGCGATCCGCCGCTTGCCAGGCTTCGGCGTTGGTTTCACGGACGATCACATGCAGGCGAATGCCGAAGCGTACGGTGCGGCCGAGCTTGGCAGCTTTGGCGCGAACCTGGGCAATCTTCTCGGCCACCGCTGCCGGCGGCTCGCCCCAGGTCAGGACCATTTCCACTTGCTCGGCGGCCAGATCCTGCGCCGCTTCGGAGGAGCCACCAAAATACAGCGGCGGACGCGGTTGCTGGATCGGTGGATAGAGCAGCTTGGCGCCTTTGACGCTGATGTGCTCGCCGTCATAATAGACGGTTTCGCCTTCCAGCACGCGACGCCAGATGCGGGTGAATTCCACCGAGGCCTGATAGCGTTCTTCATGGTTGAGGAACAGACCGTCCCCGGCCAGTTCTTCCGGATCGCCACCGGTGACCAGGTTGAACAGCGCACGCCCGCCGGACAGACGATCCAGCGTCGCTGCCTGGCGCGCCGCGACCGTCGGGGAAATGATCCCGGGGCGCAGGGCGACGAGGAATTTCAGACGCTGGGTCACCGGAATCAGCGAGGCCGCGACCAGCCATGAGTCTTCGCAGGAACGCCCGGTGGGAATCAGCACCCCGCCAAACCCCAGACGATCCGCCGCTTGCGCGACCTGTTGCAGATAACCATGATCAACCGCGCGGGCGCCTTCGGCGGTGCCAAGGTAATGGCCGTCGCCGTGGGTAGGCAGGAACCAGAAGATATTGAGGCTCATGGAGTGGTCTCCTTGTAGATTCGAATTACTGGGCTTGAGAGCTTTGGGCCACTGCGGCCGGCGGGGTCCAGATCACATCCTTGATGCTCAACGGCTTGGGAATCAGCTTGAGCTGGTAGAACGTGTCGGCGATTTTCTGTTGCGCGGCGACCACTTCCGGGGTCAGGAACAGCGCGCCGTAGCCCTGGCGTTTCACCGAGGTCAGGGTGATGTCCGCCGGCAGGCCGAGCAGCGGCGCGACCTGTTGCGTCACGTCTTCTGGATTGGCTTTGGACCATTCACCAACGGCGCGCACTTCTTCGACGAGGGTCTTGATCACCTCGGGATTCTTCTGCGCGTAAGGTTTGGTCGCGAGATAGAACTGGTGGTTGTCGACGATGCCTTTGCCATCGCGCAGGGTGTGCGCTTGCAGTTGTTTCTCGGCAGCGGCCTGGTACGGGTCCCAGATGACCCAGGCGTCGACACTGCCACGTTCGAACGCGGCGCGGGCATCGGCCGGCGGCAGGAACACGGTCTGGATGTCGCTGTACTTGAGACCGGCGTCTTCCAGTGCACGTACCAACAGGTAGTGCACGTTGGAGCCTTTGTTCAGGGCGACTTTCTTGCCCTTGAGATCGGCCACCGATTTGATCGGCGAGTCCTTCGGCACGAGGATCGCTTCGCTGTTCGGCGCTGGCGGTTCGTAGGCGACGTAGAGCAGATCAGCGCCAGCGGCCTGGGCGAAAACCGGTGGGGTTTCGCCGGTCACGCCAAAGTCGATCGAGCCGACGTTGAGGCCTTCCAGCAGTTGCGGGCCGCCAGGAAACTCGGTCCATTGCACGTCGACGCCTTGCGCCGCCAGACGTTTTTCCAGGGTGCCTTTGGCTTTGAGCAGCACCAGCGTGCCGTACTTCTGATAACCGATCCGCAATGTCTCGGCTTGAGCTTGAGTGATGGCGCCGAAGGACACAGCCGCAGCAAACAGAGCGACCAGACCACGACGCAAAAATACAGTGCGCATAGCGCTCTCCTTTTTGCTGTTGGGTTTTGGCTGCACCTGCTTGCCCGTTGGCGGGCGAGTAAGGCCAGTACTTCAAATTCCGATGAGGCTTAAATGCTCCAGCGAGCACTCAACAAACGTTCATTCAACAGGCCCGGCTCCAGCGGTTTCGGCCGACGCGCCATGGCGCCGATGAACTGGTCCAGCGCCTCGTGCAATCGTTGCTCCAGGGCCGGCGCCAATTGCGCGGCGGCACTGCCTTCGCCGTAAGCGATCTGGCTGTCCTCGGCGAAAATGCCCTGAAGCATTTCCTGAGCCTTGAGTGCCGACAGCACAGGCTTGAGGGCGTAATCGACCACCAGCATGTGGGCGATGCTGCCGCCGGTGGCCATCGGCAAGACAATCTTGTGGTTCAAGGCACGCTCGGGGAGCAGATCCAGCAGGGTCTTCAGCGCGCCGGAAAACGAGGCCTTGTACACCGGGGTGGCGATCAGCAGGCCATCGGCGTTTTCAATCTGTTGCAGCAGGTCGAGGACCTTCGGGCTGTCGAAGCGGGCGTGGAGCAGATCCTCGGCCGGGAAGTCCCGTACCTGATAGCTCACCACTTCCACCCCTTGCTGTTGCAACCAGCGTTGCGAACGCTCCAGCAGCACCCCGGAACGGGAGCGCAGGCTGGGGCTGCCACCGAGTGAGACGACCAGCATTGCAGATTCCTTCAAGCGGTACAGGCGATTCGCAGGCTGCGATCTCGCTTCAATGGCAGTGACCTTACCAGCTGATTTATATATCCATAAATCATATTTATTCATTTGGTTATGCGTTTAAGAGATATGCCTTTCAGCAGATTCCAGGCGAAAAAAAAGGCCGTCGAAACGGCCGGAAATCCCCCTGCTTTGTGGATGCCTCGAAAAGATCGCAGCCTGCGGCAGCTCCTTGTATCTCGACTAACGCTCCGCCAGGAGCGATAGTTCTCGACTGATCATCGAGGGAGGGACTTGGAAGCCGCGCAGCTCCTTAG